>NZ_JAMYRH010000007.1:0-337541 GCF_040321305.1 Mesorhizobium sp. M0478
GCTTGCAGCATCGCAAAGCCGCAGCCTAAAATGCCAACCCAGATGAGCCAGAGCCTCCCCTAAATCAGGCCGCAGTCTGTCTCAAAAACCCTGACGACGGACACGCAAGGATGGCAAGGAGCGTGAGGCGCCAGCTTACTGGCAGGAACATGCCGATGCGTGGCTGCAGGGCTTTGACGGTGTGGCGATGGCTGGTTTTGGTAAGACCAAGACCGTCAAAGACGAGATGGAAGCCGAGGTCGACGAAGCCGCCGTCGAGCGGCCCGCCGAATAGCCATTTTGCCGTATGCCGTATGGTCGTTTTTGATTGAAGAAAGGGCTTCGTTGGGCCTATAGAGATTGCGTTTACCATTGCCTTTTTGGGAGGATGCGATGGTTGCAACGCCCATAGAAATCGCTCAAGCCGCTACTGCGACTACGGCCACCTTGCTGAAGTGGCAGAAGTCCATGGAGGAACGCGCCACGTTTCGCCAGAACATGGATCAATCGCGCAGGGCGATTCAAGCCTCACGCGATCTGCTGAAGCGCCTTCGCCAACGTCATCGCGACGACATGGCGGAAAGTTCGGAAAATGCCAACCCGTCTACTGCGCCGATATCGCAACGCGCCGGCAGCTAGCGGGAGGCGACCAGAGCCGATGTGATGGGTAAAGTTTCACTGGCCGTTCCTTGGGTGGGCAGGCAAGTTAAACTTTGTCAACGAGCGGCCTTTTTCGCGCTCGCGGAAGCGCCACGTGGCTTTCGACCAGGCGCACGTGCTCGGCGTCGACAGTCACCAATGGCCGGAGGCTGACGGTTACCTTGTCCCCGTCGATGCGTGTGACAGGGCCGATCAATTCCATATGCTGGCCAATTACAGCCTTCGAAGTCGAATCGACAACAGAATGCGGGAAGTCGTAGGAGGGGATCGTCACGCTTATGCGGTCGCGTGACACGCGATCGCGCACAATCGCCGTGACTGCGACCTCGTCGCCAACTTTGATACTTCCCCGAGCGATGCCCAAGACTTTGGAGCAGCCGGCGCCAGCGTCAAGATGAGGGGGAGCTAATAAAACCCCTCCGCGCCGCGATGCAACATCCGCCGAAGCCTGCTGAGAATGGCTGGTCCGCGTTATAGAGAAGGGCAAGGAACACAGCTGATCGAGCTCGAATGTTATGCCATGGCCTCTGCGGAAGGCCAACGGATCCGTCTAATCTCGAGAAGTTCGGTCGCGAGGCTTTGCCGGTCCTGTCCCATTCCACTGGATGAACTGCGCGTTCTGGCCGGTGATACGAGCCTTTGAGCTACGGCCGAGTATGGTGAGGCCACGGAGACGATCCGGATCGAAGGGCAAGGAACAGCTTGCCTGCCCCCTTCAGCATTTGGACTTAGGTCTGATTGCTCCGCGTAAATGGCCGAAGCCGGAAACATTTCTCCTTCTACTTTGTTGCAGTGGCCGTGCCGCTGGGGAGAACATGCACAGTGCCTCTATCAAATGAACTGCGCGACGTACCTTTAGAATTCCAATGCCCCTCCTGTTCACGCCCTATGGTGAGAAGGGGATCCTGGCTGAAAACGATTGCCGGTTTCAAATGCGATAGCTGCAGGTCCAGAGTGCGGCTCGGCTACGAAGAGAAGCTGGCCATATTCGAGCGGCACCTTAGAAAGGTGAGCGCCAGCACAAAGTCAGTGAACAACCGCCCTTGTTAGCGGCCGCTTTAGAGATCGGGTGCAGTGGGTACACGGGCTTTTCCCCGCTATCCTTTTTTCTCCCGGCCCCGCCACCGTCCATTATCGGCGGCTAGGCCGCTATCACCTTCTGAGCGGGCTAGCGATGGAGTGCCTTGGACGGTGAAAACGATTCCGGCATCCTCAAACGCTTTGCGGATGGCGGCGATGTTGTGGGGACGCGGTTTCCTGTATCCGTTCTCAAAAGCGCTGATCACCATCTCGCTAAGATTGGCCTTGGCGGCAAGTCGCACACCCGGCCAGTTCAGTAGGGCTCGTGCTGCTCTGACTTGATCTGCTGAGAGTACGGTTCGGCTGTCCATAGCCAGTCGAACATTTAGTATCGCTAAACTGTTCCCCTTGACCTTCTGCGATTTCTAACGGTGTGAGGCCGGCCTGTCGCAAGCCGTCATCGATTGTGGCTGCAACCTTTCGGACGGTTGTTACCTCGGCACCAACAAGACGTGCTGCCTGCATTCTTGCTTGGAGATCAGCCAAGCGGGCAACCAGGGCTTGCGTCCTCTCGAGTTCGGGGTTCGTCATGTTCATTGTCCAGCTGAGTGGCAATTTGAATTGTCCGGCTGAGTAGCGTTTGAATGCACACACTCGCCACCCAAGGGTGGCGAGCGTGGGTTCGTTCGAAATCTCAGTCGTAAACTTTCACGATCTTGCGGGTGCCCGGATCGACTAGGACCGTGCGGTTGTCGACCACCACGTAACGGTATTTGACGTTCGGGACCTCGTGGATCTCCACAGTTTCCGGCAGAGCTGTCCCGACGTTCAATTCCACGCCGGGAAGGTTCACCGAAGCCAAGGGCTGCTTCTTAACATACTCACGGATGACCGTGTCCTGTTCCGGCTGGATGATAATGTCGTCAGCGGCGGCGGAGCCGATCCCCGCCAAGAGCAACATGGCTGCGGCGGTGTTCACAAAGTGCATCTTCATATCTTCTCTCCTGCAAGGACCGGCACACGACGACCATCGTCCAGCACTGCCCGGCAACCAACTTTGAACCGGGGTAAACGTTCCCGCCTACGCACCTTTGTCTAATCCGATTGGTCTAAAGTCCGACCGTACAACGCAATGGTCTTACCTTTGGACTAGGCGGAACGGATTAGGGCTTCAGCTTGTTGGTTCTCCACAACGGGGGAGAACAAATGGATCAAAGTGTTGGCCAGGCGCGATGGTTGCTCGCACCGATTTTTGCAACAGCCGTTACCTTTCTGGTAATGGCGGTCGTCCTTAGCTGACATGTCTTGGATCGGCGCAGCCAGGTCCCTTCCTGCGCTGATAGGATTCGCGAGTTGCTTGAGCGGCTGGCGAATCCTCTATTTTACCGTGCGCTGGGCCTGCTCCTTCAGCAGGCGGGCGCTTCGTTCAGCTCATGTAACTTGGGAGGTTTACTATGGATCGGCGATCCTTTTTGACAGCGATATTTGGCGTTGCAGGGGCAGCAGCCTTTGCAAGCGCGGTCCGGCCTATCAACGCATTGGCCGGTGTTCCAGCGGCAAAAAGCGGCATTCTCGAAGAACTCGACGTGCCAGACGCCTTCGACAACGAAGGTACTCACGCGGAAGTGGAGCCGGTCAACCATCGGCGCTACTACGACCAAGATTACGACCCAGACTACGACCCAGATTACTACCACCGGCGCCGCCGCCGGCGCGGCTGGAGAAGAGTCTGCCGTAGTTACTGGCGACACGGGCGCCGTCGGGTGCGGTGCTATCGCCGACGTGGTCCTTCGGTCGTCTTGCGATTTTAGCTAGTCGGCTGCTTCTGCTCATGGCCCGTTCCGGCTGACGTGCTGAGAACGGGCCGGTACGATTCCTTTTTCGTGGCAAACGCAATCCATCTGTCCAAGGGCACTCATCAGCAGGGCCGATGGACCTGACTTACAGCTTGGTGGTGTCGCTGTGGTGCGCCAGGAGCGGTCTGACGATCCCTCTTCTGCAGCCCTTCGGCTGCCGCCAGCCTGGGAAAGCTTTTCGGAACGTTTGGTTTTGGCCGTTAGGCCACGGGGCCAAGCTCAGTCATCAGGACACCCCGCAAGCGATGAGCAGCGGGGCCTGGCAAGGCCCGGCGACCTCCTTTTGACACATGGGGAGAAACTAAGAAGGGCGCCGAGCCTTACCGGCGCTGCTTTGAGGGAGACGACGCCAGACGAGATGAGAGTAGGCGATAATGCTAATCTCTGCGAACCATGCAAATGACGGAAAACCGTGTGCGATTCTTCGCTACCCAGCCACGAACCTCTGCCTTTCGGACATGGCGGTCCGTCGCTCGATCGAAGATGAAGAACGCCTGATGTAGCTGCTCGACTTCGTAGAGCCCGACCCGGATCTCGAACCCTGTCTGGCCGGTGGCATCGAAGTCACCGGGACCGATGACAGGGAAGGCGACGACGATGGCGAAGCTGACGACGAGCGCGAAGCCAACGATGCCGAGTATGGCTTCATAGAGGGAGGGCAAGGCCTATAATTGTCCGGTCGAGAATGAATAGCCCGCTGCCTCACGGTGGCTGGCTTCAGTTTTTGTCTGGCACGATGTAGCGACTGCTCACCGCACCCGCCCCTGTGCCCCGCGTGACGACAATCGTGCTATACCCGGCTGGAAGGGAACCTGTAGCGGAGGGATCAATCGAACTGCATCGCCCCACGATCTCCCCGTTGGGAGCGCCCTCGAGCCTCACGGCTAACGCTAACTGGCATGTCTCAAGGGATCCGAACATGGACGGTGATGTATCGAGTGGCTTGCAGACTCCCTGGGCGGGACTGCAAGAAAGCAAAATCATCACAGCTGCAGTTGCCGGATCCATTCGTGAAGCTCCGTTGTTCGACGAGCCTCAACGCGGAATAGCGAGCTTTGTTTCGCAGGTGCTAAAATATGAGTTTTCTGGTCTGGCTCACGGTGGCGGACTTTTCATTGTCACAGCTTTCGCCTCTCAATTGTCGATCCCGAACGGTAAAACAGCCATCCGACGAGACACACCGAGAGGATTGCGATGGCCAGAAGGATGCCGCCGGCAATGTTCACCATCAACATGAAATCCATCGGACCTCTCCCTCTTATATGCCGACAGTCGGAAACTCGTGAAATCAACATGGGTGAACAGGTTGCGAACATGCTGCTACGGTTTTTGCAGAGCCACGGGATGAGACGAGACGGACCAGCACGACAGGGACTAGCTCTCGTCGCAACAAATTGACACACAAGGACTCGACGGAGTCGAACGGCAAGGGCAGGGACGCCATCAAGCGAATTTCAAAACCGGTGCCTTGGCCGACGGGTAATCGCTGATAACATCAAGGTATGCCCTGAGGTGAGGTCACAAGGCAGTGTGCTGGGTGCCGATTGGGCGGGCGGGTTGTATGATGCCCGGCGTATTGGCCGGTTTAGAATGGAAGCTTGATTTCGCCGACCGAGAGAGGCCTACCGGCCGCTATGAGCGCCGCAACCGTCTCTCTGTCCTGTTGCCGGCGCTTCACGAGGCCGTTCAGCACCCTGTCGAGAGATATCGCGCCGGCGCCGGCTAGGGCCAGGACGAACATGTCGCCCGCTTTGGCGAGATCCTTTTCGAAATGCAGCAATTTCACGACCATATCGCATCCGCAGCGCATGAGTTTCTCGATCCCGACCGCGGCAGCACCTTGCGGTAGACAGGTGAGTCAGCCGGCCGCAGGCGGCCGACCTCTCGCCTTCCAGAGGTCCTGGAATGCGCCGACCGACCCCGTCGTGCTCGTCAATGTGTAGGTTTGCAGTGTGGTGTTCCTTCAAGGTCAATCAGCAGCTTATGCATGGAGGACCACGGCAAGCGGCGTTTTATTCCCGGACAGCGCAATTTCTGTCTCGGCAATGTGATTGGTCCGGGCGCCTCGTTTTTTTAACGCTCTTTGGCCCGCAACATCGGCCGTCCAGTTCGGGAATATCGGGGCCTTTCAAGAGGATATTATGAGAGCAGCGACGCGTCGGGCGACGAAGGGGGAAACAACTTCGCAGTCTCGTGCGACAGCGGCAAAGCTGCCTTCCTCAGCAGCGTCGAGTAAGTGGCGGAGCAGGCTTGTGTCCTGTCACTGTAGCCAATTTCCACCCGAGCCGAGAGGAGGCGCCTGGCTCAGCGTCTGCTTGCCGGCATCCTGTGTGGGGCGGGAGCGCGGGGGGCAGTCCAGGCGACCGGCAGGCAACACTCGCGTCTGTCTATCGCGGCGATGGGAGCCTCGTCGAGTTCAGCAGCGTTGTGGAAGCAGTCCGCTGCGCGCGTCAAAACGCTATTGCTAAGCACAATGCCGGGGTGCCCGATGATCGTCGCATTGAGTTCCGGATTGGCATTCACCTGGGTGACGTCGTGCAGGAGCACGATGGCGACCTGATGGGTAGTGGCGTCAACATCGCCGAGGGTATCCGGGTTGCCCGGGCGTAGCGGCTTTGAAGCCGCCGATTATAAGTATTCTCGCCCTGTGGCCGCCGATTCTGCGAATTAAGGATTGGACGAATAGGCATGGGGGAAAAAGGCCGTTATTCTAAGCCTCATTCACCCTGATGCAGGAATAACGAGATCACGGAGTAGGAAAATCGCATGCTGTGCGGCGGAGGTGCTGACACGGGCGAAATTCACACCCGCTCAACGACAAGCGCCCATCCGCCGTCCCGATGGACGGTGGATAGAGTTTTGGTGCCATGAGCCAAACCCACACATTACAACCGTCATCTATCCGCTTCCCGGTACAGCCGCGGCTCGTGCCGGCGATCAAGGCGGCGCGTTATCTCCACCTGACGCTGCGGGAATTCATGGAATTGCTGCCCGCGTTGCAGGATCAAGGCTTTCCCAAGGCCTGCCCAATTACCGGCAACTACGACATGGTTGCGATCGACGCCTGGTTGGATCGACGCGCGGGTCTTGCAGGATCAGGATCCGGCGCGCAGTCTAGCATCGACATTGCAAGAGCGAGGCTGGCGACCCTTGGGTAAGATCAAGTTGAAGCACTACGTCATCCGTAAGGGCAAATACGGCTACTGGCTGCCGACGCCTAAGATGATCGAAGCTGGCTTCGAATGCATTTCCTGTGGAATCGACGGGCCTGAGGCCTGGACGATCGCCAGGGAGTGGGAAGACCGCTGGCAGGAATTTCGCAAGGGCGGGGAGCCGTCGCGCCTGCATGTATGGCCAAAGGATTCGATCGGCGACGCCTTCGCACGCTACCGCCGCATGGATGCATGGAGGCGCAAGCCACCGCGCACCCGCGAGGATTGGGAGCGCGGCTGGACCTTCATCGAGCCGTACTTCGCCGACCTGCCGCCAGCCGACATCACGCTCGAGCTGCTCGACGACTGGTATGGCCGTCTGCTGCGGGTCAAGGGGGTCGACACCGCCTACCGTGCCGTAAAGACGTGGCGTTCGCTCTACAATGTCATGGCAGGCATGAAGCTATGCCCACCCGGCTCCGACCCATCGCAGGCGATCCGCCGCCAGACGCCACCACCGCGCCACCAGACCTGGACGGCAGGCGAGGCGGTGCGCATGGTCAAGGGCGCCTGGCGCGCCGGCTACCGCGGACTGGCCTGCGTCATCGCCGTTGCGTGGGACACGAGCTTCTCACCCGTCGACGTGCGCACGCTCACACCGGCGCAGGCAATGCAGACAGCACAGGAATGGGGTTTTCTGATTGCACGCAGCAAGAGTGGCGAGGCGGCTTTCGGCACGCTGTCGTCACGCACGCAGCGCCTGGTGCTGGCCTATGTCGAATCACTAGGCGTCACCCTGCTTGACGATGCGCCGATCTTTCGCTCGCGCGGTTTCGCGCCGGGCCCGAAGGGCGGCCGGCCGCGCGCCGGCGTACCTTACACCAAGGATTCTCTGGTCGACGACTTTGCCGATCTGCGCACGCTGGTGTTCGGGACATCGGAGAAGCGGCGGCTGATGGACATGCGGCGTTCCGGCGCGGTCGAGGCAAATGCCGGAGGCGCGTCGGTCGAGGCAATCTCGGCCAAGATGGGCAATTCGATCGACGGGAACAAGGCGCTGCAGAAGACCTATATGCCGGTCAATCTGGCCGCCGTCCGCTCAGCTGACGCCAGCCGCCGCAAGGGCAGAACGCTGCTTGGCCTGGAACGGAACGAATACAGAAAGTTGAAACTCTCCGGAGAATGAGAGTTGAAACTTTTCAAGGGGCGGTAGCTAACCCCTTGAAACGAGAGCTGCTTGAGGAGGCTAGAAGGCAGACGTTGTCGACATTTTCGCGTTTGGCGCTCAAAAGATGGAGGTCGTGCCAATGGGTCACTTTTTGCCGATTTCAATCAAGCTGGTGGACGGGGTGACCGTTTCGACTATCTCTGAGGCGGTCAACAGGCAATTTGGTTTCCTGATCGGGAAGCCACGCGGGTGCAGGACTTCCGCGAAGATGGCGAGCCAGACTAAGAATTTGACTCGCTACCTTCCGTCCGAAAGCGTACGAAGGTGGGGTCGTCAGCTGACAGTAATGGGCCTTGACGCTTAGGGAGCGACCATCGCACTCTCTGCGCGGCCGAGTTCACTGTGTGAACAACGGCTCATTCCCATGGCAAGAAGAATCTTGATGCCTGAGGGTTCGAAGTACGCGTTGGAGTTGCTTCGAGAAGGCGCGGAGTTCACGCTTTACCGCGGAAGAGAGCATGGCAACCACATACCGATCTTGGCGGTAGCGGTAGCTGGTGAGCAGCCGTCGATTCAGAATCTCCGGCGGCTCGAACACGAATACTCGTTGGCGAGCGAACTCGATTCAGCGTGGGCGGCTCTGCCCCTCGGAATGATTCGTCTTCAAGGCCGAATGCTCCTCATTCTTGAGGACCCAGGTGGTAAACCCCTGGATCAGACAGTTGAGCAGCACAAGGGACACCCGATCGACCTGGTCCGCTTCCTGCATGTAGCCATCGGTCTGGCAACCGCGCTTGGTCAAGTCCACCGGCAAGGCCTCATCCATAGGGACATTAGGCCGGCGAACGCACTTGTGGACGACTTCGGTCGCGTGTGGCTTACAGGTTTTGGGGTCACGTCGCGGCTCCCCCGCCAGCGTCAGGCGCCCGAGACGCCCCAATTTATCGCCGGATCACTCCCGTATATGGCTCCCGAACAGACCGGGCGGATGAACCGTTCTATCGATTCTCGGAGTGATCTCTATTCTCTGGGTGTCACGCTGTACGAAGTCTTGACCAGCCGACTGCCGTTCACCGCCTCAGATCCGATGGAGTGGGTTCATTGCCACATTGCGAGGCGCGCCGAATCGCCCAGTGAGAGGATAAGCCAAATTCCACATGCGCTTTCGTCAATCGTGATGAAGCTTCTCCTGAAGACCGCGGAGGAACGCTATCAGACTGCCGGGGGTGTCGAGGCTGACCTGCGTCGCTGTTTGATGGAATGGCAGCTGCATGGTCGCATCGAACCATTCTCGCTCGCCGCGCACGACATGTCGGACCAGTTGATGATCCCGGAGCAGCTCTATGGGCGGGAACGTGAAATCGACTCCTTGATCGCGTCCTTTGATCGGGTCGTGGCCGAAGGCGTCTCGGAACTCGTCCTGATATCGGGCTATTCCGGCGTCGGCAAATCCTCCGTGGTGAGCGAATTGCATAAGGTCCTCGTCCCGTCGCGCGGACTTTTCGCAGCAGGCAAGTTCGACCAGTACAAGCGCGATATCCCATACTCGACCCTCGCACAGGCCTTCCAGAATCTGGTCCGGCAGATTCTCGTCAAAAGCGAAGCGGAAGTGGACCAATGGCGGCGTGCCTTGGCTGAGGCGGTTGGATCGTACGGACAGCTGATCGTCAACCTCGTTCCCGAAGTCGAGTTCCTCATCGGGAAACAACCGGCCGTTTCCGACCTGCCACCGCAAGAAGCGCAGAATCGATTTAAGTTGGTGTTCCGCCGCTTCCTTTGCGTGTTCGCCAAGCCGGATCATCCGCTCGTCTTGTTCCTCGATGATCTGCAATGGCTGGATACGGCCACGCTCGACCTCATCGAGCATTTGATCACGCATTCGGAAGTGCGCCACCTTCTCCTGGTTGGCGCCTATCGGTATGACGAGGTCGGTCCCGCACACCTTCTTTTGCGAACGCTGGATGCAATCAAAAAAGCAGAGGCGAGGGTGGGTGAGATAATCTTGGCTCCCCTCGGTCTAAAAGACGTCGATCAGCTTGTCGCGAGTGCGATGCAGTGTGACATCGAGCGCGCGCGGCCGTTGTCGCAGCTCGTTCAGGAAAAGACTGGCGGAAATCCATTCTTTGCAATCCAGTTCATGACCGAGTTAGCTGATGAGGGTCTGCTGATGTTTGACCCCGTCGCGCAAGCTTGGCGTTGGGAACTCGATCGCATCCACGCAAAGGGTTATACTGACAACGTGGTGGATCTCATGGTGGAAAAGCTGAAGCGGCTTTCTCCGCCTACCCTGGAAGTGCTGAAACAACTCGCTTGTTTAGGCCACGTCGCCGACACCGCCACCCTGACTCTGGTACAGAATGGACCAGAGGAAGCAATGCACGCGACACTCCGGGAGGCAGTCTATACTGGTCTTATCGATCGGCTGGATGGCGCATACAGGTTCCTGCATGATCGAATTCAACAGGCGGTTTATTCGCTCATTCCCGACGAGCACCGCGTTGACACCCACCTACTCATCGGCCGCAAGCTGCTGGCGAACATGTCGGGTGATCAACTCGCCGATCATCTGTTCAATGTCGTTGCTCAGCTCAATCGGGGCGCTGCAGTGCTGACCGACTCGCGGGAGAAAGCCCTGCTGGCGACACTCAACCTGCGCGCCGGGAGAAAGGCCAAAGCGTCGGCTGCCTATGCGTCTGCGGGCGTGTATCTTGCAGCCGGACTGGCCATGCTTGACGAAAAAAGCTGGGACAGCCAGTACGAGCTGACGTTCAGCCTCTGGCTCGAACGTGCGGAGTGCAATTTTTTGATCGGCGATTTCGAAGAAGCCGAGCAATTGTTAGTGGAATTTTCGCAACGCGCGGCGTCGAAAGTCGATCTTGCGACCACCTACCGTCTGAAAGTCCTTCTCCATACTCTGAAATCGGAAAACGCCCAAGCAGTCGAGAGCGCACTCTCGTGTTTGCGGCTGTTCGGCATTGACGTCGCGGCGCACCCAACCCTGGCGCAGGTCCAGGCCGAATACGAGATGGTCTGGCAGACCCTCGGCGGACGCCCGATCGAAAGCTTGCTTGATCTGCCACTGATGACGGATCCAGAAATGCTGGCCGCGATGGACGTGCTCTCAGTGCTCCTCTCCCCAGCTAACCATACTGACTTCCATTTGTGGTGCTTACTCGCGTGCCGGATAGCGACGGTGACCATGGAGCACGGCACAAGCGGCGCATCTGCCCATGGCTTTGCGGATCTCGGTCAAATCCTTGGACCAGCATTTTGCCGTTACAGCGAGGGTTACCGATTCGCGGAGCTCGCCTGCCGCATCGTTGATAAACACAACTTCGCGGCGTACCGTGGAAAGGCCTACCACGCGAAAGGTGTAGTCGCCGTCTGGACGCAACCGATCTCAACCTCGATGGATTTTCTGCGAACGGCCTTTCGCATAGCGACCGACACCGGTGACCTGACCGTCGCCTGCTACTGCATGGACAAGTCCGTCACCAATTCTCTGATGCGAAACGATCCGCTCGACGCGGTGTGGCGTGAGTCGGAAATGGCCCTGGACTTTGTCCGGAAAGCTCGGTTCCATGACGTCGCTACCGTTATCGTGGCCCAGCAACGCTTCATTGCGACCATGCAGGGCCGTGCCTTCACCTTCTCCACCTTCAGTGATGCGCAGTTTGACGAAGCGGACTTCGAAACGCAGATCGCGGCTGACGCAACGGCGACCGCGGCGTGCCTATACTGGGTCCTCAAGTTACAAGCCCGGTTTCTGTCGGGCGACTGCGTCGAGGCGCTAGCGTCAGCCGAGCGGGCGAAAGAACTGCTTTGGGCCGCACCCGTTCATTTCCAGCGGCTCGACTACTTCTATTACAGCGCGCTGGCGATGGCCTCATTGTATGAGAACGCTTCCGCCGCCGAGAAGCGAACATGGGATGATCTCCTGGCGGTGCATCTGGAGCAACTGAGAGAGTGGGCCGAAATTTACCCACCAACGTTCGGTGACAGGCATGCACTGCTGGCTGCAGAGATCGCCCGTATTGAAGGACGTGACGCCGCGGCCATGCAGCTTTACGAGCGGGCTATTTCCTCGGCGCGCGACCAAGGTTTCGTACAGAACGAGGGGCTGGCCTATGAGTTGGCGGCCGGGTTTTACAACGCGCGCGGCTCCGAGACATCCGCCAATGCCCATCTGCACAAGGCCCGGCGTTGTTATCTCCGCTGGGGCGCCCACGGCAAGACGGCGCAGCTCGATCGGCTTTATCCACACCTGGCCGCCCCAGAAGGACAACATGATGCTGCAATCGTTGGCTCGCCGGTTCAACATCTGGATGCTGCGAGTGTCGTAATAGCCTCTCAGGCTTTGTCCAGTGAGATCGAGTTGCCCCGTTTGATCGAGCGGCTGATGAAGACCTTAATCGAGAATGCAGGCGCGGATCGCGGCCTTTTGATTCTGCCATCAGGGGATGAATATCTGATCCAAGCGGAGGCGCGAGCGAGCGCAGATCAGATCGACGTCATGATGCGTCAAGAACCGATCACCCCGATCACCTGTCCAGAATCGCTCGTCCGATACGTCATCCGTACACGCGAAAGCGTGATTCTCGATGATGCCTCCAAACCCAACCTGTTCTCCGTTGATGACTATCTGCGTAAACGACAATCGAAGTCTATCCTCTGCGTGCCGCTCATCAAACAAGGAGAGTTGACCGGAATTCTTCTCCTTGAAAATGCGCTGACTTCACACGCGTTCACACCGGCACGAATTACTGTGTTGGAAATGCTGGCGGCGCAAGCGGCGATCTCGCTCGAGAACACACGCCTCTATAGCGATCTCCAAGAACGGGAGGCGAAGGTTCGACGCCTTGTCGACTCCAATATAATTGGAATATGCATCTTTGATCTTGACGGCCCCATCCTGGAGGCCAACGAGGCCTTTCTTCAGATCGTGGGATATAACCGCGAAGTTGTTATTTCGGGCAGCCTGAGCTGGAGCTCCTTGACTCCGGCCGAATGGAGGGGAGCCGACGAACGAGCCTTGGCGGATATGGCTTCTACTGGCACCTGCAGACCTTACGAAAAGGACCTTGTTCGGAAAGACAACAGCCTCGTGCCCGTGCTTGTGGGTGGGGCGACCTTCGACGAACTCCGACATCAGGGCGTGGCCTTCGTTTTGGACCTGACGGAGCGAAAACGCGCCGAGGCAGAGGTGGTGCACGCCAACCGCGTGGCAACGATGGGCCAACTCGCCGCGTCCATCGTCCACGAAGTCAATCAACCTATTGCTGCTACGCTTATGAATGCTGGAACCGCGATGCGCTTGCTCGACCGTCAGCCGCCAAATTTGGAAGGGGCCAAGTACGCGATCGACCGGATTATCAGGGACGGAAAGCGAACCGCTGATATTGTGAGCCGGATTCGTGACTTCTCCAAGAATGCGCCGGCACGAAAGGAAGACTTGGATGTCAACGAAGCAATTTTGGAAATTGCGGCCCTAGCCCGCATCCCAATGTCAGAGAGAGGGGTCTTGCAGAAGATGCAACTGGCAGAGGGCCTGCCGCACATTTTGGGGGACAGAGTCCAATTGCAGCAAGTGATCCTGAACTTGATCATGAACGCCATCGAAGCGATGAGCGAGGTTGGGCAGGGACTGCGCGAATTGTCGATCAGGACCAGCAAGGCTGAGCCAGACGGAGTGCTGGTCGCGGTAAGCGATACGGGTCCGGGTCTGTCTCAGGCCAATCCCGATAGCATCTTCGAGGCGTTCTACACGACCAAGTCCAGCGGTTTAGGGATGGGATTGCCGATCTGCCGCTCGATCGTGGAAGCGCATGGCGGCCGTCTCTGGGCAACGCCTAACAAACCTCGTGGCGCCGTGTTTTGCGTGATGCTGCCAATCGGAAAAGAATCGGCTTAGAACCCATCTGCGGCTAGGGCCGCTAAAGGCGAACGCAACTGGTTGGGCCGCCGAAACTACCGAAATCAGCGACGTGCTAGTTGGAATTCGCGCCAGCTGTAACGCTCTGACTACGGCCAGCGACCTCACGATTCCAGAAAAGCCCTTTCCTCAAACCGATGACAGGTTGCCGGGGCGATGACGACAGTGCGTAAGCACAGCTCCAGTTGCAGATAGAGGCCATACGTTTTCATTGGAGGCCGGGGGCTACCCCGTACGGCAACCGTGCCGCCGCATATATTCCGTGCCTATGCCAGCGCGCCAGCTCGATGGCGCAATGGCTCGGCTCTACAATCCGTGACAGAGCAGAACCAGCATTCAGGTGACCACTCGGCCATGCGAGCGCACAACGTTTGGCCTCGCGCGCCGCCTGACACGCATCCATTGGACCCCAGGTATCGCCGATACATTTGTACCGACGAGGACGGCGTGGATGCGCCCGCCCTTGGCGCTGTCCTGCCGCAAGCGCCTCAGGCATCAGTCCAGAGGTCACGTGGCGGAGCCTCGGGGTGCGGTGAGATGCGCTTGACGCGGGAGCATACCAAGGTATCGGCGATACCAACGTCCAATAGAGCCGACCGGCACTTACTGGCCTCATGGGTTGATGCTGGCTCGACGCGAGCAGCTTTCGCCAAATTATGAGGAGGTACAGATGTCACCATTATCTTCAATGTCCACGCGCCGGGAAGTTCTCGTAGCATCCGCCGCAGGGGCTATTGCAATGATTGCCTCGGCGGGTGTCGCCGGGGCGATTTCGACGAGTGGCGGATCTGCCGCCATCCGCCCGTTCCGTATCCATGTTGCGGACGCCGATCTCGTCGACCTCAAGCGGCGTCTCAAAGCCACGCGTTGGCCCGAGCGCGAGACGGTGAACGACACCACCCAAGGCGTTCGGCTCGCGACGATGCAGGCGCTTACGCATTATTGGGAGACCGAATACGACTGGCGCAAATGCGAGGCCTATCTGAACGGGCTGCCGCAATTCGTTACCGAAATCGACGGGCTGGACATCCACTTCATCCACGTCCGCTCCAAGCATACCAACGCATTGCCGATCATCGTTACCCATGGGTGGCCCGGCTCGATCATCGAGCAGCTGAAGATCATCGGCCCCCTGACCGATCCGACGGCCCACGGGGGCAGCGCCGCCGACGCCTTCGACGTGGTCATCCCTTCGCTGCCGGGTCACGGCTTCTCGGGGAAGCCGACGGCGGCGGGCTGGGACCCGATCCGGGTCGCGCGAGCCTGGGGCCAACTAATGACGCGCCTAGGGTACACGCGATATGTGGCGCAGGGCGGCGATTGGGGAAATGCCGTCACCGAGCAGATGGCCTTGCAGACGCCGCCGGGTCTTGTCGGCATCCACACGAATATGCCGGCCACCTTGCCGGATGAAGTATCGAGTGCGCTTGCTGCGGGTGGCCTCGCGCCGTCGGGGTTATCGGCCGACGAACGCTATGCCTGGGATCAGCTTGACTTCTTTTGGAAGCATGGGCTGGCCTACGCCCAAGAGATGGCGAACCGGCCACAGACGCTATACGCGCTGGCCGATTCACCTATCGGACTGGCAGCCTGGATGCTCGACCACGATGCACGCAGCTATGACCTGATTGCCCGCGTCTTCGACGGAAAGTCCGAGGGTCTGTCCAAGGAAGACGTCGTCGACAACATCGCACTCTACTGGCTGACCAACACCGCGGTCTCATCGGCGCGCCTTTACTGGGAAAGCAAGCTCGCCTTCTTCGCGCCGAAAGGCGTACCCCTGCCCACCGCCGTGAGTGCGTTTCCAGACGAGATCTACACGGCGCCGCGGAGCTGGACCGAGAAGGCGTATCCCAAGCTGATCTACTACAACCGTCTCCCGAAGGGAGGTCATTTCGCGGCCTGGGAACAGCCGCAGGTTTTCGCCAGCGAGCTTCGGGCCGCGTTCGGGTCGTTGCGTAGCGCCTGACCAGTGCGCTGCAGACCTGCCTCGGGCCAGGTAAGGGAGATGTGCGCGGCGGCCCGCCGTCCCGTAGGCGGGGCGGCGGCCTCTGCTTCATGACGTCATCGTCGATGAATCGTCATCGGCGGATGGTTGGTCAACGGCGCTGTCCTCTAAAGGTGTGACTGGGTAGCCGGGTTTTGCATATGCAGCGGTTTCATGCGGATTTGTTCCCGATGTAAGGAATGGCAAATGAGATGCTCGCTCCCCCCATTGGGCACTGTCGCGATCGAGAACTCTGCGTCGCCAACGTCGATACGTCCGACAGCCGGTCACTGTATAACAAGCCTTCGGGCGCCCCGGACGACGCCAGTGCCAAATCTCGCCTGGCCGAAGGGTCCTTCCAGCGAATGTGCGAGGCTAAGGCTGTGAGGTTGAGAAGATCTCTCATCGATCCCTGAAGGTGCTTGGCCTCCTCGGCCGGATTTTCGTTGGCTCCGATTGATGCGTTTGAAACGGGAACAGCGGAAATGCTGCGTCTCAAGGAAATCATCTCCTAAAGAGTGGGAGAGAGGACGCGAACGTTTTTGCATCCTTTTGGATCGAGCCTTTGCCCGTCGACCGACAAAAAACCCCAGACCAATACCAAGGTGCTATGGATTTTCGGAATAGCAGGGGGCAGCGTTAACATTGGCGCATTAAAGTCCAGTGCTTGGGGAGTTGCGTGGGTACGTCAGCGTAGCCTATGGTGCTTTAGGGCGCTCAACTGTATCGAGTGGCTAGTGTTTGTGTATTCTTCAATGCGGGGACCAAGGGTATCGCGTTTTCATGCCATGGATAAAGAATCGCTTTGACCGCGACCATCGAGTGGTTCAGATGGCGGGTCTTTGTGGCCCTGGTGACCTTAGTTGCCAATGGGATCCCGACGGGATCGACGCCATGTCAGTGGAGCGCATTGACGAGTTGACTCCTCGCACAGCTGCTGGCGCCGACCGATGCGTCGGTCAGTTCGATATCGTTGAGCAAAATCCGTTCTTAGCCACCACGCAGGAGTTTCTTCAAGGACTTCTTCAACGCGGTACCGACAAAGCGCTCTCGCACCGAACCGCAAGCTGATCATGTATACCGATGTTCTCGCCGAGAATAAGCGGCTTCAGCGCTGTCTCAGGGACTTGGGCAGTGTTATGGCGCTGTCCAGCGACTGGGTTGGCGGCGAGTCATCCCTGATCGCCGGTCAATTCCTCGAGTTAGTCCTCGGCATGTTGGACCTCGACTTCGCACACTTACACTTGAAGAGCGCCAGCAACGACTCGCCACTAAAGGTAACGCGGCTGTCACAATGGGCGCGCAGCGTGGCCACATCGGAGAATTTCGGGGCGATGCTCGCGCCCTTGACGACCGCCGAGGCGCCGCAACGACTTACGGCTGGCGGCAGTGTTCTTACGATCCTGCCTATGCGCCTCGGCGTGCTTGGAGAGTTCGGGCTGCTGGTGACGGGATCGCGGCGGGAGGATTTCCCGCGCGACACCGAGATAGTTCTCCTGAGAGTCGCGGCCGCCCAGGCGACGATCGGCTTGCAGGCGGCTTTACAAATTAGCGAACAGAAACGCTTTGCCCATGCAGAGCAAGCGCTCGCTGCAAACGAGCGTAATCTTGCACAATTCCTAAACACGATTCCCGGTCTAGCGTGGTCGGCCCGGATCGACGGCTCGGCCGAGTTCTTCAACCAGCACTACCTCGACTACGTTGGGCTTACGGTCGACGAGGCGCTTGGGGCGGGCTGGGTGAAGGCAGTTCATCCGGAGGATCTAGAGGGGTTGATTGCGAGTTGGCATGCAATGTTGGCTTCACGTCAGGCGGGCGAAGCCGAGGCTCGGCTCAAGCGCTTCGACGGGGAGTACCGCTGGTTTCTGTTTCGCACAAATCCTCTGCACGACGAGGCCGGCGGCGTTGTCAAATGGTTTGGTGTCAACGTCGACATCGAAGATCGCAAAAAGACCGAGGAAGCGTTGCGCGCCGGGGAGTGGAACCTTCGTCAGCTAACCGAAACCATCCCTCAGATGCTGTGGAGCGCTACGCCGGATGGATCCATTGACTACTGCAATGCGCGTTTGTTGGATTACACCGGGTTCTCGGTCGATGAAATCATCGGCGGTGGTTGGACCAAAATGCTACACGCCGACGATGTCGAACGGGCCCGCAAAGTGTGGCTTGCTTGCATTGAGAATGGTGCGCCCTATCAGGTCGAAGTGCGGACGTTTCATGCTGCCGACGGCAGTTATCGCTGGGTCTTGACCAATGCGTTGCCACTCCATGACGACTTCGGTCGAATCCTGCGATGGTACGGTAGTTGTATCGACATCCATGATCGAAAGGAGGCTGAATCAGCTATTGCAGCGAGCGAGCGGACCCTCGCACAAATCATCGATACGATTCCGGTCTACGTTTGGTCGGCTAGTGCCGATGGTAGCACCGATTTTCTCAATAGCGGCTATCTCGAATATCTCGGAATTGGGCGGGATCAGATGCAGGACTGGCCCTGGTCGGCTGTGGTCCATCCGGACGATCGTGAGGCAAGCGCCGGTGTTTGGAAGGACTTGTTGGTTTCGGGGCGTGCTGGTGAAGTACAAGCCCGGTTCCGTCGTTTCGATGGGGAGTACCGT
The DNA here is from genome assembly GCF_040321305.1 of Mesorhizobium sp. M0478. Lineage (NCBI taxonomy): Bacteria > Pseudomonadati > Pseudomonadota > Alphaproteobacteria > Hyphomicrobiales > Phyllobacteriaceae > Mesorhizobium > Mesorhizobium sp. M0478. The sequence continues at coordinate 18,373 of NZ_JAMYRH010000007.1, forward strand.
TGGTTTTTGTTTCGGGCAAATCCGCTTCGGGATGGAGCGGGAGCCGTCAAGTGGTTCGGAGTTACGATAGATATCGAGGAATTGAAGCGTGCAGAGGAAAGGTTGCGCGCCAGCGAATGGAATCTGCGTCATCTCACGGAGACCATTCCTCAGATGCTATGGAGCGCCAGACCTGACGGGGCGATTGACTACTGCAACACGCGTTTGCTCGACTATACCGGATTGGCTGCCGGCAAAATCACGGGCGACGGTTGGAAAAGTGTCGTTCATGCCGATGATCTCGCCCAAACTGCGCGCGCGTGGTCCACGAGTATCGAGACTGGAACGCCATATCAGGTGGAAGCGCGCCTCGTCCACGCTGCCGACTGTTCGTTTCGCTGGTGTCTAACCACAGGCCTGCCGCTGCGTGATGAAGAAGGGCGTATCCTCAAGTGGCATGGCGTATGTGTCGACATGCATGATTGGAAAGAGGCGCAAGACGAACTCCGCGAGACCCAGGCGGCGCTCGCTCACTTAACGGGCGTGATGACCATGAGTCAGCTTACAGCATCGATTGCCCACGAGCTAAATCAGCCTTTGGCCGGCATCATGACGAACGCCGGTACGGCCCTGCGCATGCTGACCGCCGATCCGCCGAACGTCGACGGAGCTCGTGAAACCGCAACGAGAACAATCAGAGATGCTCAGCGCGCATCGGAGGTAATCTCTCGGCTACGGGCCCTCTTCACCAAAAGAACCACGATTTCTGAGGTCGTAGATCTGAATACCGCCGCACAAGAGGTAGTTGCACTATCATCGAACGAATTACATAAACGCAATGTAAGCCTTCGCGTCAATTTTACCCAAAATCTGCCACACGTTATGGGTGACCGCGTTCAGCTGCAGCAAGTAATCCTAAACTTCATACTGAATGGCGCCGAAGCGATGGATGAAGTAATGGATCGGCCGAGAGAATTGTTGGTCTCGACGGAGCTGGAACGAACGGGCCATGTTAGGGTTTCGGTCAAGGACGCGGGCGGCGGTTTCGATCCTGCTGTAGCCGAGAAGCTCTTCGGCTCGTTCTATACGACCAAAAGCAACGGAATGGGCATCGGCTTGTCGGTTAGCAAAACCATAATCGAGAATCATCAGGGGCGTGTTTGGGCCGAACGTAATGACGACCTTGGCTCCGCATTCTACTTCTCCGTTCCTTCTCTGATTGCGGGAATATCCGTCACCAATTCTTAAACACGTTCCGCCGAGTTTGGCCGATAATTCTGGAAATGCACAATGATACCACGAGCCTACATCGCTGTTGTTGACGATGATGAGTCCGTTCGCGAGTCTCTGCCGGATCTAATCGGTGTCTTTGGGCATGAGGCCGAGGCATTCTCCTCGGCGGAGGAATTCCTGGCTTCTAAGCGGGTCGATCAAACTAAGTGTTTGGTTCTTGACATCGCAATGCCTGGTATGTCCGGCATCGAGCTCCAACGCGAGCTGGCGCTCCAAGGTCGGCAGATTCCGATCGTTTTTATCACAGCACATGGTGATGACCGGGTCTGTCAGCGTCTGCGTCAGAGCGGGACAGTCGAATGTCTGCTAAAACCGTTTACTGACACTGCGCTGCTTGATGCTCTCAACGCTGTTCTCCACTGACCGGTTCAGGATGTTGCGGACGTCGCAGACCCGTGCTCTACCCGCTGCCCAAGTACCTCCGAAACCTTCGCGAAGTCTTCGCCGTCATGATTGTTGACGCGGAGAATGGCCGCGGACATGTCGTTCTGCGCCTCGCGATGACCGATCCTACTCGGCGGGATGGCACTGAAGCATTGTGCAGCCACGGATTTCATTTAGTGAGAGGGTTCGCCTTCGGGCCATGGGAATTTCAAGCCGGGCTTTTCGTTTGGGAAGCACGGGCGGCCGTCTTTTCCCCTGTAACTCCTGGGTCGCTGACGAACGGACTCTCCCTGACACAAAAATCGCGGCAGGCGGCTCGCATCCTTCAAAATGCCGATCGCGTTGCTCTGCCCAATTTCACCGGGTTCATGGCTACCGCATGCGACGCCGTGGTGATCGCGTCCAAGTCATCGAGGCCTTTCCGGCAAAGATCGAGCCCTTCGAGCGAACGATCAATCCGCAGCGCTTGGGAGAGCCTTCCCGGTCCTCGCGCCAAGTCGCGCAAGCGCTCAATGCTTCGATTTGCCCGCATGATCTCGATGCGTTCGAGCGGCTCGAACGCCGTGATCAGGACGCCGATGCCGGTGCCCGGCGTCTCGTTCGAGACGTTGAGCATAGAAGGTGCCGTAGGCGAGACAGACATAGGCATGCCCGCGCTCGAGGAACAGCGAGCGGTTGCGCGGCGTCATCCCGCGATAGCCGTGGCCGGCGGCGTCGCCGATGACATAGGCTTCGGTCTCGACGATGCGACCGCTGGCGACGCCTTCCGGCAACTCGCGAACTACTAACTTGCCAATGAGATAGCGGGCGAGGGCGGCCGTATCGTTCGGCAGCTCCGGGGGCGGGCGAGTGGGCGGCGGATGACCATCCTTTATGGCGGCCAGGGTTCAGGGAATCCGCTCGACCCATTCCGCACGCTTGCCATCGAGGAACTCCATGATGCTCACTGCGTAGGACGGCCGCCCCGTCATAGGTCAGGACAAATTCCGTGACCCAGAGGTCGCCCGTGCCGATGATGCGCCGCACCGTGAAGCGTTTCTTGTTCGGCTGCGCGGCGCGGGACGACTGAATGCTTCGCAGTCCGCGAATGCGCTCGCCCGATTGCGGATAGTCGAGCACCGCGTCCTCCCGATAAACCTGATGTTCCGCCTCGAGATCGTTCGCATCGGAGGCGGCCCAGTGGCGATCCAGAGCCGCTCGTATCTCCCGGTCTTCCATATCAGATCTTCTTACCCCTTAAGGCCTAACCTCCCACAGCGACTAAAGCTCGTCACCTTGCCAGCCCGCTCTCGCGCACCGACAATCTTCGAATTCATTTCATTTCGCGAAGTGTTTGAGCGCGCGTCTTTCCATAGGGATAGAAGAGCTCCTTACGACCCGTCTGCCACGCAGCCTTGAGTTCCGGGCTGGTGATGTCCCAATCCGGTCGGCATTTCACGGTCACCGCTCGCATGTCCTGCCGCAGTTCCTCCATGGTGGGTCGCCCGAAAAACCAATACCCATTGTAGACCTTGGAGACGATGAGGCCGGGTTCCATGACGATAACGTGAGGGATCATGGGGTTGTGCGCGGGATCCGTGTACTCGGCGATGTCGAGGTCCTTCTGGATCACGCGCCGCGAGTCGGAAAGAAAAGGCCAATGAGCGCCAGCGCTCAATCGATACTCGTTTGTCTCTAGGAGATTATCCGTGGTGATGGTGACGAGCCGGCAATAACCCACCGCCATTTCGTGATAGAGCTGAACAAGCCCTTCAGCCTGCCGTCGGTCCCTAGGACAGTACCCACCTCTGCCGAGAACCAGGACCATGGGGTCTTCCCCCTGCAATTCGGAAAGCCTTCGTCGCACGGCGCCATGATCCGGTAACTCATAATCCGGAAAAATCGATCCTGGAATGATGTCGGAACGCATCTGAAAGCCTCACTGAGTGTCCCGGAGGTTGAGAACCATTTTGGCCGGACGGACCAATGAAAAGCCGGAAGAGGTATCAAAATCCATTATCCGATGGTGTCGCCGATACCATGGAATAATGGTTACTCCAGCATCGAATATAGGTCGCTAGGCTAAGGCTGAGGTTGCTGAGTCTTAGCAGAATGCACCGCTTGCCAAGGCAAAGGTTCGGCGCCGGCCGCCGGCTTGTTCAGGGTTTGCTCCACTTGATGGTGAATGCATCGCGGGTCGCAGACATTGCCCGTCATTGCCTTGAAGCGTTTGAGTTGGCTTTTTCCCATCGCGCGTTTCGATCTCCGTCACCAAAATCGACACCAAGGCATAATAGACGTTCGTGTTGTCCGGGGGCATGGTCCGCCACGACGTAGACCCGTTCTGTTAGGCGACAACGGCCATGGAGAAAACCGACGCATCCGCTTCCTTCGCCGGATATGAACTCGGCGGAGCGCGTCATGGCCGTGCTTTCTTCAACGGCGATGACGAGGCGTTTCGCGTGATTGCCGCAGAACAGAAGAAGCACTGTGCAAAAGCGAAGAAGTGGTCGTGACAAGTCAGCACAATTTTAAACTCATCATCGATACCATTCCTGCGATGGCGTGGTCAGCTCGGCCCGACGGACCCATTGAGTTTCTAAGCCATCCCTATCTTGAGTTCACGGGCCAATCCATTGAGCAGGCGAGGGGCTGGGGCTGGACGGCCGCGGTCCATTCTGACGACCTGGATGGGCTGATCACCATATGGCAGACAATCATAGCCTCGGGTAAGGCCGGGGAGACCGAAGCGCGATTGCGCCGATTTGATGGAAGTTATCGGTGGTTTCTTATCCGCGTTAACCCGTTGCGGGATGAGACTGGCAACATCGTCAAATGGTATGGGGCGAACACTGACATCGATGAGCGGAAGCGGGCTGAGGACAAGGCCATCGAAGCTGAGGGCGAACTACAACGGACTATCGACGGCATACCGGCGCTGGTTGCGACCTATAACGCGGATGGCTCGCGAATTTCTATCAACAGGCGGGGACGCGAGTTCACGGGGCTCTCTGCTGAGGATGTGACGAATGGTAGGTGGAGAGGCGCAATCCACCCAGATGACATCGGACTTGAAGAGAGCAAATGGCGCGCATGTGTCACGGCTGGAGAACCGTTCGAACATGAATACCGAGTGCGAGCGGTCGATGGTACGTATCGCTGGCACATGGCCCGTCGCGTGCCGCTCCACGACGACGCCGGTAAAGTGACCCGCTGGTACGGCATGAGCCATGATATTGAGGGTCGAAAGCAGGCGGAAGCGTTCCTCTCGGGCGAAAAGCAACTGCTGGAGATGATCGCATCGGGCAGTTTGCTTCGCGATGTTCTAAGCGCATTGTGCGAATTTATTGAAGGGGCCGCGCCTGATTGCGTATGTGATGTTCACCTGATCAATTGGAGCAACTCGACATTTGAATATGCCGTGGCTCCTTCTCTGCCTTCCGCCTACAGCGACCCGATTGCGGGGATGCCCGTCAGCGGTGAGCTTTTGCCATGTGGCATAGCGGCTTCTCAAAAGATACAGGTGGTAGCGGTGGACATCGAATCCGATCCGCGCTGGTATACGTCGCCTGTTCGGTCCCATGTTCTGCAGCACGGATACAGATCGGTCTGGAGTACGCCGGTCTGTTCCAGGGAAGGGCGGGTGTTAGCCACCTTTTGCATCGTCCAACGAAAGCCAGCGGCCCCATCGCCGCACCACCAGGATCTCATTGCGCACGCAACGCAGATCGCCAGCATCGCTATAGAGCGTTCCCTGACCGAAGCAGCGCTTAAGCGGACCGAAACTTTGCTCTCGGAAGCTCAACGTCTGAGTTCAACTGGTGCGTTCTCGTGGCGCGTGGACACAGACGAGATCGCATTTTCCGAGGAACTTTATCGTATCTTTGAATTTGACCCGAATGTCCCTGTGACGCTCGACCACATCAGTGGGCGAATCCACGCGGACGACATTCCGTCACTAACTACGCAAATGACCCGGATTCGCAGCGGTCAGAGCTATCTGGGCTACGAGATTCGGCTACGGATGTCGGACAACAGGGTAAAGTATCTACGCACTTTCGGCCGGGTCATCCGTCATCAGGATGGCCGGATGGAATGCCTTACTGCAGTTCAGGACGTCACAGAGCGCCGGCAGGCGGAAGAAGCCCTTGGCAAGGCTCGGTCTGAACTCGCACATGTCACCAGGGTTACGAGTCTCGGAGCGTTGACCGCCTCGATAGCACATGAAGTCAATCAGCCGCTGTCGGGCATCATCACCAACGCGAGCACCTGCCTTCGGATGTTGGCCGCCGATCCGCCAAATGTTGACGGCGCACGTGTGACGGCACGTCGCACGATACGCGACGGCAACCTTGCCGCCGATGTGATCGCGCGACTGCGTGCGCTCTTCAGCAAACAAGCCCCTACGATCGAGCCGGTAGATTTGAACGAGGCTGCACGCGAGGTAATAGCATTGTCGGCGGGCGACCTTCAGAGAAGTCGCGTGGTTCTAACCTCCCAATTCCCTGAGGGGCTTCCCCTCGTCGCAGGCGACCGTGTTCAACTTCAGCAAGTGATTATGAACCTGTTGCGAAATGCTGCGGATGCGATGAGCGGCGTCGAAAATCGGCCCAAGCGGTTGGTGATTAAAACTGAACCCGACGGAGAGGATTCTGTGCGTCTCTCGGTAGAAGATGCAGGTACGGGGTTCGGCGCCGATGGTCCGGAGCGGGTGTTCGAGGCTTTCTACACAACCAAGAATGAAGGCATGGGGATAGGTTTGTCCGTCAGTCGCTCCATTATCGATAACCACTGCGGGCGCCTGTGGGCGGCAGCGAATGACGGCCCGGGGGCTACGTTTACGTTTTCCGTACCTGAGTATTCCAAGTGCCAGTTGTCAGCAGGGGACGTGGCTCTAAGCGCGGGTGTCCGAGGTCGGCGACGCTCAAAGGTCAGTGGGGGTTAGATGAAGCTTACGCATGCACTCGTGTCGGTGGTCGATGACGATCAATCCGTACGTGAGTCCCTACCAGATTTGCTGCAGGAGTTCGGCTTTAGCGTGAAGGCATTCTCTTCAGGGACGGAGTTCCTCGCATCTGATGCCGTCGATAAGACCAAGTGCCTCATTCTCGATGTTGCCATGCCTGGCATGACGGGACCCGAGCTGCAAGTCGAGCTGGCACGTCGCAGAAAGATGATTCCGATCATCTATATCACGGCGCAAAGGGATAGCACGATCCGCCAGCGTCTCATCGAACAGGGTGCAGTGGAGTGTCTGTTCAAGCCGTTCAGCGATCAGGTTCTTCAGGATGCGCTCATTTCGGCGCTCCGTGATCCTTGAACCTGGTGGATTGTTAATGCCATCTCAGGAGGATAATTTGCGATGTACTCATATCTGGCGGTTCAACGAGACGGTGCGGCGAGATCGTCAACCATGTCGGACGAAACACCTGTCGTATTCATTGTCGACGACGACATTTCGGTACGCGAATCGTTGGAACTACTCATCTGCTCTGTGGGCTGGCGACCAGAGACGTTCGCCTCAGCAAAGGCATTCCTTGAGCGGTCACGTTCGCTGGTTGCGAACTGTCTGATCCTTGACGTGAATCTTCCTGATCTGAGTGGGCTCGACCTGCAGAAGCTCATGTCTGTCGACCGTACCGACATGCCCATCATCTTCATAACCGGCTATGGCGACGTACCGATGACGGTTAAAGCGATGAAGGCTGGGGCTGTCGAGTTTCTCACCAAACCATTCAACGACGAGGAACTTTTGGGTGCGATCAAGCTGGCACTCGAAAGAAGTAAGACCGCACTTGCTCTGGACTCTGAGATGCACGTCCTTAGGGATCGTTATGTATCGCTCAGCCGACGCGAGCAAGAGGTTATGACACTGGTCGTGCGTGGTCTCTTGAACAAGCAGGTCGGCTTTGAGCTTGGCATCAGCGAAATCACAGTCAAGGCACACCGTGGCCAGGCTATGCGGAAGATGCAGGCCCGCTCGCTGGCCGAACTGGTGAACATGGCCGCCCGACTGCGTATCGCTGAGTAGACGGTTTTTCCGCGCCCGAACTGTCGTGCAATCGCCATCGCGGTGAGAAGTCTCATCAATGCCAAGGTATTGGCGACACCATCGTTCTATCGCTTTGGCTACAATGTTTCTGCACCTATATCCATAGTTTCGAAGTCAACATGGAATTCCTGGCGGAACGGCTGTCGGGGGGGGTGTGTTCGTCAGTATTTTCGAGAGAGATTACGTTTAGCATTGTTAAATATGTACCGGTGTTGAAGATTAATTTCTTGCAGCGGTGTCGATTTCGGCGATCAATGAAGTGGAAATAACTATGGAAAATTCTAGACCTAAAAAATCGATGATACTGTTTTCCGTTATTGGATTGTTATGCTGTTCAACTAGTGCGCTCGGGCAGGATTCAAAGCAACCCGGTGATACTAGCACGCTGCTTGCAACGACACCGAGTACGAAGACGGCGAAGATCCGCCTGACGCGGAAGAGTGAGGCCTACTGGGAAGTTACTTTCAATAATCCGCCGCTCAATATAGTTGGCCCGTCCGAAGTCCGCGAGCTTGCAAAAATTGTTGGCCAGATCGAAGCGGATCCGAGGGTCAAGGTTGTGGTGTTTGACAGCGCGGTGCCAGACTATTTCATCGCTCATTACGACCTTTTGAGTCCCCTTAAGGACTCCAGCGGTATGAGGCCGGGGCCAACGGGCATGCATCCCGTGCCCGACATCATGGTGCGCCTCAGCCGCCTGAGGGCGGTGACGATTGTTTCAATTCGTGGACGGGCGAGTGGCATCGGGAGCGAGTTAGCGCTAGCGGCAGACATGCGCTTTGCAAGTCGGGAGAAGGCGGTCGTGTCGCAGTTTGAAGTTGGCGCCGGCTTCGTCCCTGGGGGCGGCCCTATGGCGCGGCTGCCTCGGTTGGTCGGCCGCGGCCGCGCTATGGAGATGTTGATCGGTGCCGAGGGCTTCGATGGCGAACTTGCCGAACGGTACGGCTATGTGAACCGGGCGCTGCCCGATTCAGAATTGAACGGTTTTGTCGACGCCTTGGCGACGCGCATTGCTTCGTTCGATGGGCAGGCGATTGCCGACACCAAGAACCTGATCAACCAGGCTAGTTTGCCCCCGGACTCCGAAATGCAGCCGGGCTGGGACGCATTCATCACTTCTGTACAACGACCTGCGGCTCAGGCGCGTGTGAAGGTCCTTGTCGATGAAGGGCTGCAGCAGCCTGGGGACGTCGAGAAGAACCTGGAGCAATATACCGCCAAGTATCAGGAGTAATTTGCGAACGTGGAATTCGATGGAGCGACGTGAGGCGTGTGAAAAGGACTGATCATGATTCAAATGCGCAAGGAGACCGATAGTCTGGGCGAGGTGGATGTGCCAGCCGATAGGCTCTGGGGAGCCCAAACGCAAAGGTCTCTCGAGTACTTTTCCATAGGGAAGGATTTGATCCCTCGCGAGATGATCGCGGCTTATGCCGTCCTGAAGAAAGGCGCTGCCAATGCAAACCACACAGGTGGGCGACTCGATGATCAGGTCCATCGACTGATCGTCCAGACATGTGACGAGATCCTTGCCGGGCGACATCAAGACATGTTTCCCCTGCATGTCTGGATGACGGGCAGCGGGACCCAGTTCAATATGAATGTCAATGAAGTGATTTCTAACCGGTGCTGCCAGCTGGTCGGGACGGTCCTTGGCAGTAAGACACCGGTACATCCGAACGACCATGTCAACATGGCGCAGTCGTCGAACGATTCATTCCCTTCCGCGATGTACATCGCTACGGCGAGCAATGCCAAACAGCGACTGATGCCGGCGGTCAAGCAGCTCTACGAAGCTCTCCGTTGCAAATCGGAGGAATGGAAGGACATCGTCAAGATCGGCCGCACCCACATGCAGGATGCGACGCCGCTGACCTTGGGCCAGGAATGGTCGGGATATGCCGAAATGCTCGCCGACGATCTGGATCGGCTCGAGACTTCGCTGGATGGCGTCTATCGCCTCGCCCTTGGCGGTACCGCGGTGGGCACGGGGATCAATTCGGCGCCAGGTTTCGCAGAAGCGGCCGCAGCCGAAATCGCGAGGCTGACCGGGCTTCCCTTCGTAACGGCGCCGAACAAGTTCGCCGTTCAGGGCGCTCACGATGCGCTTGTGCAGTTTTCTGGCACGATGCGCACGCTGGCGGTTTCCCTGTACAAGATCGGCAACGACGTACGTCTCATGTCGTGCGGACCGCGGGCCGGCTTCGCCGAACTCATAATACCGGCGAACGAGCCCGGCTCGTCCATCATGCCAGGCAAGGTGAATCCCACCCAGGCCGAAGCACTAACCATGGTGGCTGTGCAAGTGATGGCCAATGACGTCGCGGTCGGATTTGGCGGGGCGAGCGGCTACCTCGAGATGAACGTCTACAAGCCCCTGATCATCCACAACATCATCCATTCGATCACGATCATGGCCGACAGTTGCACGAATTTCCGCAAGTTTCTGGTAGAGGGCACGCAGCCCAACAAGGACAAGATCGCCCAATATGTGAGCGAGTCCCTGATGCTCGTGACCGCGCTCTCGCCTGTTGTCGGCTATGACAAGGCTTCGAAGATCGCGCACTATGCGATGGACAACGATGTGACGCTCAAGGCGGCCGCGCTGAAGCTCGGCTTTGTTTCCGAAGCGTTGTTCGACCGCGTGGTTGACCCGGAGAAAATGGTCAAACCTTTCGTCGCAACCTGCGCCTAGGATCGCGTCAGTTCGTCAGACACGGGATTCGGATCCGCTGCCGGCCTCGGCAGAGGCAGTCATCACTTCAACCCAGGATTTCTAGGAGGACCCATGAGCATCCCCCCTGTCGTGTTCGGCGAGGCGGCACTCGCGTTGCAGATTGGTCAACCTCGATTCAACGCCAACTGGAAAAGTCCCGAGCATCGATTTCGGCGCCTGCTGTCCGAGTTCATCGGCACGGCAGGATTGACCTTCGTATTGTCGGCTGGCGCTGCCATCCTCGTACTGTACGGCGGAATAAAGGTTGAGCCCATCGTCGCTGCATTTATCCTATCGGCGATTTCCGCGCTTTGGCTGGTCGTGGCCATCTATTTCCTCGGTGATATCAGTTCGCACTTCAATCCTGTCATGACATTTGCCTTTGCATTGCGCGGCGACATGGGTTGGCCAATGTGCGCGGCCTATGTCGTTGTGCAGTTACTCGCGGCCGCAGCAGGATCATTTCTTGCCCGCTCGTTTTTTGGCATTGAAGGCAACCTGGCAGCCACCGTTCCGCAAGCTGGGCAGGCCATGCAGGCGGTTTTCTTCGAGGCCATCCTTACGTTTGGCATGGTTTTGATGGTGCTTTCGATGGCAAATGGCCCAAAGCTTAATGGCCAGTTCATCCCCATTGCGGTAGGTGCTTACGTGATGTCGCTCGGGACGTTGGGCGGCCCGTACGAAGGAGGCGCGATGAATCCCGCCCGCGCCTTCGGTCCCGACCTGGCCCGCGGCGATCTGTCCACCTGGTGGGTCTATGTTTTGGGACCGGTGACCGGCACAATTGTTGCCGTTCTGGTAGCCAACGTGCTCCGCGGCCCGGCCACGGCTCAGGAAGCCCAGGCAGCAATGGGAACGCCGCCGCGGGGTGAGGCCTGAGCATTCGGCGGACCTTCGCGCCATCCGTCGAGGATAGGATGTCATAACCCGTAGGGTCTTTGAGCAGATCTGGGTCCCTTGACGTGCTCACGCTTGAGAACGCGTTCTGCGGACCAACACCATCCAGTCCGCAAAGGAGCTATTGATCTTAGCGAAGACGCATAACTCGGCAAGAAAGACCTTTCTGGCCTCGAGGCGCCATGCCGTTCGTCCTCGCCGGTGGACCGCAATCGGGATTACTCCGACCACGAAACCGGACATTGAATTCGCTTTCGTCGATTTGGCCAATCCAGCCGGCAGCCTGGAGCGCGCCGCCACGGCGCCAAGGTAGTATCTCACAGGCCGCTTTCTAAGTGCGAAACCTCCTTGAGGCGTAAGAGCTATTGACGCGACGGTTGGCAGCGATAGCGGCCTAGAGCGCGTCACGTTTGAACGGATTCAGGCGACGCGCTTTAGGATCTGTTTTCATGCATGTCGTCATCACAAAACCCCTGCGCACTTTTGCGCGACATGCATCAGACCCTCGATACACCTACCGGGACTGAGGATCGACGGCCAAGCAACCTCCTGGAGAGGATAAGGCAAGGCGCCGCGACCAAGAACAACAGCACAATCGCCAAGAAGGCCTCGTTGAAGGAAATGGTGCCGGCTTGCCTGTCCACGGCCTGCCGCAGAACCAGCAGTGCGCCTTTACCAGCAGCAACACCGTCGAGCCCCCTAGCTCCAAGTTGGCCCGCCACTGCCTTCAGGCGCTCTTCGAGGACAACATCGCCAACATCCAGGTGCGATGCCAGTACCGTCCGATTATAGGCAAGTTGTCGATCGAGATAAGTCTGCAGGAGAGCCGTGCCAGCCAGACCACCAACCTGCTTGCCAAGATCGAAAAGACCGATGCCGAAGGGCAGCGCTGTCGCAGGAAGTTGCATGAACGCAATCAGCGTCAAGCTCACGAACAGGAAACCCAGTCCAAAGCCGCGCAGGAGCAGTGGAAACTCCAAATCCACAGCTCCGCTGTCGCTTGTCGAACCCGACATGAGCCACATTGACGAGGCGAAAAACACGATCCCGACAGGCGCCAGAGCAAACGGACTTATTCCGCTTTTTTTTACGCCGATTCCTGCAATTACCAGCGAGCAGCCCAACATTGCTCCACTCGGCAGGAGAAGAGTTCCAGCATCCGTAGCTGTGAAGTTGAGGACGTTCAAGGCAAAGGCGGGGATGAGAAAGGCGCTGCCGGATAGGGCAAATCCGGCTACCAGACTGGCGACAAGGGCGAAGCAATAGTCGGCATCGCCTAAAGGCGACGCGGGAAGTATCAGACGATCCGATGCAAATTGGAACTCCCACAGCAGCAGCAGGATGACCGCCAGCAGACCGGTCAGGGTGAGAAGGATGATGTGCCCGTCGTCGAACCAATTGAACCTGCTGCCTTGTTGCGACACATAGGTCAAAGAGGCTGCGGCGATTCCAGCCAGCGCGATCTGGATGTAGGGGATGCGGATTCTGTGGCGGACCGTTTGTCCGCGGTCCGCCGCGAGCATGACGAGGGCGAGAATGCCCATCGGCACGTTGCTCAGGAATATCCAGTCCCACGAAAGGTGGTCGACAACCCAACCTTGGAGCGCTGGTGTCAATGTCGTTGGGGCCATGACGGAGCCGAGGGCTAAGAGAGCTTGCACAATCGGTTGCTGACGGCTCGGGAAACGAAGGAACAGCAGTGTCTGGCCTGCCACGAGCACGGTCGCGCCGGCAAAACCCTGAACGATGCGGCAGACGTCAATCCAGGCAATATCGACGGAAGAGATCATTGCGGCAGATGCCAAGAGAAGCGCGACCGTGCCGGCGCGCAAACAGGGCGTAGGCTTTAGCGCTGCAACAAACAGCGGCGCGACCAAAAAGCCGGTCAGCTTGGCCGCGAGAAATGCGATGTCGAAAGTCGCGAATTCGTCGGTCGTGGCATGTATGTCGCCCAGCATATCCAGGCGCCCAATAGAGAGCGCCGTGCTGGCGATCGAATCCATGACGGCGGTCAGTACAACTCCGGTCAAGACCATCGCGGCGCCGAGCACCTCGGGCTTAGTCAGTAACGGTCGCGATTCGATCTGACGGCTCATTGTGCCGTACCGGGCCGATTATCCGCAAGGTCGCCGACCGGGTTCGAAGTGGTGGGCGCGGGATCGGTTCCCCTGCCCACCCGGACGGCAATGCGGGCTGAAAGTCCGGGAACCAGCCGACCAGGCAACGGATTGTGTGTAAGTCTTATCTTGACTGGAACGCGCTGGACGACGCGGATGAAGTTACCCGTCGCATTGTCCGGTGGCAGCACGCTGAAGGCAGCCCCGCTACCCGGGGCGAAGCTGTCGACGACACCATCGATATGAACGTCAGGGTACTCGTCGATCACCACCTGAACAGGCTGTCCAACCTCCATTCGACCAAGCTGGGTCTCCTTGAAATTGGCGACGACCCATATACCCTTGACCGGAACAACGTCCATCGCCGGGGTGCCAGGTGTGACGTAGCGTCCGACGCGAACTTGCCGGTTGCCGATGACACCGTCGATCGGCGACAGGATGACGGTATTGGCGAGATCCATCCTGGCCAGACTAACGGAAGCTTTCGCCAGAGCCATCGCTGCTTGGGCGCCGGCGAGTTGGGCGTCGAGCACTCCAAGCTTCAGCCTCTGGGCCAGAGTATTGGCCGCCTGGGCTTTGTCCCCCGCCTCGGCTTTTGCGAACGCGGTCTGCGCATCCTGGAGTTTTTGTTCGCTGGCCGTCCCGCTCTTTCGCAGAGCCATGTAGCGGTCAAGATTGGCGCTCGACAACAGCAAATCCGCTGAGACCGAGCGCTGCTGCGCCACCGCTTGTTCGATCAAGGCATCTTGCAGTTTCTGCGTTGCTTCAATGTTTGCGATCTCGGCCTGTCGGGTCGCCAGAGTGGCAATGGCTTCGTCGAGTTTCGCTCGGTAATCACTGTCGTCGATGCGAAACAGAAAGCTCCCTTTGCTAACGTCGGCGTTGTCGCCAACTGCAACTTCCACCACATAGCCGGAGAGCTTGGGCGCGATACTCGTTATATCGCCGCGGACATAAGCGTTGTCGGTAGACTCTTCCGAACGGCCGTGGAAATACCATTGCCACGCCCAGGCTGCCGGCAGCGACACCGTCACAGTCGCCACCACTAGAATAGCGGTCTTTCGAGCCCAGCCTATTGGTGCTTCCACTGATTTCTGCGAAGCCACCAGGCCGAACACAGGAGACGCCGCCGGTTGCGGTCCGTCGTCACTCCTCAAAGCCGATTGCGTGGGTCCTTCAAAGCCTTCAGCTCGGAGCATCTCAACGATCCAATCTCCAACATGCGGGGCAGTCGATCTTACAAATTGTCTGACCAAGCTCCGAGGATTGCCGGCTACGCGCAGAGCGGGCTGACTCTCCGGCAAATCCTCTGAGACCACGCTTCGCGCTACCCCCCCCGCGGATCGTCACATAGCTACGACCCCCGGCTGAGCTCCCGGGTTGCCACGTCTTCAGTCGATACGAAGGCTCTGCTCGATCGCGTAACACTGGTCCCAGATGAATACGTCATAGCCGGCCAGTCGGGACTGCCACTTGGGCGTGACGGCATTGACGCATTTCACAACGACGCGGTCGATGTAGTTGTCGTAGACGGCCCAGAGATTGGGCTTGTCCTCGGCTTCCATTTCCTCGCCTGGGGGCGTTGATTTGAGGGCAGCAACGGCAGCTGACTTCAGGTCATTCATGAATTCGAGCTGCGTACGTACATCGGAATGAGTACCCACGCGATTGACATGACCTCCGACGAGCGTTTCGAACGGCAATGTGTCGATGTACGCCACCTGGTCGAAGTAACCGGGGATATCCTTGGCAAGCGCAAAGCGACGCCACGGCATCCAGCCAGGGAAGATCACGTCGACCACCATCAGGACCTTCTGCTCGGGAGCATAGATGAAGATGTTTCCTGGCTCATGGGGGCTGCTACCGGGATAGCTCAGGTCGAGAACCTGGCTACCGACGTTCAGGGTATAGTGATCCTTGAACGTGACCGTAGGCAAGGGCCGCCTCGGATCCTTGGCTCGTTCGAGCAGCCGCAGGGTCTCTTCTTGGGCGATGATGATTGGATGACCGCCGAGGTCGATTACGCCGCCAATATGATCTACGTGCGCATGGCTGTAGACGATATGTGTGATTGGTCTGTCGGTCACCTCTGTGATAGCCTGACGTATGTGGGCCGAGTATCCCGGAGGTGCGTCGACCACGACGACGCCGGTTTCGTACACCAGGAACATCGACTGGTAGCCGTTGTCGGTGACCATGTAGAGGCCACGGCCCAACTCTTGGCTCCGGTATCCCTTCTTCGGGTCGATGGCCGGGGTTACGTCTTCCTTGGGAATCGGAAGATAATGGTCAACGCGCGTACCTATCGGCGCCAGCGATGGCATACTCTGGTAAGGGGCGCCAGACTGTCCTGGCAAGGTCTCGGCGCGGGCGCTTTGGAATGGCGCCGAACTGAGTCCGACAGTGATCGCGACGGAGCCGACCTTCGCCGCTACCGCCAAAAGATTCGAACGGAAGAGAAACATAACAAATCTCCTGGTTGATTGATGTCTGCAGGGACATTTGTCGAAAATTCGAAGATTGGTTATTATGCTTAGGTGTCGCGGGTACCATGGTATTAGAATTACCCTGCGGCCCTAGGCACCAGCCCACGCCTTCGAACAATCGCCCTGGTATGGTCTTGAGTTTGTCGGGGCGGATGCGGCGCGAGAAATCTCACCGCTGTCGCTTCCTGATGGGTGTCTTTCGTATGGCCCAAAATGCGGTCGGACTTGATGTCAGATCACATGGCCTCCTCGCCGGCGGGCGGCCAGCGTCTCTATGATCGTTCTGACCTGCCGACCTGCCCCGCCGAGTGCCACAAAATATTGCCGAGACTATCGTACAATAGATTTTGCCGCTACTGCAGGTCGATCTGCGCTCTACCTGATAGGGCGCCGATTTCTTGACCGACCGGCGCGAAATTCTCGGCGCCGTGAGCCTGACCGGGCCGCGAATCGCCCACTGTGGGCAATTGGGAGGAACTCATGTCACCGACGTTGCAGCGTTGGAGGGTTTGCGCGGCATAACGGCAACATTCGGGACACACAGATACCGCGGGGGAGGGACGCTTCTCCTACAATTCTGCCAAGTCTGAGCCAATGGCAGACGATCTTGCGCAACGCGACAGCGAAATCGGAACCAACAGAGTGCGCGATGGGTATTCCAGACCGACAGAGAAACAGTGTGAGGCAAGCGCGGTGGATCCTGGTGCCGCTATTTGGGTTGTGGATACCAGGCGGCCCGATGCCTCTCCGGTGCCACACCTGCGGAGAACCACCAGGAGGTGGGACGGCGGGATGTTTTGTTCTTACGACAAGCGCTTCAAGAGCGGTTGAGCGGTAGGTCAGGTCCATCATGGCGACTTCAAAGCATGCCATTGCAGAGCGATTGCAAATGAAGCAAAGCAGCAATGTATCACAGCCTTTTAGCTGAAGGCGTGCCGATATGATGGCGAGCACTTTGGTCGCCATCATATTCGCTCCCTTTGACTCAGTGGGTCACGAAACGGCAAGGGCATCTTAACGATGGTATCGGCGATACATTGGGATTGACCGGTGAGACAAAATCGGCGGCTGCGGCCCTCGCTTGATGCGGGGCAATGCGTTGGAACCAGCTTCGCATGCGCGGCCTCACAGCGAGACATCGACTGATGTCACCAGGCCGGTTTCCAAGGGGCAAAGCCATGGGCACAGACGGCAGGTTTTCCAGCCACAGCAAGCATGGAAACAAAATGGCGGGCACTAGGCCCGCCATTGTCCGGCTCAACAGGGTTCATCACCCTGGCTTGGAGGATCATGAGCCGGCAAGGGCATTCAGATCGGCACAGAATTCCGCATAAGGCTTTGTCATTGCCGCGTCCTGGCATTCTCTTATCATCGCCATACGCTTCGCGTGCGGCAGGGTTTTGAGCGCTGCCTTGAATCTGGCTCTCATAAAGGGATTCGTGTGGACGGGCTCCTTGATAGAACTGGTGTAAAACGACTGCTTGTTGATGGGGTCGATAACATCAAGCGCGCCAGCAAACGCATCCCCGCCGAAAGCCGAAAGAGTAAACGCTAGGACGAGGCATGTAGTTCTGGTGTTCATAACGAATTCTTCTCCTCGTTGAGACAACCGCCTACTCGACGATCGCGATGGTGATCTATTGATAACTTCCACTGGCCGATACTCTCCGGACGGACTGTTATCTACCTGCGGATAGGAATGAATATATTGTGCGATGGTATCGCCCACACTTTGGCATAGGTCGGTGGGAAAAATGCCGATCCGTGGTATTGCGCTTGCCGAATGCCGAGGAGTAATTCGGTTCGTCGACCGATCTGGCTCAGCTTTCCAATCGCTGGCCCGCGATGCGTCGGGAACACTGCAACCCTGCCGATACCAACGTGCAATAGACTAATCTCCACCGAGACTGGATGCTGTGTTCGGAGCGAGGAGCACGAACGGAGCGCGGCGCGATGCCAGCAAGATCACTAACGGCCACACAACGTGAGTTGCTCGCCGCGACGGCGATTGTCGGGATCATCGGCGCGCTTCCGGGGACGGTTGAAGCATGGCGTCGCGAGGGTTCCTCTGAGGTGGCGCCCCGCATGTCGATGAAAGCCGAAGTCGTGATCAATGGAAAGTCATCCGGCGATAGCATTGAGTAATTGACGCGGTCGCTGGCACTGCTCACGCAGATGTACATGGGCATGCCCTGCCGCCAAACTAAGGAGCTCGACATGAGTGACGATGTAGTGCGCAGCGAAACTGCGAAAACAGCGATGATCGACCTGAAGTTCGAGGCCGTGGTTATCCCCGTTTCGGACGTCGATCGTGCCAAGCGTTTCTATGGCGGCCTGGGTTGGCGGCTCGACGCCGACTTCCCCGTCGGTGACACGTTTCGGGTTGTACAGTTTACGCCCCCGGGTTCGCCGGCCTCGATCCACTTCGGCACCGGCCTCACGTCGGCCGCGCCGGGCTCGGCACAGGGATTTTATCTCATTGTGTCCGATATCGACGCAGCGCGCGCCGACCTTGTGGCGCGCGGGGCCGGCGCCAGCGAAGTGTTCCACCGTGCTGGTCCTGGACAGCCGGCAATTAGCGGCAAGGATCCAGAGGGGCGCAGTTATTCCTCGTTCGCCTCGTTCAAGGACCCGGACGGCAACGGGTGGTTGTTGCAGGAAATCACTCTGCGGCTGCCGGGACGCGTGGAGGCCGGCGACACGACATTCACCTCGTTGAATGAGCTTGCAGGTGCACTCCGGCGCACCGCGGCCGCGCATGGCGAGCACGAGAAGCGGACAGGCGGAACACGCGATGAGAACTGGCCCGACTGGTACGCCCAGTACATGGTAGCGGAACAGATCGGGCAGCCGCTGCCGACGTGAGCAGGGGCGTAGTTGCTCCTGGCGCGATGCAGGACAGCTGTGTTTGCCCTATACCGTGCGAGACCCCGGCAGTACGGCGCCGACACCGATCGGTGATCATTGGTTGCTTGTCTGTGACCAATCCAGAAGTATTATTGATACAAAGGTATAATGGATTTAAGTTGTTTGAAGTATATAGTTAACTTATCTGAATAGATTGGGTTTATCGAGGAACAAATGATGTCAGCGATATCGCTATCACCGACTCGACGTGATGTCATTGTGGCAGCCGCCGCAGTTGGAGCGGCCAATCTGGTGCCTAGGGCTCTGCAAGCAGCGGTCGGGCAAGAATCTATCCGTCCGTTCAGTATTCATGTCCCGACTTGGGCGCTTGCAGATCTTCGCCGGCGTATCAAAGCTGCAAGATGGCCGGAACGGGAGACCGTCAATGATCGCTCCCAGGGCGTCCAACTAGCAAAGCTGCAAACGCTGGTCGAGTATTGGGGGAGTCGTTATGACTGGCGCAAGGTGGAGACGAAACTGAATAAATTGCCGCAATTCATTACTAGTGTTGATGGAGTAGATATTCAATTCGCGCACGTCCGCTCCCCACACGAGGGGGCAATGCCCTTGCTTATGATGCATGGTTGGCCAGGCTCGATTGTGGAGCTTTTGAAAGTCATAGGCCCCCTGACCAATCCCACTGCGCATGGAGGGCGGATAGAAGATGCATTTCACCTCGTCCTTCCGACCATGCCGGGTTACGGCTTCTCGGGTAAGCCGTCTGCGACCGGTTGGGGTCCGGCGCGGATAGCTGGCGCGTTTCACGAGCTAATGCTCAGGCTGGATTACAACGAATACGTCTCCCAGGGAGGCGACTGGGGCGCGATCGTCTCGCAGGTGCTGGCCGTTCAGGCTCCGAAAGGTCTTCTCGGCATTCACGTTAACATGCCCGGGACCGTACCCCCGAGCATTCTTCGGCATCTCCGTAATTTCGACCCGGCCCCGGTGGAATTATCGGATCGGGAGAAGAGCGCCTACAATCGGCTGCTGCATTTCTACCGCGACGGTTTCGGTTATGCGGCTATGATGAATCAGAGCCCGCAAACCATCGGCTATGCCCTCTCCGATTCTCCGGTCGCAATGGCAGCTTACTTCTACGACAAGTTCGCGGAGTGGACCGATAGCGACGGAGAGCCGGAACGGATCTTCACGTATAACGAGATGCTGGATGCCATCTCCTTCTACTGGTTTACCAACTCAGGAGCTTCATCATCGCGATCGTATTGGGAAGGCGCGCAAGCAGGCGGTGGTCCGTTTGATGCGTTTGACATCCCGAAAGTCCCTGTGGCGGTCACCGTCTATCCGGCCGAAATCTACCGCGCACCGAGGAGTTGGGGCGATAGAAGCTTCGGTAACGTCATTTACTGGAATGAAGTGGATAGAGGCGGCCATTTCGCGGCGTGGGAGCAGCCTTACGTCTTCTCTAACGAGCTCAGAGAGGCGTTCAGACCGCTACGCCGAGCAATCTGAGGCGAAAGAGGCGATTCTCCCCGCATCGTCTTCGCCCAGAGCGCGGCCGGGTCGCCCCCCACCCGGCCGCGCATTTGAGTTGCACGTGGGGCAACAACGGACAAACCATTTCCTGAGGAGGTTTGAAAATGAACAGCATCCCACAACAAATTGACCACAATCGCCGCCGCTTACTAGGCACGGCCTTTGCCGCGATGACTGCCTTTGAACTGGGGATCGAGAAGCCAGCGGCGGCGAGATCCGCTGTCAGAAGTACAAGCAAAGACCTCCCCAAGAAAGCGGTACAAGAGCTGTTGGGTTCATTAAGGCAAATTGACGCCGGTTTGCTTAACATCGGATACGCGGAGATGGGATCTATGACCGGCGCACCGGTGATCCTCCTTCATGGATGGCCATACGACATCCAAACTTATGTCGGTGTCGCGCCTTTGTTGGCCTCTAAAGGTTATCGCGTGATCGTACCGTATCTACGAGGGTACGGCACAACACGGTTCGTTTCCGATGGCACCATGCGCAACGGGCAGCAGTCCGCAGTTGCTTTGGACGTCATTGCGCTGATGGATGCCCTCAGAATAGAACAGGCTATTCTTGCCGGCTGTGACTGGGGCGCCAGAACCGCCAATATTGTCGCTGCGCTGTGGCCAGAACGGTGCAAAGGAATGGTTTCAGTGAGCGGTTATTTGATCGGCAATCAGCAGGCAGGTAGGCAGCCGCTGCCACCGAGCGCGGAACTGCAATGGTGGTATCAGTATTACTTTGCAACCGATCGTGGGCAAGCCGGCTATCGGAAATTTACGCGCGATTTCGCAAAGCTGATCTGGCGTCTTGCATCGCCGCAATGGAATTTCGACGATGCGACCTTCGAGCGTAGTGCTGCCGCGTTTGACAATCCCGATCATGTGGCGATCGTGATCCATAACTACCGCTGGCGTCTCGGCCTGGCCGAGGGCGAACCTCAATATGAGAACCTGGAGAAGCGGCTTGCGCAGGCGCCCGTCATCACCGTGCCTACAATAACGCTGGAGGGCGACGCCAATGGTGCTCCTCACCCGGAAGCCAGCGCCTACGCGAAGATGTTCTCAGGGAGGTACTCTCATCGACTGATCACGGGCGGCATAGGGCACAATCTACCCCAGGAAGCTCCGCTGGCTTTCGCCGAGGCCGTAATCGAGGTCGGTGCGGTCACGTGATTGCCCGACACGGAAATTTTCTTCCACATGCACCCAAACAATTCCTATCCACTGCCTTAGAGATCAAGGACGACGTCTCCATTTGGCTGGGAACAGCAGATCAAGATGTTGCCGCTTGTTGGCGGATCGATTGGATCGGGCCGATAGGCGACTGTTCCAGCCACAAGCCCGGTCTGGCAAATGTGACAGACCCCTGTGCGGCACGACCATCGCGTGGGGACGTCGCACGCTTCAGCAATCTCAAGCAGACTCTGGAATCCTGAGCCCCAGCGGACGCTCAGGCCGCTCCGTGCGAACGAAACAAGAGGTCCCGTACCGTCGGTTTCGGCAGGTAGATGCGGCGCCCGGCCTGGAGCGGCGGCAATGCCCGGTGTACTAGAAGAACCTGGGCCGAACAGCTCCGTGTAGACCCGGTCGGCGCCGACACCCCAGGCTGCGAGCGCCGCGCTCAGGTTGCCCGTAAAGGCGGATGGTCCGCACAGATAGAAATTGGCATGTCGCGGAATGTCCAGTTTTCGAAGTACCTCGATGTCCAGGCGTCCCAGGGCATCAAAATCGACACCTTGCCTGTCATCTGGATCGGGCGCGCTGTAGCTTATATGGCTGTGACTGTTGGGCAAGACTTTCAGCAAGTCTCGAACCTCTTGGGCAAAGGCATGCTCACGGCTACATCGACTGCCGTGGAGCCACCAGACTTCCCTTGTCGAACCTGTTTCCGCCAGTGCATGGAGCATCGCAATCACGGGCGTGGCGCCCACCCCGGCACTTAGAAGGACGATTGGACGATCGTCCGTCCGAAGAGTGAAGCTGCCGCGTGGTGCGCTTACGTCGAGCACGTCGCCCATTTCGACCCGGTCGTCTATGTAGGCACTCACCACTCCATGGAGTTCCCGCTTTACGCTTATTCGGTAGCAGCGCTCACCAGGTCCGCCCGACAAAGAATAACTGCGCATTAGGGCCGGGCCATCGGACGCCACCTGCAGGCGCAGCACGACAAACTGTCCAGGGAGTGCTGCTGTGAGGCGGGATCCATCAACGGACTCTAGCACCAGCGACATCACACTAACGCTTTCGGGGATCTTGTGCACCACGCGTAGCGGGCGAAATCCTGTCCACGCAGGTGGTGGTCCAGACATTGGATCAAGTCCGGCATTGCCTGTCCTGGCATCGCGGTCTTCGTTTTGTGCTAGCATCGCCCGGAAGGATCCCTGCCAGCCTTCGCTTAGCGCCGGGATGCGCAACGCCCGCTCGATCTGGCTGTGAGGGTGGCCTGGCAAATATAGCAGCGCATTGACCTCTGACACAGTCATCCGTTCAGGGCCGATCCCGACCTGGACGATCTCATCTCCAGCCTCGACCTGGCCTTCTTCCAGGACGCGCAGATAGAAGCCGGGCCTGCCTCGCGCAACCAGCAGCGCGGCCATGCGCGGCTCGTTCATGCGAATACCGACCCGGTAGCAAGTGACGCGCGGTTGGGTCACTTCGAACAAGGCGCTCCCAATCCGATAGCGGTCGCCGATGCATACCTCATCGTCCGACAGGCCATCGACTGTGAAATTCTCCCCAAACTGGCCGTAGGAAAAGTTCTCGCGGCCCAGCTCGCGTTGCCAATAATGATAGGATTCCGATTGGTAGACCAAAACCGCCCTTTGCTCGCCGCCGTGCCCCGCCAGGTCTCCCTGCCTGTCGCCATCGACGTTGAGCCGTCGTACCTGACGTGGGCCTTCAACCGATGTTTTCCAGACTGCGGTGTCGACGGTCTTTCCTTGCCAAGGAATGCCACGCGGCAAGCCCACATTGACCGACAGCAAGCGAGCCATCACTGCGTCCTTTCTGCCAGCCACTGCCAGCCCGTTCCGCTCACCGAGCAACCAAAGAGGGATGCTCACCGTCAGCGCTTACTATCGCAAACTAGCACGTGTAAGCATGGAAGCGATCGACACCAAAGTATTGGTAATACGATCGTTCAATATATTCCAACTTTGACCGCTGTCAGTACTCAGTTGGGTGAACACTGTTGATTGACGCCGGTGCGGAGTATCTGTTTTGAAGACGTAAACGCTGGAATTCTGGGTTTCGACCTTGTCAACCAATTTTCCCTTGAGGAGGATATGACGATGTCACATCATTATTCAGGTTCCAATTTTGTGTTCCCGCGGGGAGATGCGCGTCTGGATCTCACTGATGTCTATGCCTTTACGAAGCCGGGCGACGCCGTTTGGGGCTCCTTTTGCACGCGCTGCGTCGGATTGTGCGCGGGAGTTGTCTGAAACAAACGGCGAGGAGAGTGCTCCTGGCATCCGGTTAGCTTGTCCTCGGTCAGGGCAGGCCAGCGATGGTGCGTCCACTTCGGAACGCAAGAAAATGTTTGTTCAGCAAACGGAGGAATGGAATGTCAAGTCTCCAAGTAGATGAAAGCATATTCGACGTCCAGGGGAACAATCCGCAAGGTGGTCTCGCCCTGCATATCTCGACTGCCGGTATCGTCCATGACCTTGGTAATCTCATTCAGGTGGCCTCATCTGCGTTGAACCACCTGGGTCGAGACCCGAATATCGCAACGGCTCCGGGCGCAGGGGTGGTAATTGCTGGCGCCAAGACCGCTCTGGAAAGAGCCGGTTGTCTTGTCAGGCAGACCATCAGGACAGCCAGAGAAATCGAAGGCGTAATTTCAAATGCTAACGTGGGCATTTGCCTGGCCGACGTCGGAGCTTTTGTTCGAAGTGCTTGGGATGAGAACATCCGTGTCGAGGTTTGCGTCGGCTCCAACCTTCCTTTGGTAAGGTGCGATCGCGTCGGGTTGCAAAATGCAGTCCTCAACCTTCTGCTCAATGCACGCGATGCGATGCCCGACGGCGGTTTGATTTCAGTTCACGCGTTCGTATCGGAGAATTCCAAGGGGGTGGATGTTCGGGTTGAAGACCGCGGAATTGGGATGACCAACGAGACCATGGTGCGAGCATTTGATCTCTTCTTTACGACAAAGGGCGAGGGATTGGGTGGTGTTGGATTGCCGATGGTCAAACGCTTCGTTGAAGAAGCGGGAGGAAGCATCGATCTAAAAAGCATCCTCGGGTCAGGCACAGTCGTGACGCTGAAATTGCCCGCAATGCATTAGGAACTCGTTCGGGGAGTGCGATCAGGAGTTTGGTTGCAAGCCTGTGTGATTTCAGGGCAGATTCGTGAGGTGCAGTTATGAAAGAGTGGTCCCAATCTGACGTCGGCGCAGCGCAAGGGAGTGGACTCTGCTCCGAGGAAATAATCGCATTGAAGTGTCAGGCTGTTCTCGGTCTGTCGGCAGAGGGATCTCTAATAGCCCGGTTTCCAGCCTCGTTCTTTGCTATCGGCCTCGGGGCAAGTTCTTTTGCCGTTATGTGGGAGGTTGCGCAACAACTGTGGGCGATGCCGGTAGGAATTGTTGTTGGGGTTGTGATACTGGCCATGGGCATATGGACAGCTCTTTTGACTTTATATGGTTTGAAGTTGTGGTTAGCACCGTTGGCGGTGCAGGCGGAACTCGCGGATCCCGTTCAGAACTGCTTTCCTGGTCTTGCGGGTGTCGGGATGATGCTGACCGCCGTGAGTGTATTGCCCTTCAGTGCGACAGTGGCCGCTATACTACTGTGCATCGGCGGGGCGTTTGCAGTGGCATTCGGGCTTTGGCATTCGCAATTGATCTGGAAAACGACCATCGCTCTGTCCGACGCGACGCCTGCCTTATACTTGCCTGTTGCGGCCGCGTCATTCGTTCTCAGCATCGGCCTATCGACATTCGGACATTCTGAATGGGCTCAACTGGCTTTGGGTGCGGGGCTCTTCTCGTGGCTAACAATCGATTCCGTTTTGTTCTACCGGCTCTATTTTGGCGAGCCACTGCGAGACCAGATCCGGTCTACCTTGGGAGTTCAACTCGCGCCTCCGGCGGTGTGCTCGCTCGCCTATGTTAACTTGTCAGGTACCAGCGAAGACGTTTTTGTTCACTGTCTGATCGGTTACGCAATGCTCCAGGCTGTTATCGTCGGCGGCGTACTGCCGCGAATTGTCCGCCGTTTTTCTGCCGGTCTTTGGAGCGTCAGCTTCGGCGCCACGGCATTGGCAACCACGATTGAAAAACTGGCGATCCGTGGGGAGTCAGGCTTTGCTGGGTGGTTGGCTCTTCCAGTTTTTGCGGCCGCAAACCTGCTAATTATGTGGCTAGCCGTTAGAACGATCATTCTGGCCATGACCGGCTCTTTACTTCCGGCGCCTATAGGTGGGCAAAAGGAGCGATAGCAGGCTGAAACCGTCGTCCAGCGGTGTCGAACAAACAGACGCGATTGGGCTGCACCCGAAGCCAGATCATATCGTCGGGTTGCACGTTGATCCGCTCGTGAAACATAGTCACCACGGTCTGTCCTCCGACGCTCGCGGTCACTTGCGTTTCCGGGCCGAGGGGCTCGACGACCAGGACCCCGGCCGGGATACCCGAGCCTGTCGGGGCGATAGTGAAATATTCCGGTCTGATACCGTAGAACGCTTCCGTGCCGGACGGCCTTGAAACGTTGTCGGGCAGCGGCAGTACGATGCCGGCATCGGTTATGAAAACGGGCTGGCCGTCGGCGCTGTCGAAACGGCCTTTCAGGAGGTTCATCGACGGCGAGCCGATGAATTCGGCAACGAACATGCTCTGCGGATCATCGTAGAGGTCGAGCGGCCGGCCAACCTGCTCGACATGGCCGCCATTCATCACCACGATCCGGTCGGCCATGGTCATTGCCTCGACCTGGTCGTGGGTGACATAGATCGTGGTGGTGGCAAGACGGCGATGCAGGCTCTTGATCTCGGCGCGCATGGCGACGCGTAGCTTGGCGTCCAGATTAGACAACGGCTCGTCGAACAGGAAGACCTGCGGTTTGCGCACGATCGACCGACCCATGGCCACGCGCTGGCGTTGGCCGCCTGACAGCTGGCGCGGATAGCGATCGAGCAGCGGCGTCAGCCCCAGTATCTCAGCGGCTTCCGCAACACGTTTCTGCTTCTCCGCCTTGGGCGCACCGGACAGCGTCAGTGAAAACGCCATGTTCTCGGCCACCGTCATATGCGGATAGAGCGCGTAGTTCTGGAACACCATCGAGATGTCGCGCTGTTTGGGAGCCAGATCGTTGACGACCCGCCCGCCGATGCCGATCGTACCGCCAGTGATGTTTTCCAGCCCCGCGATCATCCGCAGCAGCGTGGATTTTCCGCAACCGGACGGGCCGACGAGCACCACGAACTCGCCGTCTCGAATGTCGACGGAGACGCCATGAAGCACCTCTACCGGACCATATGCCTTGCGGGCCTTATCGATCGTGACATTCGCCATCAGACCGCTCCGACCCGAATTTCGTTGCATGACAAGGCGCCTTCATGCACCAGCAGGCCAATGCCGCCATCATGGAAAGCCTCGGGGCTGCAGTCTTCCGCAAAAAGCGATATGCCGTCCGCCTCGAAAGTGATGCGCTCGCCCTTGGCCGCCACTTTCATCGATATCGATTTTTCGAATTCGGTATTGAAGGCGGTCTCGGCGAGCACGTCGGTGCTCTCGTCTCGGACGCGCACGATCTGCATCCTGCCGTCGCGGGTGACGCGGGCACCATAATAGCGGCGCAGGCCCTGCGCCCGGACGGCGAAACCGCCATAGTTGCCGAGATGTAACATCACATCGCCGCACACCTGGTAATCGGCCCACTGGCGCGTGCCATGGATGATGATTCCTTCGCCGCTATTCTGCGAGATCCGGAATGCCGCCGGATAGCGCTTGGAGAAGATGTCTACGCCGTTGACCCAGGACAAGCGCCAGAAATCGCCGTCGCCCGCCGGGCGCTTCAGCGTCAGCTCGGGCGTGCCATCCCATCTGACGTAGTCGACAAGCAAGCGGCCATCAGCGCGCTTGCCTGTGCTAGAAATCGCCAGGCCGAGTTCGGCAATCGGCTGGCCGCCCGTGTCCGGCAAAGCCCATTCCAAAACGGCCTCCTTGCCCGGCTCGATGATCACCGAACAGCCGTCGAGATTGCGCCATTCGTCATGCTCGTCGTAAACGCGTGCCCGCAATCTTACCTCGACAGCGCCGCGGTTCTTTTGATCGGCAACGACGCGAGCGCGCACGACCTGACCGGGATAGACAAGCGGCGTTGCCATCAGGTCGTAGGTGCGCATGTTGAGCATTTCGCGCGGCGAGAAGGTCGGAGTGGTTACGACTGCGACCTGAGTAGGCCGCAAGGCTTCATAGTCGATTGCGAGAGCACGGGCGGCTTCGAACTCGGCATTGCCGATGCGCAGCGCAGAGCTGACATCGAGGCCGGTCTGCGGCCTGAAGCCCTGCTGGCTGCCGGGCAGCGAGAAATGGAACTGCGCGCCGCCCTTGGGAGCATCAAATTTTTGCCTGCCGGCCAATTGCAGGCCGAGGTTGGCGAGGAAATAGGCCTGGCGAACCGCGTCGTTGATCGAGTTGCCGCCATCTGCGGACGAGATCAGCAAGCGGTCAGCGATCGGCCCGCGCCAGTCCGGGCCTTCGTCCAGCCCTTCGAGCCCATTCATGATGCCGAGCAGGCAGCCGACATTGCCGGCATTGCAATCCGTGTCCCAGCCCGACGTGTTGACGATCATCTGCGCCCGCTGGAAATCCTGCGGTGCATAGAGCACAGCCATGATCATCAGCGCATGGTTCGGGACGACGTGGCAGTTGCCGGGATATTTGTCGTAGCCGTAGTGTTGTTCGATCTTCTCGCGGGTGTCGCGCCAGTCGGGATGCGCCTTGTGCCAGGCCCTGATATTGGCGATCAGACTGGCGATCAGGCAGTCCTGAGGTATCTGGCTCAAGCCGGTATCGATCAGATGGTCGATGTCCGACGAGCCGAAAGCTTCGGCCTCCATCGCCGCCCAAAGCATCGCGGCGTAGACTGCCTCGCCATCATGGCTGACCTTGCCAGCCTGTTCGGCGAGCCTTGCGGCAAGTTCCGGCTGGCGCGGCGCGACCATGGCCCAGCCATCGATGAAGATCTGTGCACCGATCTGTTCAGCAACCGCCTGGCCGTTGGTTGCAATCGAACCGGAATGCGGGGCCAAAATACCCTTCTTGAGGTTAAGCCATGCGGTGTGTTCAGTGGAATTGCCGTTGCCGCCCCACCACAGGATAGCGCGCTCCTCAACGATGTAGTTGAGCCAGGCCTTTCCGATTTCCTCGGCCGAAAGGCTTGCCTTGATGCCATAGTCCTCCAGGGCACGAACGAAGGTGAAGGTACCGGCGACATCGTCGTCGGTGACGACGAGCGGCTGGTTTAAACGCTCATGCACGTAGTATTCGATCGGGCCGAGCTCATCCATGATCTTCTGGTACGTCCAGCCCTCGAAAGGGCGGCCGAGATAGACCCCCACCAGCTTGCCGAGGACGCCGGCATAGACGCGTTCGAGATAATCATTGGGCAACTGCATCGTTCACTCCACAATTCGAAACGGGATTAGCCCTTCACCGAGCCGCCGGCCATGCCCTCGATGAAACGCTTCTGCATGAAGACGAAGAGCAGGACGACGGGCACGACGATGATAAGGGCGGCGGCCATGATCTCACCCCAGTCGGAACTGTACTGGCCGGAGAGCAAATAGAAGGCGATGACGGCGGTGACATTCTCCTGCCTCTGCAGGAAGGTCGTCGCTATCAGAAACTCGTTCCACGAATTGAGGCCGATGATGAGCGCCACCGTGAGGATGCCGGGCGAGACGATCGGCAGCATTACCCGCCAGAAAACCTGCCAGGAGGTGGCACCATCGACGATCGCCGCTTCCTCGAGTTCCTTCGGAACCGCGATGAAGTAGGTCCTAAGCAGCATCACCGCGAACGGGCTGTAGAGTGCCGTGTAGATCAGCGAAACTGCGAAAATATTGTTGATCAGGCCGAGTTTGGCGAAGCCGAAATAGAGCGGGAAGATGTAGAGCTGGATCGGCGCCGTCGTCGTCGCGAGCAGGTAGAAGGTGAAAATCTTCCAGGATTTGACCTTCTTGCGAGCCAGCACATACGCTGTCAGCGACGAGGTCGAGCAGACCAGCACGATCGTCGTGCCGCTAACGACAAGGGAGTTCACGAAGGTCTTCGAAAACTTCGCATGGTTCCAGGCGTTGACGAAATTTTGCCAGCGGATCGGTCCTGGCAGGCCCAGCGGATTTTGTACAATCTCAGCAGCCGGCTTCAGGGAGTTGAGTACCAGAAGTGCGATCGGAAACAGAGCGATGAAGGCGAACAGGCTAAGAAGCGCATAGGAAACGATTAGCGTCAGGCGGCTTTCGACAAGGCTCATTGCTCCCCCTCGCGCGTCTGGATGCGGACGTAGAAGAAGGTGCCGACCAGCCCGAACAGGCTGATGACGAGCGCCGCCGCCGCCGCTTGCCCGACATTCAGGTCATAGAACGCTTTTCGGTAGGCGAGGGTAGACAGGAGCTCGCTCGAAAATGCTGGACCGCCCTGGGTCATGATGTAGACGAAGTCGAAGGCGAGGAACGACCAGATCACCGTCATGATCATCATGAGTGTCAACGTCGGCCGGATACCGGGCAACAAGACGTAACGCATCATCTGGAAATACGTGGCGCCCTCGACTTTCGCGGCCTCGATCTGTTCCTGCGGAACCTGGCGGAGCGCCGCGAAGAAGATGACGCAAAGAAAACCCCACCAGTGCCAGAGATCGACAGTCGCGACGCCGAACAGCGCAAGCGGCGGCTGCGTCAGCGGGTTGGGGATTGGCATGCCGTATTTCTTGAGGATGCCGAAGATCCCTGTCACCGGGCTGTAGATCATGCCCTGCCAGACGCGTGCGGTGATGGCGGTGGCAATGACGACGGGGAGGAAATAGACTGTCTGGAAGAAGTTACTGCCGCGGCGCACGATCAACAGCATCGATGCGGCGGCGAGACCCATGAGGATCGGCACGGTCAGGAAGACGAGCGTCCAGACCATGTTGTTGCCGAGCGCCGACCAGAAGACGCGATCCGCCGCCAATGCCCGGAAATTGCCGAGGCCGGCAAAGGTCGGCGCTGAGATGCCGTCCCAATTGCAGAAGGCGAGAGCGGCCGTCAGTAGTGCCGGAACGAGCACGATGACGACGTTGATGATCATCGTCGGAACGATGTAGAGTCGATGCATGGAGTTCCTCCGGGGAAGGGCGACGCATATCGCGCCGCCCTGAGCGGTCAGGCGCGGGGCGGGATTGCAGGCACCTTGCCCGCGTCCTTTTCCTGCTTGAAGGTCTCGTCGAGCTTCTTAAGGAAATCGGCGGACGAGGTTTTCTTGAGCCAAACCTCTTCCATGCCGCTGACCAGATAGGTATCAGTCGCGGGTGGCAGGAAAGTCCACGTCGTATAGCCATACTTGCCAGCGCCCACGGCGGTGGACAGCTCCCTCATCGCTTCGGTGTAGAGCGGCAGTACATTGTCCGACAGCTTCACCTTGGAGAGATCGGCAAGCGGCAGGTTCCATTCGCCTTGCCAGACCGAGTTCATCTTGCTGTAGAAATCGTCCTGGAACATGTAGTCAAGCACGGCGGCAGCACCGTCCGGGTTTTCCGACTTGGCATTGACCGAAAGCGTCGAGCCGATGCCGAGCGGAAAGATCGGGTCGCCCGACGCGCTGGGGAAGCCGACAAAGCCCGGCTCGGCATCGTTGTCGGGGAAATATGGCTTGACGTTGGTGAAGCTCCAGGTGCCCGTGGGCGCCATGCCCGCTTGACCGGTCGCAATCTGAGCGAAGGCCTGCTCGGAGGTCAGGGAGAAGTAATTGTCGCCATAATAACCCTTGTCCCACCACTCGGCCAGCTTGTCGATTGACGCGACGAAGGCCGGATCTGTCCATTGAATCGATCCCGCCAATGCCTTATGCACGGTTTCCGGGCCAGCGATCGAATTCATGGCAATCGAGACATGCCACTCGTTTGCCGGACGCCAATCGGCATTGCCGGCGCCGAACGGTACAAGGCCCTTGCCCTTCATTTCATCGGCGAGTGCTTCAAGTTCCGCAATCGTCGTAGGTGCTTTCCAGTTGTTCTTGGCGAACAGCGTCTTGTTGTAGAAAAGCCCCAGCGTCTCATAGGTCTTGGCAAGCGCGTAGAGCTTGCCTTGGTAGCGGCCGAGATCGAGGAACAGAGGCAGCAGCCGTTCGTTCCAACCGTATTTCTTGGCATAATCGTCGAGTGACAGGAGTTGTCCGGCCTGCGCCATGGCGGCGACATAACTCGGGCCTGCGGTGAAGACGACGTCGGGTCCGGTGCCCGAGAGCATGGCGACACGAAGCTGCTTGTCGAGATCGGAGCCGCGGAAGTCAATGCTCAGGAGTTCTTCCGGATGGGCCGCGTTGAACGGGTCCACAAGCAGAGTCTTGAGATTGTCCTGATTTTCTGGCGATGCCGATTCATACCAGAAGGCCACGGGCTTCTGGTCGGCCGAATAGGCGAGGCGCGGCAGGAGCGGCAGGCTTGCCAGACCAAGTCCGGCTTTCAGAATTGTACGGCGTTGCATGGTTTCTTCCTCCCAGTTTTGTAAGACGGCCAGCATCTAGATGGCTCGTGTCGAGCCTCGTTGGATAAGTTCAAAGGGCATTTCCAGCGCGGTTCCCGCACCGGTCTTGGCGCCGCGAAGCCGCTCCATCAGTGTCTGTGCCGCGCGCGCGCCCATTTGCCATTGAAACTGTGCGACGGTGGTCAGCGGCGGCGTGACCAGTTTCGCTGCGGGAATGTCATCGAAGCCGACGACAGCGATCTCTTTGGGTATCTCGATGGCGTGCTCGCGCAGCGCCTGCATGACACCGACGGCCATAAGGTCATTCGCCGCGAATATCGCTGTTGGCTGAAACGTGCTTGCGAGTATTGCTTCGGCGGCGCGCGTACCGCCGATCTCCGAGAATTCCTCGTCTATGATCACACGCTCCGGATATCCTGCCTTGGCGAGGGCCGAGCGATAGCCATCAATGCGAGTGGCCTGGGGGCCACCGCGCCCGGCTACCATGGCAATGCGCTTGTGGCCCTGGCCGATCAAGTGGTCCGTGACCGCAAGCGCGGCTGCCCGGCTGTCGACATAGATGTCATCGACGACGATTTCGCCGCCGCGTTTCTTGGAAGACTCGATCCGCACCACCGGAACCCCTGCTTCGACCAGAGGGCTGAAATCGTTGGCACGCAAGGTAAAGAAAACGCCGATCACGCCATCGACGCGACCCTGCCGCGCCCAGTCGAGAAAGTGCCGCTCGCGTTCAGGTGTGCCATCGGTGTTAACTGCGATGACGTCGTAGCTCAGGGCGTCCGTCACCGATTGGATGCCGCGGATCAGCGATGGATAGAAAGGATTCGTGATGTCGGGCACGATGCAGGCAACGGTCATCGAACGGCTCGTCTTCAGCGCTTGCGCAAAGCGGTTTGGGACGTAGCCAAGGTCCTTGGCGGCCTTCGTGATGCGAGCCCACGTATCCGCTGGGATCGAAGAAGCGCCACCACCGCCCAGCACCATGGAAACCGTGGCCTGCGAAACCCCGGCTGCCCTTGCCACATCCTTCTGCGTCGCCCTGCCGTTTGCCATTCACACCCTTGATGATACGTATTACTGATACGTATCACTACTACCGGGTTTCCTTTGGGTGTCAAGCTCGGTCGATTACATACGGCGCAGCCGGGGCATCGCTTTACGTCGACTACCGACCTCGGCCACCGGACCTCTGGCGAATTTGCTTGCGTTGCGCTTAGCGGACAGCGGCCTCGGCGATGGCGACATCCTCTTCGGCAGTGCCGCCGCTGACGCCGACACCAGCATACACCTTGCCATCTTCGTCAACCAGGGGAATGCCTCCACCCATGGGGCAAAAACGGCCGCCGGCCACTGTGGTCAGCGCATACAGCGATTGTCCCGGCTGCACGAGCGGCAGGATGTCAGCCGTGCGCAGGCGCACGAGGGCCGAGGTATACGCTTTCCGCTCGGAAATCTCGAGCGCGAAGACGGGCGCCCCGCTCATCCGGTGCTGAAGCACCAGATTGCCATGAACATCGATGATGCACACTGCAACGGGCACATTGGCCTTTGTCGCCTCTGCCTCCACACGTTCGGCCAGTGACTTCGCTTTCGTGAGCAGATCCATGGGATTGTTCCTTTCTTTGAGGGGGTGCCGTCGCCATCGGCAGCGGTCTACCGCGGTGGCAATTCGCCCAAATGGAAAGCCAGCCGATTCTCGACATCTCCCGGCGCCTGGAAGCCCTTGGCGGTCAGCGCTTTGATCCCCTCCTGGGCGGCGGGCCGGCTCAGTGAAGCTATGCAGGCTTCCCAGCCGGCGCCTAGCTCGACATCCGGACTCAGGCTGGTGTTGACCAAGCGCTTGGTCTGCGCGATCGCCCACTTGTCGAACCTGGAGATCCGCATGGCGAGAGCATCGACATAGGCGTCGAGCTCTGCGTCGGGCAGCGCCTTGTTAACGTAGCCATACGCCTCTGCCTGTTCGCCACGGATGTCCTCAGAGGACAACAGAACCTCCATGGCGCGATTGCGACCGATGAGATGCGGCAGGCGGGCCATCGGTCCACCGCCGGCGACCATACCCACGCCAACCTCCCACTGGGAAATAATGGCCTTTTCCTTGCTAGCGAAAGCCATGTCGCAGGAAAGGGTGATCTCGCTCCCGTTGCCCGTAGCGCGACCCCGGATGAGGGCGATCGAGGCGACCGGCGCGCGCGTCAGCCGCACAAGGAAATCCGGCCAGGGCGGCAGGCCCGTCGGCCCGGGCGGCAGCGCGAGCATATCCTCGATCCGCGCCTTGAAGTCTGAATGGTTGAGGAAGTATCCGTCGACGCTACTGTCGAACACCACGACCCGAACGTCTTCGTCAGCCTCAATGGCATCAATCAGATGTGTGAATTCTTGCACCATCTGTGGACCCATGACATTGAGCGGGGCATTGTCGAACGTGACTCGCCAATAGGTGGGCGTCCGGCGTGTCAGGCGAATCTGCGAGGTAGTTGTCTTGGCGTCCACTGGAAACTCCTTCGATGTTTACATGCTCGATGCCTCGAACATGAGGCATTGGCTCCAGGCCCGCGAGTGGACGAACGTATCGCCAAGACCATGGTGTCGGTCTGGCAGGGCAGGGCCGACCGCTCGGTGATCAAACGGACTGCCGACCCGTCTGAACAGTGGCCGTGCCGCGCCATCGCGCTGCAAACTTCTTCTAACAGACCTCCACCGGGATAAGCGCTGCCTCGGGCGAACTGTGTGGTCATCGTGCAACATAGGCACGTAAGGGACGGTGACCAACCGAACAGGCGATGGCGCAGCCCGGCGCGAATCTGAATACCGGTCTACTTCTTTCGCCGCGTGACCACCTTTGGCGGAGGGTCGATGGCGCCGGCCCTGACGCGAGCGGGCTTAAGCGCCGGCGCACCGGAATCATTCACGATCGTCAGGCCGCGCGGAAAGAACTGAGTGTTGTGCTGGCCGCGCCCGATATTGATGATCGCGGCTCCCTTCAGATGCTTTTCCAGCATCGCCAGCACGCGCCTCAGCGAGGGTCCGTCGAACGCATCCATCGCTTCGTCGATGATCACCCACTTCGGCTGCCGCAACGCGAGCCTGGCCACGCCCAGCAGGCGCTGTTCGTCATCGGCCAACTCATGGTCCCAGCGCCCCACGCGGTCGAGCGAAGATGACAGCCGTTCAAGACCAACCTCGGCCAGAACGGCCGAAATGTCGGCATCGTTGGCGGGCGCATGCCCATTCGCGTGATTGAGCACCTCTCGCAACGTGCCGGCCGGCAAATACGGGACACGCGGCACGAAGATGAGGGTTTCTCCAGCCGGCAGGCCGATTTTCCCTCTACCCCATGGCCACAGGCCCGCTATGGCGCGGAAGAACAGCGTCTTGCCAGCGCCTGGCTCGCCGGTGATCATCACGCGCTCGCCGGGATGGATCTCCACATGGCTGTCTGAAAGTTTGGTGCAGCCCTCCGGTGAGGCCACTTCGAGCCTCTCGAAGGTCAGGCTGCCATTGGCGTTGTCACCGAATTCGATGCGCTTTTCCTTGTCGTGCAGCACGTCGGTTTCATCGAGCGCGATGCGGAAGTCGGCAACACGCATCAGCGTGGCGCGCCAGTCGGCGATACCGCCAATGTTGTTGATGAACCAGCGCAGGGACGAGTGCACCTGGTTGAAGGCGCCGACCGCCATCATCAGCCCGCCAAAGCTTATGTCGCCGGAGAAATAAACCGGCGATGCCACCAGGATCGGCGCCACCACAGTGATCCAGCCATAGGTATCGGTCACCCAGGACAGGTTGATCTGCGCGGTATAAATGCGCCGCATGGCGCCCAGCACCGTGCCGAGGTCCGTTTCCAGCCGTCTCTTGGCATCGGCTTCGCCATGATAGAGTGCAATGGCATCGACATTCTCATTGACGCGCACCATCCCGGAACGCAGCTCGGCTTCGCGGGTGTAGCGGTCGCTGTTGAGGCGGATCAGCGGCCGCCCGACCAGCCAGCTCAGCCAAGAGGCGATGCCGGCATAAAGGAACGCGGCCCAGACCATGT
The DNA here is from genome assembly GCF_040321305.1 of Mesorhizobium sp. M0478. Taxonomy (NCBI): domain Bacteria; kingdom Pseudomonadati; phylum Pseudomonadota; class Alphaproteobacteria; order Hyphomicrobiales; family Phyllobacteriaceae; genus Mesorhizobium; species Mesorhizobium sp. M0478. The sequence continues at coordinate 54,403 of NZ_JAMYRH010000007.1, forward strand.
AGCCGGTATCGCCAGCGACCAGCCGTTGATGTGGAAGACGAAGCCCGACGATAGCTGCCACAGCACGCCGACGAAGGACACGAGCAGGATGGAGGATTGCAGCAGGCCGACGCCGAGATCCGTCGACAGATCAGACAGATGCGCGGCATCCTGCTGCATGCGCTGGTCGGGATTGACGCCGATGGCGCCGGCATTGGCGAGCCGGAAGGCCCGCGCCGGCCGCATCCATTGGTCGATCAGGTCGAGCGTCAGCGCCTCGCGCAGCTTCAGCCGGATCATCTGGTTGAGCCAGGTCTGAGCGATGTTGAGCAGTAGCAGCGTGCCGGCAATCATGGCAAAGATCATCAGCTGATGCAGGAAGGCCGCCATGTCGCGACGCGCCAGCGCATCGTAGAAAGGCTGGTTCCAGCGGTTGAGCAGAACCTGGCCGATCGACGTCGCGACGATGACCGCCATGATGCCGACCGACGTCCATAACAGCCATTTGCGCACCGGCGAGCCGATCAGCGCCCGTTTGATCGTCGCCACCTGATCGCGCAGGCTGCTGGCTTCGACGACTACGGTGATCGGCTGAAAGGTGGCCTGATTGTCCATTTGGTCAGTCTTACCGAGATCCTTGCGTTCATTTGCGATGCTGAACCAGATGAAGGGAGCCGACGGCCGCCGCTCCCCAACCGGTCCGCCACCCCAGAACTACAGACACGTCGGGTAAATTCCGGGCGACGCAATTTTCCACCTTGATCACGGAGGTTTCACGTGGCGAGAGGCTACTGCCGCGCCTACGCCCCTCGGCCCCGGCGGCCGAGCGCTGTCGGCGACATGAGCTTCGGTCACTTGGATGTCGGTTCAGCGATGCCGACACGATGCCCGTACTGCCCGACCCGGTCCATAGCACCTTGGTGTCGGTGGCAGGTTGAGGGCCGCCATCCCGACGCGGTAATTGGTCGAATCCGGCTTGCGTCAATTCGCTCGTGAAGGCCTGACTAAGATGCAGTCGCCGTCCGTGCGAGCGCGCCTATACCTTCGTCTGATTGGATCAGAACACCGCATTTCGTATTCTGACGTATCGAAAAGACGCCGGTGTGCGGCCTGTAGAGGGACCTGGGATCATGACGCAGCAGTTGAGCAAGACAGCCGACTCGGATCGCTTCCTGCGCACTCCGACAGATCTTGGTTCCGACGCGACCCGCGACATCGCTGCCGGCCTCGCCGGTCTGCTCGCTGACGTCTTCACTTTGTATCTTAAAACAAAGAATTTTCACTGGCACATGAGTGGTCCGAATTTCCGGGACTATCACCTCCTGCTCGACGAGCATGGCGACCAGATCTTCGCGATGACCGACGCGATCGCCGAGCGCGCGCGCAAAATCGGCGGCACCACGATCCGTTCGATCTCCGATATCGCGGGACGCCAGCGCATCCTCGACAACAATGCCGACTATGTTGGCCCGCAGGACATGCTCGCCGAGCTTCACGGCGACAATAAGCAGTTGGTGGCCGAGCTGCGTCGCGTCCATGAGCTGTGCGATAGCTATTCGGACATTGCCACCGCGAGCCTGATCGAAGGATGGATCGACGAAAGCGAACGGCGCGGCTGGTTTCTCTACGAGATTTGCCGCGCCTGAGCGAAGAAGCGGGCAAGGCGGCGGATGCGATTCTGCACGCCCGGCAAGGATCGCGCATTCGGTGCTGATGCAACGTGCTGCAGTTGGAGTGCAACGCGGTAGGGGGCATTTTGCTGACCGCTGGTCGGGTGGCATTGATCCGCATCGACTTTCCTGCGCGAAGTTGGCTCAAGCTCATGGAAACGCGCGCGTTCTGATAAGAGCGCAGACCGCGTTGCTGGCAGTTTTGGTGTAGAAGCTTTCGGGTGCAGAAGCTAAGGCGTGATCACAGGGAAGCGCACACCCGCAACCGATCCACACGGGGTGAATTTCCACTGCACAGAGCCGCCAAGTTCCGCCGTCAGCGCGCGTATCAACCGCCACTCATGTCCCTCAGGCGGATCAGAGGCGGCGCATCCGTCGTCGCAGACAACGCACCAGGCGCTGCTGCCACTCCTGTTCAGTGTGACACGGATGGAACCCTGGCGATCCTTCAGGCCACGGCGTGCCGCGTTGCGGACAAGTTCGGAGACGATCAGACCGACGCACCAGCACCGCGCGGCGTCGAGCGGGATTTCGTCCATTGCAACGGTCAACTGAATGCCCCGCTCGCTGAGGTATGCGCGCGACAGGCTGGAGCACAACTTCACGACATGATGACCGAGGTCGATGTTTTCCTCGGCTATCGGTACGAGAAGGGATCGATGCGCCTCAGCCATCGCATGCAGACGGTCCGCGGCGCGCCTCAACGCTGGCGCGGCCGTCGCTTCTCCCCGGGACGCGGCCAGCGACAGGATCGCGATCGCTTCGCTATATTCGTTGATCACCCGGTGGCTGATCTCTTCGAACAGATGCGATGCCAGCGGCTGGTCCGACGCGGGTGATGGATTCGCAAATCCAGTTAGCATGGCCAGATCCTCCGGTAACGCCGCCCCACCACAAGAGCGCCATTCGCGATGTTCTGTAAAAGACCACAGCAGACCCCGTCGAAACGTTCCATTGCGCCAAGGTGTCGGCAATACTTAAGACGGAGGTACGCCGCGCGGATTGGCGCTCTGAGTATCTCCGGGCAAAGCCCGTGCGGGCGAATTAAGACAAATCTCCGCCCCATATTGGTCGGCACTGTGGGGCGCCGCTCGATTACCAATAATGTGGCGACAGGTCACGTTATTACCGCCAAAATCAAAGTATCCGCGACACCATTGGACAATGGTTGCAGGCCTTGATTGTCCACATGTTCACTCCGGGAAGAGACGCGGCGCAGCTGGGTCCGTGGTCCCCAACATCATCGAGGTCTGTCATGCAAACTGAACAAAAAGTGGTTCTCATCACCGGCGGGTCGCAAGGCATTGGCGCGGCGCTGGTTGAGGCCTATCTCGGCCGGAACTATCGCGTCGTTGCCACCTCTCGCTCTATCAAACCTTCCGATCGATCGGATTTACTCGCGATCGCGGGCGATATCGGCAACCCCTCTACGGGGCCGAGAGTGGTCGAGGAAACACTCCAGCGTTTCGGGCGGGTCGACACGCTGATAAACAACGCCGGCATCTTCCTTGCTAGCAGTTTCACGCATTACTCGGCAGAGGATTACGGCCGCGCGGTCGCGACCAACCTGATCGGTTTCTTCTTCGCCACGCAAGCCGTGATCGCCGCAATGGAACGTCAGGGCGGCGGCCACGTCGTCAATATCACCACGAACCTTGTTAAGCAGGCCAGTTCAAAGGTGCCATCGGTGCTCGCTTCGCTGACAAAGGGCGGGCTCGACGCTGCGACCCGGAGTCTGGCGATCGAATATGCCCGCAGCGGAATCCGGGTGAACGCCGTGTCGCCGGGCGTCATCAGGACGCCGATGCATGCGCCGGAGACGTACGAGGCGCTGGCGGGCCTGCATCCGCTCGGCCGCCTTGGTGAGATTTCCGACATCGTCGGCGCGGTCCTCTACCTGGAGGATGCCCCTTTCGTGACGGGGGAAACCCTTCATGTCGACGGCGGCCAGAGCGCTGGCCACTGACCCCACCAGTCAAAGGAGAGCCTTCATGCCTATTGTTACCGTCCAGCTCACGCGCGAGGGCACCGAGCCCGGTTTGGACCATGTTACGAAGGAGCAGAAAGCAGCCATCTACATGGGCGTGAGCGAGGTACTGCTCGACGTTCTCGGGAAGCCGCTGGACTGGACGTGGGTAGTGTTTGAGGAAGTGGAGATGGAGAATTGGGGTTGGGGCGGAATGCCCGTCGCCGAATACCGCAAGCTGTTGGCAGTAAAGGGCGTTTGAGTCCCACTGCGTCTCCCCCGAAAGGCATGCCGGTGTTTCAGCTGACATGGTTTGCCTTCGACGTCGGCGACCGTGACGTATCCCACCGTCGAGGTGGATCGGTTGGGACTATTCTACGGTGAAGCGGGCCCGTGCGATGCATTGACCATCCTGCTGCTCCACCGCTTCCCGTCGTCGTCGCGCATCTACGATTCGCCGGTGCCGCTGCTGGCCGAGCCGCTATGATTCGGGAGATGCCCGAGATCAGACCAGGGTGCTTCAATAGACCAAGGTATCGCCCACACGTTCGTCCAATATGAAAGGTCTCCTGCGCCACCCTAACTCTGCGACACAACGAAAATAGGAGTGATCGCAATGCGCCGACAAAAATGGCCTGCCGTGCGAGGTTTAGTCACCGCAGTTTCGGCGGTAGCGTTGGTCGTCAGCAGCGGCCAACCCGGGCGAAGCTCCGACCATTTCGACTCTCCGGCCATGACCGGCAACCCGCAGGCAGATATCGGCGATGTCTATGCCTGGACCGCGCCAGAGGGCGATCGGTTGAACCTGGCCATGACCGTTGTCGGGCACACCTTCTCGGACCGGCTCCAGTACATATTTCGTATTGACAGCGGGAAGGCGTTTGGCCGCACTACTGCCTCGACGGAGATCATCTGCCGGTTTCCGGCGCCGAAAATGGCAAGCTGCCAATTGGGCACCGTGGATTCAGTGGAAGGCGATGCCAGCGACGCGAAGGGGCTGGAGAGCCGCAACGGTCACTTTCGGTTGTTCGCCGGGTTGCGGGACGATCCGTTCTACAACAACGTCAAGGGGTCATTGGCCGCCTATGGGGTTGTGTTGGCCGCGCTCAAGAGCGGTGCCGCGCAACCCGACGAAGCCGGATGTCCGCAGCTGGACGAGGAAACCATCGCAAAGGTTGGCGACCAATGGCGCCATACCGACGGCGGCCTGGCCACGAACCTCCTCGCCAACTGGACCGCCTCCGCCATCGTCGTCTCGGTCGACCTTGCGGTCGTGTCGAAGGGCGGGGCGATACTGGCGGTGAGGGGTTCATCGACAACATCGGCCAAGACGCTCGATCGGATGGCGCGGCCGTTCGTGGGCAACACGCTGCTCGGCGTTTCACCCTTCTCGACTGATGATGCGAGCGGTGACGAGCGGGAAGCGTTCAACACGGCGAGCGCGAAAGCCAGGATGTCGTATATGGCGCGGATCGAGAAATCTCTGGCGTTCCAGGACAGCCTCGACGGCAAGTGCGGCAATCAGTTGCTTGCGAACAGGTTCCCGGCCCCTTCACAACGCTACCGTGCCCTTGCCACCATGTTCGTGGACGACCGCCTATGGGTGAACAGTGCGGCGCGGATCTGCCGGCAGTTTCTAGCGGTCGAGCTCGCGTCACTGGCCAAACTTTCGCTGTTCGACGCCGATTGCGGTGGTCGCAGCCCGACCTACGACACGCCGAACATGTGGCGGTCGTTGCTGGTCAGCGGGACGACGGACGATATCGCCTGGGACGGCTTGCGTGGCGACGAGCATCCGGCTTCGGCGACGATTTTCCCGTTCCTGGCGCCGCCCGATCCCAAGGGCGTGGACCATTGACCGTGAGGATGTCCGACCGAAACTTTCGAATCTCCGCGGCGGTGGCGGCCGTCGCCGGTGTGTTGCTGATCTCCGGATCGGCGCAAGCGCATACGGGAACCGGGCTGCCCGGGGGATTCGGTTCGGGGTTTTGGCATCCCCTGAACGGGGCTGACCATCTGCTGGCAATGGTGTCGGTGGGCCTTTGGGGCGCGTTCCTGGGGCGCCCTCTCATTTATCTGCTGCCGGTGATCTTCCCAACGGTCATGGCGGTCGGCGCCGTGCTCGGCATGGTCGGGTTGCCGGCACCACCGGTGGAGATCGGCATCGCGCTATCGGTTCTGGTGCTCGGGAGTTGCATCGCCCTGGCCATCAGGGCTCCCGTATGGGTCGCGGCCATCATCGTGGCTGCTTTTGCGCTGTTCCATGGCTACGCCCATGGCAGGGAGCTGCCGTCGGCGGCCGATCCCGTTGCCTACAGCGCAGGCTTCGTCCTCGCGACCGGCCTGTTGCACGTAGCGGGCATCGGCATCGGCGCGCTGAATGCTTATCGCTGGGGTAGTATCGCGGTACGCCTGGTGGGCGGTCTTATCGCCGCTACCGGCTTGTGGTTTCTCCAAGCGGCGGTGAGCGTGTGAGGGGCGGAGCACTTCCTCCAGCCCTGCTGCTGGCGGCGCTGGCTCTCGCGCTCGCTTTTGCCTCGCCGCGCGTTCGGATCGTCAGCCTCATTGCGTTGGCCATCACGCTTGGCGCGCTGTCGCAACTGGAGCTTCCGCGCGGCTGGTTGGAGATAGCCTTTCTCGGGTGCTGGGCAAGCACCGTGGTGAATGCCGCCACTGTGCACTTGCCCGGCGGTGTTGGGTGGCGTAGCGGGCTCGCCCTCTCGCTCAACTCGGGGGTGTGGGTCACCGCGGTGGTCCGGCTCGCTGGCTCGCCATCGGACCTGCCAAAGGCGTGCTTGATGTTGATCGTGCTGATACCCGCCGGCTGGCTGGTCGCTCGGCGGGCCCCGATCGCCGTCAAGGTCGGGTCGAGCTGGCTCATCGCCATAGCCATTCTGTGCGCCACACTGCCGTTCCTCCCCGTTACACCGGGCTACTTGCCCGATCATCTCGAATAGGGCCGCCATGAACCTTGATCATCCCAAGCGCTCCATTCGAAGCCTACGCCGACGCGCGCGCCTGGCGCTCGCAATCGTGCTGTGCTGCGGTGGCGCGCCGGTTAATGCCCATGACTTCTGGGTCCAGCCAAGCGCGTTTTGGCTGTCGCCCACGGCCATCACGACCATGACGCTGCAGGTAGGACACGGTCCTGCCCGCCAGCGTTCACCGATCACGCTTCGCCGCATCATACGATACGAAGCGTTTGCTCCAGATGGGTCCAGGGCCGATCTCAAAGAGCGATTGCAATTGGGTGCGCCGTCAGCAGATGGATCCTTCGTCTTCCAGAAGCCCGGTGCCCATGTAATCGTCTTCCAGACGGACGACCGCGCCCAAGTGCACCTCCCGTTCATCAGATTCAACGATTACATCAAGGCCGAAGGATTGACGCCGGCGATAGACCAACGGGTTCGGCTCAATCGGATGGACCGCGACGGATCGGAGAATTATAGCCGGTGCGCGAAGTCGATCGTGCAGGTGGGGGGCGCAGTTGCGGGTAACCAGTCGCAGGCCACCCGTATCCTAGGCTTGCCCCTCGAGATCGTACCGGATCGCAGCCCCTATGCGCTGCCACGATCCACCACGCTTCCCGTGCGCGTTCTTTATCTCGGGCGGCCGCTGGTGGGCGCGTTGGTGAAGCTGACGCGCCTAGAGGACGACGCCGTGCCGTTCGAGATGCACCGCACGGATCGCGCGGGACGCGCCACCTTCGCCATGCCGTCCGGTGGGACTTGGTTGCTGAATGTCATTTGGACCAGGGTCCAGCCGAGCTCGGCCGAGACCGATTTCGAAACGACGTTTTCCAGCCTGAGCTTCGGTTTTTCACCGAACCGGGCAGTTCGGACGCCTTAGCCATGGCGCAGCTTGGGCCTCGGAAGCGCCAGCTGCCGTGTGCAAGCTACGTTGCTGTTTCAGCCGGCGCATGGTCACGAAAGACGTCGTTCATGGCGCCGAAATCCTCCGGTGGCCGGGTGCGGGCCAGATAGAGCTGAAACGGGTGCGAGTAAGCATCGTGACGTCGCGGCCACCATACGCTTTGCACGCCGGGGCTATGGTAATACATGCGGACCATATTTTCCCAACCGTGCCATTGAGCCGGCTCCAGAATCCCAGCCTCTCGCTGGTACCACGCATTCTCCGCGAGTTTGAAATAGGAGAACAGGAAATAATGCGCGATGATCCGCTGCTCGCGGCTCGACGCGTTCCAATCCTGAGTTACAATCGCCAAGGCTTCGCCCAGGGCCGGCGCTTCCATCCCCGGAATATTGAGGCAGGCGATCGACGTGGAAAGCGAGTCGATGACCGCTAGTTTTTGAAAACGCACGCTTTGCCGAACCTGAAGTCCGACGAAGAACAGCGAACCCAGCACCCCGAGTGCCGCAATTACCTGTCCGACGGAGGCAGCGTCTTGCAGCGACATTTTGGTCTCCTCGTCCAGACCGCCTTGGCCTTTAGAATGTCAGCTCGCTCTTGCCCGGCCACGCCTACGCCGCGTGCGCTGGCATATCCACCGGTGTGGTGGACCCATTGGAGGTTGGGGCGAAGCTGCAGGTAGCGAAGAGGCCGGAAGCCATAATGGAGCTCGAGCTCGAGTTCCGAGGCTTGGCCCGGTCGCTCCGCGAGCAACTCCGCTCGGGCCAAGCGACCGTCTACGTGGGCTCTGGCAATGCCGAACCCCAGTTCGCCGCTCGGCACGCCGGCGATCAGGCCCTTCATCTGGGAGCCGACATTGAACTCCTCGGTCTCATCGACTTTCTGGCGTCGCCCACCCGTGTAGTTCCACGCCGCTTCCGAGATATAGTGGCTGCTGACAATGATGCCCTCGCTTGCGAGGAGGGGCTTCAAACCAAGCCAGTCGTCGCCCAACCTGAGTGGCTCGCCAAATTGGTTCGGCGCCGAAGCAGGTCCGGCCGCCGACCCGTCATCCTCGGCATCCGTAGCGATCCCAGTCGTACCAGCTGATTGTCCGCGAGCCGCTCCGGCAAACGCGACGGGCGCCAGAAACGTAAATACGGTGATCATCTTTATTGCGCGGGTCACTCGCCCTCCGTCGGAGATCAAGACCTTCTTCACGATCGGAGATCGTAGCGAATGCTAATAGGGTTATTGTTCCTTGGTATTGCTTCGAGAAGGTATCTGAACTCCAATATGAAGGGTGCGATTGTGTACGTCGTCCGATCGACCCAATTCTTGAGATCGGGTTTTCGATAAAAGAACGGGGCGACCATAGCATTCAAAGTACGGTGATTCTCGCGCTATCGGGGCTAGGTTGCCTGGTGGCGCTGAATCAGTTCAGTGGCCGCTAGATCGGCGGCAGGCGTCCGCACCTTCTCCGATACCAAGCCAGCGGATCGGTAAGCAGTTCCGTATCACACGTGTCACCCGGCCTATTGTCGAGTGACGATCGATCGGCTGCCCTACAATATCTTTGGCTCCGACGCGGGACCGGAGTTAGCGCGCGTTCTGACGTCCGGCCGCGTACCGCACTGCCTGATCTTTTCGTGCGGCTGAGCCGGGCGGCGGTCCTGTCGATCGTCTCGATCCGTGGCCGGGCGTCGGGCGTCGGCAGCGAAAGATCTCGGCTACAGCCACCGCAATCTGCCGAGCCAGGCAGGCCACGATGCCCCTTTCATGGCGCGCATCAAATCCGGCACTGAGGTCATAGGACGAAAGTATCCGTAACGATTGAAGAGGCGACGCGAAGTGCCAAGGGGTAAGGCCCGCACCACCACCTTCGCCCTTCTCGCTCTGATGCGCGGCGCAGGACCCCTATCGAGTAGGTTCTCGGCGTGCCAAGGCGTCGCCCGCGCCGGCTCAGAGACGGATCGATACCAAAGGCCAACTTAAAACCCGTATCAGGGAAGCCACATTAAACCTGTCGGCGCGCGCCGTGGCGGCCCGGGAAGACTTTGAAAACTCTCTCAATAGGAGTCGCGGATGGCCCAAGTACGTGTTGAGGATGAAATCTATGAAATGCCCCCGCACAACGGCTTTATTGTCGCGCATTTTCTGACAGTCGCCGACATTAGACGCTCGGCACGATTCTATGAGATGGTCTTCGGAGGCCGCATCCTGAGCCTGGGCGATAGCAATGGCGCGCCGGGTTACATCCAGATCGCCAACACGTGGCTCATCATCAACATCGGGGGCGGCCCCACACCTGACAAACCGTCGGTGACGCTCGGTGTTCCCCGCGATCTTGATTCATTCAGCAGCTTCATGAACATCCGCGTTGCTGACATCCACGGTTGCTATGAACGCTGGCAAGCCCGGGGCGCTGAATTCATCACGGAGCCGATGGAAAAGTACGGCGAGACTCGCTGCTACATTCGCGATCCAGACGGCTACATCATCGAAGTGGGTCAGAGTAAGCCGGGTGTCGTTTACGGTTAGCCTTGGAAGGACGCACCAGTCCGCAAAGATCCGCTTTTCACTATAGATTGCTGGGCTGTACAGCGAGGGGTTTGTCGGCGCGGGGCCGAGCGGTCCGGAGCCCGGCGCGTAGTATTTCGCCTGGGGTTCGGACAGCGAAGATCGCTCATCTGCAGCGGTCCGCAATGGATGCCTTCGCGCTGTCGACCGGACGGCAAGGGTCGGGCCCGCGCCTTCTTTCCCGGGGTGACTTGGGCGGCTTCGGATCCGAAATTGTGTCAATCGCCCGACTGGCCTGCTGTCGTGCCTTCCGCGAGCCGGAATGCATAACGATTGCGGATGTGGTTGTTGAAATGGCGACCTTTTGCAAAGGCAGATTTGAATGCAGCATAGGCCTCAACCGGCACGTCCAAGAACTCGTAGTGTTTCCCGCTGGCCACAAACCACACCGAAAGAACCTTGGTATTCGTGTCATAATCGAACTTGCGTATGGAGGTCGACGGCATCGTGTGTCCCAAAACTCAGCCAAAGCCATCGGCCGAGCCGGCTATCTACAGGCTAAAGCTGTATTCGAAAATGTGGCCACGTTTTTCGTCGGTGACCCTGATCCAGATGGGTTCGCTTGTGCGCAGCGTGACGTTCCGTTCGGTAGCGTCCCGTGCTGCCCTGATCGGCGTCGTGGCGTTGACGATGTGGGTAGCCGTCACGGTTTCGCCCTCCATTTCCTCAACGTGATATTTCGGCAAAGTGCGCTCCTAGCTACCCTTTGATGCTCGGCGCCGGCGGCTTCTGCCTGTTCTCCCGAAGCCGCTTGAAGCGCAGAAAGGCTTCCGCCGCATAGTCGGAATGCGCGCGAGATGGTCCATTGGTGTGCAGGATCACTTCCGCCGTATCCTTCGACAGGCCATGCTTTTCCATGAAGAATTCGAGTTCGTAGGGGCACAGGTCCGATGATGCGCTGGTCGTTTTAGCGTGAGGCCTTACCCACTTCACTGGTCCAACTCCAAGGGCTCGTGATCCGGCTGCTCGTGCCACATCACCTGGCGGAAATCGCGGCGGTCAACCTGCTGGCCGCAAATTGCGCACGTGTGAAAATGGTCGTGCCCGTTCGGCTCGTGTGGCTTGCCGGGCATCGGTGGACCAAGGTCGACAATTCTTGTCATCCCCATCGAACACGGCTGCTCTGGTAAAGTTCCGTCAGTTTGGTTTTCTCAGTTGGTGAAAGACATCGCACCAAAAGCGGTAGTCATCTGGTCGGCCGTCGAAATGCGCCTCTAAAGCGCTGTGCGCCACGGCGGTCGGCGCTTCCATCCCATAGAGTTCGATCGCAGCTTGAGCGGCCTCATCTCGGTCGACGAGATCGGCAATCCTCAAAGCGGCAAGATCAGCGCTCCGCATTGCGAGCCTTCCAGTGTGAGTTCCGAGCCTAAGACGCTCTTTGCCCCTTGGGAACCTTTTTAGCGCAAGCTAATTGAATCGCCGGGTTGTGGGTGCGTTTCATGCGTTTGAAGTTCGTCGAGCCTTTGCTGCCGACCCTTGTCGAGAAGCCTCCTGAAGGCGAGGAATGGATTCACGAAATCAAGTTCGACGGCTACCGCAGCCAGATCATCATCGATCGCGACGTGCGCATCTTCACGCGCAACGGCCACAATTGGACGGCAAAATACAGGGATCTGGCCGGCGTCGCGAAGCGCCTTGGCGTTGAGAATGCCATCATCGACGGCGAAATAGTCGTTCTCAACGAAGCCGGCCTTTCGGACTATCAGGCGTTGCGCAAGGCCATCACACGACGCCAGCACGATCTCTACTTTGTCGCCTTCGACCTACTTCACCTCAATGGCCACGATCTGCGGGACATGGATCTCGAGGACCGACGCGAAATCCTGGAAGGCATCGTCCTGCCTGATGATCGCATCCAGTTCAGCCAAGCGCTGCCTGGTGACGCCAAAGCCATATTCCACCTGATCGACGAGGCGGGCATTGAGGGTATGGTATCCAAACGCCGCGACAGCAAATACCGCAGCGGCCGGTCGACCGCCTGGCTGAAGGTCAAAAGCTACATGGTGGAGGAATACGATTTGCTCGGCAACTCCTTCCCGATCTGGAACGGTGCGCCTAGCCTAACCTACCCGATCATTATCCGCGAAGAGCTGTCGACAAGCATGGCTGGCTTCGTCTCGGCAAAGTGGGGCCTTGTGCCCGGCTGGGCGCGCGACGGCGGTGGGCGACCACCTCCCGTCAATGCGCGGTGCGAAACCGTCTCGACCAATGGCCTGTTCCGGAAGGCCTATGCCTCACGGCGCTGCCTGGTGCCGGTCGACGGATACTTCGAATGGCACAAGCTCGATGCCTCGGGGAAGAAAAAACAGCCCTACGCCATCGCAATGAAATCGGGGGAGCCCTTCGCGATGGCCGGCATCTGGGAAGAATATGCCGACAAGGTGACTGATGAGCTTATCCGCACCTTTGCCATTGTCACTTGCGAGCCGAACGAGTTGATGGCGACCATTCACGACCGCATGCCAGTCATCCTGGCGCCGGAGGACTACATGCGCTGGCTTGGGCCGGAGCAGGATCCTCACGACTTGATGGAGCCATTCCCGTCCGATCTGATGACGATGTGGCCGATCGACAGCAAGGTCGGCAGCCCGCGCAACAACACGCCCGACATCATCGACAGGATAGGTTTGGGACCAACCGACCTGTTCGACGTTTGATCATTCCATGTCGGGAACGTCGCCGCTGACGAATAGCGTCGTGGGCGGGCCTAGCGCAGGGTCGGCATCACGGCTCCAGGCGATAACGCCGAGATGATTGGAGGCCAGTCCCTTGGCAGTGCAGATCGCGCGATCCTCGCTTTGTTGATCGGTCGGGCCGTACGCAGTGAAGAGATCGCCGTCTTCTCCGCGGTCGAAGGCCACGACAACGATCAGCTTGGGTTTTTTCTGTTCGGGCAAGACGTTGTCGGTCATTGAACTATGCACTTCCGTCGGTGGCGCTGTCATCATCGAGTGCGTACGGCACCGGCAGAAAGGCGTTGGCAATTAGCCAGCCGCCAATGATGGTCTTCACCAAATCGCGCTTCGACATTTCCATCTCGGCCGCAATTCAAAGCTGCCACGCAATTGAGGGGCGAACGGATGCAAGACCTCATCGAATTCGTCCAGGCCAACTCGGCGCTGGGTTGGACAATCCTATCGCATCGTCGCCGATCAGCGGCCGGACTGTCGAGAGCCGGGAACACGCGCGATCTCCGCCGGTCGGCTTCGACGCAAAACATGCGGACCACCGCGGACGGGGACAGTCGGTCCCGCGTCCCGTCCTGCGGCCGGCGCTATGCTGACGCTCCTACGGCTGTCCCGTTCACCGCCCGCGGCGGGGGCGAATTTCCTCCGTCCTACGTGCGACAAACGTCCACTGTCGAGGACGCGCGCAGGACTGCGGTTTATACGCCGTCTTACATAGAGCGCCGACGGTCGCCAACGCCGAGATCAAGGAGGCAGCGGCGCGTCGTCTGGAAAGCGAATAAGGACGCCGTCTCCGCCACTATGCGCTACCGTCGGTTTCGCTCTCCTCGTCAACCATGCGCACCGGCAGATAGGCGTTCGTCTCCAGCCACTCACGCAACACAATCTGAATGACCTCCGATCGGCCCACCTTCATCTCAGCAGCTATGCTGTTGAGCGCATCCTCAGTCGCCGGCTCAAGGGACACGCCGGCAACGTTCCTGAGCATCAACGCTGCGCGACGAAGGATGATCTGCAGGTCCGGCCGCGAGATGTCCCCTATGCGATCCGCGGCACTTTCAAGGTCTTCGGCAAAGGACGGGCGGGTCATCGTTTTCTGTCGCGCCGTTCTCGGCGCTCTTTTGCTTTTTGCAACTCAGCGGCGATGTAGGCGGTGGCGTGGTCGGTCGCCCGCCTCGTATTCTCACGCTGCCGTTCCAACTCCTGCGGCGGGTAGTACGTCTTGAGAACAGCTTCGGCGTCAGCAGTCGTCGACAGCAGCTTCCATTCCTGCGCAGCGGCGGAAGGCTTTTGAGCCAACCGTTCTTTTGCCACGGTCAGCACGGACCCAGTAAACCAACGTCGCATTTCATCAGGATTGCGGAAACGGTGTGCAAGCGCAAGCCTCGCGGCCTCGGTGCCGTTCACCTGCCGACGGCTGCCAAAGCAACTTCGCTCGGCGATCGGCGGCGTACCTAGATATCAAGCGCCGGGGTACCGGATATCAAGCTTCGAGTGCTCCCCACCGCCCATCTACCAGATCCGAACCAGATTTGCTCATCGCTGAACATCAACCGATGCGGTCGGCCAGGATCAACTGGCAAATCCGCCCAAGTCGAATTGCATTGATGTCAGAACCGGAAATATGAAGTATAGTGCCGAAGGGCTGGAGGGCCTTTTTCGGGGTGGGAGAAAGCAATCTAGAGCGGGTCACAATCGAGATTCCACAGAACTTTCGAAGTTTTGTGGAAGGGGCATTGCTTCGCGTTCAGGTGCAGTATCCGTCACTTCGCTTTTCAGTATCGGCCGAGGGCATAGAGGTAGCTTCTCTGCCGCCCCACCATTTGGACGACGTGCGTAAGAGCGTTCTGCACACGGTCTATCGAGAAAAGATTTACGTCGAGACCCTTCCGCTTCGACAGGCGTTGATCACTGCGGTCACTGCGAAATGAACATTTGGCCGCTTAAGTTTCGAGAGCGCCCAAACGGCGAATTTCTGTTCGCCGATGATGCCGGTGGATTCTTCTCGGGAAGTCGGGACTTTTTAGCGAGGTACGCAGGCGACGCTCTGTCCGTTGCAGATCGCCATTTTCTCCGCGAAAACGGTCAGACGTTCGAACGCGAAGGCGATCCCGACTGGGCGTCATTTGCCTATCGATGGGCACGCAGGCAGTCGAAGCAGCAAGACCTGTCCTACCTTATCTTAGTCCCCACACTTCGCTGCAATTTGACCTGCGGCTATTGCCAGGTTTCGCGCGCCCCGGAGACCGCGCCGGGCTTCGACTGGAATGATGAAACATTGCGGGCCGTGCTCGGCTTTATCGACGCGATGAAAGGTCCGGAGATCAAGATCGAGTTTCAGGGCGGAGAACCCTTGCTTCGGACCGACCTACTTGAGCAGGTTCGCGCTTTCACCCGCTCAAAGTTTCCGAACAGCCAGTTTGTTGTCTGCACAAATTTGCAGCGGTTGGGCGAGCGAGAGTGGACGTTCCTTGACCAGCCGGACACATTCGTCAGCACCTCGCTGGACGGAAATCACGAGACCCACACGCGTCAGCGCACACATGATCCTCTGGTCACCGACACGTTCTTTGGCAACCTGGCAGAGGCTGTGCGTCGCCTTGGCCCCGGCAAGGTTTCAGCTTTGCCGACGATAGACGTTGATGCGCCGCCAGATTTCAACGACCTGGTCGATAATTTCGAGCGGCACGGAATCCTATCGATCTATCTGCGGCCAATAAACCACCAAGGTTTTGCGCGGCGTCGAAAGAGCGATCCAAATTCAATAGCAAAATGGAACGCGCTTCATTCCGATTTCATCGACCACCTTATCGACCGCAATCACCGCACCGGCCGATATGTCGAAGAATATTATTTCAGCCAGTGTCTGCGTCGGTTTCTCAGATCGGGAACCGATGACCATGTCGACCTGCGCAATCCAAATTTCTTCGCCTCGGACTACATCGTCGTCGATCACGATGGGCAGTTGTACCCGACGGATGAAGCTCGGATGCTCTCGCGCATAGGAAGGGTTGATCTGTCGATTGGCACGGTTGTCGAGGGGGTCGATCAGACCAAAGTGCGGCTTCTGAACCAATCGTCGATCAACAACTTCGACGCCGACTGCATCCACTGCGTCTATCAACCTTTCTGCGGAACTGACGTCGTCGATGACCTGTCACGGGACGGACGCGTCGACCTGGCTCGCACTGAGACGTGGTTCTGCAAAAGGCATATTTCGCTCTTCGACAAGGTCGTCGAGGTCATCAATCGCCGCGATGACGCGGCGACGCAGTCGCTAGCCAGTTGGGCCCGCGTGCCATTGTGGGGGGATCACATGATCCCAGTGCATGTATGATCCCGCTTCGTCTCAAAATCGAAACCGATGTCGTGGATCCCTACGTTGTTCGCCTGAGGTCGTTCGAAGGTTTGTCGGAGGACCGCAGCAATACCGGTTCGCTGGACGCAGCGTTGGAGAGCGCCAGCGCCGACACCGCTAACTTCACAGGCGCGATGGGCAAGCTTCGTCTCTTTGGTGTCGATCCGAGTGAGGTGAATGGTGATGTGATGTTTGTCGTGCCCTGGCGAGGGACGGCGCACCGCCTCATCCGTGCGAATTCCCGACACAACACGCTCTTGATCACGGAACGGTGCGATCAGCTCTGCGTGATGTGTTCGCAGCCGCCGAAGAAGCAGCACATAGACATGTTTCCATTCTTCGAAACAGCCGTGCTCTTGTCGCCAGAAGATTCGACCATCGGCATATCGGGAGGCGAGCCCACGCTCTTCAAAACGGAGCTGTTTGAGTTTCTAGAGAGAACGATGTTGGCTCGTCGCGACATCGATTTTCACGTCTTGACCAATGCCCAGCATTTTGATCGTCATGACCTAGCTAAACTTCGTCGTCTGGATTTGACCCGCATCCTTTGGGGCATCCCTGTTTACTCGAGCGATCAAGAAGTTCACGACCGTATCGTGGGGAAACCAGGTGCGTTCGCCCAGGTCAGGGAAAGCCTGTCGCTTCTTTGCGAGGCTGGCGCCAAGATTGAACTGCGCACAGTGCTTATGAAACCCAATGCTCCCAAGCTGTTTGACCAGGCGAAATTTGTGACGACCGCACTGCCGTTCGTGAACAAATGGGCGATCATGCAGCTCGAAAACATCGGCTACGGTCGACAGAATTGGAGCTCGTTATTCTACGACAGTTCCAGGGGCTTCGACGTGGTCGGCAAGGCCCTGGATTTTGCCGTCAGCCGCGGGATCGAGACCAAGCTCTACAATTTTCCGCTCTGCACAGTTCCTCCCAATTATCGGACCTTTGCACCTTCGACGATCTCCGACTGGAAGCGAACCTACGTCTCAGATTGTGCCGACTGTAGTCTCCGGGCCGAGTGCGGCGGTTTCTTCGAATGGCATCCGAAGGCCCATGGATACGAAAGGTTTGGTGTCGCATGAAAAAGCGGCTTTTCACGATCCCATCTTTGCTCGCTGCCGGGTTCATGCCAATCGAAAGCGTCGCAATGCCGCTTGCGCCACCTAGCGATGGTGGCAAAACAAAATCGCTGTTCGATATCTTTAAGCTGGATCACAAATTCACTTTGGCGGGCCACAGCTCACACAGCAGCCACAGCAGTCATAGTTCCCACAGTAGCCACCGATCGTCAGCGGGCGGCACCTACTACCCGCCTCCAGCGCCCGTCTATCAGGCGCCGGCACCGGTCTATCAAGCACCGACCTACCAGGCGCCCGCGACTGCGCCGGCGCCTTTGGTGGTGCTTCCCGGCAACGCCAACAAATTCAAGGAAATCGTTCTTCAGGTCCAATTCGCCATGCTCTCGTTCGGCTACTACAATGGCGAACTGGACGGCAAGATGAGCCCGGAAATGAGGGCTGGTCTGCTAAAAATGCAGTCCGACTACAACCTAAAAGTCACAGGTACAATCACACCCGAAACACTGAATGCTTTGCGAATCACTGCGGAGTGATCGATGGCCAAACCGCTTCAATCGGCGTGGTCCGACCCGTCGCCGAAGCTCGCCAAAGTAGCGAGGCAAATAGCACAATCCAGATCTGGGCCAATTGTCGACCTCGCATGCGGAGAGGGCAGGCATTTTGCCCTTTTCCTGTCGTTAGGTCGAAATGTGATTGGCATTGATATAGAGAAGTCCAAATTGCACTTTGCCCGACGCATGCTTGATCTCTATGTGGTCGCTTGCCGGAATCCGGGCCGAGCGCACCTCGTGCAGTGTGACTTGGAAAACGACGAGTGGCCTGTTCGCAAGGGGGTGGCTGGAGGAGTTGTAATCGTTGACTACTACTCTAGGCGTGTGGTGGAACGCGCAGCTACAATCCCGGCTCAAGACGGAGCATTTTATCTACAGACGTTCGGAGGACAAGGCGGCAACTGGGTGTCTTTACCGCATGCGGGGTTGGTTCGTACGATCCTGGAAGAATGCGGCTACGAATTTGTGTTCTATCGAGAGCGGGCGGTAGGCCCGGTGGGCCGGGATGCCGTGTCCGTCCACACGTTGGCGAAGAGAACAAGAATTCCGCGTGAACCAAGCACACACACGGAGAAATCCGAATGAAGATTCGACGTTTTGCAATCTTAGCGGCGGTGGTGATAACCGCCGCGATATCAACGCCCACACTCGCACAGCAGACTTTTGGTGGCAATGAATGCACCGACGACTGTTCCGGCCACAAGGCAGGCTACGATTGGGCTGAACAGAATCAGATCAGCGACGAGAGCAATTGTAGTTCGAACAGCCAATCCTTCAACGAAGGCTGTCAGACCTACGTTGAAGACCCTTCTCGAGGATCCGATGAAAATGACGACGGCGAAGAAATTGACGATTGACCATAAAGGTAAAGTGCCGAGAAGCGCGTCAATCGTAAGGCGAGAACAGTTGCGCTGCAGAGTGGGGGTTCAATGGATCGTCGAGATTTTTTGAAACAGACGTCTTTGTCTATAGTTGCGATCGCTGCAGGTTGTACGCCTGAAAGCCCATCCGAGCTGGGTCGGGGCCTTCCCTTAATCGATGCTCACTGCCACGTCTTCAACGCTTCCGATCTGCCAGCAACGCGCTTCCTCAGGCAGGTCGTCTTCGAGGACTTTCCAAAGCAATCAGCGGCCCGAATCCTGGCGGTCCGTGATCCCGATGTCACCGACGAGTTCATTCAGCTCATCCTGCGGCTGCTCGGAGCTGACAAGGCGCCAAGTGCCGACCAAGAGATTGCGTACCTGAGGACCGGCCGACGGGGCATGCCAACGGCGCTATCCGCTGCGAAGGCACGTGCAGCAGCTATCGAGGATACTACGCAGCATCTGCTGTTTCTCGATCGCAAAGGGAGACGTGCAGTCATTGCGGCAGGGTCTTCTGACCTAACCAATCGATCGCCCTTGCCGGAGGAAAAATTCCTAAACTATTTGCTCGGGGAGCCTATGAAGTCTCTTCGCGCGAACGAGCCTCTTTCAACAGCACGCGCCCGTTCAGCAAGCCAACAAGCGTTTGGTCGCACAGATGCCGTTGGGCATTACCTGAATTGGTTCAGCCTCTTTCGGCTTTATCGGCATGTGTTGGTGGAACGGCTTGTAACGGACACGGTACGACAGGGTTTCCGGCCAATCATGCTGACCCCCGCTTTGGTGGACTATGACGAATGGCTTTATGAGGACGTCGATTCCTCACCCCTGCCGAGGCAGATGGTCGTGATGGATTGCATCTCGCAACGAATGGCAAAGAGCGGGTCTGTGCTTCATGGCTACATGGGGTTTGACCCATTGCGAGAGGTTGCCTATCGCGCAGGTAAAAGCCCCGTTAGCTCGCTGACGACAGTTCGCACTGCCCTAACCGAGCACGGGTTTGTCGGGGCGAAACTTTATCCGCCCATGGGATTTCGCGCCTCAGACAACGAGCCGCCTTATCCTGTGCGAACGGTCAAGGCCTTGGGCTTTGTGCCGAGTAAGCAGCTGGATGCAGCTCTTCGCGATCTATACCGTTTGTGCGTCGAGCTTGATGCTCCAATCCTTACCCATGGTTATGCGTCGAATGGCTCTGGCCCTGACTATGCAAAACGGGGTGATCCCGCTTACTGGATTTCAGTTTTTCAGAAGTTTCCGACATTGCGGGTCTGCCTCGCACATTTTGGCGGTTTCGATGCCCGGTCTGCTGGCCGCGAAAATATGCCTTTGCCCGAGGGCAGTTGGGAGTGGCGGCTCGGTGAGTTTATCAAGTCTCAGCCGCAGCAGAATGTGGTTGCCGATATCAGCTATTTCTCCGAAGTTCTGACGGCCAGGGCTGATGTCAGGAAGTCACTAGCTTCCTCCTTCAGACGCTGGTTGGCGGAATTTGACCCCGGCTGCGACCACATCCTCTTCGGGAGCGATTGGATCATGCTGGGGAAGGAAGCCGGATACGACCACTACATTAAAAGCATCAACGCCTTCCTGCGGACGGACTGCCATCTGTCTGAAGATGCTTGCGACAAGATTTTCCGACGTAACGCGATGCGCTTTCTTCCGCTTGAGCGCGGCAGCCGAGGGCGAAACCGTCTCCTCGCATACTATCGGAAAAATGGGCTTGATGAGTCTCGCCTACCCTCGGTGAACATACCGCTCTTGGCAGGTCTTTTCGTGCGCTAGCAAGCTAAGACGATTATCCTTCTGTCGTTCACCGTCCGGCCTGGGAAGGCCAACCGGAAACGTGTCTCTTAGCATACTGTCGGAAGCTGTTTATCGGTCGGTCAGGTCATTTATCTGTCCCCATGAGGGCAAACGGGGGAGAGATGGTCTCAGCCATCTCTCCCCCGCAAATGCCGCCTGCGGCAGAGCGAGGCCGCCCGCTCGCAAGGCGGCGAATAATCCCCATCGCCTGACCTGATCCTGTCCGCCCCGCTCGACGCGCAGCCCAGCTCCGCTCGCCGGCATTCGCCCCCCTCTCTGCCGCGCGCTCACGCGCCCCCGGAAGGCATGCCGAGGGGCATGCCTTCGGCATGTAACGGGAAAGGACCAGAACCATGTCGACCAATGAAACGAGAGCGAAGACCGCAACTGCCAGCGAGAACGGCACGGAGGTTTTCATTCCGCTGAACAAGCTGAAGAAGTCGCCTCGCAATGCACGCAAGACCCCACACAGCGAGGCAATCATCGAAGCCTACGCGGCCAGCATTGCCGCAAAAGGCATCTTCCAAAACCTAGTGATAGAGCCCGAGCTTGACGGCGAGGGTGCGGAAACCGGCTTCTACTTTGTCAGCATCGGCGAAGGCCGCAGGCTGGCGCAGTTGTTGCGCGCGAAGCGCAAGCAGATCAAGAAGACCGAGCCGATCCGCTGCGTGGTCGATACCGTGAACGATGCGCATGAGATCAGCCTGGACGAAAACATCACCCGCGAGGCGATGCATCCTGCCGATCAGTTTGAGGCGTTCCGCGAGCTTCACGAGGAACGCGGATGGGGTGCGGAGGAAATCGCCGCCCGCTTCGGCATTACCGCGCATGTTGTGCGGCAGCGCCTGCGGTTGGGCGCGGTCAGCCCCAAGCTGATGCAGGTTTACCGCGATGGCGATCTGACCCTCGACCATCTGATGGCCTTCGCCATCACCGACGATCACGCCCGGCAGGAGCACGTTTTCGACAACCTCGCGTACAATCGCGAGCCCTACATCATCCGTCGCGAGCTAACGCGGACGCATGTTGCGGCAACCGACCGCCGCGCCATCTTCATCGGCGCGGAAGCCTACCTCGAAGCCGGAGGCGCCATCCTCCGAGACTTGTTCACGGAGGATCGCGGCGGCTTCTACGAGGATGCCGCGTTGCTTGACCGCTTGGTGATCGCGAAGCTGCAAGGTATCGCCGAAACCGTCAGGCAGGCTGAGGGCTGGAAATGGGCGGATGTTCATATCGACTACCCGCACGCAAACGGCTTGCGGCGCACTTACCCACAGCCAGTGGATTTGTCGGAAGAAGATAAAGCCGCCTACGCAACGGCATCCGACGAGTTCAACCGGCTCACGAAGGAATGGGATAGCGCCGAGGAACTACCGGACGATGTCGATCAAAGCTTCGGCAAGCCTGAAGCTGAGATCGAGCGCATCGACGCGCTGCGTCATGCCTACGATCCTGATATTGTTTCGCGTGGCGGTGTGTTCGTCGTGCTTTCCCATGACGGAACGGCCCGCATCGAACGTGGTTTCATCCGCGCCGAGGATGAGCAAGCGGGATCGGAAGCGGAAACGCGGCCAGAAGGTGAGGACTACGCCGCCAATGACGATGGCGAGATCATCCAAGACGGCAATGGCTCGGAATCCGTTGGCGGGAACGATGAAGAAGCGGAGGACGACGGCAAGCCGTTGTCGGACCTTCTCATTCGCGACTTGACCGCTCATCGGACGCTTGGGCTTCGCCTTGCGCTTGGCGAACAGCCGGACATCGCCCTTGTCGCGGTTACCCATACTCTTGCCGCGCAGACCTTCTACCAGGGTGCGGAAGCCCACTGCCTCGAAATCCGGCCAACCAGCGTCTATCTCGCCGGTCATGCGGACGGCATCGAGGACACGGCGGCGGGCAAGGCACTGGCGGATCGACATGCGGGGTGGGCTGCGGACATGCCTCGCGATGTGGCTGACCTGTGGGGTTTCATCGCCTCACTCGACCATGCAAGCGTCATAGCGATGTTCGCCCATTGCGCCTCGCTTACCGTCAATGCCGTAAAGCAGCCTTGGGAGCGCAAGCCCCGCGCCCATGCGACTGCGGATAGGCTGGCGACGGCGGTCAACCTCGACATGACGGCGCATTGGACGCCGACCGTCCGGACGTATCTCGGGCGTATCACCAAGGCACATATCCTCGACGCCGTGCGCGAAGCTGCCAGCGAAGAGGCGGCAGACAGGCTGTCGGACCTGAAAAAGCAGCCAATGGCGGAAGTCGCCGAGCAGTTGCTCGCCGGGACCGGATGGCTGCCCGCAGTCTTGCGAACCCCAGAACCTGCGGTGTTCGCTGAGCGGCAAGACGAGGAAGGTGACGCCAGATCGGCCGTGGTTGCTGAACTGGAGTCCGAAGACCCCGAGCCGGACACGACGAACGCTACGCTCGCCGACAGCAGCGCCCTAGCCGAGGGGCGCGAACCCTTCAACATCGCCGCCGAGTAAGCGCGATGGCCGGAGCCGCCGTGCGATTCCGGCCATCTTTCTGTTGGAGAATTTTCCGGCCGCGCCATTGGCGCGGCCAAGGACCTCGACCTAAGAACGGCAGCAATGAGAAGCTGATGATCTTGGCATGAGACACCATTGCCCAACAGGACAGGGCGTTACCATCAGAGAAGATGTATCGTCACTATTTGATCAGCCGTTCACCGAGTCCTTGAGAGCCTTTGCCGGCTGGAAGACGATCTTCTTCGATGCGGCGATCTTGATCGTGGCGCCAGTCGACGGATTGCGGCCATCACGTGCTGGTTTGTTCTGTACCTTGAACTTGCCGAAGCCATTGAGGCTGATTTCCTCGCCCTTGGCTGCGGCTTCCGCAATGCCCTTCAACACATCCTCGACCACGGATTTCGCTTGTGTTTTCGACAGGCCGTGCGCGTCTGCAAGGCGTTCGGCAATATCGATCGTGTTTACAGCCATCATTTCCATCCCTTCTGAGTGAGTTCAACGACTGGCCTTATGGCACAGGCGATTCCACACTGTCATCGCGTCAAGGAACGGAATTCGGTGCAAACCAATGCTCGAACCGGGAATTTGCACCACTCTTATCGGGGAAGTCACGCAGCACATCACCTCGGCATCAGAAATCCGGCGTGGAGGGGGCGCTTTCCCAGCAATGGCTCACCCGTGCGTGAGGCGCGACCGCAGCGGGATCATTCGGCCATGCGGTGGAGGCTCAGGTGTGACGCGGCTATCCTCGGCTTCGATCTCAAATCATACTTGCATCGAAGCGACGTGAGACAGGAAATCGTCACGGCATTTGGCGACTTGGAAGCCGCTGCCCTCAGCAATTAATTGGTCGCTTTGGAGCCGCCCCGAACGCGATGACGATTCAGCCCAAAGATTGGGGAAGCAAGACGTTCCTTCTTCACCGGTTGGAGTAGGACCAACATCGCCATGGCGCGTGAGGAAGCGTCTTTGACCGAAATAGAGAAGCGCCGCGGCGCAAGCGACAATGGCCGTGACTGATCTTGGGCAATGTGGCGTTCCTCCCGGGTAGTCCTTCCAAGCCACGCCCACGGCGTCCTCGAATGGATTGGGTCTGACCGAAGACCGCCTTCGCTGCGCTCAGTCTCGATCGTCTTCCCGCAACGACGTCGCTGCGTTTTCTTCCCCTGGCCGCTGCGCGTCCATTCCTCGCGATCCAAGAAACCCTCGCGCCGCCGTCTTTCACTTCGTTTCAGCCCCTTCGGGGTGCGGACCGATCGTCTCCGGTCTCACGACCACCATCGAGGCCGCGATGGGCGCGGCCCGAGAACAACAGAAGGAACCACCACAATGGCTACGATCGGCACATTCTCGCGCACCGCGAACGGCTTCTCCGGCTCGGTCAAGACCCTCAATCTCAACGTCAAGACGGTGACGTTCGCCCCGGCCGATGGCGAGAATGAAAAGGGTCCCGACTTCCGCATCTTCGCCGGCGCCACCGAGTTCGGGGCGGCATGGAAGAAGACCTCGCGGGAGGGACGCGACTACCACTCCGTCAAGCTCGACGATCCCAGCTTCCCCGCTCCGATCTATGCGAGCCTGGTCGAGACCGACACCGAGGGCGACTTCTCGCTCATCTGGTCCCGCCGCACCGCAGAGTGATCCGACTTGACACGAAGCCCCGCCGCAAGGCAGGGCTTCGCCATGTTCAGGTCCACACAGCCTGGCACGTGCGCAGGTGCAGCGCGCTAGGCTTTGGCTGGCGCCTTGCGCGTCTTCTTCAGCGGCGACTTGACGGCTGCCGCAGTTGTTCTCGCTGCTGCCGCACGAGCAGCTCGTCTTGGTTTTTCCGCCGCGGCAGGAGTGGGCGCAGCCGCCTTGCGCCCGAGCCCTGATGCCTTCGCCAGGGCCGAACGCGTGGCCGCGTAATTCGGCGCCACCATCGGATAGTCGGAGGGCAGGTTCCATTTCTGCCGGTATTGGTCAGGGGTGAGGTTAAAATGCTGAAGATGCCGCTTGAGCGATTTGAATTTCTTTCCGTCTTCCAGACAAATGATGAAGTCCGGCGTCACCGACTTCCTGATCGATACTGCCGGTTCCTGCTTGACCACAGATTCCGTCGCCGGCGTGCCGATACCTTTCAAAGCGGCATGGATATCACCGATCAATTTCGGCAACTCGCCGACCGGCAGTGGATTGTTCGACACATAGGCGGCAACGATGTCGGCCGCTATCGACACGGTATCCAGTTGGCCGTCTTGTTGGAGAGCAGTGGTCATATAACTTCCTCTTATTGTGTCGGACGAATTGAGCGACGTTTGATTTCTCCGTCCCGCCGCTGAGGCAAATAGTACGTTTCTCTGTAAAATCCAAATCTCGTGCACGACATTATAAGGGTAAGCTTAGCTTTGATCGTTCCAATCGACTGCGGATACCCTTGTCGACCCAATCGGAAGCGAGGAACTTCCCCTCGCTCCCCGCCAATCCTGCCTGTGCAGAGCAGGGCCGCAGGCTCGCAAAGCGGCCGACTGCAGCAACGGCGGCCATCAATTTCCACCCTCAGTGTCCAGGCAAAGAAGGTGCGCATCGTCCCAGACACACGCGCCACTCGCGAGAACGCTCCCAGCCACCGGGGGTGGTCGGACGCGCCGAGATGGGCGCCGCATGGTCGAAACTTCCAGCAATTGTCGCGACTACCTGGGTCTCAAGCTCGACGATCCGAACTCAACGCCCCGATCTACGCGACGACGACGAAGGTGAGGGTTTTCTCGCTCATCTGGTCCCGCCCGAACGTGCGGCGGGGTGACTGAGGACCCGCGCCGGCCTCGGCCGGAAGGCCGGGCCTTCTTCCGCGGCCGTCCGGTTCGGTTCACTTCGAGAGCGATGCCGAAACCGCATCGCCTGATGCTTCTCAGCTATCCTCCGTCGGCGCCGTTGTTTCTATAAAATGCAGGCTTTCACTCTGTGAAGACGAGGCAAGCGATGATCGAGCCGTTTGACGAAACCGCGCCGACCAGTGACGAACTCACCGAATACGATCGGGAACACGTCAAGCTCTATGTGCGCCTGCTTGACGCCGCCGACGACGGCGCGGACTGGCGCGAGGTTGTTGAAATCCTCTTCGGCATTGATCTGACGAAGGAGTCACAACGCGCCCGGCGAATCCATGACAGCCATCTGGCGCGAGCGCGCTGGATGGCGCGTGCAGGCTACCGTCATCTTTTGCGCCGACCCGGCAACTAGCACCACAGCGCCTGTGGTTCGCTGGTGATGCCGAAGTGGCATCACCCGATGCCCGGCAAGGGTCTTCCGCCAATCGCTACAACCCGGAATCGTTTGGAGGCGGGGTCTACGCGTTGTTTGCGAGGAATTCTTGGATGAGGCCGGATACGTCGCATTGGCGAGACAATGCCAGCTATGATTATTTCGATACATTACCCATCGAAGGGCTCGCCTGGGAGTGTCTGCGGCGTCACGAACCCTATCAACGGCACTACCAAGCGCTCTTGACCACAAGATCCGAAAAGGCACCCTTCCACCCTGAGGCCCAGCGGCAGTGGGGGTTGCGATTTCCCGGCCACGCCGGATTTGTCCGCCTTGGCGCAAGACGTTTTCTGGTCGCCTGACGTCGATCCAGCTGTGGTTTCTCTCGTGCCGGCGCCGGAATTCCTGTCGTCCTTGCGATCGGCTCCGTTGACCGGCATGGGCGTTAGCCGCGACAGCGCGGAAGGACGCCACACTGTCCATAGTGCAGGCGTCGCCACTCAACTTCTGCTCCTGCCCGGTAGTGAGCCGCACGGCGCTTTGGCGGCGTTGATCCCTTTGGATGCAGAAACGTTGGGACGGATCGAAGCACTCACCCGTTTCTGGCGTTCCTTGCAGGGGCGCCCCACACCTTCGGACACGCGGATGACCCCGCAGCAGCGCCGCCGCTTTCGACTGATGATACAGGCCGCTGACGGCCACTCGAATGGCGCGAGCTACCGCGACATTGCGATCGCGCTTTACGGGTTTAAGCGCGTCGCCGCCGATCCTTGGAAAACCTCCGCGCTGCGCGATGCGGTGATCGGTCTCGTCGAAGGCGCCACCGCCATGATCGGCGGCGGCTATTTGCAAATCCTGCGTCATCGCCGTCGATCCTAGCGGGTCTGGCCGCGCAAAAGGGGTGGAGTTTTAGCCCCCCTCAACTTCCCCATCCCTGACGAAGCTTACTCTCCGCCACCGTGGTCTCCGTCCACCGCTGAACGCCAGCGGCTGCCCAAAACCCCACGGAGGTTCGACCCATGCGACCCGATATCGCCGTTTTGCCGCCGCGCTTCCTGCGCACCAAGGAAGCCGCGGATTTCCTCAGCCTGTCCGCCCGCACGCTCGAAAAGCACCGTACCTATGGCACTGGTCCTTCCTACCGCAAGCTCGGCGGCCGTGTCGTCTATGCCGTCGACGATCTTCAGGCTTGGGCCGAACGCGGCGCTGTCACGTCTACATCCGATCCGCGTGGGTCGGTCCTGCCGGCCAAGCGTCACACGCCGACGCCGCCGACGCACGGCGGACAATACGCACGCTGACCGCGCGCGGATTTCCAAATGGTGGCGCGAAACCCATCCCTTTCGGAGCGCGGGCAGCTCGACCTGTTCAGGGCGCTGCCTGGCGACTTCGCCCCACGAGACGCGCAGGATCTCATGGCTTATCCGTTCTTCTCCCTCTCCAAGACCCATCGCGTCGCGCCAATCGACTTCATGGCCGGCAACGTCACGATCCGGGTCGAAGCCGTACCCGATCATGGTATGGCGACCATCTGGGACGCCGACATCCTGATCTGGGCCGCGAGCCAGATCGTCGAGGCGCGCGACGCCGGCCTTCGCACCTCGCGCCTGATGGCTGCCACGCCCTATGAGATTCTCACCTTCGTCGGCCGCGGCAAGAGCCTGCGCGACTATCAGCGCCTGAAGGCGGGGCTTGACCGGCTGCAGTCGACCACCGTCTCGACGACAATCCGTCAGCCCGCCGAAGGCCGGCGTCACCGCTTCTCATGGATCAATGAGTGGCAGGAGCGCATCGATCGCCATGGCAAACCCGCGGGGATCGAGTTGATCGTCCCCGACTGGTTCTACCAGGCAGTCCTCGATGACGCGCTCGTGCTGACGATCGATCGCGCCTATTTCGCCCTGACTGGCGGGCTGGAGCGCTGGCTCTATCGACTGGTGCGCAAGCATGGCGGACGCCAGCCCGACGGCTGGCGCTTCGACTTCCGTCACCTTCACCAGAAATCCGGCAGCCTGTCGCCCCACAAGCGCTTTGCCTTCGAGCTGCGCGACATCATCCGCCGCCAGCCGCTGCCCGGCTACACGCTCTTCCTCGAAGTGGAGATGGGTGGCCGGACGCTGCTCGCTTTCGAGCGGAT
Organism: Mesorhizobium sp. M0478; assembly: GCF_040321305.1. Lineage (NCBI taxonomy): Bacteria > Pseudomonadati > Pseudomonadota > Alphaproteobacteria > Hyphomicrobiales > Phyllobacteriaceae > Mesorhizobium > Mesorhizobium sp. M0478. The sequence continues at coordinate 82,642 of NZ_JAMYRH010000007.1, forward strand.
TGGCTCCTGTGGAAAGCCTGGGGACGGCATCGTGCTATCGGGAACCGGACCTATCGTGCCATCGGGAACCGCAGGCTCGTGCTATCGGGAACCCAAACGGGGCCTAACCCTCGGAAAGCAAAGCCGAAATCGCGCCCTTAACTTAGACTCTAACCCAGAATCTAACCTTGAAGAGCGCGCGCGCGATGTGCAGAGGCTCGGACGGCGAGCCAGCAACGCACTCAGCGTAACCACCAACAAGACCCCGAAAAAGCCAACGGTTTCTGGTGGCCGCGACACGGCAACCAACGCTTCCGAAGCTCCGACTCCGCCTCTTGATCCGCGCTCGAGAGGCACCCGATGATCGTCGCACTCCTCAATCAAAAGAGCGGTGTTGGCAAGGCACCTTTGACGCTGCTTCTCGCCGGTGAATTGACCTGCAAGGGAAATCAGTTCGCGACCTTTCTTTGTGCGCCCGACCACCGACATGACGACTCAGGAGCGCGACTGCATCGCCGTTTTCGAGCACGACGGCATTGTCGCCAACACGCTGCGCGAGAAGCTCGCGCGCAAATTCCCGGCAACATCAGGAGAACCTTCATGACCGGCATCGCGGCTCCTCGCATGCGCGACGCCTTCCCGGCCAAGCACCACGCTCGCGACGATCTCGTCCATGTCGAACTGACCTGGGTCGAGAAGAAAATTGAGAACTGGATACGCTTCGGCACGCACGCCCAGGAACAGATCGTCGATCGTCGCCGGCGCATCCTGTCCTATCGCCCCGGCACGGTCTTCGCGTTCGTTCGCTGGGCGGCGAACGACTTCGGAACGATCATCTCACGCATCGATATCGTGCGTGCGGTCGCGTCTTGCGAAGCCTATCAGACACTGCCCTTCGTGCGCCCCGGCGGCGACATCCTTCTGAAGGTCGAGAGCTGGCCCAAGGTGGAACGCGTGCTGCAGGCGATCGACGCCATCCAGCGCCTCGACATCGAGCCTGAGTCGGTGTCGCTCGATCATTGGCGGCACATCCACAACCGGATAACCGCCGGCCACGCGCCGCGCAGCTACGAACTCGACCAACATCGCGCCTTCCTGCTGCGCAAGAGGATCGAGCCGTGACGCGCGCCCGGATCATCGTCGCTAGCGTTCTCGCTGCCATGGGCGTCGGCTATCCCGGCCTCACTTCGATGCCCACGAAGCTCATCTGGAATGCGTCAGCTAGCGCACCGATCGGCTTCTACACGATCGACTTCTTTGGACCGTTCGAGGTCACCGATCTTGTGGCCGTCGAGGCGCCTGAGCCACTCGCCGCATTCCTCGCTGATCGCGGCTATCTGCCGAGGGGCGTGCCACTCTTGAAGCGCATCCTTGGCGTTGCCGGGCAGCGTGTATGTCGCTCGAACCTCACCATCACTGTCGATGGCGTCGAGGCGGGCGTGGCGCTCGAGCGTGATCGGGCCGGCCGTGACCTGCCCGTCTGGCAGGGCTGCCGCCGCATCCCGACCGGCGAAGTCTTCCTGATGAATTGGCAGGTCCGCGACAGCCTCGACGGCCGTTACTTCGGCCTCATCTCCACAGCCCAGATCATCGGTCGCGCCGTCCCGTTGTGGACCGACGAGGGGAAAAACGGGCGCTTCGAATGGCGCGCGTCAACGCGTTGGGCGCGCGACCGGCGGCGCGCGTCGCGCCGCCAGCCTTCATCACCGCACCACTGAAAACAGGAGCCTGACATGCAACAGATCGGGGAATTCACGCGCCAGAAGACTGGCTATAACGGACGTATCCACACGCTCAGTCTCAACCTCGATGTCGCCATTGTGACGGCGGAGGCGAGTGAAACGGAGAATGCGCCTGACTACCGCATTCACGCCGGAAGCGAGGACGGCCCCGAGATTGGTGCCGGCTGGAAACGCTCCAGCGAAAAGGCTGGTGACTATGTCTCGATCCAGCTCGACGACCCGACCTTCGCGCAGCCGATACGCGCGAGCCTCTTTCGCAACGGCGACGACAAAACGTCCTGGTCGCTGCACTGGGCGCGCCCGCGCGACCGTAGCGAGAAGGATTGAACGATGCGCGCTCGCCGTCCATCGACGAGCCATCGCGGTGCGCCCGGGCCGTTTCGTGCTGCCCGGCGCATGGCTCTGCTCCTCCTTTGCGGCCTGTCCGTCGCGACCGTCACGCCGGCGGAGACAGTCGCGCAGGACTTGGCCGTCGCGCGGTCGTCGCAACGCGATCACTTCGGTGCGCACATCAGTGAAGCCTCGCACCGCTTCGGCGTTCCGACCGCGTTGATACGCGCCATCATGCGCAAGGAGAGTGCGGGCGATGCGCGCGCCGTGTCCAGCGCAGGCGCCCGCGGCTTGATGCAGATCATGCCCGGCACATGGGATTATCTGCGCGCCCGCTGGTCGCTTGGCTTCGATCCGTTCGATCCCCGGGACAACATCCTGGCAGGAACGGCGTATCTGCGCGAACTGCGCGATCGCTTCGGCTCACCGGGGTTTCTGGCCGCCTACAACGCTGGACCCGCACGCTACGAAGCCTACCTCACTGGGCGTCCGTTACCGGCCGAGACCCGCGCCTATGTCGCGACGCTCGCCCCCCTGGTCGGTGAAGGCGAGGGTGTGCGCCCTTTCGCCGTTACGTCTGTCGAGGCCATTCCGTGGAAACACGGCTCGCTCTTCGTCGGTCAGCCGGATCGCATAGAGGCTGTCGACCTCGTGCCGGCCAAGCGACCACCAAATGACGCGAGTTCCGCACCCGCCGTGCGCGATGTCTCCGCCATCGTGCCGCTGTCCGAAGGCCTCTTCGTGGCGCGAGCGGGCGAAAGGATCCAGCCATGAGCGCGCGCGGGCGTCTTCGCGCAACCGCGAGCCCCAGCGCACCGAGGCGTGGATGGGGGCGGAAGGTGTGCAGAACAAGCGGAAGATGGCGAGATAAAAGGCCGCGAGGTGCGGCGTCGATCGGTTGTGTTGTTTCAAGAGGTTATACAGGATTTCCGCGAGGTGCGAAGGTTTGGCGCACCCCGCCGGAACACTGTTTTCGCCGTGATTTCCGTGCCTTGATACGATGTGCGGATCTTCGCGATGAACGGTGAGGATGGTTTCCGAATCCGGCCCGGCCGCATCCGCTCGTCTGGCGCCCAGCGCGCCAGGCCCTTCATCGCGCAGGCGCTTGCCGCCGCCCAGAAGGCCGGCGCCCGTATCTCTCGCACCGGCCGGATCAGTCCGGGCAATCGCTCGACCTTCGGGCGTGGCCGCTCGGCGAGCGTGCGCGCCAATCGTCTCCTCACCAGCCGCTCGCGCACCGTGATCATCAAGACACGGCTGGTGCGTCATCACGTGCGCGCAGCGCCGCTTGCCGCCCATCTCACCTATCTGCGCCGCGAGGGCGTCACCCGGGACGGGGAGAAGGCAAGGCTCTTCGGGCCGGAGGCCGGGGAGGTGGATGGCGGTGCTTTCGCCGCGCGGTGCGGCGATGATCGGCACCACTTCCGCTTCATCGTCTCGCCCGAAGATGCCGTCGACATGACGGATCTCAAATCCTTCGCCCGCGATCTGATGGGGCAGATGGAAAAGGACCTCGGCACGAAGCTCGATTGGGCCGGCGTCGATCACTGGAACACCGACAACCCGCACCTTCACATCATCCTGCGCGGCCACACTGATGACGGGCAGGATCTCGTGATCTCGCGCGACTACATCAAGGAGGGGATGCGCGCCCGCGCGGCCGATCTCGTTACCCAGGAGCTCGGCCCGCGCAGCGATCTCGACATCCGTCGCAATTTGCAGCGCCAGGTCGAAGCCGAGCGCTGGACCCAGCTTGACCGGCAGCTTGTTCGCGATGGGCGCCACACAGGCGTCATCGACCTTGCCGCCAACCCGAACGCCCAGCCCGACGAGTATCACGTGTTGAAGGTCGGGCGGATGCGAAAGCTCGAAACCCTTGGCCTTGCCGAACAGGTCGGCCCGGGCCAATGGATGATCGACGACAAGGCCGAGGCGACGCTGCGCGAGCTTGGTGAGCGCGGTGACATCATCAAGCGGATGCACCGCGCCCTGACAGAGCAGGGCATCGAGCGCGGCGCAGCGAGTTATGTGCTCGCGGCGGAGCGCCTCGACACGCCGATCGTTGGCCGGCTGGTCGACCGCGGCCTTGACGATGAGCTGACGGGTAGCACGTATGCCGTGGTCGATGGCACCGACGGCCGCACACATCACATCAAGCTGTCCGATCTCGACGCGGCAGGCGACAGCGCTACGGGTTCCATCGTCGAGCTGCGCAAGTTCCATGACGCGCAGGGACATGGGCGCGCAGCACTCGCTGTCCGTTCGGATCTCGATATTGAACGCCAGGTCACCGCCACCGGCGCGACCTGGCTCGACCGCCAGAATATCGCCCGCGAACCGATTGCGTTGTCGGAAGGCGGCTTTGGGGCCGAGGTGCGGCAGGCGATGGAGCGTCGCGCCGACCATCTCGTCCAACAGGGCCTCGGCGAGCGGCATGGTCAACGCACAACCTTCACCCGCAACCTGATCGACACGCTGCGTCGCCGCGAGTTGGAAGCGCTCGGCGAAAAGCTCTCGGCCGAAACCGGCCAGCCCTTCAACCGCGCCCGCGGCGGCGAGTTCGTAGCCGGTTCCTATCGGCAACGCTTCACGCTCGCGTCGGGCCGCTTTGCCATGATCGATGACGGCCTCGGTTTCCAATTGGTGCCTTGGACGCCGTCCCTGGAAAAACATCTTGGCCGCCACGTCTCTGGCGTCGCTCGCAATGACGACGGCATCGACTGGAGTTTTGGCCGCAAGCGAGGCCTCGGCCTCTAACCTCATGTTGAAGAAAGGACCGCTTCTATGTCCGCCACCAAGATACTCTGGGGCCAGATCCTCGCGGTCATAGCGATCGTGCTTTTCACGACCTGGGGCGCGTCTGAGTGGGTGGCCTGGCGCCTGGCTTTCCAGCCCGAGCTCGGCAGGCCATGGTTCCGTGTCCTCGGCTTTCCGTTTTACCTTCCGCCGTCCTTCTTCTGGTGGTGGTATGGCTTTGATGCCTACGCGCCGTCGATCTTCGTGGAGGGAGCCTTTATCGCGGCTTCCGGTGGTTTCGCCTGCGTCGTCGTCGCCATAGGCATGTCGGTCTGGCGGGCTCGCGAGGCCAAGAAGGTCGAGACCTACGGCTCCGCCCGCTGGGCCGACAAGCAGGAGGTCAAGGCAACTGGCCTGCTCGGTTCCGATGGAGTGGTGCTTGGGCGGTTTGACGGCGCCTATCTGCGCCACGACGGACCGGAGCACGTGCTGTGCTTTGCGCCCACACGTTCGGGCAAGGGTGTCGGCCTCGTCGTCCCGTCACTGCTGACCTGGCCGAGCTCAGCCGTCGTTCACGATATCAAGGGAGAGAACTGGCAACTCACCGCGGGCTTCCGTGGCAGGCATGGCCGTGTCCTGCTCTTCGATCCGACCAATCCAAAATCCTCTTCCTACAATCCGCTGCTCGAGGTCCGCCGCGGCGAATGGGAAGTCCGCGACGTTCAGAATATTGCCGACATCTTGGTCGATCCGGAAGGCTCGCTCGAGCGGCGAAACCATTGGGAAAAGACCAGCCATGCCCTTCTGGTCGGCGCGATCCTGCATGTCCTCTACGCCGAGAAGGACAAGACGCTTGCCGGCGTCGCCGGTTTCCTCTCCGATCCAAAGCGTCCGATCGAATCGACGCTGTCGGCGATGATGAAAACGGCGCATCTGGGTGAAGCGGGTCCGCATCCGGTCATCGCCAGCGCCGCGCGGGAGCTCTTGAACAAATCCGACAACGAGCGCTCTGGCGTCCTCTCCACCGCCATGTCGTTCCTTGGCCTCTATCGCGATCCTGTCGTGGCCGAGGTCACGCGCCGCTGCGACTGGCGCATCAGCGATCTTGTAGACGACAAGCATCCGACGACACTCTACCTCGTCGTGCCGCCGTCCGACATCAACCGGACCAAGCCGCTCATTCGCCTGATCCTTAATCAGATCGGTCGCCGCCTGACCGAAGATCTCCAGGTGAGGGCGAAAGGGCACCGGCTGCTTCTGATGCTCGACGAGTTCCCGGCGCTTGGCCGCCTCGACTTCTTCGAGTCGGCGCTCGCCTTCATGGCCGGCTACGGCCTGAAAAGCTTCCTGATCGCTCAATCCCTCAATCAGATCGAGAGGGCGTACGGCGCCAACAATTCAATTCTCGACAACTGCCACGTCCGGGTGAGCTTCGCCACCAATGATGAGCGCACCGCCAAGCGCGTGTCCGACGCGCTGGGAACAGCGACCGAGATGAGGGCCATGAGGAACTATGCTGGCCACCGGCTGTCGCCGTGGCTCGGTCATCTCATGGTCTCCCGCTCGGAGACGGCTCGCCCGCTGCTCACGCCAGGTGAAGTGATGCAGCTTCCCTCCACCGACGAGATCGTCATGGTCTCGGGTGCGCCGCCGATCCGCGCCAAAAAGGCGCGCTATCATGAGGATGCTCGCTTCCGGGAGCGTATCCTGCCGCCTCCGGCGTTGGTGGCGGTAGTGGAGGGGAGACCGGACGACTGGACCAAGCTGCCTCTGCCTTCCCGTCCCGGGATTGCCGAAGCCACATTATCGCCCGCCGTCGAGGATGCGGACCTGACCGAATCCGAGCGTCGTCGGCAACCCGAGCTCAGTCGCGTCGAGCCGGTCGTGAAGCCATCGACCGAGAACGAATTCGAGATCGATCACCTCGACGACGTGGAGGACGATGTTGCCCGCAATCGTCGCCTGACGCGCCTCATGCAAGGCATTGCGCGGCAGGCGTCGCTCGACCCCGGCGACGGCGTGGATATGTGAGGCTCGGATGGCAAAGTCACCCCGCAAACAACGCCTGTCCGTCTATCTCGATCCGAAGGCGATGAGCAGGCTGGTCGAACATGCGGCGCGACGTGATCTTTCGCGGTCGCTCGTCGCGGAAGCGGCCATCGAGTCATTCCTCTCGCCCGATGCCGCTGAGCGACAGGAGGCGGCGATCACCAAGCGGCTCGATCAACTCGATCGCCGTACGGCACGCCAGGAGCGCGATCTTGGAATTGCCGTGGAGACGCTCGCCGTTTTCGTCCGCTTCTGGCTGGCGACAACACCAGCGTTGCCCGAGCCCGCGGCACAGGCTGCCCACGCCAAGGCTGGCGAACGCTATGATGCCTTCGTCACCGCGCTCGGCCGGCGCCTGGCGAAAGGTCCAAAGCTTCGACAGGAGATCTCCGAGGACATCGATGGTGGCCTGGACACCCACCAGCCCGGCAGGCCCGTGGGCTAAATGGCCCTGAGCGATATCAGGATTTTTCGTTGAAAATTATAGTCTGTATGCTATAAGGTGAGGGGAGAATGAAAAACCAAAAGCCCGCAGTATGGATGGGGTCGTCGAAGGGCGACCTGCGCGAGTTTCCGATCGATGTTCGCCGGTTGATGGGTGTCGCAATCAACGACGCCCAGAATGGTGAGGAGCACCCGGCTGTCAAAGCCCTGAAAGGGTTTGGGGGCCGCAGCATCCTCGAGGTGGTCGACGACTTCGACGGAGATACCTACCGGGCCGTCTATGCCGTGCGCTTTGCCGGGGTGATCTACGTGCTTCATTGCTTCCAGAAGAAGTCGAAGAAGGGCAGGGAGACACCCAAGCACGAAATCGATCTCGTGACAGTGCGATTGAAGGCGGCCGAGGCGCACTACCGCGAAAACTATGGGAAAGGAACAAAGTCATGACAGAAGACATCACCGCCGAAGTGAGCAGCGGCAACGTGTTTGCGGACCTCGGCTTTGACAATCCCGAAGAGGAATTGCTCAAGGCCAAGCTGGCCCGCGAGATCCGCGCCATTATCAAGCGCCGGCGCCTGACCCAGGCGAAGTCGGCCGAGCTACTCGGGGTGAAACAGCCGGACGTCTCCGCGATCGTCACCGGGCGAACGGGCAAGTTCTCGATAGATCGCCTCGTGCGTTGCCTCGATCGGCTCGATTACAAGGTGGATGTTGTGGTGCGCCATAAGCCTCGACGGTCAACTCGTGCTGAGGCCGCTTGACCAGACGGCTTTGCCGACGAGCGCACAATTGACGGCGAGCGCCGCCCTTGCCTGAAGATCGTCAGCCTTTGATTGCCGGTCGGCACCGCCAATCTCCTGTATTTGCACGCTACGCCACTACGCCTCGACATAGGTGTTGAAACCACTCGAGATGTGGCTCTCTTAATCATCCCCGTCCAAGGGGCGTCCATGTCCCCCGGATCGAAACGGGGACAGGATGGCGGCTTCGCATCACAATTCAGAAGGTCTGGCGCGCGGCGCACGTATGTTGCGCACAGCGCTCGGACCTGCGATCGCGAGCTATCTCGACGACGCCGGCATCGTCGAAGTGATGCTCAACCCCGATGGGCGCTTGTGGATCGACCGCCTGTCCGAGGGGTTGTCCGACACAGGAGAGCGTCTGTCGGCGGCGGACGGCGAGCGCATCGTTCGCCTCGTCGCTCATCATGTCGGTGCCGAGGTCCATGCCGGCGCCCCACGTGTCTCGGCCGAGCTGCCCGAGACGGGGGACAGGTTCGAGGGGCTTCTTCCTCCCGTCGTCGCGGCGCCCGCCTTCGCGATCCGCAAGCCCGCCGTCGCCATCTTCACCCTGGAAGATTATGTCGCGACCGGGATCATGTCGGCGCAGCAGGCGGACGCACTGCGCCAGGGCGTTGCTAACCGCGCGAACATCCTCGTTGCAGGCGGCACATCCACGGGCAAGACCACGTTGATCAACGCGCTGCTCGCTGAAGTGGCCAAGACCGCCGATCGCGTCGTCATCATCGAGGATACGCGCGAACTGCAATGCGCCGCGCCAAATCTCGTGGCGATGCGCACGAAAGACGGCGTCGCGTCTCTATCTGATCTTGTTCGCTCATCGTTGCGCCTGCGCCCCGACCGCATTCCGGTCGGCGAGGTGCGCGGGGCCGAGGCGCTCGAACTGCTGAAGGCCTGGGGCACCGGCCACCCAGGCGGCCTCGGCACGATCCACGCCGGCAGCGCCATTGGCGCGCTCCGCCGCATGGAACAACTCATCCAGGAAGCCGTGGTCACCGTGCCGCGCGCGCTGATCGCCGAAACGATCGACGTGATTGCCGTCCTTTCCGGCCGGGGCTCGGCGCGCCGTCTGTCCGAACTCGCCCGTGTCGATGGCCTGCGCCCGGACGGTGATTACCGGGTCGCGCCTGCCGTCCTTGAGGGCGACGACAGCCCGACCTTGCTCATCCAAAGCCCTGAAGGAGAGAATCCATGATCCAACGCCTGCGCCTGGCGCGCCATCGTCTCGCCATGACAGTTTCGGGTGCCACGCTCATCCTGGTGATGGCCGCGCCCGCCTATGCCTCCGGCTCATCGATGCCGTGGGAACAGCCCCTGCAACAAATCCAGCAGTCGATCGAAGGCCCGGTCGCCAAGATCATGGCGGTGATCATCATCATCGTCACCGGCCTGACGCTCGCCTTCGGCGACACGTCGGGCGGCTTCCGCCGGCTCATCCAGATCGTGTTCGGCCTGTCCATCGCTTTCGCGGCGTCGAGCTTCTTCCTGTCGTTCTTCTCGTTCGGCGGCGGAGCGCTGGTCTGATGGCGGACGCTGTCGAACTGAGCGGCCCAATGCCGGATTATGCGGTGCCCGGCTATACGGTCCTCGTGCACCGCGCGCTGACCGAGCCGATCCTACTCGGCGGCGCCCCGCGCGCCATAGCCATCATGAACGGGACGCTCGCCGGCGCCGTGGGGCTGGGGCTGCGTCTTTGGCTCGTCGGCCTCGCAATCTGGGCGATAGGCCATGTCGCCGCCGTCTGGGCCGCCAAGCGCGATCCGCTGTTCGTCGACGTCGTTCGCCGGCATCTGCGCATCCCAGCGCATCTCACGGTCTGAGGGGGCCATCGAATGATGAATCTTGCCGAATATCGGAATCGTAGCAGCCGGCTCGCCGACTTCCTGCCCTGGGTGGCATTGGTCGGCGCAGGAATCGTCCTCAACAAGGACGGCAGCTTCCAGCGAACCGCGCGCTTTCGCGGCCCCGATCTCGACAGCGCCGTGCCGGCAGAACTGGTCGCCGTCGCCGGCCGGCTCAACAATGCCTTTCGCCGGCTTGGCTCCGGGTGGGCGATCTTCGTCGAGGCGCAGCGCCACGCCTCGACCGGTTATCCCGACAGCAGCTTTCCGGATGCGGCCTCGGCGCTGGTCGACGCGGAGCGAAAGGCGGGCTTCGAGGAGGCCGGCGCGCATTTCGAGTCCAGCTACTTCCTGACGCTCACCTATCTCGCGCCCGCCGAAGATACCGCCCGCGCGGAAAGCTGGCTCTACGAAGGGCGCGAGAAGAAGGGCCTCGACCCTCATGAGGTACTGACCGGGTTCGCCGACCGCAGCGACCGCGTTCTGCGCCTTGTCGAAGCCTTCATGCCGGAGTGCCGCTGGCTCGATGACGCCGAGACGCTGACCTATCTGCATGGCTGCGTCTCGACCAATCGCCATCGTGTCCGCGTCCCCGAAACGCCGATGTATCTCGATGCCATGCTGGCCGATCAGCCGCTGACCGGCGGGCTCGAGCCCCGGCTTGGCGCGTCGCATCTGCGCATTCTCACGCTCACGGGGTTCCCGACCGCGACCACGCCGGGTCTGCTCGACGAACTGAACCGGCTGGCCTTCCCGTATCGCTGGTCAACACGCGCGATCCTGCTCGACAAGACAGATGCGACCAGGCTGCTGACAAAGATCCGGCGTCAATGGTTCGCCAAGCGCAAATCGGTTGCCGCGATCCTCAAGGAGGTGATGACCAACGAGGCGTCCGTCCTCGTCGACACCGACGCCGCAAACAAGGCCGCCGACGCCGACATGGCGCTGCAGGAACTCGGCGCCGACTATGCTGGCATGGCCTATGTCACCGCGACGGTGACGGTTTGGGACGATGATCCCCACGCCGCCGACGAAAAACTGCGCCTGGTCGAAAAGGTCATCCAGGGCCGCGATTTCACGGCGATCATCGAAACCATCAACGCCGTCGACGCCTGGCTCGGCAGCCTGCCGGGTCACGTTTACGCCAACGTCCGTCAGCCTCCCATCTCCACGCTTAATCTCGCCCACATCATCCCGCTTTCCGCGGTGTGGGCGGGGCCGGAACGAGACGAGCATTTTGCGGCGCCCCCTCTGCTCTTCGGCAAGACCGAAGGCTCGACCCCGTTCCGACTTTCGCTTCACGTCGGCGACGTCGGCCATACGCTGATCGTCGGCCCGACCGGCGCCGGCAAGTCCGTGCTTCTGGCACTGATGGCGCTGCAGTTCCGCCGCTATACAGGGTCACAGGTTTTCGCCTTCGATTTCGGCGGCTCGATCCGCGCCGCCGCACTCGCCATGGGCGGCGACTGGCATGATCTCGGCGGCGATCTCAGTGATGGGGCGTCCGATAGCGTCAGCCTTCAGCCGTTCGCCCGTATTCAAGATGTCCCCGAGCGCGCCTGGGCCGCCGACTGGATCGTGTCGATCCTGACGCGGGAGAACGTGGCGATCACGCCTGAGGTCAAGGAGCATATCTGGACGGCGCTGAGCTCCCTGGCGTCCGCGCCTGTCGAGGAGCGCACCATCACCGGTCTGGTCGTCCTGCTGCAATCAAATGATCTCAAGCAGGCATTGCGTCCCTATTGCGTCGGGGGTCCCTACGGCCGCCTACTCGATGCCGAGCGCGAACATCTCGGATCGGCGTCGGTCCAGGCATTCGAAACCGAAGGACTGATCGGAACGGGTGCTGCGCCCGCCGTCCTGTCCTATCTCTTCCATCGCATCGAGGACCGGCTCGATGGCTCGCCAACCCTTCTCATCATCGACGAAGGCTGGCTTGCGCTCGACGATGATGGTTTTGCCGGCCAGCTCCGCGAATGGCTGAAGACGCTGCGCAAGAAGAACGCCAGCGTCATCTTCGCCACGCAGTCGCTCAGCGATATCGATGGCTCGGCGATCGCGCCGGCGATCATCGAGAGCTGCCAGACCCGGCTTCTCCTGCCGAACGAGCGCGCCATCGAGCCGCAGATCACGGCGATCTACCGCCGCTTCGGCCTCAACGATCGGCAGATCGAGATCATCGCGCGGGCGATGCCGAAGCGCGACTATTACTGCCAGTCTCGTCGCGGCAACCGGCTGTTCGAGCTCGGTCTGTCGGATGTGGCCCTCGCGCTTTGCGCCGTATCCGCCAAGACCGACCAAGCCGCGATCGCCCGCATCGTCGCCGAGCATGGCCGCGACGGGTTCCTCGCAGCCTGGCTCAACCACCGTGGCGTCGGCTGGGCCGCTGAACTCGTTCCCGCCCTAACCAGCCCCGCCCTTACCAACAAGGAGAAGTCCCCATGAAACAGCGCCGTTCCCTTGGCATGCGGCTCGCTGCCGCCCTGCTTGTCGCTCCCGCCGCGCTCTCGCCGATGCTGGCGACGCCGGCACACGCCTTGATCGTGTTCGATCCCTCGAACTATTCGCAGAACGTCCTGACGGCAGCGCGCTCGCTGGAGCAGATCACCAACCAGATCACCTCGCTTCAGAACCAGGCGCAGATGCTCATCAACCAGGCCCGCAATCTCGCAGGCTTGCCATTCTCCTCGCTACAACAGCTCCAGCAGTCGGTGCAGCGCACGCAGCAGTTGCTCGGCCAGGCGCAGAACATTGCCTATGACGTCCAACAGATCGATCAGGCCTTCAAGCAGGAATACGGCAACGTCTCGCTGTCGGCTTCGGATCAGCAACTCGTCACTGAGGCGCGCTCGCGCTGGGGAAACACGGTTGGTGGCCTTCAGGATGCCATGCGTGTGCAGGCGGGCGTCGTCGGCAACATCGACACCAATCGCAGTGAGATGTCGGCGCTGGTCGGCCAGAGCCAGGGTGCGACCGGAGCGCTTCAGGCAACACAGGCCGGCAACCAACTCCTCGCGCTTCAGGCGCAGCAACTCGCCGATCTCACCGCGGTCGTCGCCGCGAACGGCCGGGCGCAGGCGTTGCAATCGGCCGAGCAGGCCACCGCTGCCGATCAGGGCCGCGAGCAGCGCCGCCGCTTCCTGACGCAGGGCTCGGGCTACCAGCCCGGCAGTGCGCAGATGTTCTATGGCACGAACTGAGGCCGGCGCGATGGATGGCAAGATCCTCGCTCGTGTCAGTGCAGTCGTCTTCATCGCGGTCGCTTTGACAGTGACCGCGATCGAAATGAGCAGCAAGGACGAGCAGCCTGACGCTATTGCGACGCCGGGCCGTCCCTTGGCGTTACAAGACCCGCTCGCGGCCGAATTGCGCCGCTGTTCCGGGCTCGGCGAGGCCGGCCCTCGCGATCCCGGTTGCCTGAAGGCATGGGCAGACAGCCGGCGCCGGTTTCTCGGTCAACGTGACTCGGCAACCGCGCCTGCTCCGGTAGCGCCGACAACGCTGTTTCCAAATGTGGCGGCGTCGGCCGACCGGAAAAAGGGCAGGGGAAGGATGTGACCGCTCCCGCGATGCAGGTCGAGCCGCCTCGGCCGGAGGCGCGCTGACATGGGCGGCATGGGCGTAATCGACCATTTCCTCGAAGTCTTCACGCGCTACATCGACAGCGGCTTCGGCCTGCTCGGCGGCGAGGTCGGCTTCATCGCCACAACCCTGATCGTCATCGACGTGACGTTGGCGGCGCTCTTCTGGTCCTGGGGGGCGGACGACGATATCATGGCGCGCCTCGTCAAGAAGACGCTGTTCGTCGGCGTTTTCGCCTATCTCATCTCCAACTGGAACAATCTCGCCCGCATCGTCTTCGAAAGCTTCGCCGGGCTTGGCCTGAAGGCCTCGGGAACGGGTTTCACCGTCAACGATCTCATGCGCCCGGGCAAGGTGGCGCAGACCGGGCTCGACGCCGGCCGGCCTTTGCTCGACTCGATCTCGAACCTGATGGGCTACTGGTCCTTCTTCGAGAACTTCATCCAGATCGCCTGCATGTTCTTCGCCTGGGCGCTGGTGCTGCTGGCCTTCTTCATCCTGGCGATCCAGCTCTTCGTCACGCTGATCGAGTTCAAGCTGACGACGCTCGCCGGTTTCGTGCTGATCCCCTTCGGTCTGTTCGGCAAATCCGCTTTCATGGCCGAGCGCGTACTCGGCAACGTCATCTCGTCCGGCATCAAGGTGCTGGTGCTCGCCGTCATCATCGGCATCGGCTCGACGCTCTTTTCCGAGTTCACCTCGGGGTTCAGCGGCAACACGCCGTCGATCGACGATGCCATGGCGATCGTGCTGGCCGCGCTGTCGCTGCTCGGCCTTGGCATCTTTGGACCTGGCATTGCCAACGGCCTCGTCTCCGGCGGCCCGCAGCTCGGCGCGGGTGCGGCAGTCGGCACCGGGCTCGCCGCCGGCGGCATGGCAGCAGTGGGCGCGGCGGCCGCCGGCGCCGTCATGTCCGGCGGCACGGCTGTCAGCGGCGGTGCTGCGGCGGCGGCCCGTGGCGGTGCCACCACCGCGGGCAGGGCATCCACAGCCTACGGCCTCGGCGCCGCCGGACAGTCAGGCTTTTCCAGCGTTGCATCCGGGCTCGGCGGTGTCATCAGCGCCGGCGCCCGGGGTGCCATCTCACCGCTCAAGCGCACGGCCAATCATGCGGCGAGCAGCATGAAAGACAGCTATCAGTCTGGTGCTCGCGCTGCCTTCGAGACGACGGGCGGATCATCGACCGCCGGCACGGTCGGCGCGAACACTGGCGAAGCCAGCTCAGCCTCCGTCGCGCCCTCCGCCAGCGAAAGTCAGCCCGCCTGGGCGAAGCGCATGAAGCGCTCGCAACAGATGACCCACGGCGTCCAGGCCGCCGCCCACGCCGTTCGCAGTGGCGACAGTCATGGCGGCGGCTCCTCGATCAACCTCTCTGAAAGAGACTGAGCATGTTCAAACGACCGTCCACGCACTACGGCAAATCCCCACAACCCGAGACGCCCTACCAACGCGCTGCCCAGGTCTGGGACGAGCGCATCGGTTCGGCTCGCGTGCAGGCGCGCAATTGGCGCACCATGGCCTTCGGTTGCCTAGCGCTCGCCGCCGGGTTTTCCGCTGCCCTCGTCTGGCAATCCGCCAACGGCTCGATCGTGCCCTGGGTGGTGCAGGTCGATCGTCTCGGCCAGGCGCAGGCTGTCGCCCCCGCGGTCGGCGACTATCAGCCGAACGATCCGCAGATCGCCTTCTACCTGGCGCACTTCATCGAACAGGTGAGGTCGATCCCCGCCGATCCGGTCATCGTGCGGCAGAACTGGCTGCGCGCCTATGACTTCACGACGCAGGGCGGGGCGCTGGCTCTCAACGACTATGCGCGCGCCAATGACCCGTTCACCAAGGTCGGCAAACAGCAGATCGCCGTCGACGTGTCGTCGGTCATCCGCGCATCCCCAGTGAGCTTCCGCATCGCCTGGGTCGAACGCCGCTATCAGGACGGGTCACTCGCTTCCACGGAGCGCTGGTCCGCCATCCTCACCATTGTCGTGCAGCCCCCGCGCGACGCCGACGCGCTGAGGAAGAACCCGCTTGGAATCTACATCAACGCCATCAACTGGTCGAAGGAGCTTGGACAATGATGCCCGCACTCTGCAAAGCCGCCCCCTGGGGGCGCCCAGCTTTCCTCATCCACGCAATGCCGGCCTTCCGCAAAATGGCCTTTCCAGCACTTTTGCTTTGCACTTCGGCGCTTGCGGGCTGCGCCACCAAGCAGAAGCCGCCGGAGATTTCCTATGACGAACCGATCCCGGCCGTGCAGGCCGCCGATCCGCCCCCGCCCATCAAGGTGGTCGAGATGTCAAAGCCGCTGCCGCTTCCAGGCCAGTTGAAGCCTATCGGCAACGCCGCAAAGCCCGAGCCGGAACCGACCGATCCGACCGCGCGCGTGAACCTGGCGAATGCGGCCGCGCGCATGCAGCCTGTCCGCAACGGGTTCATCAACTCGATGCAGGTCTATCCCTTCGTCGATGGCGCGCTCTATCAGGTCTATGCCTCGCCGGGACAGATCACCGACGTCGCGCTGCAGCCCGGCGAGCAGCTCGTCGGCTCCGGTCCCGTCGCCGCTGGTGACACCGTGCGCTGGATCATCGGCGATACCGAGAGCGGTACGGGCGGGACCAAGCAAGTCCACATCCTCGTCAAGCCGACGCGCGCCGACCTTCTCACCAATCTCGTCATCAATACCGATCGGCGCACCTATCACATGGAACTGCGCTCGACGCCGTCGACCTATATGGCCTCGGTCTCCTGGCAATACCCACAGGACCAACTCATCGCCTTGCGCAGGCAGAACCAGCAGGCTGAAGCTACGCAGCCGGTCTCGACGGGCATCGATCTTTCTCGCGTCAATTTCCGCTATGGGGTGACTGGCGATCGCGCACCGTGGCGGCCGCTGCGCGCCTTCGACGATGGCAAGCAGGTGTTCATCGAGTTCCCGCGCGGCATCGGCCAGGGCGAGATGCCGCCACTCTTCGTGGTCGGGCCGCAAGGCGACACGTCGGAGCTGGTGAACTATCGCGTGCGCGGCAACTACATGATCGTCGACCGGCTGTTTGCCGCCGCCGAGTTGCGCTTCGGCGCCGGCAAGAACCAGCAGCGCATCCGCATCTCCCGCACCGATGGGGTAAGGAGCAGTCGATTTTCATGGATGCATGGCCCTGGTGAGACCCCGCCAGCGACGTACCTCCGAACAGACAGGGGAGGGTCGTCATCATGAGCGACAAAATGGATCCCGGGAAGGAAGGCCGGGGGCCGGCGAATGACACCCGGCCGGAGGCACCGGACGAGGATGACGCCCGGCCGTTGACAGGCGAGCCGGCCGCGGCCATGCGGCTGCGCGCCGAGCCGCCGCGCGTGACGCGTCTGTCCCGCAAGGCGCTAACCGGCTTGGGGCTCGCCGCAAGCCTCACTGTCGGCGGGGCGCTGATCTACGCGCTGCAGAACCGTCAGCAAGGCCAGGGTCAGGAGCTCTATTCAACCGACAATCGTTCAACGCCCGATGGGCTCGCCGGCCTGCCGAAGGACTATTCGGGCGTTCCGAAGCTTGGCCCACCGCTTCCCGGCGATCTCGGCCGCCCAATCCTCGCCGCACAGAATGGCGGCCACGCGCCGTCGACAGGCCGCATTGGACCGGACCCGGAGGAGCAACGCCGTGAGCAGGAACTGGAAGCGGCGAGGACGGCGCATCTGTTCGCGTCCACGCAAACACGGCCCGCAAGCGACGCGACTGTCGCACAGCCAGGAACAGACGCCACGCCACAGCCCGACCTTTCCAGCCTAGGCCTCGCGCCGCAGCCAGCGACGCCCTCGGCGCAGGATCGCCAGCGCGCATTCCTCGATCAGCCGCCGGACAAACGCACCGTCTCAGCCGATCGCGTCGCGGCGCCGGCGTCAAAAAACGTCCTGCAGGCGGGCGCCGTCATCGCAGCCGCCCTCATCACTGGCATCCGCTCCGACCTGCCGGGCCAGATTACCGCGCAGGTGACGGAGAATGTCTATGACAGCCCAACCGGACAAATCCGCCTCATTCCGCAGGGGACGCGCCTCATCGGCCAGTATGACAACGGTGTCGGCTTCGGCCAGCGTCGCGTGTTGCTGGTCTGGACCAGGCTGATTTTTCCCAACGGCCGTTCCATCGTTCTGGAACGAGAGCCCGGCGCGGATGCCGAGGGTTATGCTGGCCTCGAGGATGGCGTCGACTATCACTGGGGCGAGCTGTTCAAGGCTGCGGCACTTTCCACGGTTCTGAGCATCGGGGCGCAAGCAGGCTCATCGGGCCAAGAGAGTGACATCATGCGCGCTCTTCGCCAGGGCGCCTCGGACAGCATCAGCCAAACAGGCCAGCAGATCGTCCAGCGGCAGCTCAACATAGCGCCGACGCTCACCATCCGACCGGGATTCCCGGTGCGCGTCATCGTCACGCACGATCTCGTGCTGGAACCTTACGGAGGCTGAAATGACCAAGCTGAAACTGGGACCAATCGCCGACGACAAACCCGTCAAGGTCATGGTGGAACTCCCCGCGGCACTGCACCGCGATCTGACCGCTTATGCCGAGATCCTCGGCCGCGACGCGGGGCAACGGAAAGCCGATCCGCCGCGCCTCATCGTTGCGATGTTGGAGCGGTTCATTGCGACGGATCGAGGCTTCGCCAGGGCAAAGCGCTCGGAGGGTGGTTGACGGCCGGACGACTGAAGTCGAGCCGGTCAGTCCGCCCCCGTTCATGGAGTGATTTCAAGCTCTTGACGGGGTCGGCTCAAGTCGCGTGTCGCCATGTTTCTTGCGGTCCCAACCAGCCGCAAAAGCGTACGCTTGGGGTTCGATTCCAGCCACACTGCCTTGATCGAACTGATGCTGTTCTGCCCGTCGATGGGTTTCCACACCGTAGCGCCGATGGCGACTGTCCTGGCAAAACCTTCGCCTGCCAGAGTTACGCCTTGGCCGAGTTGTATCTTGAGGATGACCGTCGCTTCGCTCGCGCGACATATTTGAATGGTGGGGCCACCATCTGCTGCAATCTTTTCCAGCAAAACCGGATCCTGCGGCGATCCGACCGAAACCAGCAGACAAGTATCTGCAAGATCCCTCCATCTCACTGCCGGCCTTTCAGCGAGCGGATGGCTGCCGGGCAGGAGAACGAACAAGCGCTCGTGCCCAAATAGCTCGCTGCGGCATAAGGCGCCGTTCTCGAGCCCGTGCGTGAAGACGATGTCAAGGCGCCGGCGACGTATTGCCGCCAGACACTGTTGATGGGGAACGTCCTCGATGGCGATGCACACGTCCGGATGTAAGCTGCGAAATCGATCGACAAGGCGCGCCACGAATGCCCGGCCTATCTGGCCGCACAACCCTATCTTGACTGTTTTGACATCCTGGTCGCCACGAGCACCTCCGGCTAGGGCATCTTGCAAGCCTTCATAGTGAGCCCGGACGAGGTCAGTCCAGGCCCGGCCTGCTTCGGTCAGCCGAACACCATGGACGCCGCGGTCAAACAACTGCATGTCCAGCAACTGCTCGAGAGCAACGATGTTGCGGCTTACACAGGATTCCCTCACTCTGAGGACTCTTGCGGCCTGCCTGAGGCTACCATGATCGACAGCTGCGAAGACATAGTCCAAACGGCGTAGCGTGTTGTCGACCTGTCCCAAGGCCCAGGAGCCTATTCCTGCGCGGCGGGGACGCTAACGGGCAGGGGCGGACACAAGCTCGTTTCGTAGACGTACTCGTGCGGAATGGCCGGAGTGACCATCTGAGAAAGGTACCGGTTTAGGTTTTCCTCGCTATTGCTCGCCGCGAGGCTACAGAAATTTCCGCTGTTCCACGTCAATGAGCAGTACCTGAAATGCTGGCGTATGGCGTCGGCCATCTGTGCCAAAGTCACCTCATTGCCGAACATCGTATCCAGAACGAGGGTTTGCTTCTTCTCGATTTCATCTGGGGGAAAATAGCGCGCCTTGAACCCAAAATCCTTCTGGTATTCGCGACGCCTGTAGTCCGGCTCCTCGGTTGCCCGGAACTTTTCGACGAAGACGAAGATTCCGTCCTGCTTGAGGTGCTGGGTCACGAATTCGATCTGGCTTGCTCTGTTGGGCGAGTACATCTGAAAGGTCGTATCTTCGAGAATGATGTCGAACCCGTGGGCAAAATTTGCCAGTCGCGGATCTGAACGCAGGACGTCCTTTGTCAAATGATGAAAGGGGCCGACGAAGAAGTCAGCGTGCGGCGGTTCGCCATAAGCCATGAAGCAATTGTAATTCTCCGCGTTCGGGCTGCACGACAGTGTGCGTATCTGTCCCTCCGACAGTTCGGACAGTGTCCTCGCCATCGTGCCTTCCGCTGTTCCAAGGCTGTATAGCGAATGCGGACCACCACGATCCCGTGCGTATTTCAGCATTGCGTAGGCCGTCCGGCACTCCTCCTCCAATCTGTAGGGAATGCTGCCGTGATAATGCTGGTCAAAAAAGCCTTGTCGTGCCGCATGCAGGCTGACCAGGCCGCGCAGCAGTTCATCGCTCGGCAGGAGGCGGGCGTCGGCGACGGGCTTGCGGATTGGCATCCCGCTCTTGCCAGCGGCGGTCGCAGCGAAGAAGCCGGCCAGTCCGTTGATCCGTGGGCCGTGGTCGCACTCAGCCAGGAAGTCGTCGAGTCCACGCATCGCAGTATGCCTCCAGCACCGTTCCATTGGTGAGATGCCGATACGTCGATGGGGGAAATTCCACCAAGATAAGTGGGGTCTAATATTTCACCGGGCTCAAGTATTGGCTGAGCCAACTGGTAGGGCTGCCGGATACAGGCGGCTTTCACTCGTTTGCCATTTTTTCGCTAAAGTCACATCTTCTACCAATCCAGAGTTATTTGCGTGTTGTTCGGCAACCCATGGTTCGCCACATCATGCGACGACTGGCCATTCGCCAGTAAGGAGGCTGTCGATACGTGAATACTCTTACCCTCGACCCGACCGAGAATCGCCGTTCACGGCACCAATCGCTTGCCCACAAGTATGAGAGTTGGGGAAGCGTGCGGGCGGACGTAATCAAAAGAACCGGGCTTGAGCGCCAGGAGACAAGAATCCTCCAGCCAAACCATGTGTTCTTGATGAACCTGAAGGGCACAGCGTCCCGCGGAGAAGACATTGTGGATGGGCGCCGGATTGCCTTTTTGCCGCGCCGGGCGGGCTCGATAATCTTCATGCCCGCCGGCAGTAATTGGAATGGGTGGGACGAGGGGGACGCGACAGCTTCCTACCTCCTGGTCTCGATTGAAAAAGGGTTTGCCGACGATGTGTTTGCGGGAATGGCTTGCCATCGCCCGGCGATGCTGCCGCCTTCGATCGGATTTCGGGACGGCACTGTAGAGTTGGCGTTGCAGAGGATTGCCTTGGAGCTCAGGCAGCCTGACCCCATCAGCGCAACGATGGTGGAGTGCCAGGCCACGCAAGCGCTCGGGCAAATGTTCAGGTTGAACGGCTTCCATCAGGAACCGGCAAAAGGCGGTTTGTCATCGTTCGATCTCAAGCGAGCGGTGGCAATGATCGAGGCGTTGTCGGACGGCAGGCCTACGCTCGCCGATCTGGCAAAAGAGATTGGGGTTAGCCGGTTCCATTTCTGGAGGGCCTTCAAGCAGTCGACAGGCATGACGCCGCACGCATTCATTGCGCAACGACGGTTGGAGCAATCCGCGGACATGCTGCGATCGACCAATTTGTCGGCGACGGAAATCGCGATGGAATGTGGTTTCGGCAGCTCGAGCCATTTCACGACCGCCTTTAAACGGGCGTTCGGCGCGGCGCCCATGGAATTTCGACGTAACTGCAGAATCTAGGCCGCCGCTTGTCGGTTCTCAGCAAGTATCGGAAAACCCCAACATCACAGTAAAGCAGGCTTGGCGGAAGAAGGTATCCATCGGCGGTCAGCCCGGATACGCCGCTCATGTCAAACCTGGTTCGAAATCATCATGCCAAAGGGCGGGCCGGCCGGTCCGATCCCTGCCTCGGATTCCTGGCCAGCACGCTATCGGCGGCTGTTGCCCGAAACGGCTACTACATCGCCTCCGCCTGGATTCTCGTCGAGCGAGGATACGGAACCGCCGGCGTGGCGACGTTCCTTGCGATCGTCAGCGTTGTCGAATTCATCGCGAGCCCTTTGGCCGGCGTAGCGGCGGATCGATTTGACAGGCGATGCTTGAACGTTGCGGCAGACCTCAGCCGCTTCCTCGTTATGCTGGGTGCCGCTTGCGCGCTCCTCTACATGGACGTGTTTCTGATCATCTGCCTGTCAGCGGCCCTTTTTTCGTTTTGCGACCGTGTCGCGCTAACGAGCTCTCAATCAATGATCCCGGTGATAGCTGACGGTCGCGATCTCGTAGCGTCGAATTCCGCCGTCTTCTTCGTCATGCAGGTCGGCAACCTCGGCGCAGCTCTGCTTTCAGGGCCGTTGCTGCATGAGCGCTCCCCAGCCCTGCCATTCACTGTTCTTGCTGCCTTCTTCCTGTTTTCAGCCGGCTGCCTGGCCTTGATGCGGCTGGAACCGGTTTCGTGCCGCATTGCCAAAATCTCGGCTTCCCAAATCGATCCGAGCCTGCGTCGGCTCATTGTCGTCTACGCGCTTCTCTATACAAGCGCGGTGCTTGTCAGCGTTTTGGGATCGAGCTTCGTCTTCCACGAGCAGAAGGGTACCGCCGTGGATTTCGGCTACCTCGAGGCTGCATGGTCGGCGGGCTCACTGATCGGTGCGGTCTCTCTATTCCGGATTGAAAGAGCGATGAGTACCCACGCGCGGCATCTCATGCTTTTGGGCTTAACGGCGCTGGTCCTCATGGCGCTGACATCTGTGCGCACGCCCTGGACAGTGATCCTTTTTGCCGCGCTCGGATTTCTATACAATCTTGGACGCGTCAGCGTTGAAGTCACATTGCAGGCGCGTGTGTCGGATTATGTATTGGGCCGGGCAAAAGGCATTATGCACAGTGTGGCCGTGGCGCTCGGATTTATCGTCTTCGGCGTTGCCGCCGCTGTCGGAGATCGAGCATTTCCTTCGACGATTTTCTTCGCCTTCGGCGTGGTGCTCCTCATCAGTGTTTCGTGTTTGAGCGTCGGTGTAATTCAGACACAAGAAAAAGGTGAATCGTGAGGTGGAAGAGCTAACAGCAGGCGTAGATGCGAAACAGGCAGTCCTGGGGTCGCTGACGGCACTCTACCCCTGGATGAGCCCATACCATTCCCGGCCGATCCGCGATTATGCGTTTCGCCTGTTTACGGCGCCGGCTTCAGTTCCCATGCCAGAAATCCGGCTCCGAGCCTTCACCAAACTACTCGACATCATCAGGAAGGCAGCGACACGAAACGGGTTGTCTACCGATACCGCCTTGGAAATCTGCAAGGATTTCGAAAGGCGCCGCGTGTTGCAGACAGGCCCTCATTTGTTTCTCCTCATGGAGCCAGAAGCCTTTTACACGCATATCTTCAGCCTCCTTGGTCTCTCGGCGCACGGGTGTTCGACCTACGTTTCCTACGCCGTTTCGACGGTCAATCTCGTCGAAAAGCCACGCAAGGGGCCAGGCTGGCTCACCGTTGACGGGAAGCCGGTCAACGTCTTTGGCCTGAGCCGAAGCCGGATGATCGGATACGGCCTGCTAGCCGGGCGGGGACCCTATAAGTTCGAGTTGTTGCCGACGGAACAAAACACTGGGGGCGACGCGCTCACGCTGCTTCGTGCCCTTCTGCCGAAGACGCAATTCGAGCGGCCCGCGCATGCCATCAAGGCAGCCAATCTTACGCTTTGGCCAAAAATGTTCGGAGGCCGCTTTGCCTTCCTCCAGATCGACGACGAGGATATCGCCGACCTGGTGGCGGACCACCTGTCGGACGAAAATTCCTGGCTACGCATGAGACTGCTGGAAGACCCGAAGTTCGCCTCCAATATTCTTGCCGGCCTCGACGGGCTGGCGTCCGGCCCCTGGAGTGGCTGGCTCGCGCGCGGTACTGATTTCTTCTGGTTCTATGAAAATGGCAAACGCCTTCCGCTGCGTCTGGTCGCCGGAGAACTCATCGATCCTGCGACTGGTATGAAGGTGGCGCGCTTCACAGCCCCCGACATCCTCGAGCGGCTGGCAAACCGCAGCCTTGTCCCGAATCTCCTGCTGATGTTTCTGGTTTTGTCGATCCTGCCCGGTGTGCGCGCGCTTGGAGGCAGCTATCAGCCGATCTACTATCCCCTGATGCGCTATGTCGTCAGCCGGGCGCTCGAGGCCGCAGGCGCGGATGAAGATCTTCGGCAGGCTCTCGCAACCGATGACGTACCGGGAGCTTGGGGACATCGGGTAATTGAGTGTGATGATGATCCGCTCGAGCTGTTCCTAAACGGCAGGAACGGCGGGATGAGTGATCTTATCGACCGTTTGGGCGACATTTCCTTCGCTGAGGCATGTGGAAGCATGAAAGGCTTTGTGACGGACCCGTCGTGGCATGAACTTCACAGCCGACTGCGGCAGGGGTTGGTCACGCCGGCCGATGAGGAATGGGCCTTTTCCTGAATGGTTTATGCGATAGCAGCGACTGGCATGTGTAAGCCGGGTTGCAAATGGCTGTTTTGCGCCTACTCGCCATAGATCGAAGCCCGGACCCCACAAAAGCAGACACTGGCCGCGCCAAACCTTCACGATCTCGATATGCCAAAAAGTGAGGTGCAGGATTGGTCTCCCTTGGAGTGAGCGTTCAGTGATCTGTCCCTGAACTCCTCAAACCGCCGGAGTTGTTCGACCATAAATTTGGCCATCGACCCGTAGCGGCCCTCTTCGAAGCCGCCGAAGCCGTCAAACTTCGGATTCTTGCTCCAGTAGCTCCCGTAGCCTGCCAGCGTGGCCTCGAATACCAGCGGATCGTTGGCTGGATAGAGCAGATGCGGATCGAGGTGGGAGAACAGGGGCATGGGGAGAATTCTAGCAGAGATTGAGCCCAGAAGCGGGCATACGGTTTGTGGCGTCGCGGCTTGACAATTGGCCCTCGGCCGCTCGACGCGCTCCCGCCAGTCGAGGAAGGGGCCAGAAGGCCCTCCGCCCTCAACCCGGTGTCAGAGAGCATTCCGAAACATGCCCACGACCCGGACCATCGGCCTGGAACTTGATGTGTGGATGGAACACCGCGGTGTTCGTGACAGTAAATGAGGCGTCGCAATCGCCTGTGATGCGTTGGTGATTGACGGAGCGGAAGCCCTGAACCTCGCTTGTGCACGCCCGGGGTAAGATTGAGGTCGATCGTCTCAAAGCCACGACTCAAACAAACGGTGTTTGCGGGCTCTCCATCGACATAAATGTCGATGGTGTCCGCGTAGCGCCGCGGGACAACGGGGATACCGCGATTATCGATCCACCGTCCCACGCTGAGGATAGTGAAAGACGGGCAGGGGCGTCCTTATTCTGGCGCGCAGCGTAGGCTGGAGCCTGACGAGCTTGGAACGGACTCTGGGAGCATAAAGGCGGCTGGACACTTCCGGAAGTCACGATGTCTGGAGTTACGGATGTGCTGAGCTTTACCTGCCCTCAACAATTCCTATATGATGTTGTACAAGATCGCGGACTCGGGGGCCGTGTGGCTGAGGCTGGGTGATTTGAAGGCAGTAAAAAAATATGGAGCCAAGCGCCGCAAAACCATTGCGGACCCAGGGATGACGGCTGCCTACCTCGTCACTTCAGAGTCGTTTAGGGCGATCACTCCAAAGAAGAGCCTTGCGTATCCTGTTTCCAATCAGCCTAAAGTCGGGGTAGCATCGGCAGCTGCCAAATCCAAAAAGGGTCGTCTGAAGACCCTTTCAGAAAGGCTCCTCACGACCTCTGTTCCTGGAGGTGATCCTGTGGCTGAGCCTGCTTCCGTTTCCAAACATGACCCGGTTCTTCTGTCGAGGAAACCTTTCTCAAAGGGTGAGCTAGACGCCATTCTCGGCAAACTGGATAGCCCCGAGAAAATCGAAGAGCACGCCCGACGGACTGTCGACGAATTCGACAAGGAGTGGGGAACCGCGCGCGACAAACCCACCGAGTTTGTGTTTCATCGGAAATCCGGATAACCCCCTCTTCGGGGGTTTTCTTTTGCCGGGGAGGGGTCTTGGACGAGCGTTTTGTTTTTGGGTATCATGGCACGTCCTCAGATCGAGCCGACGCCATCCTGAAAGGGTCTTTCGAGGCCAAGCCTCGTGAAGGCTCGTGGCTGGGTGTCGGCCAATACTTCTTCTATCGCGGGGAGGAGCATGCCGCAGATTGGGCCGCAGAGGTTTCCAAACGCCCGAAACCGGTTGCCGCCGGCGCTCACCCCGTTGTCCTTGAATGCACGATCGACCTCGAGAACTGCATCAATCTCCTCGACAACACCCACTGGGACAATTTGCGACAGGTCGCGCTAAGGTCTATCTCCAGTCCGATCCAGCTCAGCCCGCAAGCACTCTACGAGGTGCCGCGCAGCCCTGACCTTGGACGCAACGTCGACGACTACAAGGTGATGAACGCGTATATCGCGGCGGTCAGGAGCATAAGACCAGTCACGTCCATCATTGCGGCCTTTATCGAGGGGCATCCCATCCACGACCGCTCCTGGCTTTTTGACCAGTCGCACGTCTGCATTTCTGCACTGACCAAGGATGTGATTTCGTTGCGGAAACGGACGGACCTCTGAGACCTTCAGAGGCGAGGCCGCTAAGGCAGTAACGGTCCATCGGGACGGTTCACAAGGATAGTTTTGCCAAGGGAAAGTCCGCTGCTGCTTCGCGTCCCAGGGACAATACCTCCGAGTTGAATTCGTCGATATCGAAGCACAATCGATGCGCCAAGCTGGGCAGGTCGCAGTCCGACGCATCCATACCGAGCAGTTCTTCGATCTTGCGGCGAATGTTCAGTTTGCCGCTCTCGCCATAGATCGCGAGCTGCATTTTCTCTCTGAAGGGATCGTTGTCGTCGAGTTTTGACATCGCCAAGCGAATTCCCTCGACTATGTCCGCCACGTCGCGTTCGGTTTCCTTCAGCTTCTGCTTCAGGAGTTCCAGGCTTTTCGCGGATGCCCGTCCGTCTGCAATCTCTTGCAGTTCTTCAACCATGCCGCCGGGCAAGAAACTCAACTCGCTGGCTTCGGCGGCCTGGGTGAAGTTGGCATGCATCGTAATGAACGCGCCGACGATCTGCTTAATGCGGTAAATCTCTTCGCTATGCTCGTTGGTTTGAACGGTTACGCTCTGCTGCCAGGCTTCTTGTTCCTCTTCTTCGCGCGACGGCCATGCCTGTTCCGCCAGCGTTGTGACTAGGCTTGCCCCAGGTATCAGCTCAACGACCGCTCGCACGGTCCCGCGCGCAATTTTCTCTCCTGTGCGACCGCGAGGTGCTTTAAGCGGATCACGTCTTTCTGCCACGATAGCTCCCCATAGCTGACCCCTATCAATATCATTGACAGACTTGGCTCGGATACTGGTTCATCTTTGATTGTCGAGAAAGATCAGCTGCGGCAGGATCGGCGGTGGGTCAGATCCATCTGGCAACCGGCTCAGCGGGTCAAATGTCAGCCGGAAGCCCGACCGTCGCCTGCACCTTCACCTGTTAGCGGTCCATTTCGGTTGCGAGCACGATCAGCCTCCATTCAAGCATAGCTAGGAACTTGCGCGGCGCAGCCCGAAAACATAAGGCCTGTCGTCAAAACTATAAATTCTCTGAACAAACAAAGAACAAGCTTGGTTGGTCAAGCAAAACCGCGTTAATATAGCCGGTTCGCAATGGAGATTGATTCTTTGGCGCGCAAAACGACGCCCTCGACCACGCAGGCGGATAAGCCTCCCTTCCGGGTCCTCTGTATTGAGGGCGGCGGCATGCGCGGCATTTACAGCGCGTCCTATCTGGACGCGTTGATGACCAGGTATTCCGATACGCGCAAAGTTACGCATATTGACCTTGGCAAAGCATTCCAGCTGATCTGCGGCACCAGCACAGGGGCGATCCTGGCCTGCGCCTTGGCGGCTGATGTGCGCATGAGCAAGGTGGTCGATCTCTACCGAAACGAGGGGCCTAAAATCTTCCCGGAGAAGGTGCCTTCGGCGCTTGCCAAGATCCTTTGGCAATTCGGCAGGCGTGCGGCGTTGAACAAGGCAGGGGCGGCAGCCCTCAAGGCGGCGCTAACCGCACAACTCAAAGCGATGAAGCTGATCGACATCTGGAACGACCGCGGGATAGGGCTTGCCATCCCTGCGGTAGAGATGTCACGCCACCGGTCGTGGGTCTTCAAAACCCCGCACCTTGAAAACAGCAAACACCGCGACGACGACTACACGCTTGTCGACGTCTGCATGGCGACCACGGCGGCGCCGGTGTTCCGATCAGTGGCCTGGCTGCCCAATCCAAAAATGCAGGGCGGGCATGCCTTCGTGGATGGTGGCCTTTGGGCCAACAATCCGATCCTGGTCGGACTGACCGACGCGCTTGAGCTCACAAAACCCGGTGATGCCATTGAAATCTTTTGCCTTGGAACCTGTCCGCCGCCGTCCGGCGACCAGATCACGCCAGCTGTGGTTGACCGCGGCTTCAAGGAGTGGCGCTTCGGGGCGGACGCGGCTGCGGTCAGCATCAGCGCGCAACAATATGCCTTCGACCACATTGCCCGCATGATGGGCAAGCATACTGGTCGTGAGCTCTCGATCGTCCGCTTCCCGCACGGCGACATTGCAGGGGCGATGCTGAGCCATCTTGACCTGGATGAGACCTCCAAGGCATCGATGGATGCCTTGGTTCAACAGGGCCAGACCGATGCCTATGAGGCGCTAAGCGCCTGCGGAGACGAAAAATCTGAAATCGGTCGAGCAATCGACAGGCTCCTGCGCCAAGCGCCGGAGAGCAAAGCCAAGCGAGGGAAAGATGTTTGATTGCCACGACGACATGACGGCGTTCCACAACGGCAAAGTGCAGTTGCCAAAGGACGAACGCGACACGATGCGCGACCGGCGCAACACCAACCGCAAACGGCTGAAAGACGGGCTTAAGCGAGATGAGGAACCTGCACCGGTCGGATGCCGGACCCAAGGGTCCTATGCGATGCGCACGATGACCCAGCATGCCGAGCTCGATTATGACATCGATGATGGGGTCTATTTCGACAAGGACAAGCTGGTTGGACCGCGCGGTGGCGACAAGACCGCGGCCGACGCCAAGGAAATGGTGCGGAAGGCCGTCCATGACGACAAGTTCAAGAAGGCGCCGGAGGTGCTGAAGAACTGCGTCCGCATCTATTACGACTTCGGCTACCACGTTGACGTTCCGGTTTACCGACGCGTCGAGGAGAATCAGGAATATGTTTACGAGCTCGCCAGCACGGATTGGAAAAAGTCCGATCCGATGGCCGTGACGGCCTGGTTCAAAGACGAAAACAAGGCGCAGAGCCCCGACCAGCTCAACGGTGGGCAGATGCGCCGCGTCGTCAAGCTCATGAAGGCGTTTGCCCGTAGCCGGGAATCGTGGCGTAGCCAGATTGCCCCCGGGTTCATGATCACCAAGCTTGTCACCGAGCGGTTTTCCAAGAACGCTGACCACGACGACGTCTCGTTGCGACGGACAATGGAAAACGTCCATTCCCGGCTTGAAGGTAGCCTTGAGGTCAACCACCCCGTCGTTTATGGGGCCAAGCTCACACGCGGTCCAGACGACAGCCGTGCCAAGCTGCTGCGCGACAAACTCAAATGGGCGATCGACGAACTGGCGGTTCTCGACGATGCCGATTGCAGTCAAGCAGATGCGCGCAAGGCTTGGGATAAGGTCTTCAAGACAGAATTCTTCACTGACCGCGGCGCCACCAAGAAGGCCGAGGCCGTGGTGACGTCCGCGGCGATCCTGCGCGGAGATTACGCCGAGGCGGGCAGGGAAGCGGTCGATAAGCGCGGTGGCGGACGGTATGGCTGAAGCCCGTCCGCTGCTAGCGGAGCTGCATGATCAGGCCCTTGTGGCCCTCGACGCATATTTTCAGGCTTTCAGTGCCACGCGGATGGATGCCGATGAGCTCGCGGCAATCCAATCGATTGTGGCGGCAGCCGGGTGGAGGTTCGCAGTTTCCTTCAACGATAGCCGGGTGTTGACGCTGGCGGTAGTGGTTCCGGCGGCTTTTCCGTTCGCGCCACCGCGTTTGTTTGTCCTTGACGGGCCAGGCCTTTTGCAATGGCCGCACCTGGAGGAAAACGGGCTGCTTTGCGTCTATCCTTCGCAAACCTCGTTCAGCACCGAGCGGCCGGTCGCTGTAGTCCACGCCTTGCTCCAAGAAGGCGTGGCAATGATCGAGCAGAACCTTGCCGGCAACACCGCTGCCGATTTTCGTGCCGAATTCGTATCCTACTGGAACCGCAGTGTGGAAACCGCACCGCGTGTATTGAGCCTGGTGGAGGCCAGGGGTGAGCCTCGCGCGGTCTACATTTGGAAGGGCCAGAAAGACCATGTTGTCGCGGACAGCGAGGCCACCCTGCGGCGATGGCTCGGCCACCGGTTTGGCTCTTCCGCCAAGGCGGCCAAATACGATGTAACCAAATCCCTTTTGTTGTGGTTACCGGCTGTGCCGCTGCCAGCGGATTTCCCGAAGAACGGGGCTGACATAAGGCGTCTCGTCGCCGGAGACGCGGCAGCGCTGGAACTCCTGGGCAAAGCCATTGTGGATGAGTCGATTGATGAAGTGCTGCTTGGTGTGAATACGGCAACCGGCACCGGATTCGGCAGCGTCAAACTGATGATGCCCCCAAAGCAGGACGGCGTGGGACGCAAACACGATCCGATCAACCGAGGGTTTCGACCGGGCCGTTTGCCGCTGAAGTTTGCCCTTCAACGCGGACTGGCGCCTGCCAGCAAAGTTAGGCGCTACCTGGTCCAGCGCGTTGACCACGAGTGGATACATGGGCGCGATCATGATGCCCGCCAGACGGTTTTGAAGGGCAAGCGCGTCGTGATCGTCGGCAACGGCTCGCTGGGCAGCACGTTGTCAGAGCTTGCCGGAAAGGCCGGTATAGGGAATCTCCATCTCATCGATGGTGAAATGGTAGAATGGGAGAACATTGGCCGCCATGTTTTGGGAGCCCAGTCCGTCGGTACGTTCAAGAGTGTTCAGCTGGCAGGTTACCTGAAGGCGAACCTGCCACATCTTCAGGCGGTCGAGGCAAGTCCGGAGGTGGCTGAGGCGATTGACGTCGAACGCCTGCGTGACGCCGACTTGATTGTCGCGACGACGGGTGTCTGGCAAGTGGACAGTCTGCTCAACCATCTCCAGCAGAGCCAAGGGCTCCCGCCTGTTCTTTACGGTTGGCTTGAGCCCAATGCGGCGGCCGCGCATGCCGTATACATTCCGGGGCAGGGCGGATGTTTGCGCTGTGGCATGTCGGACACGGGCACTCCCTACCTCGCGGTCACCCATTGGCCGGACGACGGTCTTGTCGCCGTACCGGCCTGCGGCGGTGCGTTCACGCCCTATGGCCCTGCCGAGCTTGCCTGGGCCCATGCGCTTCTCAGCGGCGAGACAATCCGCTGTTTGTTAGATCCGCCGGGCAAGCCACATCACAAGATCTGGGTCGGCCAGACTGCTAACTGGGCCGCTCAAGGCGGTGAGGTCGATCCGCGCTGGCTGGATGTGATGGGTGATCCCGGAGCCGGCGGGATGATCCGTGACCGCGACTGGCCCGCGGCTGCGGATTGCCCGGTCTGCCGCAAGCTTGCCAAGGCCGCATGATGAAATACCTGGCTGCGTCTGGCGAGCAGGAGTTGATCCTTGCCACCGCCGTCCTCGATCATTTTGCCGCCCACCGCCAAGTCGGGTGGCGTGACCGCGAAGCCGGTGGGCAGCTTTTTGCGCGTTTCGAGGGACGACGCATCATCGTCGAAGCCGCGACAGGCCCGCGCGCCATCGACAGGCGGTCTCGGTTTCTCTTCATTCCCAACAAATGGGCCGATCGGGCCGAAATCCGGCGACTGCACAAGCAAGGCCTGCATTATCTGGGAGACTGGCATACCCACCCCGAGCCGGTCCCCACACCGTCGCCGGTCGACCGGGCCAGCATGCATGACATGTTTGCGAAATCGCGTCATGATCTTGCGGGCTTCCTGATGATCATTGTTGGGACCGAGCCCCCACCGGACGGGCTGTTTGTGGCAATTTTCGGTGCCGAAAGCTGGGGTCAGCTGAGGCCTGTCACGGAATAAGCCCAACCCCGGCCGGAGCCGGGGTCAGGTACCTCATGTGCGGATAGCGCCGTGGCGCTGGGCGTGGTCGGCATAGGCCGACAGCGTCTGATAAGGTCGGAAATGTAGGTCGCGTTCGACCGGCAATCCGAGCTTTCCCCGCACCGTGCCAAGCTCACTGAGACTGACGCTGCCAAGTTCGGGACAGCCGACGCCGAGGTCGCACAGGCCGAAGGCGATGTCGGGGTCATCCGGATCGATCTCCGTGAGGAGCCTGGTAGCGCCGACGTCGGGTGTGAACAGCTTCACCACGAGGACGAAGTCGATCTCGTCGCGGGTGCCGCGGAGAGGCTGCTACTGGCGACCATTCGCCAGCAGCTTGTCATGCAGTTCTTGTGTCAAGAACTGCATGTCCGCCTCCTACTCGCCGTCTTCGACTTTGGGGGCGCGCAGGACGACGCGGCCGTCCAGGGGCAGGGCCTCGAGGAGGAGCGTGGCGCCTTCGCCATCCTCGTGGGCGAAGAATGCGCCGATGCGAGTCCAGAAGCCCATCTGGCCTTCTTCCTTGGCGTCCCGCACCGTGTAGGCGAGGTACATCGGGGATTTCGACTCGGTCTTCTTGGTCTTGGTGTTGCTGATGTCTTTCATGGTCTTTTCCTTTGGTTGATGGTTTTTGTCCCGGAGGACGGTTCCAAAGGAGCCCGGCGCCCAAGCTGGCTTGTCCCCAACTCGGGAGCGCAGCGAAGGAGCGTGCAGGAACGTCAATTCCAGCAAAGTTCGCAACAACTGGGGCCTGCCCCTTTCCACTTGCGGCTTGTGGAAGGCCGAGCGCTGGGGCCGGGCGTGGGGAGTGGGCTTGGGCGACATGGCCCGGCTGTTTCACACCTACGCATTCGTCCCGGCCGTCCGGACTTACGATCGCGTCCTTTTGAGCGAGACGCCATCTGCCAACGGCCTGCGAGTTCTGGCCGAAATGAAAATCACATTGTGCGAAGCATTCGCAGCTGGTGAAGGATCCTCGCTGCGTCTTTTTCAAGCTCCAGCCTGCGTGACGGGTCAGTCTCCGCCCTGATCTCGCCCTCGAGACGGGTCAACTTGGCGTGGAGTCTTTCTTTCTCGTCTTCGGTAAACTCACTGCGCATGTTACGACAACGCCTCCGATTGCCGTGAGGCTGGACTGCCTGGAACCGATCGTCAAGTGAACTCAGGGTTCGGCAGGGAGTGTCCCGTTAAGATGACACGATGGCCTTGAAGGGGTCTGACATGGGCAAGAGACGAGCCGCCCGCTGCGCCCTGTGCGGAGAGGTCCGCCTCGTCACGAAGGAGCACGTCGTGCCGCGTGGCCTCTATCCCCAGTCGAAAGCCGACAGCAGATTTCAGCGTATCGTTATCCCGACTTGCGCCACTTGCAACAACGGCACTTCGGATGACGACGTGCATTTCCGCAACGTGGTGACGATTGCCGGCGACCAGAATTCCTCCGTGACGGAGCTCTGGGAGGGGCCGATCACGCGCAGCTTTGGAAAGGTTGACGGCAGGAGGAGGGCGCAGGACCTGTTGGCTCTGATGAGTCCGATCGAGCAGGAAACCGGCGAGCGTTACATGATCTATCCTGCTCGCGATCCCAGGGTGTTGCGGATTGTCCGCAAGATCGTCAGGGGCTTGAGCTACCGCCACGGCTTGCGCTGGCCGGTCAGCGACGAAGAGGTGTTTGTGGATGTCTTGAAGACACAGATTCCGGAGAACCTTATCGAGTCTCTGGAGGTGGCCCACGCAGAGCCCGATATCCTCGACTACCGTTATGGTCGGATTGAGGACACGACGGGCCTCGAATCGGGTTGGCTCCTTCGGTTTTATGAGCGGACCGTGTTCATCGGGATCGTCTTCGAGAGCGTTGAGGCTTACAGGGGGCTGCAGAGCGCTGGCGCATCCAACATCTTTGAGACAGAGCTGGGGGGCTAATTTGACAGCGGACGACTCGGCCGGCTCCCTATACGAGGGCAACGCCCACGGCCCCATCGAACTCTCGGAAAAGGTTGTGGCCATTTCTATCGAGGGCAAGCCCTGTGAGTTCAGGGATGTCTCGCTGCAGCTTGATGAACATCTTGACCTCCAGCTGAGATGGACGGGGCCACTTAAGCCGGGGATTGCCAGGATTGATCAGGACCTGAAGGTCACGTTCGAAGGTGGCACGACAGCCGAGTTCCTGATGCTTTCCCATAAGTATCATTTTGTCGGACACGAAGAATTTTCTGCGACGCCGCGGTTTTCGCGTCTGGATCTAGCGGGCAAATCAAAGGGATTGGCGGAGGCCGTCATTCTAGGCGGCCCGGCAATCCATCCAAAAAAAGTAGGGATCGTGCTGGAATTCGGCAATCTGGCAGTCACCGTGCAGCCATTTGACCACTTCTTGGCGTTGAGCGGCGGGGGTGCACGCATGCCGCTCCTCCGCACCATTTCCCATAAGGCGGTGCTTCGGTCATTGGATCGGAGGCCGCTGAAGGCCGCCAAAGTGTATGAATTTAGATCGGGTATCCGATTTTCTGGGCTTTGTAAAAGGCACCCGCGTCGGTTACGGCGAGGTCCGTAATGCTGCTCGCGACGGGTTCCGATGCTTGGGATTCACCCGGGCTGACAGGCTGGAGGCCCCGAAAAACTGGTTTCATTGGGCATTGGCCGAAGAACTGCCGGCGCTCTTCGCATCATACATGACGATCTTTCAGACGCCGGAGGCCAAACGGGGCGTGGGGCGGGCCTTGGCCTACTACAAGATATCCAACCTTTCCCGCTACGATTCGGTGGAAACCGCCGTCATCATGTCTGCGGCCGGTCTGGAAACCCTTGCAGCCTACGTCCTTGGGACGTCGGGAGGGTGGACAGCTTCAATGTTGCGGAATGTGAGCCTTGCCGAACAAATCAGGGCCTGCACCCGATTGCTCAAGATCGAAGGGGATCCAGCCGATCAATCCGAACTTCTCTGCAAGCGATTGAAGGCGAAGAAGGGGCAACCGGCTCGGGACGGGTTTTCGTTGCTGACCGAATTTCGCAACGGGGTCACGCATTCGACCCCCTTTACCTACGACCTGGACATTTTCGACGCATGGGATGCCTCGCAATGGCTTCTTGAAATGCAGGTTTTGGCGCTGTTCGGCTACCGCGGAAAATATCAGGATCGCCGGCTGCAAATGCGTTCCTATGCCGGGAATCTTGCCACCTTGCCCGTCACCCAGGGAAATCCATAATGGTGGCTGGAGGCTGCGGGAGAACAGACATCCGGAAGTGCATAGGTCCGGAAGTCACATTGATCTCGCTTGGCGGCATGCCCAGTCTCTTGCAGCTGTCAGGAGCGAAAGGCTGCGTCAAAAACTTGCTGCAGCATGTCACGCTCCATCCGCTCTTTCAGTCTCAAAGCTGGCTGGTCCACGGAGGTGAGCGCTTCAGGCGTTTTGATTCCTGCCCGGCCAACTTTCGACATGAGGGCATCCGTCTGCTTTAGAACCTTTTGAGTGGCTCTAATCACAGCTAGGATTTCGTCGGTCGTCATCTTCGAAGCGTCCAAACCTCTTCCGCTCTATTGTATTCAATCCATCATGAAATTTATGAGCAGTCACAAGACCACGGTCGATTGGCAATTCGTCGCATTTATCGCGACAACACGGTGCGCCTTTGGCGACATAGACCAATCCCGAGGGTTCGCTAAGTCCGTTTTGCGGGGTGAGACCTCTGACGAATATATTTACGGCGTCTCAGTTCCGACTGCCGCCGCATCGATGGCGAGAACGTCAAGGCCCTCAATCTCCTGCATGACCTTACCTGCGATGCCTGCAGGTCGCCGTACATGCCAACCGTCGACTCAATCACACCCTGTATCTGAGCCTCCCTTTTGGCCCACAGGCGTATCGTGGCTTTGCGTTCCCGTGCGAGGTCGTCCTGCATATCGGAGAATTTCTCAACAATCGCCTCGACCCGGTGACGAAACCGCGGGCCGGTCAGATAGCCGTAGACCTGCTCCATCTTGGTTGCCTGGCCGTCCTGAGCCAGGCGGGAGTTGGCGAGTTCGATAAGTGACTGCCGGAGCATGATTGCGATCGGGATCGCGCATTTGGGGTGAGCCACGTAGACGCCATCCACTAGATCGAACGTCTCGACGCCTGCGGGCAGCGCCTCTGAGATCATCAAGGCAATGTCCGCCTTGGCGGCGCGCTGGTCCGTCCGCAGCTTACCCAGCCAACCCTGGCTCCAGTTCCTGGTGCGTTTCGATTCCCACAGAATCGCGCCGCAAGGCTGGCCAGCCGGCCCTACCACGCGCTGCAGTACGTCACCACCAAACTCACCCTTGGCCACCGGTTCTATGATGTCCATCGGGAAGCGGCTGCCTATCAACGACTCGAGCTCGAGCTCGAGGACCTCGCCCTGAAGCTGCTGGGAACCTTGCTCGGCCCGGCGCTTCAGCTCCTCGATCTGACGCTGCATACCGGCGATCTGTTCCTCCTTCTCAGCCACCTTCAACTTGAGGCCGTCTTCGGCTTCGGTCCTGGCCTTGACGCGAACGGCGTCCAGCCCTTCCTGGATCCTCTTTTCAATAGTAAGCGCCATTTCCCGCTTTTCGTCGTCGAGCGCCCGTTGCTGCTTCAGGAACTCGGCCTGCTGCAGCTGAGCTGCGGCGAGCTTCTCGTCGCGGGCCCTCAGCGTCGCCTCCATCTCGCCAAGCTTCCTGTCTTTGTCATCAAGGTCGGTCGAGACCAGCAGCTTCGCCTTGCGGGCCTCGTCGGCGGCTATTCCGGCACGCTCAAGCTTGAGTTGTGCTGAGACCTGGCTGTCGATGTCCTCCCGGGCTGCGTCGATCGCGGCTTGCTTGCGCTGAAGCTCCTCTTCCCGTGCCGCCATGAGGGTATTGCTCTGCGCAAGGCGCCGTTCGTATTCCTCACGCGTGGCCGCAATCAGAGGCGCCGCGAGCGACTCGTTAAGCTTGATGTCCGTCTTGCAGCTTGGGCAGCTGATTGTCGGCTCATTGAGAGTCCTGGGCTGGACAGTCATCAGGTACATCCTCGCAGAGAACGTGATGCTAAAAGAACGTCTCAAAGTATACAGGATCGCATGCCCGCGGGAAAGAACAAAGAGTGAACTTTGTAGTTATCCCCCGGAGACGTGGCTTAGTTGGAAACTGATGTCGAAAGGGTCGGCATTGAACCGGTGATGGCCATCTTTGTTGCGGTCCGGGCACTCATGGCTCTAAGTGACATGATCAGTTCCCTTCGCTCTAGCGGTGGGCACTAACAGATGGGCAGGGAGGTGGCGATGAATCGATCTTCAAGCATCGTGCGGAAAACCCGAAACGGTGAGTACATGGCTTTCGCTGATCTCGCAGCCGACAAGACGCAGGGTGTCGACTACGCTTTCTTGGTTGTGGATCGAGCTTCGACCGTGGCAATTGTCGCGCCACATGGCGGCTGTATTGAGTTTGGCACGTCTCAATTGGCCAACGCCGTGGCGGGAGAGGATTTCTCGCTCTACCTGTTTGAAGGGCTCAAGCCGAAACGGCCACATCGCGAGCTGCATATACCATCCGAATATTTCGACGAAGAACAATGCGTCCAGCTGGTCACCAAGGCCCAGCTCGCCATCGGCATGCACGGCCGCGCGGACCGCGAAGATCCGGAAACGATCTGGCTCGGCGGTCTCGGCAAGGAGCTGCGCGACGCTATCGCGGTGGCCCTGGAGGCCTCAGGCTTCAAGGCCATCACCTCCGGCCATCGCCTGCCTGGCGAGCACAAAAACAACATCTGCAACCGCGGAATCGGCCGGGCAGGCGTGCAGCTTGAGTTGCCAAAAACGCTGCGGGACGCGCTCGTCGCAAATGCCGAGCGCCGCGCACTGTTCTCCGGCGCGGTCCGCAAAGCCGTTTTGGAACATCTCGGCAAACCGGGAAACGCTTGAAAATTTGACGCTTGCGGGCAAATGTTCAGGCACCGGATCACGGCTTCGGTTTGAACGTCCACACCGGAATCTTGTTCTGCTTGCCGGTACAGCGCTTGTTGAACAGCGCGATCCAAGCCAGTTGGAGTCCAGCAAGTTTGCGACCGTCGAGGTGACGAAGGCCTCGTCGATCGCTTCGGCGTCGCCGTGGATGAACGCGTTGCGCCGATGCTGGACGGTCTGGAGGTGCCGCGCCACCTCGGGGTAGCCGATGTCGGTCAGATCGTCCCAAAAGGTCCTGCCCCAGCGGTCGCGATAGACCCGGTCCAGCCGTTGCCCGATGTTGGGCGTCCGACGAAGCTCCTTGTTCTCGGGATCGTCCGCGAAGGCGAAAAACCGCTCCATCAATACCTCAAAGGCCGTCCAGAACAGGATCACGATGACCAGGCGC
The DNA here is from genome assembly GCF_040321305.1 of Mesorhizobium sp. M0478. Taxonomy (NCBI): domain Bacteria; kingdom Pseudomonadati; phylum Pseudomonadota; class Alphaproteobacteria; order Hyphomicrobiales; family Phyllobacteriaceae; genus Mesorhizobium; species Mesorhizobium sp. M0478. Next base: position 120,666 of record NZ_JAMYRH010000007.1, read on the forward strand.
TGGGAAACGCGCCCAGACATACCATTCGTGGCGGTTAGCGGCCGCTCCCATTCGTTCCGCATCAAGTCGAGCAGCACGAAGATCGTGTAGGGAGCAGCCCCCGGCAAAGTGTACCGTGGGACGCCGTCGCGGCCGTTCGGCTCGGGAAACGCGTCCGGCTGCATCTGACGTTGGCAAACCGGACACGGTTGGTGCACGTCCTTGTAGAGCCCGTGACATCCAGGACAATGAACCATCGGGACCAGCCCGTCCGTCCAAGGTGACCGCACAACTTCGGACGATGTCATCGTCATCCGCGCCATCCGAGCAGTTTGAGCAAAGCGTCCCAAAAGCGCCCGACAAGGTTGCGCTTCGGCTCACGTGTCTTGAAGTAAGCTTCCCGCCGCCTCTCTTCCGACCGGCGGCCGGCAGCGATCTGCTCCTGGCTCCAGCGCGGCGCCCAGTCGATCCGACCGTCGGTGATCAGGTAGTGGGACTGGCAAGGCAGCTGCCAGTTGCCGATCGATGGGCGCAGTGTTGCGCGGCCGCCGCGCTCAGACAGCGTCCACTCGGCGGGGCCAAGCGGGACCGAGACCTTGTTGCCGCAGCCGCACGCGCAGAGATGAACGGCTACCGCAAACTCCTTGGAGACATAGAGAATGCCCGGCTCGAGCTGTTTTGGTACGTACTGGACGTGACGGAGCGCCAGATCCGTCATGTGTCGCGCTCCGACATGATCCTGAGAGCGGTCGTGTCCATGAGCAAATGGTACGCCGAACTGTCGTCGACGTAAAAGCCGCGCCGCTGCTTGTACATCATGACGGCAAGGGCGGCATTAATGGCGTTCAGCTCCGCGATCTGTACATTCTGCCGGTAGGCGTTGTCTGGGTCATCTACCGTTTCGGCCAGGTTCATGGCCCGAACCTTTTCGGCATCCTCGACGCTGAAATAGGTTGCGCGCAGTGTGCCCGCCAACGGGCCCTGTTTGCGATTAAGGCCCATGCCGACGTCGATGAAAGGTATTCCCATGCCCGCCAAAAGCTCGAAGATGGCGGCGCGGGCCGAGCCCTTGTCCACGCAAACGAAAGCAAACGTCACCCCTTCGAGCTCAGCCGTGGAGGAGGCGCCGATATAGACCTGCCGCATGGACAGTCCCTGCCGAAAGTTCGTGTAGCGCTTTTCGGCGACAGAGGCTTTGGACTTCTGCCAGTCGTCGAGGTCCAGGGCTCCCGGCGACCGGAACGCGTTGTGCGGGTAAAACAGGTCGCCATCAAAACCGCGGATCTCTTTGACCCTGGTCTTGACCATGAAATCGAGAACATAGGAGCCGGTGCCACCAAGCCCGATGATGGCGATGACCTCGTCCTCGAAGACGCTGGCGAGATCGGCGATCTCGGCGCGGCTGGTCAGGGAGTCATGCACCTTGAACACGGAGTCCGGCACGATATCGGGATCGACGCGAAAGGTGAGGGGGGTGGCGCTGGGAAACCGCTCTATCGCCGGCCCGGAAATCAGCGCGACGTAGTGTTCGACTTTGTCGAAAAAGTTCGCAAAGCCGCCCTCGGGCTTGTTGGAAAACGACCTCTGGACCACGACATCGTCATGCGACAATGGAATGGTCGTTGCACCGCCGGCAAGGTTGGCCACGGGCTGACCTTCGAGGCCGTATGGCACCGCTCCGGCGAAATAGACCTGGTGGTCATCCTGCACATAGTGATCCTCGTCGACAGGGACGAGTTTGGCGACCATGGAACCGATTTGAAGCGCGCCCTCGTGGTCGAGGTACGGAACGTCCCGGATCACGAGGTGTAGCTTGTCCACCCTCAGGGCATAGCCCTTTTCAAGCAGGCGGCGGATATCGTCGTTATGACTGGCCAGTTCGATTAACACTGAAGACCATTCCTTCCTTGACCTTCACGCTGCCACCCGGAGCCAGGATGCCTTCCGGCTTGTGGCCGTCGCCGCGGGTGTAAGTCACCGAGTAGGTGATCTCCGGGTGCTGGGGATAATCGGGATAGGCCAGCGTCACCACTTCGGCGTAGGTGATGGTGTCCTTCTTCGGGACCTCGTAGGGGCTGCCGTCAACAATGATGGTGACGGTTTTGTCCTTGCCCTTTTCGTTCTCCTGGGTCTGCATTTTCAGGGTATCCTTTTGTTGATGCCGCTAACCGCGCGGCGGGAAGGGATCGTTGCCGTAGGAGTTCGAGTCGCGGATCTGCCCGTTGGGGCGATGGATCACCACCTCGCTGTTCTGGTTGATGGCGATGTCCCTTGCCGAGGCAATCGCATCGGCCTGGGTCGGATGAAGCGAGGTGGCGCGGTTGTTGCCGGCGCCAAGCACCGCCCACTGGTCGCCGCGAGGTACGACATGCTGATTTTTGCCCATGAAAGTCTCCGTTAAGGTTCGTTTGCTACAGATGCGTACAACTATATCTTACGACAAGACTTGCGTCAAGTCTGGCGTTATGATGGTGTAACGCCTGATCAGACGGCGTGCCGCGAAAGCGTGCGCGCCGCTGACGACTCTGGAGAAAGACTGGATGGTGGAACTGGCGGTAAAATTGAAACAACTGCGCGTTCGCAGCGGAAAATCCTTGCAGGACGTCGCCGACGCGGTCGGTGCGTCGAAGGCCCATATCTGGGACCTTGAGCGCGGTGCGAGCAAGAACCCGTCACTCGCGCTGCTCAAAAGTCTTGCCGACTACTACAAGACTGGCATTGCCGAGTTGGTCGGCGAGAACCCGGCGGCTGACGAGGAAGAGCAGAAACTGGTGGCGCTCTATCGCAATCTCGGTGACCTTGATCCCGCCGACCTGGAAACCATAGCCCTGCTTGCGGAACGTCTTAAGGCGAGCAGGTCCAAGACATGAAGATAAGCCGCATCGACCTGGCCGATGCGGCCAGTCCTGAACGCCTCGTCATTGACATCTTCAAGCATGAGCCGGACCTGGCGATTCCGGTCCCGATCGAGGAACTCTGCCTCAGGCTCGACATCCTGGAGATCGTGCCGCTGACGACGGCCGGCTACGAGGGTGGCCTTCTCACGACGGCCGACAAATTCAATGGCACGATCCTCTACAACGAGGCGAGCCCGCGGCAGAGGCGCCGCTTCACCATCGCGCACGAACTGGGGCATTTCTTGATGCCGTCCCATCTGCCATCGGCGGAGGGGCGCTTCCTTTGCAGACTCAAGGACATGATGGAACTCAAGGGCGGGGAGGCTGATCGGCGCTTGCGGATGGAGGTGGAGGCCAATCGCTTTGCGTCCCAGCTCCTGATGCCGCCGCCTCGGTTTCGTGTTGACGTCGCAATCGGCAAGGATCCGGACATCCGGCAGCTCTCCAGCATCGCGACGAAATATGACGTCAGCAAAGAGGCCGCCGGACGAGCCTATGTGCGCTTCCGCGAGGAACCCGTCGCCTTGGTGGTGACGCAGAACGGCAAGATCCTGCGCGACTATCGGGATCCGCTGAAGTTCCCCAATCTCACGGCGCCACGAGGGACTCTCGTTTCCGACCATTCCCTGCTGCGGCGCCGCAAGCACGAATTGGGCGCAGCGAGCGACATCGACGAAACCGACGCCGGCGTCTGGACGCATGTTGAAAGAGGCCGCAAGCCAGCTCCGCTCTATGAACAGGTACTGCTGCAGCGCGATGGCTTTGCGCTCATCATGCTGTCGAGGGACGCCGAAGCCGACCGGGACGATGAGGAAGATGAAGAAGCCGAGTTGACGGCTGCGCAGCGGCTCAGGCGCCGCCTGTCATCTGACAGGTAGTTAGAAAATTGCAGTCCTGGACGACTTTCTACCTGCAGGCATTGGTCTCAAGCATGGTAGTTGGGCTTAGCTAGTTTGCTGCGTCAGAAGCCGCATCAGCGTTCGCCCTTTGTATTTCGAAAGTCTCGTAAAGGCAATGTGGAACTGCCGCGTATTGGGTACCGGCAGCTCATCCGACCTGAACCACCAAAGCGGTCCGACTGCTTGCGGCCCCTTTTCGTTCGTTCAATGTTACAATACGCCCCTGGCCCAAAATGGCCGGAACTCTGTCTCAGATTTGGACGACCGCTCGAAACTGTGTGTTCGGTGCCGCTAGGGTTGTTTGCCGAAGCGCACGCCAGCACCGCCGCCGTTCTCCGGGATAAATTCTATGCCGGCAGCTTCGAGTGCTTCACGAATGGCAACGAGGTTGTTGCGATGTGGTGTGCGCGATCCCCGTTCGAAATCCACAACCGTAGCGCGCGAAACACTTGCGGCTTCTGCCAGTTCGGCTTGGCTCCAGCCGAGCATTGCTCTGGCGCCTCGGCATTGCTCCACGGAGATTTGGCTCATTAAGGTAAAATCAGTCTTTTTGGTTGACTTTGGAGCGGATGTCAGCTTAAATGACTGACGTTAGACAATTTGCAATCAAGTTGACGGACGGATGGTGCGGCATCTGCCCGAGTTGACCACAACCAAGCTTCAGCGAGCTCGGATCATGGCTGATTCCGACAATACCACGACTTTGCCTCTCGTCACCCGCAGGAGGGTACTTGTGGCAAGTACAATTGCGAGAACCTGTCTTTCAGCCAACGGGACATTCAAACCAAAGGATCTAAGAGCCGTACACCTTCACCCTTTTGACCAGCGGACAGGAATTCGACACCCGCTTTTATCAGAGCCGCCTCAATGGCCTGCAGAGTGCTGATCCGGGAATCTACCTTGCCGTTTTCCAACCGGGCCAGCGCATTCAGCGACACAATTGCCTTGTCAGCAAGCTCCTGCTGCGACCAACCAAGCAAAGCCCGTGCGGCTCGAATCTGTCGTGGACTGACCATGAGTCCACAATCGGCAGGCCGATTTTCTTTGCCACATATAGGGTTATTTTACACCCTGTAAGGTATATTAAATGGCCGTTCGACATGCAGGTGACCTCGACACGAGGCCAGGGGCGCACACCGCCACAATCGCGATCCGGCTGACTATGGGAGCAAAGAAAGGCCTTGTTGAAACCGCAACGCCCCGTCCTCCTTCGGACGGGGCCGAAGCCAAAGATCGACAGTGATCCTCATCCCGCCGATCAGCATGTCGGCAGGCAGATTGCGACCGTTCGCGTCCAGTCCGACGTATCGCAAGCCCAGCTTGCCCGATCCATAGGCATCAGTTTCCAGCAGCTCCAGAAATACGAGAACGCGCGCAATCGCGTGAGCGCGTCGATGCTCTACGAGATCGCCATCTCGCTCGGCGTTCCTGTCGGCCGCTTCTTCGCAGGCCTGCCGGGAAACGATGAGACCTGCGTCGAGGCGCGGCCCCTGCCGGTCGATGAGCGCCTGGATTTCATTGCCAGCGCGGAGGGTAGGCGCCTGATCGAGGGGCTAGTGAACCTTCCGCCGCGTGTGCGCAGTCGCGTCTCGTCCCTAATCTCAGCATTAGGAGAAGAGCTGGCCCTGCTAGACGCAAAGGCGGACAGCGAGACGGCCGGCGAATCCCCACCGGCCGAATGCAAAACCGTCTGACGGCCGGTCCGGCCGGTCAGCCGAATTTTCGTGCAGCGGGCACGGCGATGCGGCCGCAAGTCGAGGACACTTCGATTTCAACGCCGAACGCCCGCGAGCGGGTCGCGAATCCCTCGAGGATGTCTCGGGCCACGTTTCCCGTGACGGCGACGGGTACCAATCTGCCCGTTGCTGATCCGCGAGACGGAGGTTCCGCGCCGATCACGACGGGCAGGAGGTCTATTTCTGCGAGGTTTCCGCCCGCATCATAGCGGCACGCGGCGACGATGCTTTGCCAAACTTCCGGGGGATCCCATTCAGTTTCGTCGGCGTGCACGTGGAAAAGGAAGTTTCCGAGGCCGTAGAAGATCGGCGAGCCATTGTAGATTTCGACGGCCTGCAGCACCGGTGCGCCGTGGCTGACGAAGAGGTTCGCGCCGGCGTCGATGCACATCCGCGCAAAGGTCTGCACCCAGCGCGGCACGTCCTGCCAACGTGGTTCCCAATGATGGTGGTGCAGATAGGCGATGACGAAATCGCCTTGTGCCGCGGCGTGCCGGATGGCGGACAGATGGACACTCGCGCTTTGCGGATCGACTTCGATCAGGCGGCCGAAATCGGCGGCTTGCGCGAAAACGGTGCCGTAAAAATTGATCTCCTTGCCGGCTGCCACCTCTACCGGGTCCTCCGGTTGCGCATAGTTGGCCAGTTCAAAGGGGGAGCTTTGCAAATGAGCGCCCAGTCTTGCCAGTCTGCTGAAATGTCCGTCCGGCACCCCCATCTTGCGAACGGTGTTCAGGCGATTGACGCCGGGCCGAGCCGGCCGGAAGGCCGTGCGGTCTTCGGCATACATATTGGCCGGGCCGGGGCCTGCATCCAGCGCGAGAAGCGCGACCTCGCGCGCGCCCAGCCGGCGGCGGCCCGGTCTCCTCGCATTCGTCTCGTCGGCCCCGATGCCGGCATGCAGGAGACCGCGCGCTTCCACTTCCTCCAGGGTCGAGAGGATGCCGCCAGCGCCGAGATCGAAGGCGTGGTTGTTTGCCAGAGCAAGCGCGTTGAAACCGATGGCCTGCAATGCGTCGAGCACTTCAGCCCTGGAATATCCGAAGTATTTGCCCTTGGTCGGCCACCCGCCGTGCTTACCCAGGATCGTCGACTCGAAGTTGGTGAAGACGACGTCGCCTTGGCGCAGGAAATCCGTAACCGCGATGAAGCGTTCGTTTTTGACGTCACGTATGTCGTGCTTGATCAGGGATTGGCCGGTGACGACCGCGCAGAACTGGTCTTTCATGGAACTCGCCTTGAAGGAGGGTAGGGCGCAGGCGCCGGCGTTCCGGCCAGCGCCACGTCAATGTCGAAGTCGGTTGCCTCTATTGCGAGATGGCTGGCGAGATATCGCTCTTGAACCATTTCAGGCTCAGCGCCTTGATCGTCCCATCCTTGGTGGCCGCGTCGATGGCCGCGTTGAACCTGGCGAGCAACTCCGTATCGTCTTTGCGCAGACCTGCGCCGACGCCCGGCCCCCAGAGCCCGCCATTCAGTTCAGGGCCGAAAAACACCACATCCGAGCCGGAAGGCGTCTCCAGAAAATCGCGCCAGGTGAAATAGTCGGCGAGGCCGCCGTCGATGCGACCCGCGGCAAGATCGAGCTTCATGTTGTCCTGGCTGTCATAACTGCGAATGGTCACGACATCGCCCAGCATTTCCTTCACGACTGCTTCCGAATTGGACGAGCGCAAGGCTCCGATCGCCTTGCCGGCGAGTGTCGATCTGAGGCGCTCGATGGTTGCCTTCTCTTTGTCGCCGATGGTCGAAAGGTTGACCTTTTCCTTGGTGTCGCCGGCGTCGAGACCCAGGTCCTTGCGCACCACGAACTGGTTGAAGCCGGTGGCGTAGGGGATCGAGAACGCGATCGACTGCTTGCGTTTTTCCGTGATCGCCATGCCAGACATGATCACGTCGAACTTGCCGACAAGCAGTGCCGGGATGATCCCGTCCCAATCCTGCGGGACGAAGGTACATTTGATCTCGATCCGACGGCACAGCTCCTGCCCAACATCGATATCGTAGCCATAGAGTTGACCGTTCGCGTCGGTGCCGTCCCAGGGCGGCGAGGCGCCTTCAGCGGCAATCGATATGACGCGCTCGCTTTGCGCGCTCGCCGGGACTGCCGACATCAGGGATACGATAGAAACAGCAATAGCCAGGGGTATGCGCATGATGCACCTCTTCGTTGGTTGGATGGAAAGGGGAGCCCAGAACCTAGGCGTCAGGGCAGGGGCGTCGTGATCTCTGGGTCAGGTAGGGCGGGGCGCAATCGCGCCTTTCGTCGGCGAACCGGATGGCCGTCGGTCGACAGCCATCGCTCCAGCAACTGGATCGCTTTCACCGCGATCGAGGTGAGCGATAGGTAGATCGCTCCGGCGACGATGAAGATTTCGTACGGCGCGAACGTGGTCGACACCATCTGTCTCGCCATGCCGGTGATCTCAAGCAGCGTCACGGTGCTCGCGAGCGACGAGCCCTTGATCATCCCGACGATCTCGTTGCCGTAGGCCGGGAGCGATATCCTGAAAGCGATCGGGAAGGTGACCAGGCGAGCGATCTGGAAGCGTTTCAAGCCGAGAGATGTGGCCGCCTCGGTGACACCCTTCGGCACGGACTGGAGACCGCGGCACAGGATCTCGGTGGTGTGTGCCGCGCTGTTCAGCGAAAATGTCAGAAGGGCACACCAGAAGGGGTCGCGCAGGATCACCCAGAAGATGCTTGTTCGCACCGCCTCGATCTGAGCGAGGCCGTAGTAGAGCAGAAAGAGCTGAACCAGCATCGGCGTTCCGCGGATCACATAGGTGTATGCGAGCACCGCGAGCGAGAAGCCGGGACGTCCGAACGCGCGGATGAAGGCCAGCGGCACGGAAAGAAGAAATCCGGCCGTCAGCGACAAGACCGTCAGGGTCAAAGTGAGACCAACGCCCGAAGGCAAGACAACCAGTGCGTCAAATATCAAGCCGAGGTTCATGGGCCTTCCCTCCTACCGGCCGAGAGCCGGATAGCGCCGCTCAGTCAGCCGGATCGACAGCAACGTGACGGTGGTCAGCGAGAGATAGAGAGCGGAGGCCGCAAGGTAGAAAGTCAATGGTGCGCGCAAGGATCCGGCCCCCACATACGCAACGCGCATGATGTCGGTCAGGCCGACGATCGAGACCAGTGCGGTATCCTTGAAGAGCGAAATCCAGAGATTGCCATAGGCAGGCAGCGCCAGCCGCAGCATCTGCGGACCGATGACGAACATCCAGCGCTGCCAGGCGTTCAGCCCAAGCGACTTTGCCGCTTCGGTTTGGCCCGCTGGCACTGCCGCAATCGCGCCGCGAAACACTTCGGTCGCATAACCGCTGAAAATGACCGAGAGCGCGATAACCCCTGCGGTGAATGCGTTCACCTCGACATACCGGCCGGCGATCTTGCTGGCGAGCGTGGTTCCGCCGAAGTAGATGAGCAGGATAACGAGAAGTTCTGGTACACCACGGACGACTGTGGTGTAGGCGGCCACGACCGCGTTGAGGCGCGGCTTTGCCGTGCCCTTCGAAATCGCCAAAAACAGCCCGAATGCCGTACCCAGGCAGCCGCTGACAAGAGCCAGGCTTATGGTCACGGTAAGTGCGACAACAAACTGAGTAGTAAAACCACCCATGGGGCGCTTTCCTCGGCTCGCAATTGCCGCAGGATATGTCGGTCTTTATTGCCGAGACCAAACCATATAACCCAAGGTTGCGAGTTGTTATATTTCTAATGTGGAGTTAACTTGAGATACTGGCCAATTCTAACGCTTGAAATTACACACTCAATCTATAACTTTTATTATTTTATCTATAACGCGTCGTTATATACTGAGGCAGTTCGTTGCTCCCCAGGTTGGCGTTGTCTGCCGCCGGGTGGTTATCAGGGAAAGGCGCGCAGGGAATGGAGTTGTTGCAGAGCGACCTCAAGCTCCGTCAACTGAAGGTCTTCCGGGAAGTGTTGCGGGCCGGTTCGACAAGGCGAGCGGCGGCAGTGCTCGGGATAAGCCAGCCCGCCGTCAGTCAACATGTGAAGCAGCTCGAGACCACGCTCGGCATCACACTCTTCAAGAGATCAGCCAACCGCATCGTCCCCTTGCAGGAAGCGTGGGAACTCCTGCGAAACGTAGAACTGGCCCTGACGTCGCTGGATCGGCTGGACGCGTCGATCTTCGCTATGAAGAATGAGGAAAAGCAACGGATTGCGATTGCCGCGCCCTCTGTTTTCGGTTTCGTGACCTTGCCCAAGGTGGTGGCGATCATCCACTCAAAGACCGCCTCTAATGTCCGGTCGATTTCGGGAAGCTACGAGCAGATCGGCGAGCACATCCTGGCTGGGCGCGCAGATCTCGGGGTCTCGAGATTGCCCCTGGATCCACGCCTGTTTGAATGGGCGCCGCTTGGGTCAGCTCGCAATGTATGCATCTTTCATCCCGACCACCGCTTTTCAAAACAGACCTGTATCGAGGCGCAAGACCTGGCAGGCGAGACGATCGTCGATATCGATCCCCAGTTCGCCGCTCATCAAATGAACTTCAACGCCTTGCGCTTCGCCGGCGTTGAGCCAGACATACTGGTGGAATTCGATTGCAACGGTCACGAAGCCGGATACGTCTCAGCTGGCCTGGGCATTTCGATCACAAACGAGATCATCGCGCGTGAGTACGCGGCGTTTCAGCTGGGAGTAAGGCCAGTAGAACCGTCCGCGCTCTATCACTACGTTGCGATTTGGCAGAGGGGCAGGACCTTTTCCAACGCGTTGAATGTATCTCTCGAGGCCACAATCGCTGCGTTTTCGAATATGCCGACTACGAGAGGGTGAATATCTCGTGAGGGATGGTGGCCTGCGATACTGCGTCTCGGGCTTCCCCGGGGTCCTTTTCACTGCTGGAGATGGTGACGTGTCCGCCGGAGCTTACCGCCTGGCTTCTGCTTAGGCGCGCTTGAACGGTGACGTCTGTCAGGACCACCTGATAACGGCGCGATTACAAAGGAACGCCAGCAGGTGTTGGAAAATGGCGGCGATTAAGGCTGCCCTGTTGCTCCTGCTTGCCCGCGAGGTCCTCACTTATTGGATTTCTTTGGATATTGGCTCGAGGAACAAGAGATAGGACCGCTTAGGATCGGAGCCTGCGGGCCACCCGAGGATCACCGACTGCATCTGAGGTATTCTCTTGGCAGCGATACTCTTCACTTATTCGTAGACCAGCACATAAGTATTGCCGACACTATCGTGCAATGGATTTGCGGCCGCCGTCAGTCGATTACTAGCGCATTCAACACAGGAGATATGCCATGCGCGATCAAGGGCTTAGCAATTCACGTGTCGCAGCAATCATCAAAACGAAGAACGAAGTCAGCGTCAATCAGGCGCGGTGGATACTCATTCCGCTGTTCGGATTGTGGATCTTGGTTCCCGCTGCGGGCATGATCCTCGGGTGAAGAAATGACCCCGGCTGTGAGTGCAGCCAGGGCGCTGGAGAAAGTCCAATCCGAACTTGCACGCACTACTCGGATCATGAGCCTGTGCTGCTCTGACCGCATCGATTGCGCACGAGGTACACCAGCGGGTTTCAGGCATTATCGCCAATGCCGGCACCTGCCTCGGGCACTGGCGGCTGATCGACAAAACGTCGATCGAGCGCTGGGAATTGCGCGGCGTTCCATTCGGGACGGCAATCGGGCGGCGAGGTGGGCGTCGGTACAAAAGTATTGCCGATACCAACGTGCAATAGCATCCAAAAGATTGCGTAGGTCATCTCCATATCACTTCTGACCCTCGTCAGATGTACCTTTGGACGCCCATCGTCATTGGGGCGATGGCGAAACAAGAGAGGTCTACACCATGAACATCAAAGCGATTGGTCTCGGTGCATTTGCACTTTTTTGTGTCGGCAGCACAGCCCTCGCCGGCGCACTCGACGTCGTCGACAACATCGGGCCATTCTACACTGACGCCTCGATGAAGACCCTGAAGCCTATGCCTGAGTTCAAGGCGGTCTTCATGGCCAAGCCGAAGCCCATGCGCGAAATGATCATGCGCGAATGCAACGACGCGGCGATGAGCAAGCCCTACGCCGAGTTCTGCGCCAACGTGAATGCCCTCGGCGGGATGAAATAGTCCCCCGTCATTGCCCCCGCGAACGGCGCCTAAAATGGTGGCGGGCAAGCCCGCCATCAATTTTCCGCGCCGAAGACCACAATCAAACCATGGAGGGAGTTCGCGCATGAAGACGAACCTCTTGTTGGCCTCGTTCCTACTCATCACTTCGATTGGGCTGCCGAATGGCAGTTTTGGGGCCGACGCTATGGGACTATCGATGAGTTCCAAAGGATCGCAGGGCTCATCCGTCCAGGGCTCGATTTTCGGCTGGTTTGCCGGCCAATCGGAGTTGGCGTCAATCACGCAAGCCGAAGAGTGGCTCAATTCGCCACCACTGACGCCGACGGCACTCCGTGGAAAAGTCGTCCTTGTCAGTTTCTGGACTTACACCTGCATCAACTGGATGCGCGCACAGCCCTATCTCCGCGCTTGGTCGGAAAAATACCGAAACCAGGGGTTGGTCGTGATCGGCGTCCACTCGCCGGAGTTCCGGTTTGAGAAGAACATCGACAACGTCCGCCGAGAGGTGAAAGCGCTGGGGGTCGACTATCCCGTCGCCGTCGACAGCAAGGGAGCGATCTGGAGCGCTTTCAACAACAACTTCTGGCCGGCATTCTATTTCATCGATGCTCAAGGGCGAGTGCGTGATCAGCATTTCGGTGAAGGATCCTACAACGAGTCCGAGAAGATCATTCAGCGATTGCTGGCAGAGGGTGGCAACGAGGTCGGAGGCAGTGATCTAGTATCGGTCGATGCGCGCGGCCTCGAAGCCGCAGCCGACAAAGCCAACCTGAAGTCTCGGGAAAATTATGTTGGCTATGAACGTACCCAAGGCTTTGCGTCCCTTGGCGGAGTAATTCGCAACAAGCCGCATCTCTTTGAAGCGCCGGCACAGTTGCGCCTGAACGAATGGGCGCTTACGGGCGACTGGATCATGGGAAGCGACGGCGTGTCGGCGAAAAGGGCCAATGGCCGCATAACGTACCGCTTTCACGCCCGCGATCTGCATCTTGTTATGGGGCCGGCATCGCCGGGAACGTCCGTAGAGTTCCGCGTCCTTGTCGATGGTCACCCACCAGGCAGATCTCACGGACTTGACGTTGATGAACACGGCAACGGAACAGTAAGCGAACAACGCCTGTTCCAGCTTATCCGACAACTAGGGCCGATCGTAGATCGCCAATTCGACATCGAATTTTTTGGCCCCGGCGTCGAGGTATTCTGCTTCACGTTTGGCTGATTACCAAGCTGTCGCCGATCCCCGCGACCTTCTTGATCGAGCCGAGCAAAAGCGGGATTACCAGTGGACGCTCCATTCTCCCAAATTGGGCGCGGAAATTCCTTCATTTCATCATCTTGAATAACAGCTGTCTAGAGGCGTCAAAGCTAACGCTGGCTCATTCAACCATAACCTTATCCGCGATATTTAGGGCAGAGCATCAGGAAAGCTGGTGCCGCGAATATGCCGCCTGTGGCGCCCCGGCGTAGCGGCTCCGAAGCCGCCGATTATAAGTATTCTCGCCCTGGGGCTGCCGATTCTGCGATTAAGGATTGGATGAATAGGCATGGGGGAGAAAGGCCGTTATTCTAAGACTCGTTCACCTTCGATGCAGGAATAACTAGATCACGGAGTAGGAAAATCGCATGCTATGCGACACGGGCGAAATTCACGCCCGCCCCAACGACAAGGCGCCCATCCCCTGCCCGATGGATGGTGAATAGAGTTGTGGTGCCATGACCCAAACCCACACACTACAACCGTCATCTATCCGCTTCCCGGTGCAACCGCGGCTGGTACCGGCGATCAAGGCGGCGCGTTATCTGCACCTGACGCTGCGGGAATTCATGGAATTGCTGCCCACGTTGCAGGATCAAGGCTTTCCCAAGTCCTGCCCAATTACCGGCAACTACGACCTGGTTGCGATCGACGCCTGGTTGGATCGACGCGCGGGTCTTGCAGGATCAGGATCCGGCGCGCAGTCTAGCATTGACATTGCAAGAGCGAGGCTGGCGACCCTTGGGTAAGATCAAGTTGAAGCACTACGTCATTCGTAAGGGCAAATACGGCTACTGGCTGCCGACGCCTAAGATGATCGAAGCTGGCTTCGAATGCATTTCCTGTGGAATCGACGGGCCTAAGGCCTGGACGATCGCCAGGGAGTGGGAAGACCGCTGGCAGGAATTTCGCAAGGGCAGGGAGCCGTCGCGCCTGCATGTATGGCCAAAGGATTCGATCGGCGACGCCTTCGCACGCTACCGCCGCATGGATGCATGGAGGCGCAAGCCACCGCGCACCCGCGAGGATTGGGAGCGCGGCTGGACCTTCATCGAGCCGTACTTCGCCGACCTGCCGCCAGCCGACATCACGCTCGAGCTGCTCGACGACTGGTATGGCCGTCTGCTGCGGGTCAAGGGGGTCGACACCGCCTACCGTGCCGTAAAGACGTGGCGTTCGCTCTACAATGTCATGGCAGGCATGAAGCTATGCCCACCTGGCTCCGACCCATCGCAGGCGATCCGCCGCCAGACGCCAACACCGCGGCACCAGACGTGGACGGCAGGCGAGGCGGTGCGCATGGTCAAGGGCGCCTGGCGCGCCGGCTACCGCGGACTGGCGTGCATCATCGCCGTTGCGTGGGACACGAGCTTCTCACCGGTCGACGTGCGCACGCTCACACCGGCGCAGGCAATGCAGACAGCACAGGAATGGGGTTTTCTGATTGCACGCAGCAAGAGTGGCGAGGCGGCTTTCGGCACGCTGTCGTCACGCACGCAGCGCCTGGTGCTGGCCTATGTCGAATCACTGGGCGTCACCCTGCTTGACGATGCGCCGATCTTTCGCTCGCGCGGTTTCGCGCCGGGCCCGAAGGGCGGCCGGCCGCGCGCCGGCGTGCCTTACACGAAGGATTCCCTGGTCGACGACTTCGCCGATCTGCGCACGCTGGTGTTCGGGACAGCGGAGAAGCGGCGGCTGATGGACATGCGGCGTTCCGGCGCGGTCGAGGCGAATGCCGGAGGCGCGTCGGTCGAGGCAATCTCGGCCAAGATGGGCAATTCGATCGACGAGAACAAGGCGCTGCAGAAGACCTATATGCCGGTCAATCTGGCCGCCGTCCGCTCAGCCGATGCCAGCCGCCGCAAGGGCAGAAAGCTGCTTGGCCTGGAACGGAACGAATACAGAAAGTTGAAACTCTCCGGAGAATGAGAGTTGAAACTTTTCAAGGGGCGGTAGCTAACCCCTTGAAATTAATGGCGCGAGTGACGGGGCTCGAACCCGCGACCTCCGGCGTGACAGGCCGGCACTCTAACCAACTGAGCTACACCCGCGCATTGGACGAGCACGTGTCAGCCGTGTTCGTCGTTGGGGCGGTGGATAAGGGGTTCGCCACCGGGTGTCAAGCGCAGCTGGACAGCATAAACGCAAACAGGAGAAGGTTTTTTGACGGGCGGCACTTTGCCCGCGAAAACCACTGTGCGGCTAAGCTCGCAGCTGTTCATTTGGCCTTGCGAAGCCGGTTGCGACCGCTTAAAGGTCCGGCCGGAGCGGGCGATTAGCTCAGTTGGTAGAGCGCTTCGTTTACACCGAAGATGTCGGCGGTTCGAGCCCGTCATCGCCCACCACTCAATTTCTTGATAAATCGGTGCTTGCCCGGAGTTACGGTCTCATATCCGGTTGTATGCGTTGTCGGCATTCTGCTTCCTGGCCTTGTCGCGTTCGAAAGGGGTGACGCAGACCAAGTCGCTCTCGAACGCTTCACGCCAGACGTAGCCGTCGCGGCAGGTGCTGTCGCCGTAAGGTCCGCCGGTCGGCGAACGATTGTTGCGGGCATTGGCATTCTGCGCCTGCACCTCGCCGTAGTCGGCAGGACTCACGCACACGCTGTCGCCGAAGATCGCCGATCGCCAGACGAATCCTTCCTTGCACCCTTTGGCCTCGATCGCTGCGGGCTCGATAGGCGACGGCAAAGGGGAGGGCCTCGGCCACAACGCCACCGTTGTCCCGCCGATGCCGAGCGCGATCATTGCGACCAGCCCGTGCAGCAGCCAGAGCCTCGGCCGCCGCGCCGCTGGCTTCGCTATCGCCGACGCAATCGCCGCCATATCGTCGTTGAAGCGCTCGTGGCGGACCTCCATGGCTTGACGCTTGGCTCCTGCAGATCGGGTGGCAAGGCGCTTTTCTTTGGCATGCTGGCGCCGTTGACGAGCACGGGGATGACGCGCACCCCAGCCTGGAGTGCCGTACGGATCTCCTTGCGCACGAAATCGTCGGGGGACTCCAGCCGAACCTGGCCCTGCTCATCGGTAAGCGCGGCCCACTGCGGCCCCACGATCGCCAGCATGATTTTGCAGCTGGCCAAACTGCGGGCAAGCGCCACCTCAAAGTCATCGCCGGGGTTGAGCTTGTCGACCATGAAGATGGATGCATCAGGAAGCGCGCGGTTCAGATTATCGTAGACGCGGCCCGCCACGCCGGAATCGGTCTGCCGTCGGTAGTTGATGAATACGTCGCCAAGCAAGGCCTGCCTCTCCCACATCAACGCGAAGGCCCCAAAATAGCATGAGCGGTGACCTCGCAGCTAGTCTGGCGATAGACTGGCCATTACTGCGGGTGCAGTCCGTTTCATGTCTCGCCAGAGGACACATGCACCGGCCCTTCGCGTCGCACGGTGGACTAAGTACAAGAGGCCATTACGGCGCGTCGCCAAAGCGGAATATACACAAATGTCTTCCGTCTGGATGGCAGCTGCAGAGCAAGTTCGACCCACGCCCGCGACGATCGGCTCCGCCACTTCTTCCTGTTTCGGCTCGCAGATGCGGGCAAGCGTGTACTTGTCGACGTTGTTCGCATACGGCTTCGATATCGGCGTAGGTGCCGTGTCACCGTGCCGCGATAAGGGTTCACAGCGGTCGAGTTGACGATAGCGTTCTCAGCGAAGATGTCGGCGGTTCGAGCCCGTCATCGCCACCATATCCGGCCCGCATATCCCGAATGCCGGGCGCGGCCGCAATGAGCCGCACCCGCCGTTCTTTCCCGGCGCGCTAGCCTATCGTTTGACGTAGCAGTTCTTCTTCACGCGGCGGATGGGATCCTCGCCAAAGGCGTCGACGCTGCATATGACGCCGTTCCTGAATACGCCCTGGACGTACTGGCCACGCGCCCCGTATCTCACCACTTTGCGGCCACGGAACTCGCAGAACCGCCCCTCCGAGGCGCAGGCCACCCATCTGCCGCGGCCCTGGCCGTAATCATTATCGCCGTAATTGTCATCATTGCCGTAATTGTCGTCGTCGTTGTCACCATAATCATTACCGCTATCGCGCCTCGCAATATAGCAGGCCTTGTCGCGGCCGGGCGCCGGGTCGCCGAAGACGCGATTCGAGCAAGGCACGGAACGACGATCGAAGAAGCGGGAGGTGGTCTGGCCGCGCGCGCCGTAGACCACTTCCGAGGGGTAGGGCAGGCGGCACGTGCCGCCTTCATCGGCGCATTTCTGCATGCGCTGGGCCGACGCGGTGGCGGGGAAAAGGATAGAAACTGACGAGGCCAGGCCGACCAGGCAAATGAATGTAAACGTCATCCGGATCAAAGCAGTGAAGGTTTTTGACATGATTTTGTCTCCCGTTCGATTCGACCAGCATGGTACAGCTGCCTTGTTAAATGCACGATGAATGAAAGCCCTCGCGGAGGCAGCACAATGATCGACTATCCACGGCGGTTGATGTTACAGCTGCTATTGGCATTGGCAATCTCTGGTATTGGGCGCTTCGCCTATGCGGGGAATGTGGGCGACGGCGTCGACCAGCCCGCCGCCAAGGCAGCCTTGCTCAAGGCCTATCCCGGCCTTTTCACCATTTCGGGCAATGTCCTGACCTGGACCGACGGCACCACCATGGTGTGGAACGACGGCAAGGCGCGCGACGCCGACGCGCTGCTTGAGAGCCCCGACATCGAAGACATGTTTCGCTACGCCTATCCCGGAGCAGCGGAGGGCGCGCTGGTCCCGGCCGAGGATTTCGATCCCGGCCGTATTCGCAACGAACCTTTCTTCGAAAAGCTTTACGGGGCAAGTGCCGCCGAGGTGGGCAAGCACATCGCCGACCTCAAATGGTTGCCGAAGCTCGGCAAGAAGACCGTGCAGGTTACCAAGGTGTTTGGCATCAACGACCGGCTGGGCAAGGTCTCCGCTGCGCTTGAGGCGATGCCCGCGGAGCTGAGCCGTTACGGGCTCAAGCCCGGCGGCGGCTTTGTCTGGCGGCCCATCGCCGGCACGGACCGGTTGAGCGTCCACTCGTTCGGGGCGGCCTTCGATATCAATGTCGGCTTCTCCGACTACTGGTACAACAACAGGAACAAAACCAACCCGAAGGCCCCCATTCCCTTCAAGAACCGGATCCCGCTGGAAATCGTGGAACTGTTCGAGAAAAATGGCTTCATCTGGGGCGGGCGCTGGTATCACTACGACACCATGCATTTCGAGTACCGGCCTGAATTGCTGCTTTACAAGAAATCCGGCTGATCACGGCGGCAGCAGCCGGAAATCCTTGCCTTCGGGGAGCAACTGGCCGCCGTCGACGACGATGGTGGTGCCGGTGATGTAGCTGGCATCGTCGGAGGCGAGGAACAGGAAGGCGTTGGCGACGTCGCGCGGACTGCCGAGGCGTCCGAGCGGGATCGAATCCTCCATGTTCTTGATGTAGGCGGCGCCGCGATGCAGCTCGATCGCTTCGGTCAGGATGTTGCCGGGCTCGACGCCGTTGACGGTGATGCCGTAGCCCGAAAATTCCAGCGCCGCCGAGCGGATGAAGCCGTTGATGCCGGCCTTGCTGGCGGCGTAGTGGCCGTGGCCGGGGCTGGTGACGTGCGGACCGGTGATCGACGAGGTGTAGAGCATGCGCCCGTAACCTTGCACCTTCATCGGCGCCAGCGCCGCCAGCGTGGCGTTGAACGTGCCGCGCAGATTGACCGCCATCACCCGGTCCCAGTCGTCCGGGCTGGTGTTTTCGATCAGCTGCCAGGGATAGATGCCGGCATTCTGCACGACGATGTCGAGGCGGCCATGGCGGCTCAGCGCCAGCGCCACCGCAGCTTCTGCATCGGCCATTTGCGAGATGTCGGTGCGAATGAAATCCGCGCCGAGCTCGTCCGCGGTCGCCTGGCCGGCCTCGGCCTCGCTGTCGGCCAGGACCAGCCTTGCGCCTTCCTCGGCAAAGCGCAGCGCAATGCCCTTGCCGATGCCGCGCGCGCTGCCGACGATAAGCGCGACCTTGTCTTGCAGCCGTCCGGTCATGTGAGCTGTCCTGTCATGCGAGTCTTTGGCGAATGGTTTGCTTGAAGGCGTCGAGCAGCACGGCGGCGAGCACCAGCAGGCCATGGATCACCTGGGTGAAATTGGCCGGCAGGCCCATCAGGTTGATTGCCGT
Organism: Mesorhizobium sp. M0478; assembly: GCF_040321305.1. Taxonomy (NCBI): domain Bacteria; kingdom Pseudomonadati; phylum Pseudomonadota; class Alphaproteobacteria; order Hyphomicrobiales; family Phyllobacteriaceae; genus Mesorhizobium; species Mesorhizobium sp. M0478. Next base: position 139,695 of record NZ_JAMYRH010000007.1, read on the forward strand.
GTTGATGGAGGAGAGCAGCAGCACGCCGGCATAGACGCCGGGCAAGGTGCCGACACCGCCTTTCAGGCTGACGCCGCCGATGACGACCGCGGCAAAGGCGTTGAACAACAGCCCGGTGCCGAGATTGGCGGTGGCGCCCGAGGTGCGGATGGCGAGCAGCCAGCCGGCGAGGCCGGCAATGGCGCCGGCAAGTACGAAGGCGATGATCAGATTGCGGTTGACGCGGATGCCGGCGCGGAAGGTCGCGGTCTCGTTGCCGCCGATCATCACGAGGTGGCGGCCGAACGGCGTCTTGGCCATGATCAGCGAGAACAGGACGAAACAGGCGACGGCGATCCAGGCGGTCAGCGGCAGGCCGGCCATTCGCTGGATGCCGAACCAGCGGATGGCCGGCGCCAGATCCTGTGCCGAGCGGCCGCCGGAAATCACCAGCACCAGGCCGCGCACCCAGATGTAGGACGCCAGCGTAATGATAAAGGCGCTCATCTTCACCTTGACCACGAGATAGCCGTTGAAGGCGCCGATGAGGCCGCCGACGGCCAGCGCAACCAGCAGCGAAACCGGAACCATCAGCCATTGCGGATTGAGCTGTATGCCCATGCCGATGCCCGACGAGCAGAACAGGATGCCGACCGCCATGGCGCTGAGCGCGGCCACCGATTCCACCGACAGGTCCATATGGCCGGCAATGATGACCAGCGACAGGCCGATCGACATCACGCCGAGAACGCTCGAGGCTTCGATGATGTTGGCGAAGATGCCGAGCTGGAAGTAGTTGGGGACGAAGACTGAAAAGACAACCAGCACAAAGATCAGCATGAACCAGACGAGGTTGTCGAGGACGAACTCCAGGGCTTTGCGGCTGCGCGGGTTCATGGGCTGATCCGGTTGGCGCCCCCCGAGAAAATCAGGCTGAGAAATCAACTCGATTTCGTCGGGTTCAGGCGCGGGTTTAGGTTCGCCACGGCGTCCTGGGTCGCGGCGTCGTGAATGGGCAGGCTCCGGGCCGCAATGGCCCGGAGCGCTTCGCTAGGCGACTATTCGACAGACTTGATCGTGTCCGTCGGCGGCTTCTGGTTGCCCCAGAAGGCCGGATTGTCGACGTTTTCCTTGGTGATGGCGGCGCCCGGGATCTTGATGTTGGGGCCCCAGCTCTCCTTGGTTACGGTCGACTTCAAGCCGAGCACGTCATACTCGCCAGGCTTGATTTCCTGCTTGCCGGCGATCTTGTCCATGAACATGGCGACGGCCGCGGCCTGCGCATAGAGCGGTTGCTCGACTTCGACATTGAGCCAGCCCTTGCGGATCAGGTCGAGACCGACCGGAGCGCCGTTCGAGCTCATCAGCATGACGTCGCCCGGCTTCTTGCCGGCGGCCTCGAGCGAGGCGACGGCTGCGACCGACAGGTGCGCGGCATGGCTGAAGATCAGGTCGATGTCGGGGTTGGCGAGCATCTGGTCGGCAACGATCGTGCCGGCGTTGCTGGCTTCCCATTGCATGGCCGGCAGCGAGATGATCTTGACGTCAGGAAACGCCTTCAACTTCTCCTCGAAACCCTTCTGGATGTCGAGCGTGTAGGGATCGCCGGGATCGCCGAGCACCTGCAGGATCTTGCCCTTCACCGAACCGTTCTTGGCGGTCAGAAGCTTTTGCGCCTGCTCGGCGGCGACGTAGCCGATCTCGACCGTGCCCGCCACCGAGGTGAAATCGGACGGGGTCGAGGTGATCTGGCGGTCGAACTCGACCACCGGGATGCCGGCTGCACGCGCCGCTTCGATGGACGGCTTCAGCGCGTTGAAATCGACGGCGGCCAGGATGATCGCCGCCGGCTTCAGCGCAATGACGTCGTTCATCTGCGATTGCTGCGCGTCGGTCTTGTTGTCGGCGTTGAGTGTTTTCACCTCATAGCCGACCTGCTTGAGGAACAGCTCCAGCGCGCTCACCGAGCCGGTCTGGAATTCATCGAGCAGGGTCGGGACCATATAATAGACGGTTCCCTTGGTCTGGGACATTGCCGGCGTGAGCGAGGCAAGAGCCAGTGCCAGGATACCGAAGACAAGAACCAGTATTCGCTTCATGTCGTTCGCTCCTCTTTTATACCGGACCCCTCTTTTGTCCCTCAACTTGCCGGTCCGGCACCGGCAAGCGTCTCACCAGTGATCATGTTGATCACCGCATCGGGACTTGTTTTGTTGCGCGCGACATCGCCGGCCACGACGCCTTGCCGGATCACCACGATCCGGTCGGCGACCTGGAAGGCCTGTTGCATGATGTGGGTGATGATGACGACGCCGATGCCCTGGTTGGCCACCTGGCGGATCATCTCGAGGCCGCGCCTGGTCTGCTCGACGCCGAGTGCCGCGAACGGCTCGTCCAGCAGCACCAGCTTGCCGCCCCAGTGCACGAAGCGGTTGAGCTCGATGGCCTGGCGTTGGCCGCCCGAGAGATGCTCGACATTGGTGCGCAGCGACGGGATGCGGGTGCCGGCACTTGCCAGCGCCTTGCCGACCACGGCCTCCATGGCGCGCTCGTCGAGGATGGGGACACCGAGAACCTTGCGGGTGATTTCGCGGCCCATGAAGAAATTGGCGACGACATCGACATTGGTGCAGAGCGACAGGTCCTGGTAGACGGTCTCGATGCCGGCAGCCTTGGCCTCGGCCGGCGTTTTCGCCAGGAATTCCTTGCCCTCGAACAGCATGCGGCCGGAGCTCGGCTCGAGGCCGCCGGCGATGATCTTGACCAGTGTCGACTTGCCGGCGCCGTTGTCGCCGAGCAGCGCCACGACTTCGCCCTTGCCGATCGAGAAGCTGATGCCCCTCAGCGCATGAATGGCGCCGTAATTCTTGGTGACGTTTTCGAGTACCAGCAGCGGTTCGGTCATGCCGCCACTCCCTTGCTGTGCATGAGGTCGGACCGGCGCTCGCGCTCGGCAATGAACATCTGGCCGAAGCGCGGCGACAGCACGCCCGAAACGGCTAATGCGGCAGCGCCGCGCAGCACCGAATGCTTGCCGCCGGTCGCCACCGTCACGCGCGGTGTCTTGCGGTCGCGCCGCGCCGAGACCGAATTGGGAAGCTGTCCCGCCGCGCCGACCAGCTTTTCGAGCAGGTCGGTGGGCGCAAGCCCGCCGAGGATGACGGTTTCCGGGTCGAACACATTCTCGATGGTGACGATGGCGTTGCGGAAGATCGGCGCGATCTCGGCCACCCAGGCGGCGTCGCTGATGTTGCGGCGGCGACGTGCTTCGAGCGAGAGATACCGTTCGAGGCAGCCGCTGTTACCGCATGGGCAAGGCTCGCCACCGGGAACGGCAGGGATGTGTCCGATTTCGCCGGCATTGCCCCAGGCGCCGCGCATCACCGCGCCGTCATGCACGATGACGCCGCCGAGGCCGACGCCGAAATAGAGGTAGTAGTATTCGGAATAACCGGAGCCAAGACCGTAAAGCCGTTCGCCCATGGCCGCCGCCGCCATGTCGGTTTCGAAGAAGGCCGGCAGCCCGGTCGACGCCGCCAGCCGTTCCGGCAGCGCGACATCCTTCCAGCCGGCCATGGTCGTCGGGCCGACGAAGCTCATCGACTCCACGCCGAACGGTCCAGGCAGCGCCATGCCGATGCCGAGCACGCGCCCGCCGGGCCGCAGCGCAGTCAACTCGGGCACCATCGCGCCGATCAGCTCGAAGGCATGGTCAGGCGTCGCATGCGGCGCCTCGCGATGCATGCTCTCGATGACATCGCCGCTGAGATTGATGAGCGCCGCGTCGATCCCCAGCGGGGTGAGGTGGACGCCGACGGCATAGCCGCCCTCGGGGTTGATCCTGAGCGTCGCCGGCGGCAACCCGCGTCCGCGCGGCTCTTCGCGCAGCGACAGCACATAGCCATGCTCTTCGAGTTCGCGAACGATGGTCGATACGGTCTGGACGGTGAGGCCTACCCGGCTGGCAATGTCGCCGCGAGCTATGGGACCGTGAAGACGGATGGACTCCAGGACGATGCGCCGGTTGTAAGGCCGCCCGAACTCCTGATTGGTCCCCCGCAGTGCCATGTCCCGCGCCCCTTAGGAAGGCCAAGACTTGCACAGGCAATTTATTCAGTCAAATGGAATTCAAAAATAATTCGGAATGGTTCCCAGACGCGGTGCAGGACCTGTCCCATGCGCCGCGCTGGCCCGATTGCAGCCGGGCTGAAACCACCGCAATGGTGAATGACGTCAGGCGGGCGCGGGGCTCGCCCGACCAGTGATCCAGCAGGAAAACCGATGATCGAATTGCCTTTTGCGCGCGATGAGTACCAGCGGCGGCTCAAGAAGATCCGCGCCGAGATGGCGGCGCGTGGGCTGGAACTGCTGGTCGTCAACGATGTCGCCAACCAGCATTACATCACCGGCTATGACGGCTGGTCGTTCTACACGCCGCAGATCGTGCTTGTCCCGATCGAAAACGAGGCCGAGCCGGTCTGGATCGGCCGCGCCATGGATGCGGCAGGCGGCTTGCTGACGGCCTGGATGAAGCCGGAGAATGTTGTTGGTTTTCCCGAGGACCATGTCCAGCGCGCCGATCGCCATCCGATGGACTGGATAGGGGCCTGGATCGTCGCCAAGGGCTGGGGCGCGAGACATATCGGCGTCGAGCTCGAAGCCTATTATTTCTCGCCGAAGGCGCATGCCCGGCTGGTCGCCGGCCTGCCCAATGCGAAATGGCACGACGCCGATCTCCTGGTGAACTGGATCCGCGCCGTGAAATCCGCGCCCGAAATTGCTTATCTGCGCAAGGCGTCGACACTTGCCGAATCGGCGGTTTCGCGGGCCTTCGAAGTCATCGCGCCAGGCGTGCGCGAATGCGATGCGATTGCCGCGATCCAGGCGGCGCAGATTGCCGGCAGCCCCGACTTTGCCGGCGACATCACGGCGCTTCCGCCGACCATCCTCGGCGGCGAGAATGCATCGGCTCCGCACATCATGTGGAGCGACCGGCGCTTCGGCAAGGACGAAACGATTGCGCTCGAACTTGCCGGTGTCTGCCGCCGCTATGCCGCAGGCCTCGCCCGAACGATGCAGCTCGGCAAGACGCCGGCCCGTGTCGCCGACACCGCAAAGGCGGTGATCGAAGGCATGGATGCGGTGCTCGACGCGGTCAGGCCGGGGACCACAGCCGAAGCGGTCGAGGCCGCATGGCGCAAGGTTATCCAGCGCTACGGGCTGAAGAAGGAATCGCGCATCGGATACTCCATCGGCGTCGCTTATCCCCCGGATTGGGGCGAGCACACGATCAGCCTGCGGCCCGGCGACAAGACCGCGCTGCAACCCGGCAACGTCCTGCACTCCATTCTTGGCATGTGGATGGATGGCTGGGGCATCGAGATCAGCGAGACCATTCTGGTGACCGAGACCGGCCATGAGACGCTGACCAAATTCCCGCGAGACATCCATGTCAAATCCTGACCGGTCAGCCACGACGGACGCCACCGCGACCCGCCTGACGCATCTGCTCAATATTGGATCGTCCGGCGCTCGATCAGCACCACAAGACAAAACAGGACGATCGACAGGCCCGATGACAGCACGATCGCCGCGTAGAGGCGGTCCGACTGGTAGTTGAAGGACGCCTGGATGATCAGCACGCCAAGTCCTTGGTCGGAGCCGATCCATTCGCCGACAATGGCGCCGATCACGGCGGTGGCCGAGGCAATCCTCAGCGATGAGAACAGCATCGGCAAAGCGCGCGGCAGCCGCAGGCTCCAGAACGTGACGCCGGAGCACGCGATGTCGGATTGCCAAACAACAGGATGGTACAACGGGTGAAGGAGGCGGGGGCGTGCAACCAGCCGCCTGGCCTGACCCTACAGATACTGCTCGACCTTCTTGCCGACGGTCAGGAAGCGCAGCGGGTCGATGGCCTCGCCATTGTGGCGGACTTCGTAGTGCAGGTGCGGGCCGGTCGAACGGCCGCTGCTGCCGGTTTTGCCAATGATGTCGCCGGCTGCGAGTTTTTGGCCGACGGCAACGTCGATCTCGCTCAGATGGCCGTAGCGCGTGGCAAAGCCGTTGCCGTGATCGACCTCGACCATGCGGCCATAGCCGCCGTTCCAGCCGGCCTTGGTAACGATTCCGGCCGCCGTGACCTTGGCTGCCATGCCGACCGGCGCGCGGAAATCCATGCCCGAGTGCAGGGCAGCGGTGCCGAGGATGGGGTCAGTGCGCACGCCGAACGGGCTGGTGACGGAGTGGCCCGGCGCCGGGTTGGCGAGCGGCAGCCGCCGCGCCTCTTTCTTCAACTGGTCGAGCGTATCCAGCGCCTCGTCCAGTTCCTTGACCTTGCTGTCGAACATCATCGAGCTGTCAAGCGGGATCAGCGGTCCGCCGACATCGCTTTCGTTTTTGCCGAAATCACTGTCGACCGGCAGACCGGCCGCTTCCAGCGCCTGGGTGATGGCATCGGCGTTCTTGTAGGCGTTGTCGGCCAGGGTTTCGATGCGGGTGAGTTGCTGGCTCTCGATAGCCTTCAGTGAATCATTGATCGAGACGAACAATTTGTCGGCGCGGTCCGCAGCCGTTTCGCTGGGCAGCGGATCGGAACGTGTCGACCACAGCGAGAATGGCCTGGTGTCGCCCGAACCAAGGCTGGCGACCGAATAGGCGAGTGGCTCGCCGCCAGTCAGTTCGGCATGTTCGTCGGGTTTTGTTGTCGCTGCGGCATCAGCGGTTGGCAGCGTCCCGACTTCGTTTTCGGCCCGCTCGAGAATCGGGCCGAGGCGGCCATGGCGCTGGCTGAGCTGGCTCTGCCGCTCGATCAATTCGCTGACCTTGGTTTCCATCAGTTTTTGGTCGAGAAGCTGGCGGCTGGTGATGCGGTCGACCTGCGCGCGCAATGCGGAAATGCGATCTTCATAGGCCTGCTGCATGCGCGCCTGCCGGGCCGTGGTGGCGCCGATCAGATCGTCGCGCAGTACGAGATAGGAGGTCGCCAAGAGATAGCCGATGGCGATCGCCGCCAGTGCCGAGCCGAGAAAGGCGACGAGCCACGGCCGGATGGTGAAATGCCGTATTTCATTGCCCCGCGCAATGATGACCGTATGCGGCTCCTTGCGCCTGCCGAAGACCGCTGACTGACCGGTTAGGTTCACGGGACCAAGCTTTCGTTACGACACCAACGAAGCCCGATTACACATTATTAGGGTTAACAAAGTTTTGCCGTCGCGGGCGCGCTAGTGACCAACGGTGTCAGCCAACCGCATATATGTCTTATGCCCCTAATGCACTGCGCGGCGTTGGCCAGATCGGTGGCGCCTCAGAGCGCGCGGACCGCCTCCAGCACTGCTTCGGCATGGCCTTTCACCCGGACCTTGCGCCAGATCCCGGCGATCCGCCCGTCCTTGCCGATCAGGAACGTCGCCCGCTCGACGCCCATATAGTTGCGGCCATACATCGTCTTTTCGACCCACAGATTGTAAGCCTCGATCACCTTGCGCTCCTCGTCGGCAACCAGGTCGACGGTGAGATCGTATTTGGTTTTGAACTTGTCGTGCTTCTTCACGCTGTCCGGCGACAGGCCGATCACCACGGCGCCGGCCTTTTCGAACTCCGGCTTCAGCTGCGAAAAGCTGATCGCCTCATTGGTACAACTTGTGGTGTCGTCCTGCGGATAGAAATAAAGTACAACGGGCTTCCCCCGCATCGAGGCAAGGCTGATCGAGCCGCCGCCGTCGTGCGGAAGATCGAATTGCGGCGCAACGTCGCCAACGTCGAGATCAGCCATATCGATGCCCTTGTTTGAGGTTACGCGGCCCTAAATCAAAGAGATAGAGCATGATGCCTGGACAAACGGAAACCGTTTGTCCGAGAAAACCGCCTCACACTTTTCGGCATCATGCTCTAGCCTGCGTCGTTATAGTGTCGGGCGGGGATTCGTCCACGATCGAATTCGCACAACGGAAAATTGCGTGGATCAGGAAGAACCGCAGCACGAGAAAATCCGGTTCAGGCGTGACGAGATCACCGACCTGGGGGCTTTCCCGTCCGCTTGCCGCGTGCCGCCGCTCGGCAAGGCACGGATCGGCCGCGGCTTTCGCATCCTTGCCCGGCTGTTTGCCGGCATTGGAGCCCTTGTGCTGCTGGCAGCGGCCGCCGTCTACGTCATCGGCGCCACCGGCATCGGCAGCGAACGGCTGCGGTTGGAAGCCGAAACGGCGATCGAGAAACTGGCCGGTTTCGACGTCAAAGTCGCCGTCGGTCCTGCCAGCCTGACACTTGACGGATCGAGCTTCATTGCGCTGCAGGTCAAGGATGTCAGCGTCGAGACCGCCGACGGCAAGCCGATGGCCGATGCCGGGCGCGTCCGCTTCGGCATCCGGTTGATCCCGCTGCTTTCGGGCGAGGTTCGGCTGACCAGCGCCAGGATTTCCGACGCCCATATCGTCACCGCGGCAATGCCGTCGGGTGGTGACTGGACAGCGCGCCTGCGCAATCAAGACGGTCTCATCGATCCGGAAAAACTGGCCGCCGCCGTCTTCAGTGACGTCAATCGTGCACTCGATGCCGTGCGCGAGGATTCGATGCGCCGCATCGATCTTAGAAATGTCGCGTTCGAGCTGCCCGAGGCCGGATCGGTCAAGCTGGTCACGATCGCCAACGCCACGGTGCTGCAGTCGGGCCCCGGCAGCATGGAGTTCTCGTCCGAGGCGGATGTCGATGGCCGCGCGCTCACCGTCACGGCCACCGCCACCCGCGATACGAGCTCGATGCGCGTCACCGCCTTGAACGCCGCCATCGACATGGCGGATGTCGCGGAGACCACGCCGGCGGCCGGCGGGCGAACCGGCGCGATTGCTTTGAAGCTCACCGGATCCGAAGGCTCGGGCGAGACCGATTCGCGGCTGACGGGCTCGCTGTCGCTAACCGGCTCGGTGCTCGACCTCGGCACACGCGGGCTGTTGCCGGCCGATGTCGATGTCGACGCCGCCCTTGTCTCCGGCTCCAACAAGATCGATGTCGGCAGGCTGGTTCTAAAGACCGGGCGCTCGGCGTTCAATTTCGCCGGTTCGATCGGGCCAAAGCCGTCGACCGGCGCGTCCGGCGAGGAGCCTTCCTATCGTTACGACCTGACCAGCGACGGCTCGACGCTGGCGCCTTCGGAATCGCCCGAGCCGGCGCTGAATTTCTTCGCCCGCATCGCCGGCGTCTATCAGGTCAAGAACCGCAAGCTTGTCGCCGACCAGATCGGTATCAGGTCGGGATCGGGGAGCGAAGTGCTGGGAACCGCTGCGGTTTCCTTCATCGACAACGGACCGCCGGGTATCTCGGTGTCGCTCAACGTCCACGACATGGCGGTCTCGCACGTCAAGCAATTGTGGCCCTGGTTCTCGGCCAAGAACGCGCGGCTGTGGGTGCTGCAGAACCTGTTTGGCGGCCGCGTCGTCGATGCCAGCCTGCAGTTCCAGGTCGTGCCGGGGCGTCTCGGCAACGGCGTGCCGCTTTCGGCCGACGAGGTGTTCGGCCGCTTCCAGGTCGAGGGCTCGCGTTTCGACACCGCCGGCCGCATCCCGCCGATACGCGATGCCGTCGGCGTCGTTTCCTTCCACGGCAACGACGTCGACGTCGCGCTGTCCTCGGGCAGCGTCTATATGCCGAGCGGCCGCACCGTGGCGGCAAGCAATGGCACACTGTCGGTAAAGGCGGCAAACCACCCGCCGGTGATCGGCGCGCTCGACATCGACGTCGCCGGTGAGGCGCCGGCCATCGCCGAACTTGCCTCCTACGAACCGATCAACGCCATGCGCCATGTCGGCATCTTGCCGGACGACCTGTCGGGCACGGTGACCGGCCACGTCAAGGCCGACATTCCGTTGCAATCCGGCGTCGACACGTCGAAGCTCGATTGGCTGGTATCGCTCGACTACAAGGACCTGTCGCTCGCCAAGCCGTTCGAAGGCCAGATGGTGACCGATGCCGACGGTTCGATCGAAGTCGGGCCTGACAAGGCGGTGATCTCTGCCAAGGCGCGGCTGAACGGCATTCCAGCCGAGCTCGATCTGGTCGAGCCGCTCAGGGATGGCGGCCCGCCGCGCAGCCGCAAGGTGGCGCTTGTGCTCGACGACAAGACGCGCGCCATCGCCATGCCTGGCCTGTCGCCGCTGATTTCCGGCACCATCAAGGTGGCAATCGACAAGAGCGGCGAAGGCGGCAGCCAGCACGTCGACGTTGACCTGACGAGCGCCAGGCTGGACATTCCCTGGGCAGGCTGGAGCAAGGGGCCGGGCATTCCCGCCAATGCCACTTTTACCATGAGCAAGTCCGGCGATACCACGACGCTGTCCGACTTCGACCTCGACGGAAAGAGCTTTTCGGTCGAAGGGGATGTCGTCCTGGTCAAGGGCGCGCTGTCTTCGGCCCGCTTCAGCAAAGTCGCCTTGAACCGGGGCGACGATGTCGCCGTGACGGTGAAGCGGTCGGGCAAGGGCTTCGCAGTCGATGTCAGCGGCAACGCGCTCGATGCCCGCTCGCTGATCAAGCAGTTCACCTCCGATGTCGATACCGCCACCAAAACCACCGGCACGGACGCGGTTTCGGTTAGCGCCGACGTCAATTCGCTAAGCGGGTTCCATGACGAGGTCCTGTCCAATTTGAAGCTCGACTACAGTGCCGCCGGTTCCAGGGTGAACAGGCTCAAGGTCAGCGCCGCGGCAAGTTCCGGCGCCGCCATCACCATCAGCAATACGGCAGGCAATGGTGCTCGCGCGCTCACCATGAAGTCGGCCGACGCAGGCGCCATATTGCGCTTCCTCAACATCTACGAGCATATGGAAGGCGGATCGATCACGCTGGCGCTCAGCGGCGCAGCCGACGGCCCGATGCGGGGCCAGGTCGATTCGAGCAACTTCTTCATCGTCAATGAACCGAAGCTTGCGTCGATCGTATCGACCACGCCAACCGGCGACAGCCGCAGCCTGAACGAAGCGGTCAAGGGCAAGATCGACACCTCGCGGGTAAAATTCGAGCGCGGCTTTACCGAGATCGACAAGGGGTCGGGCTATTTGAAATTGGCGAATGGCGTGCTGCGCGGCCCGCGCATCGGCACCACCTTCCAAGGCACGCTCTACGACCAGAACAACAATATGGACATGACCGGAACCTTCATGCCGGCCTATGGCCTCAACCGCATCTTCGGCGAGTTGCCGTTGGTCGGCGTTCTGCTCGGCAACGGCCGCGACCGAGGCCTGATCGGCGTCACCTACCGGCTTAAGGGCAACGCCAACAAGCCGGTGCTGGACATCAACCCGCTATCGGTAATCGCGCCGGGCATTTTCCGGTCGATCTTCGAGTATCGCTGAGGATCCCAGAAGACGGCTCAGGCAGGCCGCACAAGCACGTGCTTTTTCTTGCCCACTGAAAGCTTTGCGACGTTTTCCGGACTCAAATCCTGAGGCGTCACCATCCGCCGGTCGTCCGCCACCGGCTGGTCGTTGAGGCGCACGGCGCCACCCTGTATGTGACGCCTTGCCTCGCCGTTGGACCCGGCAAGGCCCCCGCTGACCAGCAGCGACAGGATGCCGATGCCGGCTTCCAGCGCGGCGCCGTCCACTTCCACGGTCGGCAGCGTTTCGGCTGTCACGCCTTCCTCGAAGGTCTTGCGCGCGGTCTCCTCGGCTTGTTGCGCCGCCTCGCGGCCGTGCACGATGGCCGTGGTTTCCGTGGCCAGCACCTTCTTGGCCTCGTTGATCTCCGAGCCGCCAAGGGCGGCCAGCCGCGCGATCTCCGAAAGCGGCAGCCGGGTGAAGATCTTCAGGAAGCGCTCGACGTCGGCATCCTCGGTGTTGCGCCAGTATTGCCAGAAATCATAGGGCGAGAAGAGGTCGCCGTTCAGCCACACCGCGCCCTTGGCCGATTTGCCCATCTTGGCGCCCGACGATGTCGTCAGCAGCGGCGTGGTCAGCGCATAAAGCTGCGGCGTGCCCATGCGGTGGCCGAGATCGACGCCGTTGATGATGTTGCCCCACTGGTCCGAACCGCCCATCTGCAGCCGGCAGTCGTGGCGGCGGCTGAGCTCGACGAAATCATAGCCTTGCAGGATCATGTAGTTGAATTCGAGGAAGGACAGCGACTGTTCGCGCTCGAGCCGCAGCCTGACGCTGTCGAAGGTCAGCATCCGGTTGACCGAAAAGTGGCGGCCGACATCGCGCAGGAACTCGACATAGTTGAGCTTCATCAGCCAGTCGGCATTGTTGACCATGATGGCGTCGCTGCCAGTGTCGCCGAAGCGCAGGATGCGGCCAAAAATTCGCTTGATGCCCTCGATGTTGGTGGCGATCGCCTCGGGCGTCAAAAGGCTGCGCTGGTCGTCACGGAAGGACGGGTCGCCGATCATCGAGGTGCCGCCGCCCATCAGTGCGATCGGCCGGTGGCCGGTCTCCTGCATCCAGTAGAGCATGGTCGCCGATATCAGATTGCCGATGTGCAGGCTGGTCGCCGTGGCGTCGTAGCCGACATAGGCGGTCACGGTTTCCTTCGCGAAAAGTTGATCCAGCCCGGTCTCATCCGAAATCTGGTGGATGAAGCCGCGCTCGCTCATGACGCGCAGGAAATCGGACTTGAAGGCGGGCATTGTTTCTTCCTGAAAGCGCCGGGTCCGAACGGCCCGGCAATGGCCTGAACGCGGGCGTTTAGCATCCAAGCGCGTCAAGCAAAAGTGGTTTCCGATTTTGCGCCGGCATGGACAGCCTATTCTGCACTGCCGCGCATGCTTGCTTCATCCTGTCGGCTGGCGTAATGAGGCGCCGCGCCAACGGGTTCGATCCGCTGGAACGGCACCGCACGGCATCCACCGAATGCCATATCTTGTGACAGAGCCCGACGCGATATGCCGGACGCATTGATATCCATCGTCATTCCCTGCCGCAACGAGGCGGCGAACCTGCCGCTGCTGATCGACGAGATCGAGGCGGCGATGACCGGGCGCGATTTCGAAATCATCGTCGTCAATGACGGTTCGACTGACGACACCGCTTCGGTGCTTGCCGCTGAAGCCGCCAAACGTCCATTTCCGCTTCGTCAGCTGCGGCACGAAAAATCCGCCGGCCAGTCGCTTTCGGTGCGCTCGGGCGCCTGGGCGGCGCGCGGCTCGATCGTCGCCACCATCGACGGCGACGGCCAGAACGACCCGCAATATATCCCCGTGCTGGTCGATGCGCTGCGCCAGGCTGGGCCTGGTTTCGGAGCCGCGCAGGGGCAGCGCTTGAAGCGCCGCGATAGCAAGATCAAGCAATTGGCATCGCGTTTCGCCAACTGGCTGCGCGGCGCGATCCTGCATGACGACACCCGCGACACCGGTTGCGGCCTGAAGGCGATCCACACCGATATCCTGCGCAAACTGCCGTTCTTCGACGGCACGCATCGTTTCGTTCCGGCCCTGGTCATCCAGGAAGGCTACCGCGTCGTCCATTGCGACGTCGTCGACCGCTCGCGCCGCCACGGCAAGTCGAATTACGGCATCTTCGATCGCGGCCTGCAGGGCGCGCTCGATCTCGCCGGCGTCTGGTGGCTTCGGCGCCGGCGCCGCAGAATGCCAAAGGTAGAGGAAATCACGCATGGCTAACGTGTTTCAGGAATTGGCGACCTGGCTGCACCAGGTTTTCGTCAAGCAGTTCGACGCCTGGGTTCTGCTCGGCTTCGTTGCCCAGTTCTTCTTCACCATGCGCTTCCTGGTGCAGTGGATCGCTTCGGAAAAGGCCAAGCGCAGCGTCGTGCCGATCGCTTTCTGGTTCTTCTCGCTGTTCGGCGGCGGGCTGCTGCTCGTCTACGCCATCCAGCGTGAGGATCCGGTGTTCATCGCCGGCCAGGCCATGGGCATGGTGATCTATGTCAGAAATTTATGGCTCATCGCCAATGAGCGCAAGGCGGCGATGACCAAGGTCGACTGAGCCACCAGTCCCGCCAAATCCAGTCTGTCCGGTGTTGACCAGTCTGTCCGGTGTCGAAATGAGCAGGAACTACATCTTTCTCTTCCTGTTCAGCCTGATGATGACGGCGTCGGGACTGGCCTCTTTGCCGCCGCTCGACCGCGACGAGCCGCGCTTCGTCCAGGCGACCAAGCAGATGACGGAGACCGGCGACTATGTCGACATCCGCTTCCAGGACGCGTCGCGCTACCAAAAGCCGATCGGCATCTACTGGCTGCAATCGGCGGCGGTGACGCTGAGCGGCGAGGGGGCACAGGCGCCGATCTGGATTTACCGGCTGATCTCGGCGCTGGGCATCGCCATCGCCGTCGTCGCAATCGCCTGGACCGGGGCCAATCTGTTCGGCGCCAATGCCGGTCTTGCCGCCGGCCTGGTCATGGCGGCGATTTTCGCCACCGCCTTCGAAGGCCGTGACGCCAAGACCGACGCGATGCTGCTTGCCTGCTGCGTTCTGGCGCAAGGCGCGCTGGCGCAGATTTATCTGGCATCGCGCCGCAACGAGCCTGTCGCCGGCCATCTGCCGTGGATTTTCTGGGCTGCGCAGGGCGCGGCTATCCTCATCAAGGGGCCGATTGCACCGCTGCTGTCGGCGCTGACGGTGCTCACGCTGGTTGCTTTCGAGCGCGACTGGCGCTGGCTGGCGAGGCTGAAAGCCGGGCGTGGGCTGATTCTGGTGCTGTTGATCGTGCTGCCTTGGCTCGCCCTCATCACCTGGAAGAGCAACGGCGCCTTCCTGCAGCAGGCCGTCGGCAAGGATATGCTCGGCAAGGTCGCGCAAGGCGAGGAGTCGCACGGCGTTCCGCCGGGCTTCTACGTGCTGACCTATTGCCTGTTCATGTGGCCGTTCGGCCTTGTGGCGCTCGGCGCCGGACTGCAGGCGCTCAACCGATTGCGCGACGATCCGCGCCTGCGTTTCTGCCTCGCCTGGTACGTTCCGTTCTGGCTCGTCTTCGAATTGATCCCGACGAAACTGCCGCATTATGTGCTGCCGGCCTATCCCGGCATGGCCCTGCTCATCGGCTGGCTTTTGACGCTGACGCCGCAAGAGGCAAATGCGCCGCTCAGGCGCTGGCAGACATGGCTGTGGTGGGCGACCGCATTCGGCACCGTTCTGGTGACAGTCGGTCTCGCCGTGCTTTGCGTCGGTGCGCCGATCTATCACATGAAGACATTTTTATGGTGGAGCGTTCCGGCCGCCGCGGCAGCATTGGGCGCCGGCTACCTCGCTGTTTCGCGCCAGACGCTGGTGCCGCTGGTCCGCATCGGCGGGGCTGCGGTTTGCGCCGGTATAACCTACGCCCTGCTGTTCGGTGTCATCGTGCCGTCACTGAAACCGATTTGGATGAGTCGGGAAATCGAGGCGGCGGTTCGCGCCGATCGTCCCTGTGAGATGAGCGTGCTCGCCTCCGCGCAATATCACGAACCGAGCCTGGTATTTCTGGTGGGCACAAAGACGGTACTGACCGATGTCGACGGGGTTGCGCAACATCTGCTTGGCGATCCGGCCTGCGCTTTGGGCCTGGCGCCGGTCGGCGATGAAAAACGGCTGGATGACCTGCTGGCAGGGCAAGGCAAGAAGGCCAGCCGCGTCGCCGAGATCGACGGCATCAACTATTCGTCAGGTGATAAATTGTCGCTCGGCCTGTACCGTGTGGCGAACTGATAGCTCTTCAATGATCGCGCCGAGCTCCGCATGTTGATGAAGTCGCCATCGCCGGCGCGTGCCGCTTTGCCTGCCATGCTCCGGCAGTCTGTCGCTAATTTCCGCGATACTTTCGGGATTGTACGGCATCGCCTGGCGACGCGCCCGGCGCGCTACCCGAAAATCCTGTGGTCGGTCTGGGTTGTGGCCTGGCTTTTGCTGACGATCGCGGTGTCGCTCCGTTTCGACCATCTTGGAGGGACCATGGCGAGGCAGTGGGCTTCAGGCTCGACCAATGTCTTCCGCATCGCCGAGTTTTTTACCTTCTTCGGCCTAGGCGGCTGGTATCTTGTCCCGTCGGTACTGGTGCTGATTGCCGCGAATCTGACGGATTGGCGCAGCCTTTCCCGGCGCGCGCGGATGACCTTCTACAACTGGACCTGCTTTGCTTTCATGGTGCTGGGTTCGATCGCACTCTCGGCCATGGTCGTCAACGTGCTGAAATATGGCGTGGGCAGAGCCAGGCCGATGAATTTCGACAAGCTCGGCGATCTGTCGCTGCATCCTTTTTCCTTGGAGGCGCGCTTTGCCAGCTTCCCGTCCGGCCATGCCACGACCATGGGCGTCATTTTCGGCATTGCACTGCTGTTGTTGCCCCAGCGCAGATGGGTGCTGCTGGCAGCAACCTTGTCGGTCGCATCGACCCGGATCTTTATCGGCGCGCACTACCCGAGCGACACTGTCGCCGGATTCGGCCTTGGCTGTGCTGTTGCCATCGTCTGCGCGATGGTGCTTGGCCGGCTGGGATGTATCTTCCGCTACACGGCGTCGGGGTTGCCGGTGGCAAAAACTACGTTCCGCCTATTCCGTCGGGCTCGCAAACCAAACCAAAACGATGCGCCGAGACAAGACGAATTTCCGCATTGGAGCAGCGCCGGCAAGCAACTGAATTGCTGACGCCTTTGGAACCATCTAAGACGCCCCCAGCTAGCTGCCGATGCCACCCCAGCTCCGCACCAGCCGAGCCATGTCAGGCGCGCTGGCGGCTTCCTTCTCCAGCCCTTCGGCGACACCGACGCGGTCGGCGACAGGCCGGTTCTGGCTGACTTTCCACTTGCCGCTGATTTCGGCGATCTCGATCTCAAGCCCGACAATGCCCTTGATTTGCGACTGGATGAAGGTCGGCGGCGCATCGGTCACCGCCCAGGGTGCCTCGCGGGCGCCTTCCTGCGACAGCGTCAGCTCGGTGATCTGCTGTGCGATCCAAGCGGAATCCTCGATCACTCTTACCGTTCCTCGCACCTGGACAATGGCGTAGTTCCAGGTCGGCACGACCTTGCCGGTCTCGCGCTTGGTCTCGTACCAGGACGGCGTCACGTAGGCGTCGGCGCCCTGGAAGACGACCAGCACCGGCGACGTCGGATTGTCGGCCAGCTGACGCCATTGCGGGTTGGCCCTGGCCAGATGGGCGCGCAGCCGGCCATTCGGCCCAACCTCTGCATCAAGCAGGAAAGGAATGGCATTGGCGACCGGGCCATCGGCGCCGTTGGAGATCAGCAACCCCAGCGGATGCGTCCGGATCAGCCCGTGCAGGACGTCCGGCCGCGTTTCCTGGAAATGGGGAGGCTGGTACATGATCGGTCATGCCTTCTTGCGCTGGCTGAACCGGCATTGTGCACCGTTCAGCCGAGCCGCGCCACATGTCAGGCTGGCTTCACCGTTTGGATCAGCCGAAATGGCATTGTCGCGCCCGTCATGGGCACGACTGTGCACGGCATCGGACCGGGAGTTTTTGTTTTGACGCAATTCCGGACGGAAAACCCGTTTACACTTTTCCTGGAATTGCTCTTAGCGCAGCCGCTTCGGCCGCGGATCGGACAATTCGCCGGCCAGCCGTCGGTCGAGATAGTCGGCGCATTCCTCGAGCAGCAGATCGGCGTCGTTGGCGAAGAAGTGGTTGGCGCCTGGCAAGGTCTTCTGCGTGATGGTGATGCCCTTTTGCGTGTGCAGCTTGTCGACCAGGCCCTGCACATCCTTGGGCGGCGCCACCTTGTCGGCATCGCCATGGATGATCAGACCCGATGACGGGCAGGGCGCCAGGAACGAGAAATCATAGGTGTTGGGCTGCGGCGCGATCGAGATGAAGCCCTCGATCTCGGGCCGGCGCATCAGAAGCTGCATGCCGATCCAGGAGCCGAAGGAATAACCGGCCACCCAGCAGCTCTTGGAATCCGGATGCAGCGACTGCACCCAGTCGAGCGCTGCGGCGGCATCCGACAATTCGCCGGTGCCGTGGTCGAATTCGCCTTGGCTGCGGCCGATGCCGCGGAAGTTGAAGCGAAGCGTGGTGAAATCGCGCTTCTGGAACATGTAGAAGAGGTCATAGACGATCTTGTTGTTCATCGTGCCGCCGAATTGCGGATGCGGATGCAACACGATGGCAATCGGCGCGCTCTTCTCCTTGGAAGGCTGGTAGCGGCCCTCCAGGCGGCCGGCCGGACCGGTGAAAATGACCTCAGGCATGAACTACTCCAAATGGCATACGAATGCGCGGCGCCCTGAACAACTCTTACTCTAGCCCCAGCCCTTCCGGGCCTTGACGCAGGGCAAGCGTCTTCTTAGAAGCTAGTTTAGAATTGTTCAAAACTGGATAGCCGGCCGTGACGGCCCGGCCATCCTCGCCGCAAGCCGCGTAAATAGGACGTCTTGCCTTGCAATTTCAAGGAAATAACGCGCTATCCTTGCGGAAAGGGTCTTGACGGGATCGATTGGGTGAAAATGGCCGCAGCACGCGCCTATCTCGACTACAATGCCAGCGCGCCGCTCATTGCCGAGGCGCGCGAGGCGATGATTGCCGCGCTCGATCTCGTCGCCAATCCGTCGTCGGTGCATGCCGAGGGGCGCGCGGCGCGGCGCCTGATCGACACTGCCCGGCGCGATGTGGCAGCACTTGTCGGCGCCAAGGCCGAGCATGTCGTCTTCACCTCCGGCGCGACGGAAGCCGCATCGACGCTGCTGACACCGGATTGGCGGATGGGCCGTGGCACGGCGCGCATGAGCCGGCTCTATGTCTGCGAGGCCGACCACCCTTGCCTGTTGAACGGCGGCCGCTTCCCGGCAACACAGGTTTCGCAGATCGGCGTCGACGCCGATGGCATCGCTGACCTCGCTCAGCTGACAGCCGCTCTGGCCGCGCATGACAAGGCCGAAGGCCTGCCGTTGGTCGCGATCCATGCGGCCAACAACGAGACCGGCGTCATCCAGCCGATCGAGGCAATCGCTGCAATCGTCAAGGCGGCGGGCGGCATTCTGGTGGTCGACGCGGTGCAGGCTGCGGGCCGCGTTCCCATCGATATGTCAGCGGCTTACGCCGACTATTTGATTCTGTCTTCGCACAAGATCGGCGGCCCCAAGGGTGTCGGCGCCGTCGTTGCGGCAGCCGATCTGATGATGCCGAAGCCGCTGATCAATGGCGGGGGCCAGGAAAAGGGCCATCGCGGCGGCACCGAAAACCTGGCGGCCATCGCCGGCTTTGGCGCTGCGGCGCGGCAGGCTTTGGCCGGACTGAACCATGTCGATACGCTTGCGCACCGGCGCGACGAAGTCGAAACCATCATCAAAACACTGGTGCCGGACGCAGAAATCTTCGGATCCGGCGCGCCAAGGCTTGCCAACACGACATTCTTCGCTATTCCCGGCGTGAAGGCCGAGACGGCGCAGATCGCGTTCGATCTGGCCGGCGTGGCGCTGTCGGCGGGATCGGCCTGTTCGTCGGGCAAGGTCGGGCCGAGCCATGTGCTGAAAGCCATGGGTTATGGCGACAGCCTGGGCGCTTTGCGCGTGTCCATCGGTCGCGCAACGAGCGCCGGGGACATCGAACTGTTTCGTACGGCGCTGGCCGAAATCGCCCAGCGCCGGGCGGGCAGGGAACAAGCCGCCTGAAGGCGACAAAGAATTCAGGCCTCGCGGCCTGGTAGAGCCGTGCGTTTGCAAGTGGCCGGGTGAATTCCCGGCCGAGACGCACTATATGAAACTTACGCCGCCTTCGGCGCCTCATGGGCAGCCCTCGGCGATGCCATAGTTTGAAAACTGTCGGGCCTTGACCCCGGCGTGGATGGAGAACGCTTATGCCTGCTGTGCAGGACACGATCGATCGGGTCCGAAAGATCGACGTCGACCAGTACAAATACGGATTCCAGACAGAGATCGCGATGGACAAGGCCCCCAAGGGCCTGAGCGAAGACATTATTCGCTTTATCTCGGCCAAGAAGGATGAACCGTCCTGGATGCTGGAATGGCGTCTGGAAGCCTATCGGCGCTGGCTGACGCTGGAAGAGCCGACCTGGGCGCGCGTCCATTATCCGAAGATCGACTTTCAGGACCTCTATTACTACGCGGCGCCCAAGAGCACGCCCGGCCCGACCTCGCTGAGCGACGTCGATCCCGAGTTGTTGAAGGTCTACGAGAAGCTCGGCATTCCGCTGCGGGAACAAGAAATCCTCGCTGGCGTGCAGAAGACCGACGTCTCCGATCTCGAGGAGCCCAGCGACAATGTCTACAAATCGGGCCGTGTCGCGGTCGACGCGGTGTTCGATTCCGTTTCCGTCGTCACCACCTTCAAGAAGGAGCTGGCGCAGGCCGGCGTCATCTTCTGCTCGATCTCGGAAGCCATCCGCGAGCATCCGGAGCTGGTGCAGAAATATCTCGGCTCGGTCGTGCCGACATCCGACAATTTCTACGCCACGCTGAATTCGGCTGTCTTCACCGACGGCTCGTTCGTCTTCGTGCCCAAGGGCGTGCGCTGCCCGATGGAGCTGTCGACCTATTTCCGCATGAACGAGAAGAACACCGGCCAGTTCGAGCGCACGCTGATCATCGCCGAGGAGGGGGCTTACGTCTCCTATCTCGAAGGCTGCACGGCGCCGCAGCGCGACGAGAACCAGCTGCATGCCGCCGTCGTCGAACTGGTGGCGCTCGACGATGCCGAGATCAAATATTCGACGGTGCAGAACTGGTACCCCGGCGATGCCGAGGGCAAGGGCGGCATCTACAATTTCGTCACCAAGCGCGGCGACTGCCGCGGCCACCGTTCGAAGATCTCGTGGACACAGGTCGAGACCGGTTCGGCGATCACCTGGAAATATCCGAGCTGCATCCTGCGCGGCGACGATTCCTCCGGCGAGTTCTATTCGATCGCCGTGTCGAACGGCTACCAGCAGGTCGACAGCGGCACCAAGATGATCCATCTCGGCAAGAACACGTCGAGCCGCATCATCTCCAAGGGCATCGCCGCCGGCTTCTCGCAGAACACCTATCGCGGCCAGGTTTCGGCGCACCGCAAGGCGACCAACGCCCGCAACTTCACCAATTGCGATAGTCTCCTGATCGGCGACCAGTGCGGCGCGCACACCGTGCCCTACATGGAAGCCAAGAATTCGACGGCGCAGTTCGAGCATGAGGCGACGACGTCGAAGATTTCGGAGGACCAGAAATTCTACGTCATGCAGCGCGGCATCCCCGAGGAAGAGGCGATCGCGCTGATCGTCAACGGCTTCGTCAAGGATGTCATCCAGCAGCTGCCGATGGAGTTCGCGGTCGAAGCGCAGAAGCTTATCGGCATCAGCCTCGAGGGAAGCGTGGGGTGACAAAGGCGCGCAAACGCGAATCCGTGGAAAAACATGTCTATCTGCGGGAACGAGTGGATAACTGGGAAGCGGGCCTGGGCCTTGCATTCTGGTTTTGCGCGATAGGGATAGTGCTGCTCGGCGCGGCCTACTCGCCGGATGGCTTTTGGGGAGGATTTTGGCAAGCCGTGACGCAGATGTAGAATATCCGGGCGTAGGCGCTCGGATAGGCAATGCGATGGACACTGGAAGGATAGTGACCCGCCAAGCGTTCAGGACCGTGCACAAGGCACAGGATTGCAACTGAACGTTTGAAAGGAAGTTGAAGTGATGGATACGGTTCCGATCGTTTTTTACGCTTTGGTGTGCGGCGCGCTCTGCGCTGTCGCGCCCTCTATCCAGTCGACGCCGCGCCGGATGGCGGCGGGCGCCGTGACCGGGCTGGTCTCGGCAATTATACTGCCGTTTCTGCGCCACTTGGTTGATGGCTGAAGAGATGACCATGACGCTGCCTCGCGACGAGATCTGGTTTGCGGTTCGCTGGCGGCGGCTGTGGGCGGTTCGTCGCGAGGGCAACATCGCCACGATGAAATACGCCGCGGCCGCAGTAACCTCGGCCCTGGTAGGCGCCGTTTTGGCGGCGTTCGTCCATCCGCTGGTCGGCCTTGCGGTTTTCGCGGTGGGGTTCGGCCTGTCCTTCTGGCGGTTCAAAACCCTGCAGCGCCGGCACACCGATTACACAGTCACCTACGACGATTATTTCAGAGAAAAGAACAATGCTTGAGATCAAGAACCTGCATGCCCGCATCGTCGATGACGGCACCGAGATCATACGCGGCCTGAACCTGACGGTGAAAAACGGCGAGGTCGCCGCCATTATGGGCCCGAACGGCTCGGGCAAATCGACGCTGTCCTATATTCTCGCCGGTCGCGAGGACTATGAGGTCACCGAAGGCGACATCCTCTATAACGGCCAGTCGATCCTCGAAATGGATCCGGCCGAGCGCGCCACCGCGGGCATCTTCCTCGCCTTCCAGTATCCGATGGAGATACCTGGCGTCGCGACCATGGAGTTCCTGAAGGTGGCGATGAACGAGCAGCGCAAGGCGCGCGGCGAGGAGCCGCTAAAAATTCCGGAATTTTTGAAGCGGGTGAAAGAGGCGGCAGCGTCGCTCTCGATGGACATGGCGATGCTGAAGCGGCCGCTCAACGTCGGCTTTTCCGGCGGCGAGAAGAAGCGGGCCGAGATCCTGCAGATGAAGCTGCTGGAGCCAAAGCTCTGCGTGCTCGACGAGACCGATTCCGGCCTCGACATCGATGCGCTGAAGATCGTCTCGGACGGCGTCAACGCGCTGCGCTCGCCCGACCGTGCCATCATCGTCATCACCCACTACCAGCGCCTGCTCGAGCACATCGTGCCCGATAGCGTGCACGTCCTATACAAGGGCCAGGTGATCAAGTCCGGCGACAAGTCGCTGGCGCTCGATCTCGAAGCCAATGGCTATGCCGGCGTGATCGGCGAAGCCGCGTGAGATGCCAGAAGGCCATTTTATGCTGAAAGGCGGGGCAAAACTGATGAATATGCATACACAACCCCAGCGCACACAGGCCGAAACGGCGTTGATCGACGCTTTCGGCGAGCGGCTGTCGCTGCTGTCGGGCGACGGCGCGGTGATGCTGAAGCGCGACGACGCCATTGAGGCAATCAAGCACGGGCTGCCGACGCGGCGCATCGAATCCTGGCATTACACTGACCTGCGCCGGCTGTTGACTGCGGTGCCGGCATTCGATCCGACGGCCGCCGCCAAAACGCTAACGCCCATCGTCGAAGGTTCCGCCGTGCTGGCGGTTCTGAACGGCGTCTCGAGTGCGAAATTCCCCGCGATCGAGGGCGTGACGATCCAGCGCCTGTCGGAAAAGCTGACCGACGGCTCGATTGCACCCGGCCTCGACCCCTATGGCAGCGATGACGCCATCGGCGCGCTGAACACTGCTTTCGTCGCCGACGGCTATTTCGTCGACATCGCCGATGGCGCAGCACTGGAAAAGCCGATCGAATTGCAGAACCTGCAAGCCGGCGGACAGACCCATGTGCGCTTTCCCGTGCGTGTCGGCGCCGGCGCCAAGGCTACGATCGTCGAGCGTCAGGCGGGCGAGGGCGCGGCTCTGGCCAGCTCCGTCAGCCAGCTGGTGTTGGGCGAGGGCGCCGAGGTGACCTGGCTGATCATCCAGGAACAGCCGGAAACGGCCACCCATCTGGCGCAGTTCAAGGCGCATCTCGGCAAGAATTCGAAGCTGACGCTGTTTTTCATGAATGCCGGCGGCAAGCTTGTGCGCCAGGAGATCGTGGTGAAGACCACGGGCGAAGGCGCCGACTTCAAATTGCGCGGCATCAACCTTCTGGCCGGCGACACCCACACCGACGTGACCATGGTGCTCGACCATGCCGTGCCGCATACGACATCGACGGAAGTGATCCGCAATGTCGTGACCGGCAAGGCGCGCGGCGTCTTCCAGGGCCGCATCAACGTCCACCAATACGCGCAGAAGACCAACGCCAAGATGGCCTGCAACACGCTGCTTTTGTCGGATGATGGCGAGTTCTCGACCAAGCCGGAGCTGGAAATCTTCGCCGACGACGTCATCTGCGGCCACGGCGCGACCGTTACCGAGATCGACCACAACCATCTGTTCTACCTGATGGCTCGCGGCATCGACGAGAAGAGCGCCCGTGGCCTGCTGGTCAAGGCGTTCGTCGCCGAAGTGATCGAGGAACTGGACGACGAAACCATCGTCGAGGCCCTGGAAACAAGGCTGGACGACTGGTTCGTGGCGCATGGGTAGCGCCTCCCCTTCTCCCCTTGTGGGTCCGAAGGACGGGCGAGGCAAGTGACACGCCCCGGGCGGTGGCCGAGCGAAGCTCGGTCGGGTGAGGGGTGCGTGACGAAGTGAGGCGGTGCCTCAAGAGAGCTTGTAATGGACCAGAAGATCGAAACAACCCCATACGACGTCGAGGCGATCCGCCGCGACTTCCCGATCCTGTCGCGCGAAGTCTACGGCAAACCGCTGGTCTATCTCGACAATGGCGCCTCGGCGCAGAAGCCGCAGGTGGTGCTGGATACGATCCAGCACGCCTATTCCCAGGAATACGCCAACGTGCATCGCGGCCTGCATTTCCTGTCGAATGCCGCAACCGACGCCTATGAGAAGGCACGCGAGACGGTGCGCCGTTTCCTCAATGCGCCAAGCACCGACAACATCGTATTCACTTCGAACACGACCGCGGCGATCAACACCGTCGCTTACGGCTATGGCATGCCCAATATCGGCGCGGGCGACGAGATCGTGCTGTCGATCATGGAGCACCACTCCAACATCGTGCCGTGGCATTTCATCCGGGAGCGGCAGGGCGCCAAGCTGGTCTGGGTGCCGGTCGACGATCTCGGCATCTTCCACATCGAGGAATTCGAAAAGCGCCTGACCGACAAGACCAAGCTCGTCGCCATCACGCATATGTCGAACGCGCTGGGCACGGTAACCCCGATCAAGGAGATGGTGCGCATCGCGCATTCGCGTGGAATTCCCGTACTTGTCGACGGCAGCCAGAGCGCCGTGCACATGCCGATCGACGTGCAGGATCTGGATTGCGACTTCTTCGTCTTCACCGGCCACAAGGTTTACGGGCCGTCCGGCATCGGCGTGCTTTACGGCAAGAAGGATATTCTCTCGGCCATGCGCCCCTTCATGGGCGGAGGCGAGATGATCGAGGAAGTGACGGAAGACGTCGTCACCTACAACGAGCCGCCGCACCGCTTCGAGGCCGGCACGCCGCCGATCGTCCAGGCGATCGGGCTGGGTGCAGCATTGGAATACATGGAAAAGATCGGCCGCGAGCGCATCGCCGCGCACGAGGCCGACCTCAAGACCTACGCGCACGAGCGGCTGCGCGCCATCAACTCGCTGCGCATCTTCGGCGACGCGCCGGACAAGGGCGCCATCATTTCCTTCGAGTTGCAGGGCATTCATGCCCATGACGTGTCGATGGTGATAGACAGGCAAGGTGTTGCCGTCCGTGCGGGCACCCATTGCGCCCAGCCGCTGTTGAAACGCTTTGGCGTAACCTCCACATGCAGGGCATCGTTCGGCATGTATAATACCAGGGCCGAAGTCGACGCTTTGGCCGATGCGCTGGAAAAAGCGCGCAAGTTCTTCGGGTGACAGGTTCTTTGGATGACGACCATGGATGATGCGAGCCACACCACCGCGCCGGAAGCAGCCATCAATCCGCTGGTTTCCGCCTCGGCCATTCCCGCCGACGAACTGGCGCGGCTGACCGACGACATCGTCTCGGCGCTGAAGACGGTCTATGACCCTGAAATACCGGCCGACATCTATGAGCTCGGCCTCATCTACAAGATCGACATCGAGGACAACCGCGCGGTCAAGATCGACATGACGCTGACCGCGCCCGGCTGTCCGGTGGCCGGCGAAATGCCCGGCTGGGTGGAAAACGCCGTCGGCGCCGTCGAAGGCGTCTCCGGCGTCGAGGTCAACATGACCTTCGACCCGCCCTGGTCGCCCGACCGCATGTCGGAAGAGGCGCAGGTGGCGGTGGGCTGGTACTAGGTTGACTGAGGTTGGTGCACTTGCACCAGTGGTAAAACTTCACCATTTTAGGTGAGGAATCATTCGGCAGGCCTTGAACCTGCATGGGATGGAAGAGGAAAGAGAATGGGACGCTTCGCCGTCATCACGATGACCGAAAAGGCAGCCGACCGGGTGCGCGAGATCGTCGCCACGCGCGACAATGCGCATGGCATTCGCCTCGGCATCAAGAAGGGCGGCTGCGCCGGCATGGAATACACGGTCGACCTGGTGACCGAGCCCAACACCAAGGACGACCATATCGAACGCGACGGCGCGCATGTCTATGTCGCGCCCGAGGCTGCCCTTTTCCTGTTCGGCACCGAGATGGATTTCGAGCAGACCACGCTGCGCACCGGCTTCACCTTCCACAACCCGAACCAGAGTTCGGCCTGCGGCTGCGGCGAATCCGTCGAACTGAAGCCCGCCGACCTGAAGGCGCTGGCTGAGGCGCGCGCTTCGGCCTGATCTTCCTTATCCCCGTTCACGGGGAGGTGAGGAATGGTCCGCGCAGCGGGCGAAAAGCCAATTGCTTGGCTTTTCGAATGACGAACGGCCCGAAGGGCCGGGTGAGGGGCAGTGCTAACCATCGCAAGTCGCGCTCCGAGCCCTCACTTCACCCACATCTTCGTCCGCTTGTGCCAGTCGGCGATCGATTCCTCGGGATAGACGTCGAACGCCTTGTCCTTTTTGCCGATCACCGGCTCGACCCAACTCGCCTTGTATTTCAACATCAGATGCACCTTCTCCGGCGGCTTCGGCAGCTCGCTGTCGATTGCCGAGGCGAAGGGGTGGACCAGGTCCGGCCATGTCGGATCGTAGAGCCAGAGCGCCGAACCGCACTTCTTGCAGAAATTGCGCTCGCCCGTCGAAATCTCACACTTTGGATGCTCGTCGTCCGCGATCTCTGCCTGGTAGACGCCGAGATTGCGCTTGCCCTTGATTTTCAGCGTCTTGTAATCGGCGCCGAGATTGATGGCGAAGCCGCCGCCGCCCTGCTGCTTGCGGCAGATCGAGCAGTAGCACAGCATGAACGGCACCGGCGTGTTGCTCTCCACCTCGAAATGGACGGCATCGCAGCGGCAGGATCCCTTGAGCAGCAGCGGCATGACAAAACTCCGACGGATGGCTCTCAACTTGCCAGCATGGTTTTTGGTTGCAGCCATGGCAAGCCCGGTGACATGATTGCGGCATGGACAATGAACGCATCGAAGAGCTGTTCGAAGGCCTCGGCCCGGTCAGTATCCGAAAACTGTTCGGCGGCAAGGGTATCTATTTCGACGGCGTCATCGTCGCCATCGTGCTGCGCGGCGAATTGCTGCTCAAGGCTGACGAGCAAAGCGCGCCCGACTTCGAAGCCGCCGGCTGCAAGCAATGGACCTATACCGGCACCCGCCACGGCAAGCTGGTTGCGATGCCGTACTGGAGCATTCCCGACGATGCGTTTGATGATCCTGACGAGATGAGGGTGTGGGCGCGCCGGGCTTATGAGGCGGGACGAAGGGCGGGGAAGTGAACCGGGACCGCCGCGTTTCTTCCCACCCCCCTCTGTCCTGCCGGACATCTCCCCCGCAAGGGGGGAGATCAGTTGTCACATTGGCCTTCGCCAATCACCAACGTTGAAAATGGGAGCCTGCGGCTAAGCTGTTAATCTCCCTCCTTGCGGGGGAGATGGCCGGCAGGCCAGAGGGGGGTGCTGTCCCGCCGACGTAGGCGATCCTACAGCGCCTTCGCAATCCTCGCCGCCAACCGCGCATTGTTCTCGACCAGCGCGATGTTGGTCTTCAAGCTCCGGCCGCCGGTCAGGTCGAGGATTTTGCCCAGCAGGAACGGCGTCACCGCCTTACCGGTCACATTCTGCGCCTCGGCCGCCTTCTGCGCGGCCTCGATATAGCCGGCCATCTCGTCGGCCGGGATTTCATCGTCCTGCGGCACCGGGTTGGCGATCAGCATGCCGCCGACCAGGCCAAGTGCCGCCCTGGTCTTGTAGAAATGCGCGATCTCTTCCGGTCTGTGCAGGGTCAGCGGCGCGCGGAACGGCGAATGCCGCGACCAGAAGGCCGGCATCGTCTCGCAGCCATGGCCAATCACCGGCACGCCGCGCGTCTCCAGCACTTCAAGCGTCTTTTCGATGTCGAGGATCGCCTTGGCGCCGGCCGAGACGACGATGACCGGCGTGCGCGCCAACTCGTCGAGATCGGCCGAGATGTCGAAGCTCTTTTCCGCGCCCTTGTGGACGCCGCCAATGCCGCCGGTGGCGAACACCTTTATCCCGACCATGTCAGCGGCGATCATGGTGGCGGCGACCGTGGTGCCGCCGGTGCGGCCTTGCGCCACCGCAAAGCCGAGATCGGCGCGCGACAGCTTCATGGCGTCGCCGGTCATCGCCAGCGACTCGCGCTCGCCGTCGGAAAGTCCGATCTTGATGCGGCCGGCGACCACGGCGATCGTCGCCGGCACCGCGCCATTGTCCAGGATGATCATTTCGACATTGGCGGCCATGGCGCCATTGTCGGGGTAAGGCATGCCATGGGTGATGATGGTGCTTTCCAGCGCCACGACGGGGCGGCCAGCGGCGAGCGCCTCGGCCACGGGCGCGTGGAGGTCGATCAAGGGGCGGGCGCTTTGCGGTGTCATGATGGTCTCCGATCCGGAGATCCGCGCGTCCGCTTGGACGTCGCGCTCCGGCAATGGCAATTGGCCGCCCTCATGCCATTTCCTGCGCGTCGGGCACAAGAGCCAGTGCCTCGGTGAAGGTCGCGGCGGTGAAGGCCGGCACGGCATCCGAACTTTCGATGGCGAGCGTCGCCGCGGCAACGCCTTCGCGGAGGGCCTGGCGCAGGGGCAGGCCGCGCAGCAGGGCAGCGATGGTGGCGCCGGCCAGCGCGTCGCCGGCGCCGGTGACGTCGGCGACTTTTCTCGGCACCGGCGGCAGGATAGAGAAGGCGCCGGCTTCGTCGAATCCCAGCACCGGGCCGTCGCCCGCCGTCACCACGCCACTGGTGAGGCCGCTGCAGCGCAGTCCGTCGACGGTCTCGCGCTCGGTGGCATTGGCATCGACGCCGGCGAGCACCATGGCCTCGCGCCGGTTCATGAAGACCTGCGCGAGTTCCTTCAGCACCGGTATCAGCCGCACCACCTTGGCCGGCGAAATGGCAATGGCGAACACCGGCTTGCCGGCGGCGACCCCCACCAGCCGCTCCAGCGCCGTTGATGGCAGATTGGCGTCGCAGAGCACCGCATCGGCCTCGGCGACCACCTCGCGCACCTTGGAGCGGCGGATCTGCTTGGGGAACGCCAAATCGTAGAGCGCCATGTCGGCAAAGCCGGTGATCAGCTCGCCATCCCTGTCGATCAGCGCGGTGTAGCTCGGCGTCGTACGGTCGAGGAAAACCGCCGACAGATCGGCAATGCCGGCCTCGGCGATGGCGCGCGCAACCGTCTCGGCCGAGGCATCGCCGCCGCGCACCGACAAAAGCGAGGCCGAGACGCCGCGCCGCACCAGGCTGCGCAGCGCGTTGAAGACGCCGCCGCCGACATCCTCGCGCATCGTGCCGGGGTTGGACGCCGCCGGCACGTAAGCACCGGACACCTGACCGCGCCGGTCGATATGGGCGCCGCCCACCGCCAGTATCTTTGCTGATTTCACCATGCCGGCGATATGACCTTTGTTTTTCGAACCGGACAAGCGCTAGGCTGTGCGACGGAGCTTCGCAGGCGAGCCGGCGATTCGGCCGATCGAAACAGCCGGAGCGTCTGGCCCAATGGTGGATACATCCGGAAACGAAACCATGAGACAAAAAAAGAACAAATCCGGATAAAGATTGCTTTTCAGATATTTGACCCCTCTTGCCAAACGAGAACAAAAGTAGTACAAAATGGGCAGGGATTACGGATTGTCCGGCCTTCATTGACGACCAAGGGGTGATGTATCATGGCTCAGAATTCTTTGCGGCTTGTAGAGGACAAAGCGGTGGACAAATCAAAGGCTCTGGACGCGGCGCTGTCGCAAATCGAGCGCGCCTTCGGCAAGGGCTCGATCATGCGGCTTGGCGCCAACGAGCAGGTCGTCGAGATCGAAACCGTGCCGACCGGATCGCTGGGCCTCGATATCGCGCTTGGCGTCGGCGGCCTGCCGCGCGGCCGCATCGTCGAGATCTACGGGCCGGAAAGCTCGGGCAAGACGACACTGGCGCTGCACACGGTGGCGGAAGCCCAGAAGAAAGGCGGTATCTGCGCCTTCGTCGATGCCGAGCACGCACTCGATCCGGTCTATGCCCGCAAGCTCGGCGTCGATCTGGAAAACCTCTTGATCTCGCAGCCGGACACCGGCGAGCAGGCGCTGGAAATCTGCGACACGCTGGTGCGTTCAGGCGCCATCGACGTGCTGGTCGTCGATTCGGTGGCCGCCCTGACGCCGCGCGCCGAAATCGAGGGCGAGATGGGCGATTCGCTGCCCGGTCTCCAGGCTCGTCTGATGAGCCAGGCGCTGCGCAAGCTGACCGCCTCGATCTCGCGCTCCAACACCATGGTCATCTTCATCAACCAGATCCGCATGAAGATCGGCGTCATGTTCGGTTCGCCGGAAACCACGACCGGCGGCAACGCGCTGAAATTCTACGCTTCGGTGCGCCTCGACATCCGCCGCATCGGCTCGGTCAAGGACCGCGACGAGGTCGTCGGCAACCAGACCCGCGTCAAGGTGGTCAAGAACAAGCTGGCGCCGCCCTTCAAGGTGGTCGAGTTCGACATCATGTATGGCGAGGGCGTCTCCAAGACCGGCGAACTGGTCGATCTCGGCGTCAAGGCCGGCGTGGTCGAGAAGTCGGGCGCCTGGTTCTCCTACAATTCGCAGCGTCTCGGCCAGGGTCGCGAAAACGCCAAACTGTTCCTGCGCGACAATCCCGACACGGCGCGCGAGATCGAACTGGCACTGCGGCAGAATGCCGGGCTGATTGCCGAGAAGTTTCTCGAAAATGGCGGCCCCGAGCGCGGCGAAAGCGACGACGGCTTCGAGGAAGAATCCGGCGCCATGTAGGGCACGGCCAGAGTTCGGCCATAAATCCAGTCTATTATCCGATGCTTAAGTAACCGAGTTCTTTAGTATTGCGTTTCAAACCGCTGGCCTTCGCGCCGGCGGTTTTCGTTTTTGGGCAGCGTGAAGCCGGCTTGGCAGTTGCCGGATTGGCCCAATTCCGTGTTTCTGGACAGGGTGGGGCGTGCCCGCTAAAAGGCCAAGTCGATCTTCTAAAAAGCAGAGACCAGTGTCCGCCGGCCGCGCCGGCGGTTTTCGCGAAAAGGCAGCAGTCATGAGTGGCGTGAACGAGATCCGGTCGACATTCCTCGACTATTTCCGCAAGGAGGGTCACGAGGTCGTGGCTTCGAGCCCGCTGGTGCCGCGCAACGACCCGACGCTGATGTTCACCAATGCCGGCATGGTGCAGTTCAAGAACGTCTTCACCGGCCTGGAGAAGCGGTCCTATTCGCGCGCCACGACCGCTCAGAAGAGCGTGCGCGCCGGCGGCAAGCACAACGACCTCGACAATGTCGGCTACACCGCGCGCCACCTGACTTTTTTCGAAATGCTCGGCAATTTCTCCTTCGGCGACTATTTCAAGGAGCGCGCCATCGAACTGGCCTGGAACCTGATTACCAAGGAGTTCGGGCTGAACAAGGACAAGCTGCTGGTCACCGTCTATCACACCGATGACGAGGCGGCCGGCTTCTGGAAGAAGATCGCCGGTTTCTCCGATGACCGCATCATCCGCATCCCGACCTCCGACAATTTCTGGGCGATGGGCGACACCGGACCGTGCGGGCCATGCTCGGAAATCTTCATCGACCGTGGCGAGCACATCTGGGGCGGCCCTCCCGGCAGCCCGGAGGAGGACGGCGACCGCTTCCTTGAATTCTGGAACCTGGTGTTCATGCAATATGAGCAGGTCACCAAGGATGAGCGCATCGACCTGCCGCGGCCGTCGATCGACACCGGCATGGGCCTGGAGCGCATGGCGTCCATCCTGCAAGGGGTGGAGAGCGTCTTCGAGACCGACCTGTTCCGCCACTTAATCGATGCGGCGTCATCGGCGCTCGGGCAGGGCCCGGACAAGGAGACGGTCGCCTCCTTCCGCGTCATTGCCGACCATCTGCGCTCGTCCTCCTTCCTGGTTGCCGACGGCGTGCTGCCGTCGAACGAAGGCCGCGGCTATGTGCTGCGCCGCATCATGCGCCGCGCCATGCGCCATGCGCAGTTGCTCGGCGCCAAGGAGCCGTTGATGTGGAAACTGGTGCCGGCGCTGGTGCGCGAGATGGGCCAGGCCTATCCCGAACTGCTGCGCGGCGAACAGTTGATCACGGAAACGCTGAAGCTCGAGGAGACACGCTTCCGCAAGACGCTGGTGCGTGGCCTCGGCCTGCTCTCGGAGGCGACGGATACGCTGCACGCCGGTGACATGCTGGACGGCGAGACGGCGTTCAAGCTCTATGACACGTACGGCTTCCCGCTCGATCTGACGCAGGACGCACTGCGCCAGCGCAACATCTCGGTCGACCTTGCCGGATTCACCCATGCGATGGAGCAGCAGAAGGCCGAAGCGCGCAAGCATTGGGCCGGCTCCGGCGACGCGGCCACCGAGACCATCTGGTTTTCTGTACGCGAGAAGGCCGGCGCCACCGAATTCCTCGGCTACGAGACCGAACAGGCGGAAGGCCTCATCCAGGCGCTGGTCAAGGACGGCAAGACCGTCGATAGCGCCGGCAAGGGCGACGTGGTGGCGGTGGTCGTCAACCAGACGCCGTTCTATGGCGAGTCGGGCGGCCAGATGGGCGACACCGGCATCATCTCCGGTGAAGGTTTCTCGATCGAGGTTTCCGACACGCAGAAAAAGGCCGACGGCCTGTTCGTGCATCTGGGCAAGGTGACGAACGGCACGGTCAAGCCAGGTGCAGCCGTCGAGCTGAAAGTTGACCATGCGCGCCGCACCCGGCTGCGTGCCAACCATTCGGCAACGCATCTGATCCATGAGGCGCTGCGCGAGGTGCTGGGCACCCATGTCGCGCAGAAAGGTTCGCTGGTCGCGCCCGAGCGCCTGCGCTTCGACATCTCGCACAACAAGCCGATCTCGGCCGAAGATCTCGAAGAGGTCGAGCGCATGGCCAACGAAATCGTCGTCCAGAACAGCCCGGTGACGACGCGGCTGATGTCGGTCGACGACGCCATCGCCGAAGGCGCCATGGCGCTGTTCGGCGAAAAATACGGCGACGAGGTGCGTGTCGTCTCGATGGGCACCGGCGTGCATGGCGCCAAGGCCAATAGACCCTATTCCGTAGAACTTTGTGGCGGCACCCATGTCCGGGCGACCGGCGATATCGGCCTGGTGCGTGTCGTCTCCGACAGCGCAGTCGCCGCCGGCGTGCGCCGCATCGAGGCGCTGACCGGCGAAGCCGCACGAAAATATCTCGACGAGCAGGACAGACGTCTGAAGGCGACGGCCGCTGTGCTGAAGATCTCGCCGGCCGACGTGCCGGCGCGTGTCGAGACGCTGCTCGAGGAGCGCAAGAAGCTCGAGAAGGAGCTGAGCGAAGCGCGCAAGAAACTGGCGCTGGGCGGTGGTGCCGCGGCCGATGCTCCGGCCACCACCGAAACCGTCGCCGGTATCGGCTTCCTCGGCAAAGCGGTTTCCGGCGTGTCGCCGAAGGATTTGAAGCCGCTGGCCGATGCCGGCAAGACTTCGCTCGGCTCAGGCGTCGTCGTCTTCGTCGGTGCGGGCGAAGACAACAAGGCAAGCGTCGTGGTCGCCGTGACGGACGATCTCGTCGGCCGCTTCAGCGCTGTCGATCTTGTGCGCGTTGCCTCGGCCGCATTGGGCGGGCAGGGCGGTGGCGGACGGCCCGACATGGCGCAAGCCGGCGGCCCGGACGCCTCGAAGGCCAATGATGCGATCGCCGCGGTGAGGGCGGCGCTGGAGGCAGCCTGAAAGCCACCCTATGCCTGATCTGGTTTTGTGTGCGGCTTTCCGGCCTTCGCCGCCGTGCTTGCCATTCTGTGGCTGATAGTGGCAAGCCGGCAATCAGCTCTTAGACGGTCCGTCTAGCTAGTTCTTTTCGCCGCCTTCAGGGCGCGCGTCATTCTGCTGGAATCGCCCCAGGTGGACAGCCAGATCAGCACGTCCGTGGCGATCGAAATCAGCGACCGTAAAAAGTTCAGCGCCGGGCCGGGCGATTTCAGCTGCTCTTCGGCGTGATGGAGATGGGCGAGCTCTTCCTCGCGGATCGCCAGGATGATGCCGTGCAAGTCGTGGTCGCGATTGGCGAGGAAAAACAGCTGATCGTCCAGATGGCGATGCACCGCCGCTTCAACCGCCGCCGTGCAGGCCCAGATGCCTTGCGGACCAATCAGGGCGGTCACAAAACCCAGCAGCCAGCCACCCCAGCTCCAGAATTGCATCACCCGGCACGGTCGCGCCTTCCGCGCCGGCATGGCGGCACGGAAGGCGGCGCAATGAGTGCGCTCGTGCCCGAGCATCTCCGACAAGGATGGCACGCAATCCGGCCAGAAGCGCCTGGCGACAAGAATCTGCGCCGAATAGATCCTGATCGCACCGAACTCACCGGCGTGGTTGACCCTGACAATTCTTGGCGATGGTGAGCGCGTCCTGGCGAGATGGGTCAGCCATGGCCCGAACCCATATCAGCCCGCCGCCAGGCTCGGACGTTTTGCGATGCCGTCCCACCAGGCCTGGATGTCGGCGAACGCCGCAAGCAGCTTTTGCCCGTCGGCGACCTTGACGAAATAGGCGATGATGGATGCCGCATGCAGGTCGACCAGCGTCAGCTGGTCGCCGAGCAGCCACGGCCCGGGAGGCTTGAGTGCGGTGAGCACCCGCAGCACCGTTTCCGCCTGGCGCAGCCCGTTGGCGACCAGTGCCTCGTCTGGCGCTTCCTTCTCAAGCCGCTCGACGGCGACGTCCCAGACCATCGATCTGTAGGCATAGGCGTCGAGCATGCCGATGATCTGGTTCATCGTTGCGCGGGTGCGGGCGTCTTTTGGCTGCAGTGCCGGGCCGTCGAACGCCTCGTCGACATAGCGGGCGATTGCGCTGGTTTCGAACAGGCGAAACCCGTCATGCTCGACGGCCGGAATGCGGCCGAAAGGGTGATGCTCGAAGTACCAGGCGGGAGTGCCCTCGGCGGCAAAGACATCGACCGGCACAAGGTCGTAGTCGATGCCTTTTTCCGCCAGCACGAGGCGGACGATGCGCACATAGACGCTGTAGTCCGCCCCGTAGACGACCGGCTTGGCCATGGCTGCCGGCTTA
The DNA here is from genome assembly GCF_040321305.1 of Mesorhizobium sp. M0478. NCBI lineage: Bacteria > Pseudomonadati > Pseudomonadota > Alphaproteobacteria > Hyphomicrobiales > Phyllobacteriaceae > Mesorhizobium > Mesorhizobium sp. M0478. The sequence goes on from NZ_JAMYRH010000007.1 coordinate 174,874, forward strand.
CGCCATCGCCTTCTGCAAATTCTCGTCGATCTTGTCGAGGAAGCCGGTGGTCGACAGCCATGGTTGGTCGGGACCGATCAAGAGCGACAGGTCCTTGGTCATGAAGCCGCTCTCAACCGTCTGGATGCAGACCTTCTCCAGCGTGTCGGCAAATCGCTTCAACTCGGCATTATCGTCAAGCTTGGCGCGGTGGGCGAGGCCGCGCGTCCAGGCGAAGATCGAGGCGATCGAATTGGTCGAGGTTTCCTCGCCCTTCTGGTGCTGGCGATAGTGGCGCGTCACTGTGCCGTGCGCGGCCTCCGCCTCCACCGTCTTGCCGTCCGGCGTCATCAGCACGGAGGTCATCAGGCCGAGCGAGCCAAAACCTTGCGCCACCGTGTCGGACTGGACGTCGCCGTCATAATTCTTGCAGGCCCAGACATAGCCGCCAGACCATTTCAGGGCGGAGGCCACCATGTCGTCGATCAGCCGGTGCTCGTACCACAGCTTCTTCGCCTTGAACTCGGCCTCGAATTCAGCCTCGTAGACCTCCTGGAAAATGTCCTTGAAGCGGCCGTCATAGGCTTTGAGGATGGTGTTCTTGGTCGAGAGATAAACCGGATAATTGCGCAGCAGGCCGTAATTCAGCGAGGCGCGGGCGAATTCGCGGATGGAGTCGTCGAGATTGTACATCGCCATGGCAACACCGGCGCCGGGTGCGTCGTATACGTCGTGCTCGATCACCTTGCCGTCCTCGCCGACGAACTTGATGGTCAGCTTGCCCTTGCCGGGGAAGCGGAAGTCGGTGGCGCGATACTGGTCGCCGAAAGCATGACGGCCGACGATGATCGGCTTGGTCCATCCCGGCACCAGACGCGGCACGTTCTTCATGATGATGGGTTCGCGGAAAATGGTGCCGCCGAGAATGTTACGGATGGTGCCGTTCGGCGACTTCCACATCTTCTTCAGCTTGAATTCCTCGACGCGCTGCTCGTCGGGCGTGATCGTCGCGCATTTCACGCCGACGCCCCATTTCTTGATGGCATTGGCCGAATCGATGGTCACCTGGTCGTTGGTGGCGTCGCGGTGCTCGACGCCGAGGTCGTAATATTCGAGCTTCAGGTCGAGATAAGGGTGGATCAGCTTGTCCTTGATGAACTGCCAGATGATGCGGGTCATCTCGTCGCCGTCGAGCTCGACGACCGGGTTCGCCACCTTGATCTTCGCCATGAAAAGAATGCCTCGCTTTTGGGGAACAAAACGGCCTCGCCCGCATGGCTTCGGCCGGGTATGCGGAGCGTATATCAAAGCCTATTTGGCCGCGCAAACGACCATCCGTGCAGAATGGGTCGTCTGTGCCGCGACCGGTGTTTGCAAAAGCTTCATTTTGCCGAGCGGATGTGGCAGGGAACGCTGAAATGCCGCAAACAGCAGTTCATTGAGATCATGTCCGCCGTCGATCATCCTGAAAACGCATCCGCCGCCGGGCCGGCGATCATCCTGGTCGAGCCGCAGCTCGGCGAGAATATCGGTATGGTTGCGCGCGCCATGGCTAATTTCGGCCTTGCCGAACTGAGACTGGTCAACCCGCGTGACGGCTGGCCGAGCGAGAAGGCGCGCGCCGCCGCCAGCCGCGCCGACCATGTCATCGATGCCGTAACAGTGTTCGGCGACCTGGCGTCCGCCGTCGCCGACCTCAACTTCGTCTTCGCCACCACGGCGCGGGAGCGCGACGGCTTCAAACCCGTGCGTGGTCCGGTCGAAGCGGGCAGGGCGCTGAGGGCGCGTCAGATGGCCGGCCTGCGCACCGGCATCTTGTTCGGCCGCGAGCGTTTTGGGCTCTACAATGACGAGGTCGGGCTGGCCGACGAGATCGTCACCTTCCCGGTGGATCCCGGCTTTTCGTCGCTCAACATCGCCCAGGCCGTGCTGTTGATGTCCTATGAATGGATGAAGTCGGGCCTGGAAGACGAGACGGCGACCAATTTCTCCAGCCCTGAAATGAAGCCGGCAAGCAAGGAAGAGTTGCACGGGCTGTTTGCCTATCTCGAAGGCGCGCTCGAAGCGCGCGGCTATTTCCGCCCGGCGCCCAAGAAACCCAAGATGGTCGACAATCTGCGCGCCGTCTTGACGCGCGCCGGTTTCGCCGAGCCGGAACTGAAAGTGCTGCGTGGCATCATCTCGTCGCTCGACCGGTTTTCGCCGGCCATGCCGCGCGGTGACGGCTCGCCGGGAGACGATCCAAGGCGTTTGCCGGCCGCTGCGCGAAAACGCCAGGCAGACAAAGAAGATTAGAAATCGCTAAGCTTCGAACGGCTGAAGTAACCGAATTTTATTTGCCTCTCGTCCATTGTTGTCAAAACGGTGGGGTGGCAAATGTTCACGTCCAAAATCGGCCGTATGCGCTTCTTCTTCTATTCGCTCGGCGTAGCCCTGCTCGAGGCCGTTCTTGCTGTGCTGTGCATCGTTGGCACGATCGGCTTTGAGGGGCTGGTCAACTCGGCGCCCGGTCCATCGCGGCAAGGCATGGCAGGCGCGGTTCTGGTCGTTTCCCTCCTGGCCGTGGTCATGCGTGCCAACATCGCCTGGCGACGCAGCCGCGACGCCAACGGCAAAGCCTGGATCCTGTGGTCCTACATCGTGTTCTGCGCCATCTACGCCTTTCTGCAGGCAGGCACGCTGCTGGTCATCGATTTCAAGAACCCGGAAAGCACGTCCAGCGGTTTGAACCTGCTGGCACTGTCGATCTTTGGCCTTTGGTGCACGATCCTGGTGGCTAAGCCGGTGGCGGGCATCAATATCGACGAACTGACATCGGTTTTCGATTTCGATGGCGATACGCCCATGCCTGCGGGATCCGGTCGGATGGCCAGCAGCACGGCACAGTCTTCCATGCGCAACGCCACACCGGCCACGCGCTCGGTGCCGTCCGCCCAGCCTATGGGCCGCCCGAGGCCCGCCGGCTTCGGCAAGCGCGGGCTCTAGACCGAGGCAAGGTCGTCTTCGCCGGCTTTGCATAGAACTTGCTGACATTCGCCACTTCAAGACCATGATGGTTGCAGATAGAAGAACGGCATTGGCCAATGACCGCCAAGCCTTCTGATCCAGCCTCTTTCATGGTCCGATATCAATGAGCCACCGTCCGATCCTGATGTTCGATTCCGGCGTTGGCGGATTGACCGTGCTGCGCGAAGCGCGCGTGCTGATGCCCGACCGGCGCTTCGTCTACGTCGCCGATGACAAGGCCTTTCCCTACGGCGCGTGGGAAGAGCCGGCGCTGCAGGCCCATATAGTCGAGCTCTTCGCCAAGCTGCTCGACCGTTTTGATCCGGAAATTTCGGTCGTCGCCTGCAATACCGCTTCGACGCTGGTGATCGATGCCTTGCGGGAAAAATTCCCTGGCCATCCCTTTGTCGGCACGGTGCCGGCAATCAAGCCGGCTGCCGAGCGCACCCGGTCCGGGCTGGTCTCGGTGCTGGCGACGCCGGGCACGGTGAAGCGCCAGTACACGCGCGACCTGATCGGCAAATGGGCGCAGAAATGCCATGTCCGGCTGGTCGGCAGCAACAATCTCGCCGGACTGGCCGAGGCCTACATGCGCGAGGGCTTTGTCGACGAGGAGGCCGTGCGTGCCGAGATCGCACCGTGTTTTGTCCAGCATGACGATTTGCGCACGGACATCGTCGTGCTCGCCTGCACGCACTATCCGTTCCTGGCCAATCGCATGCGCAAGACCGCGCCCTGGCCGGTCGACTGGATCGACCCGGCCGAGGCGATTGCGCGGCGCGCTCTGTCGCTGCTTCCGGCTGTCGACGGGCCATTGCCGCAAAGCGAGCCCGACATCGCCGTCTTTACCTCGGGAAAGGCGGACTTCGCCATCAGCCGGCTGATGCAGGGTTTTGGATTGAGCGCGCGCTAATGCATGTCGCCCAAAAGTGCGCAGCGGTTTTGGGACAAGGACATGCACAAAACGAAAAAACTAAAGCGCGTCGCCGACGCGCTTTAGGCAGGCTCGAAGACAATGACGCGCCGATCCGGATCGGCCGAAACAAGCCTTAGCGTCAGGCCATCGCCCTGCCTGAACCCAGAGGCCTTCACATTCGCAACGACAGGCATGTCCGAGAGCTGAACGCGCACACGCTGATCACCGACGTCGGTGACGACGGCCTTGAATGTTTCACCCATGCGCCCCCTCAGCATCACCGCCTCGGCAAGGTCGATGGCCGCGTGGTTGATCTGCGAGGCGCGGGCGCCTGCGCGGCCCATCACCTTCGGCAGTCTGGAAAACGCCTCGGTAACGGCTTGCGGCACCGGCTGGCCGTTGACGATGGCCAGCACGCAGCGCACGACATAGCGATCGGCCAGCCGCCTCAGGGGCGCGGTGGCGTGGGCATAGGTCGCGGCCATCGCCTCGTGCCAGGGGACAACGCCTTCTTCATAGGGTTGGTAGGACGCACCGGAGCCGGCGCGGCGGATTTCCAGCATCAGCGCTGCCTGTTGCATGTTGGTCGGATCGAGGGTTCGCTGATAGTCGGACAGGCTGGTCGAAGGAGGCCAGGACAGGCCTAAGGCCCGTGCCGCGCTGCGCAGTCTTTGTACTTTGGAAGCATCGGGCGGCGCCATCACCCGGAACAAGCCGGTCCGGTGTGCCAGCATGGCGTCGGCAATCGCCATGTTGGCGGCCAGCGAAAGTGCTGCGTTGTCTTGCTCGGATTGCAGCAGCGGTCTGAACGCAAGCTGGAATGTGCCATCGGCAAGCTGTTCCACCTCCTGCTCGGGCGGGTCGACGCGCGAAGCGCCGCGACGGTCTTCGGCCGCCGCCATGCGTCGCGCGATTTCGGCGAAGCCGACTGGGACGTCGGCGGCCTGCACGCTGTCATAGGCGAGCTTGGCGCGGCTTTGAATGATTGCCCGCTCCGCGCCATCCAGCCTTACCGCTCCGTCGTCGGCGATCCGGACCGTGAAGATGACAGCCGGACGCGGACCGCCGGGCAGCAAGCTCGCGGCGCCCTCGGCAATGACCCGGGGATAGAGCCCGGCCTTGCCGTCCGGCAAATACAGGGTTTCGCCCCGCGCCCAGGCTTCGCGATCCACCGCGTCGCCGTCCGCGACGAACCAGGCTACGTCGGCAATGGCATAGTGCAACAGAAGGTCGCTACCGCTCGCTTCGATCGAAAACGCTTGGTCAAGATCGGTGGAAGTCGCGGGATCGAGCGTCACGAAGGGCATCGCCGTGCGGTCGGCATGCTGGTCGGGCACGCGCCTGGCCGCCGTCTGTGCCATGGCCATTACATCAGGGGGAAATCCCTCCGGCACATGGAACTCGGTGCGGATTTTCGCGAGGCCGGTGGCGAGTGCCTGCGAGGGATCGTTCAACGATTTCATGGCGCCGTCCTACACCGGCGTTGCGGGCACGGGAAGGTGGTTTTGCCGGCAGTGCCGGCCGACCATGGGCAGGCATGAGCGCGGAACGGAAGTTGACCGCCAGCGCTGGAACCGTCGCCGGAGCGCAACGTTTCTTCCTCTGGCAGCAAAGGAGGAGCCGATATGCCTGCAACCTCAAAAGCACAGCAAAAGGCCGCTGGCGCAGCCCTGTCGGCCAAGCGCGGCGAGACCAGGAAGAGCGAACTTCAAGGCGCGTCGAAGTCGATGTACAATTCGATGAGCGAAAAACAGCTCGAGGAATTCGCAGAGACCAAGCGCAAAGGCCTGCCGGAGAAGAAATCGGCAGACTGAAACCTTGAACCGAGTCCATAAACAAAGCCCGTGGCCGAAACCACGGGCTTCTTCGGTTCAGGCCAAGCCCGAAACCCCTGACGTCACCAGCAGCGCTTCACCTTGTAGCGGATGACCTTCTTGTGGCCATGCCGCCAGATGACCTTCTTCTTCACCACGACATGGCAGGTCTGACGATGCTTGTGGCCCTGCCAATGCTTGGCCATCGCTGGCTCGGGCACGGCGATCGACATCGTCCCGGCCAGGACGGCTGCACCGACCAACGAGAGGAAAAACTTCTTCATGCGACTTCGGGCTCCTTTGGCTCCAGTCCCTTCCTAAATGCCGTCGGCGCAACAACCTCCCGCCGCATCCGGCACGGCACTCAACGCCAAAGACGTGATATGGTTGCCGGGCCCAGCGCCAGCGACGCGCTTGACTCTGCTCAAATCTCCGTTTAACGAGCGCACCAACACCGGGCCGCAATGCCCGGTTGTTTCTTTTGCATGGCAAGCCCGGGAAAGCAGGTTTATCGTTTCCTGGGTTTTGTCTAGACTGACGTGTCCCGTGGGTTTTCCGCCGCGTTGCGTGGGAAAACCCTGTCAGGCCTCGAAAACGGAGGCCAGAGGAGGGCGCGTTTCCTTCACCCGGACCATGAGGCTCCGGGTGGTTTGTTTTGAAAGGGAATGCGATGAGCAAGCGCGAATCCGCGAAGTACAAGATCGACCGCCGTCTCGGCGAAAACATCTGGGGCCGCCCGAAGTCCCCGGTCAACAAGCGTGAATACGGCCCCGGCCAGCACGGCCAGCGCCGCAAGGGCAAGCTTTCCGATTTCGGCCTGCAGCTGCGCGCCAAGCAGAAGCTGAAGGGTCACTATGGTGATGTCTCCGAAAAGCAGTTCCGCAAGGTCTATGAAGAGGCTGATCGCCGCAAGGGCGACACCTCCGAGAACCTGATCGGCCTGCTCGAGTCGCGTCTCGACGCGGTCGTCTACCGCTCCAAGTTCGTGCCCACCATTTTCGCGGCTCGCCAGTTCGTCAACCACGGCCACGTCAACGTCAACGGCAAGCGCGTCAACATCGGGTCGTACCGTTGCAAGCCGGGCGATGTCGTCGAAGTGCGGGAAAAGTCGAAGCAGCTGGTCATCGTGCTGGAAGCGGTCGGCCTCGCCGAGCGCGACGTGCCGGACTATATCGAAGTCGATCACAACAAGATGGTCGCGACCTTCTCGCGCATCCCCGGCCTGGCCGATGTTCCGTTCGCCGTGCAGATGGAGCCGAACCTGGTCGTCGAATTCTATTCGCGCTAAGCGATCGCTTTTCTGCGATACTGGAAAGGGCCGCCCGTCGAGGCGGCCTTTTCTTTGTCGGCCATGTCCGCTAATCCGGCACTCTCGGCTATGGAAAGCGACAAGCCATGAACATGCTGGCAGACATCGAAACAGTTGAACCGATTGCTGAAGGCGGCTTCCATCCGCTGTTTGCCGACGTGCCGTCTTCCGTCGAGTTCAACAAACTGCGCAAGCGGCTGTTGCGGTTGACCCGTCAGGCGGTCGAGGATTTCGCCATGGCGAGGCCCGGCGACCGCTGGCTGGTGGCCTTGTCCGGCGGCAAGGATTCCTACGGGCTGCTGGCCGTGCTGCTCGATCTCAAATGGCGCGGGCTGCTGCCGGTCGAGCTGCTGGCCTGCAATCTCGACCAGGGCCAGCCGAACTTTCCGAAGCACATTTTGCCCGACTACCTCGATGCGCATGGCATTGCCCATCGCATCGAGTATCAGGACACCTATTCGGTGGTCACCGACAAGCTGCCTCAGGGCAGCACCTATTGTTCGCTGTGCTCGCGGCTGCGGCGCGGCCATCTCTATCGCATCGCGCGCGAGGAGGGCTGTTCGGCGCTGGTGCTCGGCCACCACCGCGAGGACATTCTCGAAACCTTCTTCATGAATCTAATCCATGGCGGCCGCCTTGCCGCCATGCCGCCAAAGCTGCTCAACGACGACGGCGACGTCATGGTGCTGCGGCCGCTGAGCTACTGCGCCGAGGTCGATCTGGAAAAATTCGCCGCCGCGATGAAATTCCCGATCATTCCCTGCGATCTCTGCGGCAGCCAGGAAGGCCTGCAGCGCAACGCCATGAAGGCGATGCTGGACGATATGGAAAAGCGCATGCCGGGCCGCAAGGATACGATGCTGCGCGCGCTGTCCAACACCAGGCCGTCGCATCTGCTCGACAGAAAGCTGTTCGACTTTGCCGCCCTCAATGGCAGCCTCAGCACAGGACAAGACATTTCCGATGATATTTGACGACCAAGCGATCGACTGGCTGGCCGAGCTTCTCGCCGATGCAGCCAAGGCCGAAATCATGCCACGCTTTCGCCGGCTGGGCGAGGGCGACATCAGACAGAAGACCTCGGCTGCCGACCTGGTGACCGAGGCCGACATCAACGCCGAGCGGCTGATCACGGCCAGGCTGCGCGAGCGCTATCCCACGGCGATGATCGTCGGCGAGGAAGCCTGTTCCGACAATCCGGCGCTGCTTCAGGGGCTCGGCGATGCCGACCTCGCCTTCGTCGTCGACCCGGTCGACGGCACCTTCAACTTCGCCTCCGGCGTGCCGCTCTTCGGCGTCATGCTGAGCGTCGTCGTCAAGGGCGAAACCGTCGCCGGTATCATCCATGACCCCGTAGGCCGGGACTGGCTGATCGGCGCCAAGGGCGCCGGCAGCCATATCCGCCATGCGCATGGCGCGCTGGAGACGGTGCACGTCGCCGATGCCGTGCCGATCTCGCAGATGACCGGCTCCGTCTCCTGGCAATATCTGGCGGAACCGCAACGCTCGCTCCTGGCGCGCAACCAGACCAAGACCCTGTCGCAGTTCGGCTATCGCTGCGCGGCACATGAATACCGTCTTCTGGCCAGCGGCCATGCCCATTTCGTCGTCTACAACAAACTGATGCCGTGGGACCATCTGGTCGGTGTGCTGATCCACGCCGAGGCCGGCGGCTACACCGCGCGGATCGACGGTAGCGCCTATCTGCCCTCGCATATCGACGGCGGCATTCTTGTCGCCCCGGACAAGGAAAGCTGGCAGGAGTTGCGCAGGGAACTCTGGGCGCAATAGTCGGTCCAACTGCCGGTAGACGCTTTCGTCAAGTATATTGGCTCTGTTATAGTGGTCCAATCTCTCGCGAAGCCGGAGCCGCGAAATGAAACATCGGTCCGCAATTGTCGCAACGGCACTTGCACTTGCCCTGGTCGCCTGCGCCACTGAGGCACGATCGCAGGAGCGCGCGTGTCGTAGCCCCGATCCCATCGACACCATCGACGAAATGTTCGACGCGATCTTTGCCTGTTGGCAGCCGCCGCCTGGAAGTGCTGGCCTGACCCTGACGCTGAGTTTTTCAATTCGCAAAAACGGCACGCTGATGGGCAAGCCGCGCGCCACTTTCTCCCATATGGGAGATGATGCCTCGCTCAACCGGGTCTTTGTGTCATCCGTGCTCGAAGCGCTCGACAAGGCTCTGCCGATGCCGCTGTCGGACAGCATGGGTGGCGCCATCGCAGGGCGCCCGCTGTTCCCTCGTTTCACGGCAGTGATTGGCGGCGCATCCTGAAACGCGTCGCATAAAGGTGGATGCGGTTTTGAGACCAACAATCTCAAGGCGCGTCGCTCAATGCAGGTCGGTGACGTGCCCTGAAATGGGTGGGTTGTGCGGCTGGAACATCTTGCCGCGCTCGGCGATCAGGATCATCAGCAGGGCCGCGACCGAGACGCTGCAGAAGCCGGCGGCAAGCGGCGTCACCGTGCCGTTGAAGGCCTGGCCGATCAGCGTGCCGAGGATGCCGCCGAGAAAAGTCTGCATGAAGCCCAGGATGGACGACGCGGTGCCCGCCAGTTGGCCGAGCGGTTCCATCGCGAGCGCGTTGAAATTGGCGCCGAGCGCGCCGAACGGGAGCATCGCACTGGCGAAGAAGGTGATGAACAGCCAGAGTGGCATCTTCATTTGAAGCGAAACGGTGAGCCAGGCAAGGCTGATCACCAGGAACAACAGCAGTGCGCTCTGCGACAGGCGGCGCATGCCGATGCGGCCGACCAGGCGCGAGTTGAGGTAGTTCGAAAAAGCGAGAACGCCGGCGACACCCGCGAAGATGACAGGAAACAATTCGCCGACATGAAAAATGTCGACATAGATCTGCTGTGCGGAGGCGATGAAGCCGAACATGGCGGCGAAAATGAAGGTGCTGGCAAAGGCGTAGCAAAGCGCCATGCGGTTGGTGAGCACGATGCGGAAACCACCGACGACGGATGAGACTGTCAGCGGCCGGCGGTACTCCGGATGCAGCGTCTCCGGCAGCCGCAGCAGCGACCACGCCGACACGATCAGCGCTCCGACGGCCATGGTGACGAAGATCCAGTGCCATGTTGCGAACAGCATGATGAACTGGCCGATCCCAGGCGCGATCACCGGGATGGCCATGAACACCATGAAGATCAGAGACATCACCTCGGCCATGCGCCGACCGTCGAACGTGTCGCGCACGATCGAGACGGCGATGACGCGGGTCGCCGCCGCACCGATGCCTTGCACCAGCCGGCACAGCAGCAGGACGGCGAATGACGGGGCGATGGCGGCAGCTGCCGCCGCCACGACATAAATCGCCAGCCCGGCAACGAGTGGCGCGCGGCGCCCGAACCGGTCCGAGATCGGTCCGAAGAAAAGCTGTCCGCCACCGAAGCCCAATATATAGGCGGTGATCACATACTGGCGGTGGTTTTCATTCTCAACGCCAAGCGTGGCGCCGATTTGCTGCAGTGCCGGCAGCATGATGTCGATGGCCAGCGAGTTCAACGCCATCAGTGCCGCGCAAAGCGCGATGAATTCCCAGCGCGGAATAGGCAATTTGCGTGCCTGTTGCGGCGCTTTTGCTGGCTGGTCCACGGCGGGTCCGATCTTCAAAACGAATATGCGCCGGCATGCCGGCGCATAAGTTCGTCCTCACTCCGATAGGGGGAGGTAACATTTTGCCGGGGCGGGGCTGCCCCGTCTCAACTCAGAATCAGGCTGTCGCTTTGACGCTGACGCCCTTGTCGACGAGCAACGTCTGCAGCTCGCCCGCCTGGAACATTTCGCGGATGATGTCGCAGCCGCCGACGAATTCGCCCTTGACGTAAAGCTGCGGGATCGTCGGCCAGTTCGAATATTCCTTGATGCCTTGGCGCAGTTCGGCCGAGGTCAGCACGTCGACGCCCTTGTAGTCGGCGCCGATGTAATCGAGGATCTGGACGACCTGGCCGGAAAAGCCGCACTGCGGAAAACCGGGCGTGCCCTTCATGAAAAGGACGACGTCGTTGCCCTTCACTTCGCTGTCGATGTAGTCGTTGATGCCGCTCATGAGATATCCTTTCACGCCTGTGGGAGTCAGGCTCGAAGCATAGCCATCAAATAAACCCATAGATGGGCCGAAACAAGATGTTTGCGCCGCCGTCGCGGAAATGGCGCAAAGGATCGCCTGTCTTGGGCCAAGCATCCCTGCCGATTGCAGCCTCCGGGACATGATGAAAAGACGATATGGCGCCGCCCTTCTGATCGCCATCCTGCTGGCCGCGATTGCCGTTGTCTGGTGGCCGAGACGCCCGGAGCCGCCGCCGCTGGTCATTGGCGGTGACCTGCCCGCGCCTTGCCGGAATGTCGCCTTCGAGGCGGTGACCTATGTCGTCTGCACGGTCGACCTGCGGACCTACAACCTCGCTGTCTTTCACGTCGGTGCCGACGGCAAGCCCTTCGGCCCGCTGGAGGCCTTCGGCAAGGCGGTTGCGGGCGAGGGGAGGCCGGTGCTGCTCGCCATGAATGGCGGCATGTATCACGAGGATTTGTCGCCGGTCGGCCTGCTGGTCGAGAACGGCAGCGAAAAGTCGCCGCTCAACCTTGCCGATAGCGAAGGTAATTTCTTCCTGAAGCCGAACGGCGTCTTTCTGGTCGGCAAGGACGGCAAGGCGGCTGTCATGGAAAGCAACGCCTATGCCGCCGCCAAACCCGATGTCGCCTTCGCCACGCAGTCGGGCCCGATGCTGGTGATCGATGGCCAGATTCATCCACGCTTCGAGCCGAACGGAACCTCGCGCTACGTCCGCAACGGCGTCGGCGTGCGCGATGAAAACACCGTTTTGCTGGCGATCTCGCGGTCTGAGGTAAGTTTCGGCAGCTTTGCGCGGCTGTTTCGCGACGCGCTACAATGCCGCAACGCGCTGTTCCTCGACGGCGCGGTCTCCGCGCTGTCGGATGGCGACAGGATGATTGTCGGCGGAAGATATCCGGCAGGGCCGATCATTGCCGTGTTGGCAAGCCAGCCGCCGACGCGCTAGGCCAGCCTGGCGTCAGTCCGGCACACTGGTCTGCAACGCCAGCGCGTGCAGCACGCCGCCCATATTGCCCTTCAGCGCATCATAGACCATCTGGTGCTGCTGGACGCGGCTCTTTCCGCGGAAGCTTTCGGCCACCACTTCGGCTGCATAGTGATCGCCGTCACCGGCGAGGTCGCGGATCGTCACCTTGGCGTCCGGAATGCCGTCCTTGATCAGTTTTTCGATGTCGTGGGCATCCATTGCCATGGCAAAATCCTGTTCTGGGCGGCTAGGCACGAGTGACTCGGACGGCAGCCTAAAGCCTTTCTGGTCCGGGTTGAAGCCGTTCTGTCGGCGACGCAGTGTCTAAGGGCCATCCTGCCGCGGGTGAACCACACCATCTTCTGTAATGTCGTCGCGGGTCGAGAACCCCCGGCCAAGGCTGAACACCAGGACATAGAGCGGGATGTTGAGCGCCAGGGTGATAATCGGGAGATAGCTGGTCATCTGCCACAAGGGCGAAAAGAATGGTTGGCCATAGCCGTCGCAGATCAGCGATGACCCGTATTCCCACAGCGCGCCGGTAATGACCGCAATGGCAAATAGCTTGATGCAGGTGGCGACATGCCTTGCGCGCGCCGGGTTCGGCAAAAGGCGGCTCCACAGCACCAGGCAGACGATGGGGATCGCATAGATCAGACTTTGCAAGGCCAGCATCTGCAGTGTGCCATTGGCCGCCTCAAGGAACTGGTCACGCCTTTCCAGCAGCGGACAGACCTCGCTCGAGGTCGTCGACAGCAGGAAAAAGACGAACGGCCCGAGGAACCAGAAGAAGAACAGCGACGGCCAGAAGACGACTGCGATCAGCGTCCGGGCTGCCAGGCTGGTCAACTGGACTTGTCCATGAAGTTCGGGAACCAGCCTTCGTGGGCAGCGGTCAATTCGCTGACCGGGATCGCCCTGGCATCGCCGAGCTTCACTTCGTTTCCACCGGTCGAGCCGATCCATGGCGCAAAGATGCCGAGCCTGCTCTGTTCGTCGCGGATGGCGTCCCATTCCTTGCTCTGCGGATCGACGGACAGCGTCAGGAGGTAGCGGCCCTGGTCCTCGCCGAACCAGACCGGGATCGGGTCGGTGCCGGCGAGCCCCGGAATGGTGGCGCCGATGCCGGACGCCATCGCCATTTCGGCCAGGGCTATCGCCAGGCCGCCATCGGAAAGGTCATGCGCCGCGGTCACGACGCCCGACGCGATCAGCGCGCGCACGTGGTCGCCGACGCGCTTTTCATGGGCGAGGTCGACGGGTGGCGGCGGCCCGTCGGTCCGACCGTGAATGTCTCTGAAATAGGCGGACTGGCCGAGATGGCTGCCCCAGCTTGGGGGCGCGCCGACCAGCAGGATCATCTGGCCCTCGGCGGCAAAGCCGATACGGGTCATCTTCGACCAGTCGGCAATCAGCCCCACGCCGCCGATGGTCGGCGTCGGCAGGATACCTTGGCCATTGGTTTCGTTGTAGAGCGAGACATTGCCCGACACGATCGGGAAGCCGAGCGCCCGGCAGGCATCGCCAATGCCTTTCACCGCGCCGACCAGTTGGCCCATGATCTCAGGCCGTTCCGGATTGCCGAAATTGAGGTTGTCGGTGGCCGCCAGCGGCAGCGCGCCGGTGGCGGTGAGGTTGCGCCAGCATTCGGCCACCGCCTGCTTGCCGCCTTCGTACGGGTCGGCCTCGCAATAGCGCGGCGTGACGTCGGAGGAGAAGGCGAGCGCCTTGGTCGGATGGCCTTCGACGCGCACCACGCCGGCGTCGCCGCCGGGAAGCTGCAGCGAATTGCCCTGGATCAGCGTGTCGTACTGCTCCCACACCCAGCGGCGCGACGACAGGTTCGGCCCGCCGAGCAGTTTCAACAGCGCATCGGCAACGTCGGCCTTCGGCGCATCGCCGGCTGCGAGCGCCGCCGGCTTCTTCGGCTCGACCCAGGGGCGGTCATATTCCGGCGCCTTGTCGCCAAGGTCCTTGATCGGCAGATTGGCGACCTCGTCGCCCTGATGGATGACGCGGAAACGCAGATCGTCGGTGGTCTTGCCGACGATAGCGAAGTCGAGGCCCCATTTGTGGAAGATCGCCTCGGCTTCCTTTTCCTTCTCGGGGCGCAGCACCATCAGCATGCGCTCCTGACTCTCCGACAGCATCATCTCATAGGCGCTCATGCGCTCTTCGCGCACCGGCACCTGGTCGAGGTGAAGCTCGATGCCGAGGTCGCCCTTGGCGCCCATCTCGACCGCCGAACAGGTGAGGCCGGCCGCACCCATGTCCTGGATGGCGATGACGGCGCCAGACGCCATCAGCTCAAGACAGGCTTCGAGCAGGCATTTTTCGGTGAAGGGATCGCCGACCTGCACGGTCGGGCGCTTCTCGTCGATCTTGTCGTCGAACTCGGCCGAGGCCATCGTGGCGCCGCCGACGCCGTCGCGCCCGGTCTTGGCGCCGAGATAGACGACCGGCAGGCCGACGCCCTTGGCTTCCGACAGGAAGATCGCATCGGTCTTGGCGAGGCCCGCGGCAAAGGCGTTGACCAGGATGTTGCCGTTGTAGCGGGCGTCGAAATTGACCTCGCCGCCGACGGTCGGCACGCCAAAGGCGTTGCCGTATCCTCCGACGCCGGAAACCACGCCGCTGACCAGGTGCCTGGTCTTGGGATGGTCCGGTGCGCCGAAGCGCAAAGCGTTCATCGCCGCAATCGGCCGCGCGCCCATGGTGAAGACGTCGCGCAATATGCCGCCGACGCCGGTCGCCGCACCCTGGTAGGGCTCGATGTAGGAGGGATGGTTGTGGCTCTCCATCTTGAAGACGACGCAGTCGCCGTCGCCGATATCGACCACGCCGGCGTTCTCGCCCGGACCCTGGATGACCTGCGGCCCGGTGGTCGGCAGCGTGCGCAGCCATTTCTTCGAGGATTTGTAGGAGCAGTGCTCATTCCACATCGCCGAGAAGATGCCGAGTTCGGTAAAGCTCGGTTCGCGCCCGACCAGATCGAGGATGCGCTGGTATTCGTCGGGCTTCAGCCCATGCGCGGCTATGAGTTCCGGGGTGATCGGCACGGAATTGGAAATGGTCATGGGCGGCGATTGATGTCCATGGGAGAGGGGAATTTGAGTCCCCTCATATCGCAAGCTTTGGCGTGATACACCCCATTGGATGACGAAAAACGCCGGAAAACCACAGGGCGACGATGGTAGCGGGGAGCCGCTGGGGAACGCTATGGCATCCCGGCCGTTAGGCCTCAAACCAATCAGGAGATTTCGACATGGCCACCAAGCAAGGCAAGAAAGACAATCGCCTCTCCGACAAGGAGGCCATGCATATTGCCGAGACCACCGACGTTTCGCCCAAGCAGGCCAAGGACCTGGCCGAGAAGCACGGCAAGGACAAGGGCGCGAAGGAAGCCAAAAACTTCAAGGCAGAGGGCTGAACCTGAAGATCGGGATACAGGAGGATCGAGTCAGGACGAACTGTCGTAGCCGGCGCGGCCTTCCTCCAGCAGCCGCCGGATCACCGCGACGCCGCCGGTGATGTCCTCGCGCCGCCTTGGCTGCGAGACGCCGAAACGCACGCCGTGAAAAACCTGCTCGGAACGCCCCGCCTTGAACTCGTCCTCGTCGTCGAGGAGCACGCCATTTTCGAGGCATGCGCTCCTGAAAGTGCCGGACAGCCAGGGATCGGGCAGCGTCAGCCAGACGAAGGGCACGCTGCCGTGTGACTTGAAGGCGAAACCGGCCAGTGTCTCGCGCACGATGGCGATCCGGGCGGCAATTTCGGCAATGCTGCGTTTGCGGATATCGCCAGCCTGCCCTGACAGCACCAGCCGCGCATTCACCTCCGCCAGCAGGAACGGCATTCCGCCGGTCATCATCTTGTGGGCGACGCGGATGCGATGGCGATAGGCGGGCGGGCAGGAGAGCCAGCCGCCGCGAACACCTGCCGCGACCGATTTCGACAGACCGCCGGCGACAATGGTGCGCTCGGGCGCATATTCGGCGATGAGCGGCGTCGGATCTTCGGTCAGGCCGCCATAGAGATCGTCCTCGATGACGATGACATTGTACGCGCGCGCGACGCGGGCGATCGCCTCGCGGCGCGAAACCGACAGGATCGCCAGCGTCGGGTTCTGCACCGTCGGCATCAGGAAGATCATCTTCGGGTGCTTCTGCGCGCAGACGCGTTCGAAATCCTCGGGATCGAGGCCTTCTTCGTCCGATGCCACCAGTGCTATGCGCCGCCCGATCAGCCCGGCGCTGCGGGCGATCTGCGAATAGGTGAGGTGCTCGAAGACGACATAGTCGCCCGGCGTGGTCAGTGCCGCAATCGCCGCCATCACCGCGGCATGCGTGCCAAGCGTGGGAACGATGGTGTCGGCCGCCGGACGGAACGAATTGCGCGACAGCCACCGGGCGCCGGCCTCGAACCAGCGCTCCGGAAAATCCCTGGTGTAGCTCGAAATCTCGTGCGGGTGTTCCTGCACCGTGCGCGAGAGCATGTCAGCGACAATGGCGCCCTGGCCGATGTCGGGCGCGGCAGTGCTGTCGAAACGCAGTTTGCCGGGCGGCGCATCGACATAGCGCGTGCCTTGCACGGCAGGCTCGGCGAATTCGGGTGACGCTTCCGATTGCTGCGCCAGCACATAGGTCCCGCGACCGACTTCGCCGCTCACCAGGCCGCGCTCGCGCAGCAGCTGATAGGCTCGGCCGATCGTGCCGACCGTCGTGCCGATATCATAGGCGAGATCGCGCTGCGGCGGCAATTTTGCCCCGGCATCGATGACGCCCTTGTCGATGTCCGACTCGATGCTGTCGGCAAGGCGCTGGTAAAGCGGGCCGGAACCGATGGTGAGGTCAGGGAGCCAATTTGTCATGGTGACAATTCTGTATATTGCACCAGATCGGGTGTCAATGCATATCAGAACCGTACCAAGATGGGTACAATTTGCAAGGTTGGCAGAAAGACAATGGATACAATCGAGACAATTCGCTGCGCGGGCATTGAATTCGTCGGGCCTTGCCCGTCCAGCCGGCGAGGCTTTGTCGGCCGGATCGTGCATGTGGTCAGATCGCTGGCGCGATGGATCGACGTGCTGATCGAGCGCCGTCGCGGCCGCCTGGCTTTGCTCGAAATGACCGACGAGCAGCTCAGGGACATCGGTGTGTCGCGTGACGACGCTCACCGCGAAGGCATCAGGCGATTCTGGGACTAACTTGTAGTCTGGTCAGCGGCGTGTGCCCGGAGCCCTGAGGCGTGAGACGCCCTTATCGGCAAGCACGGCGAGGATGCACAGCACCAGGAAAACACCGGTGACGGCCAGCGCCGCAAGGGCGACGTTGGCCGCGCCGTTTTTCGCAACGTCGAGGAACGGGTAGGGCACTTCGCCTGCGATCGGTGCGCGCGCCAGCGCATAGGCGAGATAGGCGATCGGATAGGCCATCCACCACGAAATGTCGCTCCAGCGTGTCCTGCCGTCAGCGCCTGCAATAAGCCACCACAGCACGAACAGCACCGGCGTCACATAGTGCAGCAGCACGTCACAGAGCAGGAACAGCCCCTGCGGCTGCCAGAGCTGCGCCAGAACCGTCGCATAGACGATGAAGACAAGCGCGATGGACACGGCGACGCCGGCCCGCATCCGCGGTCCGGCAAAGGCGGGCAGCCAGGCGTAGCCCGAAGGCGACAGCAGCGAGACATGGACCAGCACCGCACCGATGTTGGTCAGGATGGTGAAGAAGCTGAACAGAAAGACGATGGAGCCGAGAAAACTGCGGCCGGCCTCCATCGATGCCGGGATGGTGATGCACGCTTGCAGGACAAGCCCGGCCAGACCTATGACCAATCCCGCAAACTGCAGGAAGCGGCCCATGGCGTCAGGCGGCCGCGTTGCAGGAGGGGTTGCCCGTTTGCCAGCGCGCAATGTCGGATCCGATGCGCGCGCCGAGCGGATCGTCCATCAGCGGACCGAACACGTCGACGCGGCTGGAATTGCCTTGCGCCTGGACGACCAGCAGCGGCTTGCCGCCATAATGCTTGGCCGGCACCAGCAGGAAGCGGGGCGTGCCGCTGAACGAATTCAGCTCATTGGCCATCTGATAGGATTTGAAGGCGGGATCCTTGCTGGCGATCCAGCATTTGTGGGCCGATATCGCTACCTGTTCCATGGCCAGCAGCGAAGCGCTCTTGCCCGTGGGGACCGGCGCGCTCTTCGGGCTGGACTGGCAGGACGCCAACGCCAAGCCGGCAGCAGCCAGGGGACCTAGGCGAACAATCATCAGTCTCATGGTCAACCGCCCCCGCGTTTTGAAAGGAATTCGAAGAGATATCAGGCGGCGATGCCGAGCGCGCCTTCGAACAGGGCGCGGCCGTCGCTTCCGCCATGCGCTGCCTCGATCAGGTTTTCGGGATGCGGCATCAGGCCGAGCACATTGCCCTTCTCGCTGACGATACCGGCAATGTCGTTCATCGAGCCATTGGGATTGCTGCCCTCGGCATAGCGAAACACCACCTGTCCTTCGCCTTCGAGACGGGCAAGCGTGTCGGCGTCGGCGAAATAATTGCCGTCGTGATGCGCCACCGGCGTGCGGATGATCTGACCCGGCTGGTAGCGGCGGGTGAACATGGTGTTGGCGTTGGCGATTTCGAGCTTCACCTCTCGGCAGACGAATTTCAGCGAGGCATTGCGCATCAGCGCGCCGGGCAAAAGGCCAGCCTCGACCAGGATCTGGAAGCCGTTGCAGACGCCGATGACCATGACGCCCTTGGCCGCCTTTTCCGCCACCGCCCGCATGACCGGCATGCGCGCGGCAATGGCGCCGCAACGCAGATAGTCGCCGAACGAGAAGCCGCCGGGAATGGCGATCAGGTCCACATCAGGGATTTCGGTGTCGGTCTGCCAGACGGTCGCCGGCGCCTGCCCGGAGATCTTGGTCAGCGCCGCAATCATGTCGCGGTCGCGGTTGAGGCCGGGGAGAAGAACGACAGCTGATTTCATATCAAGCGATCTCCACCGCGTAATTCTCGATCACTGTGTTCGCCAGCAGCTTGTCGCACATGGCTTTCAGATCGGCTTCGGCCTTGGCCTTGTCGGTCTCTGAGAGCTCGAGGTCGAAGACCTTGCCCTGCCGCACCTGGCCGACGCCGCCGAACCCCAGTCCGGACAGAGCGTGCTCTATGGCTTTTCCCTGCGGGTCGAGCACGCCGTTCTTGAGGGTGACGGTGATGCGGGCCTTGATCATGCTGGACAGGTTCCTGTTCGAAGACTTAGCAATTCCAGGAAAAGTCTGAAGCGGTTTTTCGTCCGGAATCGCGTCAAGAAATGAAGACTTAGTGCGGCTTGCCTTTGAGGCCATCGGTCGAGGCGACGAGCACCGGGCCGGTCGGGCGCGGCGGCTCGTTCTCGTTCATGATGCCGAGGCGGCGGGCAACTTCCTGATAGGCTTCGACGAGGCCGCCCATATCGCGGCGGAAACGGTCCTTGTCGAGCTTGTCCTGCGTTGCCACGTCCCACAGCCGGCACGAATCCGGCGAGATCTCGTCGGCAACGACGATGCGCATCATGTCGCCCTCGAACAGGCGGCCGCATTCGATCTTGAAATCGACGAGTTGGATGCCGACACCCATGAACAGGCCGGAGAGGAAGTCGTTGACGCGGATGGCCAGCGCCATGACGTCGTCGATCTCCTGCGGGCTTGCCCAGCCGAAAGCGGTGATGTGCTCTTCCGACACCATCGGATCGTCGAGCGCATCGGCCTTATAATAGAATTCGATGATCGAGCGCGGCAGAACGGTGCCTTCCTCGATGCCGAGGCGCTTGGACAGCGAGCCGGCGGCGACATTGCGCACCACCACTTCGAGCGGAATAATCTCGACTTCCTTGATCAACTGCTCGCGCATGTTGAGCCGGCGGATGAAGTGGGTCGGAATGCCCATGCGGTTCAGATGGTTGAAGATGTACTCGGAAATGCGGTTGTTGAGCACACCCTTGCCGTCGATGACCTCATGTTTCTTCTTGTTGAATGCGGTCGCATCATCCTTGAAGAACTGGATAAGTGTGCCCGGTTCCGGTCCCTCATAGAGGATCTTGGCCTTGCCTTCATAAATGCGGCGGCGATTTTTCATCTGATTTTTCTCTGGATTTGCGGGCAGGCGGCAAGCGACCAGTTCCTGTCCGTCTGCCTAAATTGGTGCGGCGACGGGTGGGGTTCAATGCCGGGTCTATCCCAATCACAGCGTTTGCTCAATCGGCAAATCCTTTCCATCGACCGCTTTCAGGAATGAAATGCCGCAGCGCAGCAAGCGATGTAGCATATTGACCGGCCCGCGCCCTTTTGGTTTGTGCTGCGGCAGCACACATATCCATCACCAACGCGAATCGATTTCATCGGAGGGAAGCCATGAGCAGCATGAAAGACCGCGAAGAGGGTTTTGAGCGCAAATTCGCCTTCGACGAAGAACTTCGCTTCAAGGCTTCGGCACGCCGCAACAAGGCGCTTGGCCTGTGGGCAGCCGAAAAGCTGGGCAAGTCCGGCACTGACGCCGACGCCTATGCCAAGGAAGTTGTGGTTTCCGATATCGAGGAAGCCGGCGATCACGACGTATTCCGCAAGATCCGCAAGGATTTCGACGCCGCCGGCGTCGACCAGTCGGATCACCAGATCCGCCGCACCATGGACGAACTGATGGCGCAGGCGATCGAGCAGATCAAGAACACCTAGAGCGAGTAGCGCTGGACCAATCGACCGCCCGGTCCAGCCGGGCGGTTTTTCTTTGCCTTTTCAGCCTTTTCCGGCTGAAACTGTGCGTAGGCCTGTTACAAGGCTCTACCCAACGAGGAAAGCACCCATGTCCCTGAAGTCACGCCTGGCGGCGGATGAAACGCTGTTCACCGCCTGGTCCGGCGTTCCGGACGCTTTGACGGTCGAAATCATCGCCAAGCAGGGTTTTGACGCCGTCACCCTCGATATGCAGCATGGCGGACACCACGAAGACTCGGTCTTGCGCGGCCTGGTGCCGGTGCTGGCCGCCAACAAGCCGGCGCTGGTGCGCATTCCGGTCGGCCGCTTCGACATGGCCAGCCGCGCCCTCGATTTCGGTGCCGAGGCGGTGATTGCACCGATGGTGAATTCGGTGGCCGATGCAAAACTCTTTGCCGCGGCGATGAAATATCCGCCGATGGGCGAGCGCTCCTGGGGCCCGACCTATGCTTTTCCGCGCCATGGCAAAGGCGACCACGCCGAATGGCTGCGCGACACCAATCAACGCACCATGGCCTTTGCCATGGTCGAAACGCGCGCCGCACTCGATGCGCTGGACGGCATCCTCGACACGCCGGGCATTGACGGCATCTTCCTCGGCCCATCGGATTTCTCCATCGCCTGGTCGAATGGCGCCACCGTCAATTCGACGCTGGAAAGCATGATGGAAACCGTCGCCTCCATCGCCGAGCGGACGCGCAAGGCGGGCAAGCATGCGGCGATCTACGTCGTTGAGCCGGCGATTGCCGGCCGCGTCGTGGCGATGGGCTACCGGCTGCTGGCGATGGGCTCGGACCATGCGCTGATTTCGCTCGGCGCAAAGATACTCATCAAAAGCATGAACGATTCGATAAAGGGCTGAGGCGTGGTGCCTTGCCCGGTCAGGCCTTGAGGTCGGTCAGGAACTTGGCGAAGGTCATCGACCCTTCCGGCCACGGGCCGAAGCCGGCATCCTCATTGAGGTGACCGGTTTCGCCGGCATCGATGAACAGCGAACCCCAGGCAGCGGCAATGTCCTCGGCAACCTCGAAGGCGCAGAACGGATCGTTGCGGCTGGCGATGACGATGGACGGGAAGGGCAGCGGTTCGCGCGCATAGGGACCAAAGGTCATCAGGTGACGCGGCCTTATCTCCGGGTTGGCGACGTCGGGCGGCGCGACAAAAAACGCGCCGGCGACCGGCTTCCTGAACTGCGGAATGGCCTGCACCGCGGCCGCCACACCGAGCGAATGGGCAACGATCACCACCGGCCGCTCGGCCTCGTTGACAGCGTTCGCCACGCTCGTCGTCCAGTCCTCGCGCACCGGCTTCGACCACTCCGCCTGTTCGACCCGACGCGCTGTCGACAGTTTCGACTGCCAGCGTGTCTGCCAGTGTTCAGGGCCGGAATTGGTGTAGCCCGGCACGATCAGAATATCTGCGTCTTTGACTTTCATGGCGCTGAGATAGCGAGCGGCCGTGTCTCGTGCAACCCGCGCTGACGCATGCGGTGCATCACAATTGTGAACAACCTGTTCGATTCTTTCCATCTTGTGTGAACGATCAGGATCGACGATTTGAGGCAGGAAGAGATGGACGACAGAATAGACTGGTGGCGCGGCCTGGGATAATGCGCTGAACGGAGAGTTTTATGAGCGAACTGCCTTTTGCCGCGACGACCCCCGTCAGCGTGTCACGCGTGGGCCTGAAGGCGCGCGACGCCGAAGGACTTGCCGATTACTACCGGGCTGTTGTCGGCCTGCAGGAATTGAGCCGCGCCGATGGCGCCATCACGCTGGGCGCTGCCGAGCGCCCGCTGCTGGTGATCGAGCCTGATGCAGCGGCCAAGCCCGACGATCCGCGCAGCGCCGGCCTGTTCCACACCGCTTTCCTGCTGCCCAGCCGCGCCGATCTCGGCCGCTGGATAAACCACGCCGCCGCCAACAAGATCCGCATCGAGGGCGCCTCCGACCATCTGGTCAGCGAGGCTCTCTACCTGACCGACCCCGAAGGCAACGGCATTGAAATCTATAGGGACCGTCTGCCGCAGGAGTGGAAGTGGAACGGCGACAAGATCGCCATGGCGACCGAGCGGCTGAACCTGGCTGCCGTGGTTGGCAGCGTGCCGGCCGGTGACGCCGGCTGGCAGGGCGCGCCGCAAAACAGCATTGTCGGCCATGTCCATCTGCGCGTCGGCCGGCCGGAAGATGCCGAGGCCTGGTGGCACGACGAATTTGGCTTCGACACGGTCGCTAAGTATGGAGGGCAGGCGGTGTTCCTGTCGTCGGGAGGCTACCACCATCATATCGGTGGCAATTCGTGGCACAGCGCCGGCGCCGGGCGCCGCGATCCGTCCCGCTCAGGGCTGGCCTGGGTCGAGATGCGCTCGGACAGGACAACCGCTGAAACCACGCGGGAAGATCCGTGGGGCACGGTGATCCGCACCGTGCCGGGCGCCGCCGGCTGAGCGCCCGCTCGGTTCTTACAAGGAATTGGCGGCGTAGCCCGTCAGCAGCCCATGCGCCCAGCTGTCGAAGCCGGTGGCTGTCGCGCGGCTGGACGCCTCGGTCCAGTCATAATTGACCACGTGATGGGTGAACGACCATTGTCCGTCCTTGCGCGTAGCGAGGGCGTAGCGGGCATGCGGACTGCCGGTCACGGTCAGGCCGGGGAATGCCTGGACGCCGACGCTGCCCGGATTGAGGATTGTCCGGTTGTCCGACAAGCGCACAACGCGCGGCGTATGTGTATGGCCGCACAAGGTCAGCCCGGCGCCGGCGCTGCCCAGCTTGTGCCTGATCTGCTTTTCATTGGAGGGGTGGAAGTGGCTGCCTCCGTCTTCCTCGAGCAGGAACACTTCGTCGTCACTGGGGCTGCCATGGCAAAGCAGGATGTCCGGGGCAGGCGACAGGGTGACCGGCAAGGCCGAGAGCCAGGTCAGGGATGTCTCAGAGAGGCGTTGGTGGGTGAAAGCATCGACGTCTTCCAACCCGGAAGCAGGCGGCTCGATCAGCACACGGTCGTGATTGCCGCGCACGGTCGGCCAATTCTGCGCCATCAGATATTGCGCGGTTTCTTCAGGCCATAGCGGCCCGGAAAGACAATCGCCCAGATTGACGATGATGTCGGGAGAAGCGTCTTTGATCTGCGCATGAACCGCCTCAAGCGCGCGCAGATTCCCATGGATGTCGGAAAGGACGGCCAGCCGCATCGAAAAACCTATCCGAAAACCCGCTTGAAGATCGTGTCGACATGCTTGGTGTGATAGCCCAGGTCGAATTTCTCGCGGATCTCGGCTTCGGGCAGCGCTGCGGTGACTTCCTTGTCACCCAACAATTCTTCAAGAAAATCAGCGCCTTGTTCCCATACCTTCATGGCGTTGCGCTGCACCAGGCGGTAGGCGTCCTCGCGGCTGACGCCGGCTTGCGTCAGCGCCAAAAGCACGCGCTGCGAATGCACAAGGCCACGGAACTTGTTCATGTTCTTCAGCATATTGTCGGGATAGACCAGCAATTTGTCGATGACGCCGGTCAACCGCGACAGCGCGAAATCGAGTGTTACCGTGGCGTCCGGGCCGATCATGCGCTCGACCGAGGAATGCGAAATGTCGCGCTCGTGCCAGAGCGCCACATTCTCCATTGCCGGCAAGGCCATGGACCGCACCATGCGGGCAAGGCCGGTGAGGTTTTCAGTCAGCACCGGGTTGCGCTTGTGCGGCATTGCCGACGAGCCCTTCTGGCCCGGCGAAAAATACTCTTCCGCTTCCAGCACCTCAGTGCGCTGCAGATGGCGGATCTCGGTCGCCAGCCGCTCGACCGACGAGGCGATGACCCCGAGCGTGGCAAAGAACATGGCGTGGCGGTCGCGCGGGATGACCTGCGTCGACACCGGTTCCGGCTTCAGCCCAAGCTTTTTCGCCACATGCTCTTCGACATAAGGGTCGATGTTGGCGAAGGTGCCGATCGCGCCCGAGATAGCGCAGGTGGCAATATCCTCTCGCGCGTGCACCAGCCGCTCGCGGCAGCGTGAGAACTCGGCATAGGCCTGCGCCAGCTTGACGCCGAAGGTGGTCGGCTCGGCGTGGATGCCGTGGCTGCGGCCGATGGTGACGGTGTCCTTGTGCTCGAAGGCCCGGCGCTTCAGCGCGGCGAGCAGGCCGTCGAGGTCGGCCAGCAGGATATCGCTGGCGCGGCCGAGCTGCACCGCAAGGCAGGTGTCGAGTACATCTGACGAGGTCATGCCCTGGTGGATGAAACGCGCATCCGGCCCGACGAATTCGGCGAGATGGGTGAGGAAGGCGATGACGTCGTGCTTGGTGACGGCCTCGATCTCGTCGATCTTGCCGACGTCGAATTTTGCCGCATTGCCCTTTTCCCAGATGGTCTTGGCGGCTTCCCTGGGGATGACGCCGAGCTCAGCCAGCGCATCACAGGCATGGGCCTCGATTTCGAACCAGATGCGGAAGCGGGTTTCCGGCGACCAGATGGCGACCATTTCCGGCCGGGAATAGCGAGGGATCATCCGTCAGTCCTGATGTGTCCGTGTTTAAGTGCGCGTCCTAACAGAGGCGGACCGAATGCTCAACGCTGCTGGCGCGCAAACCACACGCTGGCGGCGGCAAGCGCGATGAATCCGAGCGGAAAATAGAGCCTGATACCCAGCACCACGAATTGGTAGAGCGCCGTCAGCGAGGTGAAGACCAGTTCGAACGCCCACCGGGCGGTGAAGGCCTCCGCGTGCCATTCGGCATAGTAGGAGCGGTATTGCAGCGCAAACAACCCGCCGGTGAAGGCGAGCGTCGTGGCAAGCAGGCAGACGAAGGCGGCGGCGAACGCCACTTCCCAGTGCCGGTCGAGCGAGACCAGCCGCGCCGCGAACAACCCGACGGGAAAGGCCAATGCCGCGCCGGTCGCAAACAGCAGGGCGACGAAGCGGATCTTTTCCGGGGTCTCCCAATTGTCGAGCCAAAGACCGGTCAGCGCGCTGGCGCCCATGGCCATCGCCCACAGCAAGGCGCCGACAAGCGCCGCGCCCGTCGATGGTATGGCGCGGCTGACGCGATTTCCGGCGCGCTTGCGCCAGCTGGATTGATCGAGCGCTGTCACAGGCGTCCGGTCACGGCGATCCAGCGAAAATCCGGCCCTTCGAAGCCGTATTGGCGCACCGCGATCAGCACCGCATAGGCGCTGATGCTGTCCATCGAGAACGTCTGCACCGCGCCGATCCTGTAGCCGTTCGGGCAGCCACGGCTTTTCGGGATCGATTTATCCTCATGCAGCAGATGGGTCCGGCCGCCATCCCTGGCCTCGATCCGCAGCAGGCGAAAACCGTTGACCTCGCCCTGGCTCTGGCAGCTTTCGGTGTCATTCATGCCGATCTCGTCCAGCCGGAATTCCAGCGGCGGGTCGACCGGCGAAAAGATCGGCCGTGGGTTCACCACCATGCGGAACGGGTCGGCCGACAATTCGGTCACCGGGTTGAAGCCGGCGGTGATGCCGCGGTTGGCGGTAAGCTCGGCCTGGGCAATGATTGCTTCGCCTTTTTGCTTGGCTTGCTGACGGGCCGTCTCGAGCGAGGCGGTCTCATCCTCCAGCCGGACCCGGATTGGCGTGCCCTTCAGGAACGTGTCGTCGGCGGTGTTGATGTAGTAGCGATTGGCATAGGGAAAGCCCGAACCGTCTGCCACACCATATTCCTCGAAGGCGAAGACGCTGCCATCCTTGCTGAAGCCGAGGATTTCAAGCTCGGCGACATCGCCCGCTCGGGCGGCCATGGCGGATGCCAGATGGACCAGCAGGCAAACGCCAATCAGGACGAGATTTCGCATCGGGGTTCCGCTCCGCCTGCCCTGGTTCGATCGTTCCCTATCACGAGACAGTCAAAACATCGTGCTATTCAAAAGGCGATGCATCCAATTTCGCCTCTGTTTGTTATCGTCGATCGTTTTCAAAAGGAGAACACCCCATGAATGAGGCCAGCAAGATTCGCGAGCATATGGAAGTGATCGGCGCCGACGGCGTTCACATCGGCACCGTCGACCGGGTCGATGGCGAGCGGATCAAGTTGACCAAGGCCGACAGCGGCGAGGGCGCCCATCAGGGGCATCACCACTACATTCCCTTGAGCCTGCTTGCCGAGGTCGAGGGCCAGAAAGTCTGGCTGTCGGCAAATTCGGATGTCGCGGTCAGCTTCGAGGAAGAAGAGTCCGACCCGACCTGATTGAAAGTCAGCGCGACGACCACACCGCAAACAGATCGCCTTCGGCCGGCGTCGCGGCATGGATGCCGCGGCTGATGGCGCGCGCCATGGTGGCGCCGGCGGCGGCAAAGAAATCGACGGCATCGTCGGCGCTGAGTTCTATGCCGCTCTTCCCCGTCGCCAGCGCGAACACCAGATCGCCGTCAGCCGGCGTGTGCACGGGCCAGATGGCGCGCACGAAGCCGTCATGCGCTGAAATGGCCAGCCGCTTGGCTGCCGCCTTGGTCAGCACGGCGTCGGTGGCGATGACGGCGATGGTGGTGTTGCCACCGGCCTCGGCTTGTCCACCGACACGCTTGTCGCGGTATTTCAACAGGATCCGCCTGGCATCGTCCGGCATTGGCGAGGGATAGCCAAGCCCGCCGAACTCATCGCCGATCTCGAAGGGCGCCGCCCAGAAATAGCGTGTACGGGCAATCGTCACCGAGCCGGTCGGGTTGGCGGCGGCCAGCGCGCCGATGGTGATGCCGCTGTCGAGCACGGTCGAGGCCGAGCCGAGGCCGCCCTTCAGCCCGGAGCTTAGCGCCCCGGTGCCGGCGCCGATTGTGCCGAGCGGAAAGTCGACTGTTGCCGCCTGGGCGGCTTCGTAGCCGAGGTCGCGGTAGGGAGGATAACGCCCCCAAGCCTTGTCGCCGCCATTGCGCAGGTCAAACAGGATCGCCGCCGGCACGATCGGCACGCGAAAGCCGCCGACATCGATGCCTATGCCGTTTTCACGCAACGCTGCCTGAACGCCGGAGGCGGCGTCGAGGCCGAAGGCCGAGCCGCCCGACAGCACGACGGCATGAACCGCCTCGATGGAATTGTGCGGTTCGAGCAGGTCGGTCTCGCGCGTGCCCGGCGCGCCGCCGAGGATCTGCACGCCACCGACCGCCGGTTCATCGCACAGCACGGTCGTGACGCCCGATTTCAACCTTGCGTCCGACGCGTTGCCGACGCGCAGGCCGGCGACATCGGTGATCAGATTGCGCGGCCCGGTGCGAAACATCAATTCTTCTCCGCCGGCACGAAACGCGTCCCGTCGAAGCGGAAGGCGCGATAGAGGTTTTGGCTCAGATCGCCTTTGTCGTCGAACCGCAGCGGGCCGATCGCGGTGGTGAAATCATGCCCGGTTAGCGCGTCGGCCAGCCCCTTGCCCGAGGTCTCGGGCGCGGCCGAGGCCGCCTTGGCAATCTCCACCGCCGCGTAGGCCGGCAAGGCATAGCCATCCTGCGCGATATTTTTGGCCGTAAACGCCGCCAGCACCTTGGGATCGGCGACATCGGCCCATTCCGGCGGCGCGATCATCAGCGTGCCGATGGCGTAAGGCACATCGCCGGGTGGCGTGCGCAAATTCTCGCCGCCGGCAAAGACGATGCCGGCCTCGAGCTGGCCGGCGTCGCGGCCCATAATGGCGATGTCGTCGCCGTCGCCACCGGCAAAGACATGCGTCGCGCCCGCCTTCTTCAGCCGGCCGATCAGCCCGATCTGGTTGTCGAGCTGCGGCCGGAACGTATCTGTGAAGACCGGCTTCAGCGCCGCCTGTTCGGCCGCTGCGCGCAGCGTCTCGGCGATTTCGCGGCCATAGATGGTCCCGTCATCGACGATGGCGAACAATTCGCTCTGCCACAGCCGGGTCAGGATGCCGGCCACCGCATTGCGCTCGTCGTCGCCGCGTGGCCCCAGCCGGTAGACCGGCCAGCCGGTTTTGGCGCGGCGATCGGTCAGGCTTTCGGTGCGCACGCCAACGGTGATGACCGGTATGTCAGCGTCCTTGAGGATCGGCAGCGCCGCCTGGATCGCCTCGGTGCAGAGGAAGCCGACGACGATATCGACCTTCGCAGCGGCGAATTCCCTGGCGGCGGCAGCCCCGCCATCGGCGGTGCAGGCATCGTCGACCGTCTTGATCTCGGCGCCGTTGGCTTCTGCTGCCAGGGCAGCACCCGCCTCGATCTGCTTGCCCAGGATCGCCGACGGACCGGACAGGGGTGCGGCGACGCCGACAAGCAGCGTCTGCGCGCCGGCGCTTGCCGGCAGCAGCCAGAGCAGTGCCGCTATTACAGCTGTTGGGGGTCGCATTCTGACGACGAATTCCTCCGTGCCGGTCGCATGCTTCCAGCGTCTCTTGTGCCAAGACCTAAAGGCTGCCCGCCCCAGGCGCAACACGGGAATTTGCGGATTGGCGTCAACCACTTCGCTTGTGGCCTATTGTGTGCCGCCATATATAACGCTTGGATTCCCGCTTATGGAAAATCATCGGTGTTGAAGTTGAACGACATAGGGCCTCAGGCCTATCGCGACGCGATGGCGCATTTTGCCGGCCACGTCCATGTGGTGACCACCGACGGGCCCGCCGGCAAACGCGGCACGACGGTGATTGCCGCCTGTTCGGTGTCGGACACGCCGCCGACGGTTCTCGTCTGTCTCAACCGCGAGAATGCCAAGAACGAGCTGTTCATGCAAAACGGCCGGTTTGCGCTGAACACGCTGGCTTCGCACCAGCAGCCCCTATCGGTGGCGTTTTCAGGCCTGACCGGGCTGTCGGCCGATGAGCGTTTCGGGCTGGGCGAGTGGGATGTCATATCGACGGGCGCGCCTACCCTGAAGGGCGCTCTTGCGGTTTTCGACTGCGAATTGATCGACACCAAGGATCTCGCCACCCATCGTGTGCTTTTTGGCAAGGTGACAGGCCTGCGCATGGGCGATAATTTGCGGCCGCTGATCTACCACGCCCGCGACTACCACGTGCTGCAGAGCGGAGCAGAGGCGGCAAGGGAGAAAGAATGACCGAGCTGAAACCGCGCCCCGCGCCGCGGACGATCGACGAAACGCTCGATCTCCTGACCGGCGCGGACTACGTCGCGGACCGCTCGCTGGCAACGGTGCTGTTCCTGTCCCTGCGCATGCAGCGGCCGCTGTTCCTTGAAGGGGAGGCCGGCGTCGGCAAGACCGAGATCGCCAAGGTGCTGGCGCAGGCACTCGGCCGCCGGCTGATCCGCCTGCAATGCTATGAAGGCCTCGACGTCTCGTCCGCTGTCTATGAGTGGAATTACGCCGCGCAGATGATAGAGATCCGCATGGAGGAGGCGGCAGGCTCGGTCGACCCCTCCGACATGGAGCGCAATGTCTTTTCCGAAAAATACCTGATCCGCCGCCCGGTGCTCGATGCGCTGACCGGCAAGGCGGGTGCGGCCCCGGTGTTCCTGATCGATGAGCTCGACCGCACCGACGAGGCTTTCGAAGCATTCCTGCTCGAAATTCTGTCCGACTTCCAGGTGACGGTGCCCGAGCTTGGCACGATCAAGGCGGAGGAGCCGCCGATCGTCATCATCACCACCAACCGCACCCGCGAAATCCACGACGCGCTGAAGCGGCGCTGCCTCTATCACTGGGTCGACTATCCCAATGCCGAGCGCGAGCTGGAGATCGTGCGCCGCAAGGTGCCGCAGGCCAACAGCCGACTTTCCGCGGAAGTGGTGTCGTTCATCCAGAAGCTGCGCCGGGTCGAGCTGTTCAAGGCGCCGGGTGTCGCCGAAACCATCGACTGGGCCGGCGCGCTGACCGAACTCGACAAGGTGGCGCTCGATCCCGAAACCGTCTCCGACACGATCGGCGTTTTGTTGAAATACCAGGACGACATTGCCCGCATCGGCGCGGGCGAGGGCCGGCGCATCCTCGATGAGGTCAAGGCCGAACTGGCGGCGGCGGAGTAGGGCAGTGAAGGCGCCGGGTGCTTACCCCAAAGAGACCGACCCCAGAGAGGCGACGGAAGACGGGCGCATCGCCGACAACATCGTCTATTTCGCCCGCACCTTGCGCAAATCCGGCATGCGGGTCGGGCCGGCTTCGGTCAAGGATGGGATCGAGGCGGTGCTGGCAGCCGGCATCGGTTCGCGCGACGATTTCTACTGGACGCTGCATGCCGTGCTGGTGTCGCGGCACGAGGATCACCCTGTTTTCGACGAAGCCTTCCGGCTGTTCTGGAAATCGCGCGAGCTGATCGAGAAACTTCTGGCGATGTTCTCGCCTGTGGCGCCCGACACCAGGGAGAAGCAAAAGCCGCGCGCGGCAGAAAACCGCGTCAGCCAGGCCATGTTCGAAGGCCACGAGAAGAATCGGCCGGTCAGGGAAATCCCGGAGATCGAAGTCGACGCCCGGCTAACCTTCTCCGGGAATGAAGTGCTGCGCGGCAAGGACTTTGCCCAGATGAATGCCGACGAGATGGCAGACGCCAAGAAGGCGATTGCCCGGCTGCGGCTGCCGTTCGACATGGTCCGTACCCGACGCTTCAAGGCAGACCTGCATGGCCGCCGTATCGATCCACGCGCCATGATGCGCTCGGCCGCGCGCACCGGCGGCGAACTGATCCTGCCGAAATTCCGCTCAGCCCGCGAAGTGCATCCGCCGCTGGTGGTTCTCGCCGATATCTCCGGTTCGATGAGCCAGTACACGCGCATCTTCCTGCACTTTCTGCATGCGCTGACCGAAAAACGGCGGCGCGTGCACACCTTCGTCTTCGGCACGCGGCTGACCAATCTCACGCGGCAGATGCGCCATCGCGACCCCGATGCCGCCCTTGCCGACTGCTCGGCGGCGGTCAAGGACTGGTCGGGCGGCACCCGCATCGGCGATACGCTGGCGGAGTTCAACAAGCACTGGTCACGCCGCGTGCTCGGGCAGGGCGCGGTGGTGCTTTTAATCACCGACGGTTTGGAGCGCGACGATGTTTCCGGCCTGTCGCAAGAAATGGATCGCCTGCACAAATCCTGCCGGCGGCTGATCTGGCTCAACCCGCTTCTGCGCTTTGGCGGCTTCGAGGCGCGGGCCCGCGGCGTCAGAGCGATGCTGCCTCATGTCGACGAGTTCCGCTCGGTACACAATCTCGATGCGCTGGCCGACCTCTGCGCCTCGCTGGACAAGAAATCCGCCGCTTCGGTCGATCCGCGTCGCTGGCTGGACGCTGGTGTCAGGCGCGCCGCATAGCCATATTGGATTCCGAAAACAGGCTCCCAGAGAAAAACAGACTTTGAGGCAAGCGATCATGGACAACAGCATCTATCTCGATGAAGCCCGCGATCCGCTGATTATCGCGGAGGGCTGGATGAAGGACGGCAAGGATGTCGCCATCGCCACTGTGGTCGAGACCTGGGGTTCGGCGCCGAGGCCGGTCGGCAGTCATCTGGTCATCGACGCCGAAGGCAATTTCCACGGCTCGGTCTCGGGCGGCTGCGTCGAGGGCGCCGTGGTAAGCGAGGCGATCGACGTCATCGACAGCGGTAAGGCCAAAATGCTGGAGTTCGGCGTTGCCGACGAGACCGCCTGGCAGGTCGGCCTATCCTGCGGCGGCCGCATCAAGGTCTATGTGGAGCGGCTCGGTTAGGCATGGATCCCTACGCTCTCAAAGCCCTCAATGCCGAACGCCGGGCCCGCCGCGCCGCGATCCTGGTCACCGATCTCGGCGACGGCCGCGACCGCATCGTGCGAGAAGGCGACCAGGTTGCCGGCGATCTCGGGCAAGCGATCGCCAAGGCTTTCCGCACCGGCAATTCGGGTTCGGTCGAGGCTGAAGGGCGCACCTTCTTCCTCAACGCGCATTTGCCGCAGCCGCGCCTGGTGGTAGTCGGCGCCGTCCATATCAGTCAGGCGCTGGCGCCGATGGCCAGGATCGCCGGCTATCCCCTGGAGATCGTCGATCCGCGCACCGCCTTCGCCACCCCGGACCGTTTTCCCGATGTAGCACTCCATGCCGAATGGCCGGAGGATGTGCTGAAACGCCAGCCGCTCGACAGCTATACGGCGCTCGCCGCCGTCACCCATGATCCGAAGATCGACGATTTCGCACTGAAGGCCGCGCTCGACGCCAACTGTTTCTATGTCGGCGCACTCGGCAGCCGCAAAACACACGCCAGGCGCGTCGAGCGCCTGCTGGCGCTCGGCGCCAGCGCCGACCAGATCGCCCGCATCCACGCACCGATCGGTATCGACATTGGCGCGGCGAGCCCGGCCGAGATCGCCGTCGCCATCCTGGCGCAGACGATCCACGCCTTTCGCTCGCGCGGTCTCGAAGCCAAAGGCGCGGCGGCGTGAAGTTCGGGCCGATCCCGATCGATCAGGCGCAAGGCGCGGTGCTGGCGCATGCCACGACGGCGGGCGAGCGGCGTTTCCGCAAGGCGCACAGGCTGAGCACGCAGGACGTGGCGGTGCTGAAGGCGGCCGGCATTACCGAGATCGTCGTGGCGGTGCTTGCCGCCGATGACCTCAGCGAGGATGCGGCGGCCGAAAAGATTGCTGCCAGCATGGCCCACCGCAACATCGAGGCAAAACCGGCCGCGACCGGCCGCGTCAACCTCCATGCCAAGGCCGCCGGTCTCTTCACCGTCGATGCCGCCATGATCGACGCCATCAATGCGGTCGACCCGACCATCACCATCGCCACGCTGGCGCAGCACGCACCTGTCGAGACGGGGCAAATGGTGGCGACGGTCAAGATCATCCCGTTCGCTGTTGCCACGGCTCTGGTCGACAAGGTGACGAAGATCTGCGCCGGCGGCGAGATCTTCGCCGTCAACGCCTACCATCCGGTGCGCATCGGCGTCATTCAGACGATGCTGCCCGGCATTAAGGCCAGCGTGCTCGACAAGACGCTGCGCGTCACCGAGGCCCGGCTGGCACGCTCCGGCGGCCGGCTGACGACGGAGCGCCGCACGCCGCACGAGATCGCGCCTGTAGCCGAGGCAGCGGCCGCGCTGGCGCGCGACAACGACATGGTGGTGATCTTCGGCGCCTCGGCGATGAGCGATTTCAACGATGTCGTTCCGGCGGCGATCGAGGCAGCAGGTGGCACGGTGATCCGCGCGGGCATGCCCGTCGATCCCGGCAATCTGCTGGTGCTGGGCACGCTCGACGGCAAGCGCGTCATCGGCGCGCCCGGTTGCGCCCGCAGCCCCAAGGAGAACGGTTTCGATTGGGTGCTCGACAGGCTGATCGCCGGCCTCGACGTCACCGCCAAGGACATCGCCGGCATGGGCGTTGGCGGCCTCTTGATGGAAATCCCGACCCGGCCGCAGCCGCGCGAGCCGCTGCCGGCGAGAGCCGGGCTGAAGGTCGAGATCGTGCTTCTGGCCGCCGGTCGCTCCAGCCGCATGGGCGGGCCGAACAAGCTTCTGGCGCTGTTCGACGGCAAACCGCTGGTGCGCCGGACAGTCGAGCGCGCACTGGCCTCGAAGGCAACCAGCACCTTTGTCGTCACCGGCCACCAGCGTGAGCGGGTGCACCAAGCCTTGACCGGCCTCGACGTGATCTTCGCCGACAATCCGGATTTTGCCGACGGCCTGTCCTCGTCTCTAAAAGCCGGCATTGCCCGCGTTGGAGCCGAGGCGGCCGGCGCCATGATCGTACTCGGCGACATGCCGGGTATCTCATCGGCCGATCTCGACCGGTTGATCGAGGCCTTCCGTAGGGACGGCGGCCGCTCAGTGGTGCGTGCCGCCCATGACGGCCGCCGCGGCAATCCGGTGCTGCTGCCACGCGCGCTGTTTGGAGGCATCGCTCACCTCGAGGGCGACACCGGCGCCCGCCATCTGGTCGAGGCCGAGGGACTGGATGTCATCGACGTCGAGATCGGCGACGGCGCGTCGATCGATGTCGACACCCGCGAGGCGCTGGAAGACGCCGGCGGCGTGCTGCAGGATTGACAAAGCGAAGCCGAAAAACGCATGCCTTTAGCATGGCTCTCTCTTTACTTGCCTCAGCGCTTCTACCCCCCTCTGGCCTGCCGGCCATCTCTCCCTCAAGGAGGGAGATCAGCAGCCTCGATGGCGGCGTCTATCCTGCAGCTTTGAAGATTGGCGGAAGGCGGCGTGATATCCAATCTCCCCCCTTGAGGGGGAGATGGCCGGCAGGCCAGAGGGGGGCGGCCGCGCTCCATAGCCTTCTGATTTCGCTCTTTTTCCTGTTCTCTGCCGCCCACGCCGACGCGCTCGAACTAAAACCCTACAAGGATGACCTCTTCGCCTATCCGGCGACGCTCTCGTCCACGGACAAAGGCGCCTACACCGTCATCGACTATCGCGAGATGCGCGACATCAACGACCGCGACGAGGTGCCGGAAAAGCGCGTGCAGGCTAAGTATACCGACACCGGCGTGCGCAAGGTGCAGCGGGATTTGATGCTGAAAACCGATGCCGGCGATGTCAGGCATGTCGCCGTCGGTAAGACCGAAGGCGCCGGCATCATCGTGCTTTACCTGCACGGGCAGGGCGGCAGCCGCAAGCAGGGCGTCGACGACTTCACCTTCGGCGGCAATTTCAACCGCATCAAGAACCTGATGGCCGGCAATGGCGGCCTCTATCTCTCACCCGATTTCACCGATTTCGGCGACAAGGGCGCGGCCCAGGTCGCGGCGCTGATCGGCCACTATGCCGAGGCCTCGCCGGACGCCAAGATTTTCGTCGCCTGCGGCTCTATGGGTGGTGCGCTGTGCTGGAAGCTGGCCGGCCGCAACGATACGGGACGGCGCATAAACGGGCTGCTGCTGCTCGGCTCGCTGTGGGATGACGGTTTCCTGTCGAGCCCGGCCTACAGGCGCCATGTGCCGGTGTTCTTCGGCCAAGGCAGCAAGGATCCGGTCTTTCCCGTGGAGAAGCAGGAAGCCTTCTTCCGCTCCATCACTGCGAACTCGAAAGCCTATCCGACCCGGTTCGTCCGGTTCGAGACCGGCACCCATGGCACGCCGATCCGCATGGTCGACTGGCGCCAAACGCTGAACTGGATGCTGTCGAAGGCGCCCTGAGGCATATCGCCCAGGGGTGCCCCTTGGTTTTGGCAATCATGGTTCGGCCGATATCCTCTTAGGTGTAGGCTGATATGATCCAACAGATCGGAAGCACAGCGATGGACGCCCACCCCTTCAAGATCCAAATTCCGAACGAACAACTTGAAGATCTCCAGCGCCGGCTTAGCGCAACACGATGGCCAATTCCGCTAAGCGAAGCGGGCTGGAACGATGGGCCGAGCTGCCGTTCATCAAGCGCCTTGCGGATTACTGGCGAGACCGCTTCGACTGGAGAGTGCAAGAGGCGCGGCTGAACCGGCTGCCGCAATATCTGACGAGGCTGAACAACCTAGATGTCCACTTTGTCCACCAGCCAGGCAACGGACCGGCGCCGCTGCCGCTGATCATAACGCATGGCTGGCCCGGCTCGTTCATCGAAATGGAACACGTCATTCCATTGCTGGCAGACCCAGCTGCCCATGGTGGTGACCCGGCCGACGCTTTCCACGTGGTAGTTCCCTCTTTGCCCGGATACGGCTTTTCGCAGGCGCCGACGGAACCAGGCTTCCATTCCGGCCGCATCGCGGAGTTATGGGTACAGTTGATGCGCGGGCTCGGCTACGACCGCTTCGCTTCCCAAGGAGGCGACATCGGCGCAGGCGTTTCCGCCTGGATGGCACGGCTCCATTCCGAAAGCGTGCTTGGCGTCCACGTCAATTACATTCCCGGGAGCTATCGGCCACCCTTGGGTGCAGGTCTGCCACCTGTCACCGTTGAGGAGCAGGCCTTTCTGGAAAAGGCCGCGGCCTGGACGGCAACGGAGGGCGCCTATGCCCATCTGCAGGGCACGAAGCCTCAGACGCTTGCTTATGCGCTGACAGACTCGCCGATCGGTCTCGCAGCCTGGATGATCGAGAAGTTCCGTAGCTGGAGCGATTGCGACGGTGACGTGGAGCGCACCTTCGGCATGGACACGCTCCTTACGGATGTTTCGCTCTATTGGTTCAGCAACGCGCTCACCTCGTCCTTGCGGCTCTACAAGGAGAATCGACTGTTCCCTCTTGCGTTCGAGACGCTGGAACGCGTTTCGCCGCCATTTGGGGTAGCGCTTTTCCCTCGCGAGTTGCCGATGCCGCCTCGATCCTGGGTGGCGCGGGTCTTTGACGTTCAGCGATGGACATCGATGCCGCGAGGGGGCCATTTCGCTGCGCTGGAGGAACCGAGTCTTCTGGTCGAGGACATTCGCGCCTTCTTCCGGCCGATGCGTTCCCGGCCTGAAACGAGAAGGCGAATGTGAAGGACTGCTTGAGCGCGGCGGTTCCTGATAAGATCCCTACGGCGCGGTGTTGTAGTCGACCACCGTCTGCGGGTTCTCCTCGCCATCGTAAGACGCGTCCACATCATATTGGACGAGGGAAAAATCGCCGTTACGGAACAGGTATATCCCCTTGTCCGAGGCGTCGCCGATGCCGCGCCATTTGTTGAACGTGGTCAGCGTCTTGGCGTCTTCGTCATATTCGGAATTGGCCGCCCAGCCGGATGTGCGGAAGCCGATGATATCCATGCCCAGCAGTTTGCCGTCGCTGTCATTGTTCTCGTAACGGATATCCATTTCGGGCTCGGTGAACTGCAACTGCTGCACGCCCGATACTTCGTCGGTCATGTAGTAGACCGAACTTGCGTTATAGGCTGCCGCTTGGCAGTAGAACTCGAAAAGCCGCGTTTCCTTGTCGGGATCGCTGGCAGCCGCGTCCTTTGCCTTGTATTTGATCGAAAAGATGTTCGGCTCCTCGCCGAGAAATTGCTTGTCACACTGATCGCCATAATCGGCGGCGAACAGTTTCTTCACCTGCTCGAGTGCGGTGTCCTTCTTCGGCGGCGGCGGCCCGTCACCACAGCTTGGCGGCAGAGCCTCCTCGAAATCGGCCTTGGACGGCTTCAGCGCGCCCTTGTCGATAAAGATCGGGCGGAATGGCGGGGCCTGGATCTGAGCGCTGACCTGGCGCAGCGTGTAGCAGCCGGCGAAGACCGCCTCGTTGCCGTCCTTGCCGGTGGCGCGGATGGCGACCGGAACGCTGTAATAGATGCTGCCGGCTGCGCCCTCGTCGGAAACAGCACCGGTTTCGACGTCGACCCTGCCGGTGCCGTCATAGCCCTTGACGAAGGTATCGAAATCCTTTGCCGGCTTGGTATCGCCGTAGTAAGCCCAGGCGCGGGCGAATTCGTGCCGGTTGATGGCGCTGTAGAGCGAGCGGATGACGGCCTCGGCGTCTGACCTGTCATCGACGTAAGGGGCCTGGTCATCGGCTGCCGGTTCATCGTCGGCGAACACAGCCTGGCCGGATGCGGCAAGGGAGCAAAAGGCGGCCGCTGCCAGAAAGACGCGTCTCATCGGAGAATCTCCACCACGAAGGAGTCTATCATAGAGATTGCGGCGACGTGGTGACGCTTGAAAAATCCTCCGGGAAGGCGCTACGTCCCGCCGTCGGCGCTTCAGCCGCAATGGAGATTTGAACGTGACACTATCGATGTATGAAGCCTCGGTGCCGGTGTTTTCGGCCAGGCTGAAGGCGCTGTCCGGCGTGCTGTCGGCGGCCGAACAGAATGCAACCGAGCGCAAGATCGACCCGCAGGTGTTTTTGACCGCGAGGTTGGCGCCCGACATGTACGCGCTGGTCAGGCAGGTGCAGGTCGCCACCGACCACGCCAAGGGCGCGCCATCACGGCTGGCCCGTCGCGAGGTGCCGAAATACGAAGACAATGAAGCGACCTTCGCCGAGCTTCAGGCGCGCCTGACCAAGACGCTCGATCTGCTGGCGTCATTCTCGGCCGCCGAATTCGATGGTTCGGATGAAAGGGTGGTCGAACTGAAGTTTGGCCAGCGCGAAGCCTCGATGCCCGGCATGCAGTATCTGCTGCATGTCGCCATGCCCAACTTCTATTTCCACGTGACCACGGCTTACGACATCCTGCGCCACAATGGCGTGCCGCTGACCAAGGGTGCCTATCTCGGGAATCGTTGACGAATTCGGCATTCCGAGGTTTCCCGGTCGCTGCCGGGAAACTTCGTTTGACGCTGGTTCGGCGCCAAGGCCTTGATCAACGCGGTGACATTTCGCGGGCTATGCGCGGGAAGTCGGCCGGCTTGATGCCGATGTCGGCGCGGTCGGCATTGCTCATCGAATGCAGCAACGCCAGTGCGGAACGATAACGCAGATGCTCCTGCGGACGCGGACGGGCAAACATTTCAGTGAAGAACCCCATGATTCGGCCCCTTGTTGATCCTCCACGGCGCCGAGTATAGGAAAATTGTGAAGATTGTGCAGTGCAGCATTTGCATGGCAGCCATTCCAAGCGAATTTTTTTCGGCACAATTGCCGCGTGCGCTGAAACTTGTGGCGCATCCCCACCGTATGCATAGACGCTGGCACATGGCCGGCTTTTCCTCGCCACTCCTGGCGAATTTCCGGACTGCATGCAAATGCAGTCCGGCTTTTTGTTGGGTCTTGCACATCGCCAACCGGGCCCGCGCAAGCCTCGCAAACGCCTAAACTGGTTAAGATCAGCGGCATTCATTTTTAACGAGCCGGTTCTATGCTGCGACCGGCTCTGTTCGCACGCTTAAACGAGGGGGAGGCTGACATCGGCGCCAAGCGGGATTTCGCTTCCTTGCTCGACGATCTGTTCGTTGCCTCCGACAAGGATGAGGCGGCGGAAGAGACGAGCGCCCGGCCGTCGATCCCGTTCGACTATCTCTCCGTGGCCGACGAGCTTCATTCCGGCCGCATCAAGGTCTCGGGCGAAACATTCGCCGCCGAATACCGCGAGGCGGGAGCCGATCTGGCCGCAGAATTTGCCGCCCTTCTCGATCATGCCAAGCTGGCGCTGGCCGGCGAGGAGGCAAAGCCCGAGGAAAAGCTGCCGCCGATCGACCCTGACGCGATCGCCGTCGAGCTCGGCCTCGATCATCCAGTCAAGAACGCCGATCTCGGCCGCATGCGCCGCAGCTTCGCCTTCGCCAACCACCCCGACCGCGTCGCGCCGCATCTGCGCCAGCGCGCCATGATCCGCATGCAGGTGGCCAATATGCTGATCGATGAGGCCAAGCGGCGCGCGCTGGCCGGCGTCCGGCGCTGACTTTTCCAGGGTTCACGCAAAAGTCGGGTTCCCTGAGGGTTGGAGAGCGGCGCCGCTTTCCCTATACATGCGGCTTCCTTCCCGCGTAGCCGCGCAAACCTCCCGCCGGAGAAACCCCATGCACAAACGCCGTCTCGGTCGGACCGATCTTCTTGTTACCCAGATCTGCCTGGGGTCGATGACCTGGGGCCAGCAGAACACCGAGGCCGATGGCCATGCGCAGATGGATCTGGCCTTTGCGCGCGGGGTCAATTTCATCGACACGGCCGAGCTCTACCCGATACCGCCCAAGGAGGAGACGCAGGGGCGGACGGAGAAGTTCATCGGCAGCTGGATGAAGGCCAAGGGCAATCGCGACAAGGTCATCCTGGCCTCGAAAGTGGTCGGCCGCACCGCCAACCGCTGGTTTCGTGGCGACCGGCCGTCAAAACTGGTGCGCGCCGACATCTTTGACGCCATCGACAAATCGCTGGCCAAGCTCGGCACCGACTATCTCGACCTCTACCAGATCCACTGGCCGGAGCGCGACATCCCCTGGGGCGCCAACCCGACCCGCGTGGGTGCTGTGCCGCGCCGTGCCGATGCCGTTGGCGCGCCGCCCGGCGAGACGCCGATCGCCGAGACACTCGCCGTCTTTGAGGAACTCGTGAAGGCGGGAAAGATCCGCCATCTCGGCCTGTCGAACGAAAGCTCCTGGGGCGTCATGCGCTTCATCGCCGAGGCCGACAAGGGCGTCGGCCCGCGCGTCGTTTCGCTGCAGAACGCCTACAATCTGGTCAACCGCACGTTCGAGGTGAACCTCGCCGAGGCCTGCGAACGCGAGGATGTCGGCTTTCTCGCCTATTCGCCGCTGGCGCAGGGCTATCTCACCGGCAAATACGACCATGGCGCACGGCCGCAGGGTTCGCGCTCGCAGCTGTTCAACCGCGGCCAGCGCTACGAGACGCCAAATGCGGCGGAGGCGCAGCTCGCATACAATAAACTGGCGCGCTCCTTCGGCCTTGAACCGGCGCTGTTTGCCAACGCCTATGTCGCCAGCCGGCCTTTCGTCACTTCCAGCATCATCGGCGCGACGACGATTGCCCAGCTTGAGATGGCGCTGTCGTCAGCCGACGTGACCTGGACCGACGAGATGCAGAAGGGCGTGGATGCGATCCACCAGCGCGTCGGCAATCCGTGCCCATAAGCAGACCATTTGGCCGGAATTGCCGAGCAAAGACAAGGGGAAGGGACAGCCATGGATTTTCCGATCGAGACCGTCAGGGGAAAATTTCCGGCGCTGGACCTGACCGACAAGGGCCGCCGGCGCATCTATCTCGACAATCCGGCCGGCACGCAGGTGCCGCAAGCGGTTGCCGACGCGGTGGCGCGCTGCCTCCTCACCACCAACGCCAATCTCGGCGGCTATTTCGAAACCACGCTTGCCGCGCAAAAGGTGTTCGACGACGCCCATGCGGCGATGGCCGATTTCCTGGGTGCAGCGAGCGCGGAGGAAATAATCATCGGCGCCAACATGACGACGCTGACCTATCACATGTCGCGCACGCTCGGCCGCGGCTTCAAGCCGGGCGACGAGATCATCGTCACCCGCATGGATCATGAGGGCAACGTCTCGCCCTGGCTGCAGCTGGCCGAAGATCTTGGCCTCGTCGTGCGCTTCCTGCCCTTCGACGAAGAGAGCTGGCAGGTCGAGGAGGCGGCGCTCAGCGCTCTGCTTACCGACAGGACAAAACTCGTTGCGCTGAACTATGCGTCGAACCTCACCGGCTCGATCAACCGGCTCAAGGCGCTGACGGCCATCGCCAAACAGGCCGGCGCGCTCGTCTATGTCGATGCCGTGCAGTTCGCGCCGCACGGGCTGGTCGACGTGCAGGACCTCGGCTGCGACTTCCTGATCTGTTCGGCCTACAAGTTCTTCGGCCCGCACATGGGGATATTGTGGGGACGTCGAGACATCATCGATGCGCTGCAACCCTACAAATGCCGTTGCTCGTCCAATGGCCTGCCGGAGCGCTTCGAACTCGGCACGCCACAGATCGAACTGATGGCCGGACTTACCGCAGCGGTCGATTACTTCGCCGAACTCGGCGCTGCGGCCGGCGAGGGCGGTTCGCGAAGGCAAAAGATCGCAAAGGCATACGAAGTGTCGATCGCCTACGAAAACCCGCTGGCGCTGAGGCTGATCGATGGGCTGTCCGCCATCGAGGGTCTGACCATCCGCGGCATCACCGATCCGAAGCGTGTCATTGAGCGCGTGCCGACCGTGTCCTTCACCGTCGACGGCATCGTGCCAGAGACGGTCGTGCGGCAGATGAATGCCGAGAACATTTTTCTATGGTCGGGTCACAACTACGCCTGGGAGATCGTCCACCATCTCGGCATTCCGGCCGAGCAGGGCGTCGTGCGCATCGGTATTGCGCACTACAACACGGCGGCAGAGATCGACGAGACGTTGGAAAGCGTGCACCGGGAGATCGCCATGCTGAGGCAGCAGCGCTAGTCAGCTATCGCTGTTTGCCGCGAAACCGGTGAGGAACGCCGTGAGATTGTCGCCGAGCGCGTCGCAGAGATAGCCGCCTTCCTGGACGATAATCGTCGGCAGGCCAAGCTTGGCAATTGCCTCGCCGATCCGCGAGAAACCGGGCGTGGTCACCGAAAGCCCGCCGAACGGATCGCCCTCGAACGCATCGAGACCGAGCGCCACGACCAGCGCGTCCGGCGAAAAGGCGCGGATACGCTGGAACGCCACTTCGAGGGCCTCCAGAAACGCCGCGTCGGCTGATTTGCGCGGCAATGGCAGGTTGAAATTATAGCCGAGGCCCGGACCTTCGCCGCGCTCATCGGCATGGCCCCAGAAGAACGGATAGAAGCGCACCGGATCGGCGTGCAGCGACACCGTCAGGACGTCGGAACGCGTATAAAAGATGCCTTGCGTGCCGTTGCCGTGATGCAGGTCGACATCGAGGATCACCACCCGCGCTGCCTGCTTGCGCAACACCTGGGCCGCGACCGCTGAATTGTTGATGAAGCAGAAGCCGCCGGCGACATCGGCAAAGGCATGATGGCCGGGCGGCCGGCAGAGCGCATAAGCGGCAGGCGCGCCTGCCATGACAGCTTCCGCCGCTTCGACCGAGCTCCAGGCGCTCCACAGCGCGCTTTGCCAGGTTTCGGCGGAGATCGGGCAAGCGGTGTCGGCCATGTGGTAGCCGGCCTGGCCGACCGCCGAGGCCGGATAGGACCCTGTGCGGGCCAGTGGATGGATGTTGGGGATGACTTCCGCGGATGCGCCCTCGATGCGCTGCCAGCGCGCAAAAATGTGTTCGAGGAAGGCGAGATACTCCGGCGTATGCACGGCCGCCACCGGGCCTAGGCCATGTTCCCTGGGCCGCTCGATCATCAATCCGGCGGATTTTGCGCCGGCTAACAATCGCTCTACCCGCTCCGGCTGTTCGGGATTGGGCTGCGGCGCACCGCTGGACAGAAAGGCCTTCGGGTCGTGGCGTTTCTGCTCCTCGGCAAAGAAGGCTTTCATTCCGCGTCCCCATCCTGCGCTGCATCGGCAAAGGCGAAAAAGGCATCGCCAACAATCTTCTGCGTCTGCTCGTAGCTCGACCAGGCGATGCCCAGCCGCTCATAAAAAGCCTTGGCGCCGTCATTGTCGGTGTCGACGGACAGCCTGAGATAGGCGCCGCCATCCCGGCGGCAGTCGCGCGCGACCCGGCGCAGCAGTCTTTCGCCGATCTTGCGGCCGCGAAACCGGTCCTCGACATAGAGGTCCTGGATATAGACGCCGGGCCGCCCCATCCATGTCGAGAAGATCGGGAAATGCAGGCAGAGCCCCGCAAAATCGCCGCCGATCTCGGCGATCAGGGTGGAGAAGGCGGGTTTGTCGCCAAAGCCGTAGCGGCGGAGATCGTCGGCAGTGGACGTGATCTCCTGATGCGCGCCGATATGGGTGCCGAGCTTGAGCAGCGCGGCATGGATGGTGTCGACGTCGTCGATGGTGCCGGGGCGGAGGGTGACTGTACTCACGATAGGCAAGGCGCCCAGGCACCCCCCGCTGTCCTGCCGGACATCTCACCCTCAAGGGGGGAGATTGGCAGCTTTGGCGCTGCCATCCATTTTGCAACGATTGAGATTGGCGAAGGCCGCAGTGACATCCGATCTCCCCCCTTGAGGGGGAGATGGCCGGCAGGCCAGAGGGGGGTGTGCCAGAACGCCATCATCGCAGATCAATCATCTCAAAACGCCACCCTATCGCCACCCTTCAGCGCCAGCATCTCGCGCGCCTCGGTCGGCGTTGCGACTTCCAGCGACAACCCGTCGAGAATGGCGCGTATCCTGCGCACCTGATCGGCATTGGATTTCGCCAATTGCCGTCCATCGTAGAGACTGTCCTCCAGCCCGACGCGGACATTGCCGCCCATCGCCGCCGCGATCGAGATCAGGGGCATCTGATGGCGGCCGGCGGCGAGCACCGAGAACTGGTAGCTGTCGCCGAACAGCTTGTCGGCGATGCGCT
Organism: Mesorhizobium sp. M0478; assembly: GCF_040321305.1. Taxonomy (NCBI): domain Bacteria; kingdom Pseudomonadati; phylum Pseudomonadota; class Alphaproteobacteria; order Hyphomicrobiales; family Phyllobacteriaceae; genus Mesorhizobium; species Mesorhizobium sp. M0478. The sequence goes on from NZ_JAMYRH010000007.1 coordinate 219,354, forward strand.
TCATATGGATGAGATTGTCGGGATCGGCGCCGATGCCGCCGAGAATGCCGAGCACGAACTGGATGAACAGCGGCCCCGACACCAGCCCGCGGTCGCGAAAATGCGCCAGCGAATAGAGATGGCCGACATCGTAGCATTCGAACTCAAAGCGCGTGCCGCAGCCCTTGCCGAGCCTTTCGAGCACGCCTTCCATATCGGCAAAGGTGTTCTTGAAGATGGTGTCGCGCGTGGCTTCGAGCAGCTTTGGTTCCCACTCGTGCTGCCACTCCCTTGGCTTGTCGAGCATCGGGAACAGCGCGAAATTCATCGAGCCCATGTTGAGCGAGCACATTTCCGGCTCGGCCCGCAGTGGTGCCGCCAGCCGCTGGTCGAGCGTCATCAGCGACGAACCGCCGGTGGTGATGTTGATCACCGCATCGGTCGCTTGCTTGATGCGCGGCAGGAACTGCATGAACACCTCAGGATCGGCGGTCGGCCGGCCGTCTTTGGGATCGCGGGCGTGGAGATGCAGGATTGAGGCGCCAGCCTCGGCCGCCGCGATGGCGTCGGTCGCGATCTGGTCCGGCGTCACCGGCAGATAGGGCGACATGGACGGGGTGTGCACCGAGCCAGTGACCGCGCAGGTGATGATGACTTTCCTCGGCGCCATTCTTTAGCCCTCAGCCTTCGACCGGCAGGTCGAGTTCGGCGGCCAGAACTTCCAGCGAATCGCCGATGATGGAAATGATCTCGCCGACCTCTTCAGCCGTGACGATCATCGGCGGCGCCACCATGAAATTGTCGCCGTCGACACCGCCCTTGACCCTGCGGCCGTAGATGATCAGCCCGCGCTCGTAGGCGAGGTCGAGCAGGCGCTGCGTGGCTTTCTTGCCCTGTTCGATCGGCCGTAGAGTTTCGGGATCGGCAACCATCTCGGCGCCGGTGAGCAGGCCTTTGCCTCGGACATCGGCGATGAACGGAAAACGCTTCGCCAGCCCTTTCAGCCCGTCCATCAGCACGTCGCCCATCGCGGCGGCGTTGGCGATCAGGTCGAGGCGGTCCATCTCGCCGAGCACGGCGAGCCCGGCCGCGCAGGCGAGCGGATTGCCGGCATAGGTGTGGCCATGCTGGAAGCCGCCCGACGCCAGCAGCGGCTCGACCAGCCGCATCGGGGCGGCCAGCGCGCCGAGCGGCGCATAGCCGGAGCCAAGCCCCTTCGACAGCGCGACGATGTCGGGCTTGCAGTTCCAATGGTCGCCGCCAAGGAATTTTCCGGTGCGGCCGGCGCCGCTCATCACTTCATCATGGATGAGCAAGATGCCGTAGCGGTCGCAGATCTCGCGTATACGCGGATAATAGCTGTCCGGTGCGACGAGGGCCGAAGTCGCCGCACCGCCGATCGGCTCCATGATGAAGGCGAGCACGCTGTCCGGGCCCTCGGCCTGGATCTTCTCCTCCAGCATGTCGGCATAGCGGACGCCGCGCTGCTCCATCGAAAGATTGTCGCGGTCGCGCCATGCCGTCGGCGCCGGCACGGTCGGCATCACCCGCATCATCGGTGTGAACGTTTCGGCCAGCGCATCGTCGCCGGTTATCGAAAGCGAACCCAGCGTGCCGCCATGATAGGAGGGAAAACGCGTGATAACCTTCCAGCGCTTCGGCTGGCCGGTCGCGACCGCCCATTGCCGCGCCAGCTTGATGCAGGATTCCGTCGCCTCCGAACCGCCGGAGACGAAGAAGATTCGGTCCATGCCCTCCGGCAGTTTGCCGGCGAGCTCCCGCGCCAGTTCTTCCGCCGGTTCGTTCTCGAAATGCAGCCGGTAGGCGAAGGTGGCGCGGTCCATCTGCCGCTTCATGGCATCGAGCACGTTGCGGTTGGAGTGACCGATATTGGCGACCATCGGCCCGCTCGATCCGTCGATGAAGCGGCGGCCGTCCTGCGTCCACATATAGATGCCTTCGGCGCGGTCGATCAGCGGCCGGCGCAGGCTGGAGAGGTAGAACAGGTGCGATGGCGCGCGCGTTTCTGAACCAGTTGATGAGGGCTTCTGCATGTCAGGACTTTCCGAGGTAGCGATCGATTACATTCCTGGTCACGCGCTCGACCATCGGATCCTGCCTGAGCAGGCCGGCCACCCATTCGCAGCTTCCGGCGTGGAAAACCTCGCCCTTGCCGCGCGGGAAATTGACGATCATGCCGTTGCCGCGTTTGACTTTTTCCAGATTGGCGTCGGTCGCCTCGCCAAATAGCGTTTCGGCCGTAAAGCGGCCATCCTCGTCGGTGAGAAACTGGTCCTCGATCGGGATGTCGGCGCTTTCCTCGACCTGGCTCGCCATGCCGACGGCCAGCACCTGCAGCCCGTCAGGCGCACCGCTGTCCGGTGTCGGATAGGGCAGGCCGCCGCGGATCTCGAAATCGAGCCCGTCGACCTCATAGCCATAGACATGACTGTCGGCGCCAAGCAGGTCGCCATAGTACATGCCGGTGCCGGCAAAGGCCCAGTGCTCGGGCCGATAGACCGGAAAGCCGCGCATGCCGCGCGGTGCGCATCCGCCCCAGCCGGCATAGACGCCGCGCGTCGCGTTGAGGCCGAACGTCATTGCGCCGGGACGACCGATCTCAGGCGCTTCCCAGGAGTTGGTGGCGCGGGTGACGTCGCCGCCATAGGCCGGGTCTTCGGCGCGCGCCCGGTATTTGTAGCAGACCTGCCGCCGGCCTTCGTCCTCGAGCCTGGTCTGCCACATGAAATTGCCGGCAAAGCGCGCCGCATGACCGCCGCGCTCGACGTAGCTGTCGACGGCGTCTCGCATTTCCCAGGTCCAGTACTCGTCATGGCCGACGAAGACCACACAGTCGTAGCCGTCGAGAATCTCGGGCGAGAAGTGCAAATCGTGCTGGCTGGCGAGATCGACGCCATAGCCGGCCCGCTCGGCAAAGCGGAAGAAGTGGCTGTCATAGCTCGCCCAGCCGGAGGAGGTGTATTTCTTCGAATGTCCGGTGGCGTACGCCCATTCCATGTGCGGATAGCGCGGCACTGTTTTCGGCGGCACCGCAACCTCCAGCGGCACGCGCGGCGCATCCTTGGGCAGCACCACGAAGCCGCGGCACCAGGGCCGCTGCGTCGACACCATGCGCGCATATTGGTCGCGGCCCGGGCCGGTGATGCCCTGATAGGCGTTGGAGCCGCCCCAGGTGTTGTAGGACAGCCAGGTGCCCGTCGCCGCCACCTGCAGCACGCGACCGGGCTTTTTGCCGGGCAGGGGCGCGACGATGATGAGGTGGTGGCAGTGGATCGGCTTGCCGTCGCCGCCGTCCGCCGTCAGCGTCAGCCGGTAGGCGCCGGACGGCCAATCCTTGCCGATGCTGAATTGAAACGACGCCTCCCAGCCGCAGCCTTCGACCGAGCACTGGTCGGGCGTATCCTGCCAGCGCGCCGAAAGCCCCGTTTGCTCGAAGACTTTTGTCTCGCTGCCGCCGTCGCGGACAATGACAATGCTGAAGCGCGGCACTCTCGAACTGACATGCAGCGTCACGGTCTCGCCGGCGCGGTAGGAAAAGCGGTTGGAATAACACCAGATCTCGCCGCGCTCGCCGTCCATTCCCGGCCATTCATAGTAATGGCCGCGCACTGCCTCGCGGCGCTGCTCGGGCGTCAGTCCGAAATCGGGAAATTCGGTCGGCAGTTGGGTCATGAACACCGGAAAAGTGACAGGCCGCCATTTCGGCCATCTGCCGGCCAAGCGTCAAATGGAAACGATCGGGCCAGCAATTGCATACGACACAATTGCTTGGCCGCTCTTGGCCGCACCCGGCAAACCGACTATCTCAGGCGAGGCGGCATTTTCCGCCTCGGGAGCCGGTATGCTGAGAGTGCAGAAGGTCAAGGTCGACGAAATCTACGTGCCGACGGCGCGCAAGAAGACGCTGCATCCCGAAACGGTCCGGCATCTGGCCGAAGACATACTGGAAAACGGCATGAAGACGCCGATCCAGGTTCGCCATGACGGCAAGCGCCACATCCTGGTCGAGGGCCTGCACCGGCTGGAAGCCGCCAAATGGCTCGGCGAGACCGAGATCGACGTCTATCTGGTGCAAGCCAAGCGCCACTGAGGCGCGCGACCGATCGACAACAGCCAAACCGATCATTCTTCCGCGGATTTTTTCGCAGGGCATGTCGGCACGCGGCGTGCTCGCTCGTCCTTGGGGGGAACCTGAGGAGACCGACATGTCCAGACGAATCTATTTCGCCATTCTTGCCTCGGTCGCTGCCTTGTTTGCAGCGCCCGGCCCAGCCAATGCAGAGGAGACCAAGCCCGCCATGACCACCGAAGCAACAGCCATGCCGAAGCCGGAAAAGTCCGGCTTGCTGCCGATCGACGGCCTGAATTACTACTATGCCGTCTATGGCAAGGGAGAACCGCTGCTTCTGCTGCATGGCGGCCTTGGCACGTCGGACATGTTCGCGCCGCTGCTGCCGAAGCTGGCGGAAAACCGCACCATCATTGCCGTCGACCTGCAGGGCCATGGCCGCACCGCGCTCGGCGAGCGACCCTTCAGCCTGGAGGGGATGGGCGACGACATGGCTGGTATCGTCAAGGCGCTCGGCTATGACAAGGTCGACGTGCTTGGCTATTCGCTGGGCGGCGGCGTCGCCTTCCGTATGGCCGTTCAGCATCCCGAGACGGTGAGACGTCTGGTCCTGGTCTCGACCGGCTTCGCCGCCAATGGCTTCTATGACGAGATGCGCGGCCAGCAGGCGCAGGTGAGCGCGGCCGCCGCCGATTTCATGAAGGACACGCCGATGTACAAATCCTACGTCGCCGTCGCCCCACGTCCCGACGATTTCCCCAAACTGCTCGACGCGCTGGGCAATTTCATGCGCAAGGATTACGACTATTCCGCCGATGTGGCGAAGCTGAAGATGCCAGTTATGCTGGCCTATGGCGACAGCGACATGTACAAGCCCGAGCACGAGATCAGGTTCTACCAGATGATCGGCGGCGGGCTGAAGGATGCCGGCTGGATGCGTGAGAACCTGTCGCAGAACCGGCTGGCCATCATTCCCAATCGCACCCACTACGACGTCTTCTTCGCACCGGAGCTGACGGCCGCGGCACTGCCCTTCCTCAATGGCGAAACCAAGGTGAAGACCTGGGACGAAGTCCTCAGCGAAACGAAATAGCTTGCCTGAGATACATGCCGGCCGTCTCGAAGAGGCGGCCGGCTTTTTTGTGCCTGCGAAACCACGAAGCCCTGGCGCAGCCATTAGTCCTATCGGCGCAATCGATGGCGCCATCAGGGCTTTTCAATTGACCGAAAGGTACCTGTCGATATCATCAAGAGACCTTCAGTGTGATGGGTTCGAATGATGACGAAATACCAGGGCGGATGCCATTGCGGGGCAGTGCGCTACGGCACCGAGGCGGCGCCGCTCAATCAGCGCGTCTGCCATTGCCGGCGCTGCCAGAAGGTGATCGGCGCGGCCTTCAACGCCCGCCTTTTGTTTCGCATCGACGATGTCACCGTCGAGGGAGAGGTGGCGACGGTCAACACCTCTCCGGACCTCAAGCGCGGCTTTTGCGCCGCTTGCGGCACCACGCTGTTTTCCCGACGCGACTCCGCCGGCATCGTCGGCATCACCACCGGCTCGCTCGACGATCCCTCGCTGTTCAAGCCGGAGATGCATATGTGGACCGCCTCGAAGCAGCCCTGGCTGCAGCTCGATGACGGCCTGCCGCACCATGAAGGCGCGCCGCCTCCGAACTGACGCCGGCCTTACCGGAAATTAATCCCGAAACCACGACATAGCCGGCAAAGCGTCATTGGCGGGCCATGATTGGCTGCCTATCTATCGTCTGCGGGCCGGTATCGAGGAGACGACCGATGAGCGACAGAATCAGCACCCTGGACGAGCTTTTGAGCGATCCGATGGTCCTCCTCGTCATGGAGCGTGACCGCGTGCGCCCCGAACAGGTTCGCCTGCTGCTCGAACGTGCCCGCCGCCCGGCGGCCGACGCCGTGCCACCGGCGCATGTGGTGGCGAAAAGCTGCATGCAGCAATGGCTGGGAAGGTAAGGGCTTCCCCTTCTCCCCTTGTGGGAGAAGGTGGCCGAGCGAAGCTCGGTCGGATGAGGGGTGTTCCAGGGAACGCCAACGCCTCACTCCGCTGGAACACCCCTCATCCGTCTCGGCGCTACGCGCCGATCCACCTCCTCCCACAGGGGGAGAAGACAAGAGGGCCAATTCCTAACAACTTGATTCAAACTTTGTTGGTAATTTCTCGTTAGTAATCGAGGCCGGTTTGTCCGGCGGCGTCTGTTTGCCTTCGGTCTGTTGTGTTTTGCGTACAGGTCCAGATGCGGATTTCAGCCGTCGTCAGTTTCATGTTGGCATCGCTGTGGCTTGCCGGCTGTTCGTCCACAGCGGGCGTCGATGGCTTGCAACCGTCGAACGAGACGACCAGTTCGGTCGTGCGTCCGAGCGCGCCGGTCGCAGCGGCTCCGGCGGAGACCGCCGACCTCGCGCCGATGCGGTCCGACATGGTGGCCGACAACGCTGTGGCCGACAATGCGCCGCCCTTTTCCATGGTCGAGGAAGAAGAGGCCATCGTCGCGGGCACGCCGCAGGGGAGCACCAGACCACAGCTCGAGCCCGCCGCTCTGATGTCTGCGCCGAAGCGGTTGACGCGCGCGGCGCCGGCCATGCTGGCCTCGCCGGTCACCCGCTACGGTTTCCGCGACGCCAAGCCGATCAATTTCGGCAAGGCTTCGCCACGCTACCTTGCCGTCCACGGCGTCGACGTCTCGCGCTGGCAGGGCAATGTCAACTGGGGCAAGCTGCGTACCCAGGGCGCCAACTTCGCCTATATCAAGGCGACCGATGGCGGCGACCATCTCGACCCGATGTTCATGAAGAACTGGCGCAATGCCGACGCCGCCGGGCTGAAGCGCGGCGCCTATCATTTCTTCTACTGGTGCCGCACTGCGGGCGAGCAGGCCGATTGGTTCATCCGCAATGTGCCGAGGGTCGAAGGCGCGCTGCCACCGGTAATCGATGTCGAGTGGAACGGCGAATCTTCCTGCAAGCGGCGGCCGTCGCGGGCCACCGTGCTGGAAAAGATGAAGGTGTTCATGGACAAGCTGGAGCGCCATTACGGCCAGCGGCCCATCATCTACACCGCACCGGATTTCTATCGCGACAATCTCAAGGGTGCGTTTCTCGATTATCCGTTCTGGCTGCGCGCCGTGGCGCGGCATCCCTCAAAAGTCTATCCCGGCCGCAAATGGCTATTCTGGCAGTACTCCGGCTCCGGCCTGTCGCACGGCGTGACCGGCCGCATCGACCTCAACGTCTTCCATGGCGACGAGCGCGCCTGGCGGGCATGGGCAGGCGGGCAGACGACCGTCGCCGACGCCGATTGAACGTCAGGCCCGGTGCCGGTGCGCCTGCGCTGCCTGCCGCTGCGCCTTGGGTTGAATTTTCAGCGTCTCGCTAACGATCCGCTCACTGTGTCCTTTAGCGGTATCGCAACAGCCTTCCGGTAACGTGCCCGTGATCGGGTTTTCGGAGGGATCCATGCGCAATCCAGTTGTGGCTGTCGCACTTGCCGCCGCCGTCGGCTACGGGTTTTTCAGTTCGCTCGGCCACATGCCGGGCGGAAGTGGCGCTTCGCTGGCGGAGTCGAAGCAGAACGTCGTGTCCTATTCCACCGAGGACAAGGCGATGCAGGCCGCCAAGGACAGCGGCCGCTCGACCCTCAAGCGCTTCCACGAACTGATGGACGCCGGCACGCCGGGCACCTACACGGTAAAATTCCCGCTGACCCAGAACGGCGCCACCGAGCATATTTGGCTGCAGCTGGTGGGCTACAGCGAAGGCTCCTATATCGGCCTGCTTGCTGACGTGCCGGTCAATGGCAACAAGTACAAGATGGGCGACAGGATGACGGTAACCGAGGCCGACGTCGAGGACTGGATGATCAAGAACGGCAAGGTGATCTACGGCGGCTACACCACGCGCCAGGCGCTTGCGGATATGCCGAAGGAGCAGGTTGCAAAGTACGGGTTGACCTTCAAGGACTGAGGGTTGAGGCGCGGGCGAGTTTTATCGCGGGCCTAGAGGGCTGTCGCGCTTTTCGCGTTCGCGTATCTCTGCCGTCTGCGCCAGCACCCAGTCGCGAAACACCTTGATTTTGGGCGCGTTGCGGCGGCTCTCCAGATGCACCAGCCAATAGCCGTCGCCGTCCGATCCAAGCACGCCGAATGGCTGTATCAACTGGCCCTTTTCCAACAGGGCGCTGTAAAGGTTTTTGGTCAGGATCGCGGCGCCCTTGTCGGTTAGCGCCGCCATCGCATCATAGGCCTGCGTACCCAGTTTCGGGCCAGCGATGACGCGATCGGGCTCGAACGGCACGCCGGCAGCCTTGAACCAGATTTCCCACCAGGGATCGTCGGCACAGCATAGCGGCAGTTGGTAGAGATCCTCGGGGCGGTGGATGCCGCCGACGCTTTCGGCGAGTCTCGGGCTGAGCATCGGCGTATAGTCCGCCTTGAACAGATAGTGAGCCGTCAGTCCCGGCCAATTTCCACTGCCGGTGCGAATGCCGACATCCATGTCGCCGCGCGTGAAATCGACCAGCCCGTGCGATGTATTCACCTTCACGGCAAGGTCGGGATGCATCAGCTGGAATGTTCCAAGCCATACGGCCAGCCAGTTCGATGCGAAGGTTTCCATCGTCGTCACCGACAGCACGCCGGTCGCTCCACCCTTGGTGGCGACCCATGCGTCGGCCAGGGTCGAGAACGCGCCTGTTGCGTGCGGCGCCAGCTGCTGTCCGGCCTCGGTCAGCGCGATCTGCCTTGTTTTTCTTACGAAAAGCGGCGTTCCGGCACGTTCTTCCAGCACCTTTATCTGATAGCTGGCAGCTGATTGGGTCATGCCGAGTTCTTCGGCTGCCTTGGTGAAACTGCCCAGCCGGGCCGCGGCTTCAAAGACCCTGATGGCTCCTAATGGTGGCAGTTCCCAGCTCATGACGCATCAATCCTGCTGATGCATACTACGCGACGTTCGATTGGAAACCAAGCCCGGAAAACGGCATGCTGCATTCATCGGATCAAACCCTGGAGGATACGGCAATGACCACCACCATCGCTCTCTACAACACGCTTCGCCGGCCGATGCTCGACCTCTTCACCGCGCCGTTCAGACCTCGCAAGCACGGCCTGCTCGACCGCCGCTCGCTGTCGGATCATTTCCTCAGGGATATCGGCATGCTTGACGGACGCGTGCCTCCCGGCACCATTGGCTAAGCAAGCTCTTTGACCAGGGGAGGGAAAGATGACTGTGTTATCCGAGGATCTGGCGAAGAGCCGACAAACGATCAACGCCTATGAGGACTATGCCGAACGCTACGACGCTCTGGTGCGGCACGTTCCGAACCAAAGAGAACAGAAATGGCTGAAGCGCCTGGTGAAGATCGCCGGCAAAGGTGGCCGGATTCTTGAAGTCGGTTCGGGACCCGGATACGATGCGGACTTCGTCGAAGGGCTCGGTGTCCAGGTTCGGCGCACAGACGCAACGAAGCGGTTTCTCGAGTTGCAGGCCGCACGCGGCAAGCATGGTGAGTTTCTCGATCTCATCACCGACGATCTCGGCGGCCCCTACGACGCGGTGCTCGCATTGTGCGTCCTGATCCACGTGCCGCGCGAGCAGGCCGACCAGGTGCTTGCCAAGATTGCCGGGTCGCTGCGGCCGGGCGGCGCCTTCCTCGTCTCGATGCGCATTGGCGACGGCGAGAAGAGCGGCGAATATCATACGGTCTACTGGCGCAGGGACGACTTCGCGGCCCGCCTCGAAAACGCCGGGCTGGTTCTTGTCGGAGACGAATTCAACGTCGGCCGCGATCGCGAAGAGTGGACCACCTTTCTGGCTGTGAGGCCGTCATGACGCGCCGCGGACTGTTTTTGTTCGTGCTGCTCAGCCTCCTGTGGGGCATTCCCTATTTGTTGATCAAGCTGGCGGTTGCCGAGGTGTCGGTGCCCTTCCTGGTCTTTGCCCGAACAGCCGTCGGCGCCCTGGCGCTGCTGCCCTTCGTCCTTGTCCAGCGCAGTTTCGGATGGCTGAAGACACATTGGCGGGCGGTCGCCGCATTCTGTCTGGTCGAGATGATCCTGCCATGGGGGCTGATCACCCATGGCGAAGTCAGCATCGACAGTTCCACCGCCGGACTGCTGATTGCCATGACGCCGGCCGTAACCGTCGCGCTCTCCAAGCTGATGGGCTCGGATGAGCGGCTGGGGATACGCCGCTGGACCGGCCTTTTCCTCGGTTTTGCCGGTGTTTTCGTGCTGGCGCTGCCGACCTTGGGTGGCGGATTTCTCGCGGTCGTCGAGATTCTCATGGCCGCGGCCTGCTATGCCTCGGGTTCGATCATCGCGTCGCGCTGGCTGAACGATGTGCCGGCAACCTCGCTGACGGCAGTCTGTCTGGCAGGGGCCGCGCTGATCTACGCTGTGCCGGCGGCGTTGGCCTGGCCGGCGGCCATGCCGTCGACAACGGTGGTTGGCGCAATCCTCGGTCTTGGCGTGTTTTGCACGGCGATTGCCTTCGCCACCTACTTCTTGCTGGTGCGGGAGATCGGCCCCGAACGGGCGGTCGTCATAACCTATGTGGCGCCCGCCGTCTCCGTGGCAGCCGGCGTGCTCGTGCTTTCGGAGCCGCTCGATATCGGCATTGTCGCGGCCTTCGCGCTCATCCTGTGCGGATCATATCTCGGCACGTGGCGCGCTCCGCCAGAACCGTCCGTGTCCGCGACCTCGGCAAGTTGACCGGCGGCCGCCAGCCGCCGTCAGAAATAAGGTCGCAGGTTCTCGCGAATGCGGTCCAGCACCGTCTTTCCCGAGATATCGGCGGTGAAGGTCTTGCCTGTGATGGTCTCAAAGGCCTGCGTATAGACACGCGACGTCTGCTCGATGAGTTCGGCGGGGATTTTCGGAATACGGTCCTTGTAGGGATCGCAGCGCGCGGTTACCCAGGCGCGAATAAAGTCCTTGTCGAAACTTTGCGGCCGCTCGCCTGCCTTGAAACGCTCTTCATAGCTTGCCGCAAGCCAGTAGCGGCTTGAGTCGGGCGTATGGATTTCATCGGCAAGGATGATGGCGCCATCCTTGTCCGTGCCGAACTCGTATTTGGTGTCGACCAGGATCAGGCCGCGCTTGGCGGCCAACGCTTTGCCGCGCGCAAACAGCGCCAGCGCATAGCGCGAGACTGTGTCCCATTGCTCTTCCGATAACAGGCCGCGCGTCAGGATCTCGTCGCGCGTCAATGGCTCGTCGTGACCGCCATCGAGCGCCTTGCTGGTCGGCGTGATGATGGCCTGCGGCAGCTTCTCATTGTCGCGCAATCCGTCCGGCAGGCGGATGCCGTACATATCGCGTTCGCCGTTCTTGTATTTCGTCAGCACCGAAGTGCTGGTGGTGCCGGCGAGATAGTCGCGAACGACGATTTCCACCGGCAGAATGTCGAGCCTGGTGCCGACAACGACATTGGGGTCGGGATAATCGAGCACATGGTTTTGGCAGATGTCCGCCGTTTCCTCGAACCAGTAGCGCGCCGTCTGCGTCAGCAGCTCTCCCTTGAGCGGTATTGCGGTCAGGATCACATCGAAGGCGCTCAGCCGGTCGGTGGCGATGATGATGCGGCGGCCATCCGGCAGATCGTAATTCTCGCGGACCTTGCCTTTGTAGTGGTTCGGGAGTTCCGGAATGAAGGCATCCGAGAGAACGCGCAGTGCTGTCATCCTGGTCTCGTGGCTCCTAACAGTTTGGGCGACTCTTAACAAAGTTGGCGGGGCTTCGATACCCGAGGAAGGGCGGTTCGTCCTTTGCGAATAATCAAGACATTGCCTTCGCCGTGCTATCTATTTGCAGCTTCCTGCACTCCTGGGGGACGCGGTGGACGTAGAGCTCAAATTTCTGATTGTCGGATTTGCCTGCGCGATCGCGGGTGGTCTGTCGTTCATCACCTTCGTCAAATGGCGCGAGGTGCAGGCGATGAGCCACTGGCTGCCGGCGCCGGGCAAGATCATCTCGTCGCGCGTCGAGGCGCGTGAAGTCAGAAGGTCGGGCGTCGGCTCGGACAGCAGCGACACCACCGAGATGCGCAATTTTCCGGCGATCACCTTCGAATACAAGGTCGGTAAAAAGAAATATCAAAGCTCGCGCTACAGCGTGAAGGAGAATCTGGGGAATTTCGAAGTCACCGAAACCCTGGCGCAGTTTCCCCCCGGCGCTGAAGTGACCGTCTTCTACAATCCGGCCGATCCGGGCAAGGCCGTGATCGAACGCACCCTGCCGGACGGCGCCTTCAAGTTCATGGTCAAGCTCTCGGCCGGGCTGGTGATCGGCACGGTGGTGTTGGTGTTTTCGCTCGGTGGCGTGCTGGAGGCGATCCGGCCGCACCTGCCCAAGCCGCAGAACCTCGGCGCCGGAGCGCTGCTGCTGTTCATGGGCCTGATGATCCTGCGCATGGCCTTCGTCCAGAAGTCGCTTGCCGAGCGGGCGGCAAAATGGCCGGTCGCGCCCGGCCGCATCGATTCCTCCGGTCTGCAGGCGCTACGAAACTACAGCGGCCATCGACGCTGGAGCACCGTTTTCAAATCCCGCATCGTGTACAGCTACGGCGTCGCAGGCCAGCACTACACCTCAGACCGCGTCACCTTCGGCGCCACGGTCACCGCTTCAATGCCCGGCCTCGTCAGCGGCCAAGGGCGCAGCTATGCCGAGGGCGGCAAGGTCGACGTGCATTACGACCCAGCCAACCCCGCCTCGGCAGTGCTCGAATGCAGGGTGCGCGGGCTTTGGCTGCTGTGGGTCTGTTCGGCCGCGTTTCTGGGCGGCGCGGCGTGGCTGGTCGGTTTTATCTGAGGCGCCCACTTTCATGACGAGACATCCAATGATCGTCCGCAGGCTGGCTGTCGTTTCCCTGGCTCTGCTCGGCGCCGTGCAGGCAGCGAGCGCAAAAGAATGTCTGCTCAGCCATGCCACCTACCGCGAGCCGCGTTCGGGCGCGGTGATGCAATTCCGGCCGCTGAACAATGAGCCGGCGGCACTGACGGCCGAAGTGTTTTCGGTGACCGTGCCCAACACCGACACGCGCTTGCCGGCCGACATCACCTGGACCAATGGCAAAAATTCGCTTCCGCTCGGCACCATCCACCACGCCTGCACTGACGACGACCGCGAAGCGGGGCTGGAGGATGGCAGCGATCTCTGCCGGATATTGATGGGCCAGGTCTATGCCTTGACCGGAGGCGGCGCCGAGCAGCTGAATTCGCGCGAAGCGACACCGGCGCCGAAGGGCTGTTGCTGCCCGATTTCGGCGCGGCCTTCACCGAATTTGCCGATTTCTCCAATGCCAATCCGGACGGCTCGGCCTGGGACGCCTTCACTTTGACAGGATGCAGCGATGAATAACGCCATGAGACTGATTGTCTGGATCTGCACGCTGTTTGCCTCGGCTACGATATCAGCCGCAGCGCGGGCGGACGAGCCGGCGCCATCGCGCCCGCCGATCGACAAATGCGTCTGGGAAAAAATGGCCGACAAGACGGTTGGGCTGGCCGCTTGGGCGCAGCGCTGCGATTTCGGCTTCCGCCAGATCCATTTCGAGTTCGCCGGCAATGCGCTCGCCATCAAATACAGCGATGGCGGCGCGCCCGATCCGCTGGTCGAGGTGTTCGACATCAAATCGGGCGAAACCGCCGAGGCCGCGGTGCTGCGCCTGTTGCTGGAAAAGACCGACAAATCAGTCAGCGCCCGCTGCGTGCTGACGCCCTACACCGAGGGCACCGTGCCCACCGGCGTCAAACGCTACACATTCGGCCCCGATGCCGACTATGCAAAAGAACTGAAAGCGCTCGCCAATGATGAGGTCCCCGAACCGCCCTGCGGCGACTGGGGCGAAATGCCGGATGGTATTCAGTATTTCGAGGCGCCGGCGGGTGAGGGGCGGAGGGTGCTGTTCGTTCGGGCGGGGCAGGACGAGCCGCTGTTCGACGATCAGACGCTGCGGGTGTTGCAATAGGGGCGACAAAATTCCAGTCTGCTTTCGTGGTTAGTGACAGACTGAATGCCATCGCTTACGCATTCGGTAAACGTCGATCCCGACCAAACGGGCTGTTCCAGTGAAATTCTGTCTCACCCGTCTCTAGTCTTAGAGAGTTGATAAAGTAACCGCGCCATCTTAGAGAGGTAAAAGGCGAGGGAGAAATAATGCCTATAAAGAGAGTGCATGAGTTCCGAGACCCACTACACAACTTCATTGAACTCGACCGCCAGCAGCGTGCCTTGGTGGATTCGATCCCGTTTCAGAGGCTTCGACACATCCACCAATTGGCCCTTACATCGTTTGTATATCCTGGGGCCACCCACAAACGTTTTGACCATTCGATTGGTGTAATGCATCTGGCTCAAAAGGTATTCGACATATTAGTCGATCCAGCAAATATACACCCGACAGTTGAACACATAATTCCTGATCGGCAAAATCTTGCATATTGGCGGTCTGTTGTTTCGCTTGCTGCGTTGGCACACGATCTTGGTCACCTACCTTTCTCTCATGCGGCAGAGAAGAAGCTTTTACCTCATGGTGAGGACCACGAAAATTTGACCTTAGATCTAATTTCAAGTGATCTTATGGGGACTGTCTGGGACATGGGCCATCGAGTCCATGTGAAAGATGTTCAGAAGCTTGCTGTTGGCCAAAAGAAATTGAAAAGCGAAGATTTCTCGACTTGGGAATCTATTCTTTCAGAAATAATAACCGGAGATTCTTTTGGTGTCGATAGAATGGACTATCTTCTTCGCGATTCGTACTATGCGGGTGTTAATTACGGGAAATTTGATCACGCCAAGCTTATATCGTCACTTCGAATATTGCCCGAATCCGTTGGAAATGGAGGAAGTACGGAGCCTTTACTAGGTGTCGAGTTCAATGGCTTGCATTCGGCCGAAGCTCTTCTTTTGGCTCGCTATTTTATGTATGAGCAGGTATATTTCCATCCGATTCGGAGGATATATGATCTCCATCTGATTGACTACATGGTTAGTCACTATGGCGCGAACGGCTATCGCAAAGACGTTGCGTTCCATCTCTCTCAAACGGACAATGAGGTGATGTCATCGATTCGGGCGGCTTTTGGAAATTCGGACGCTCCGGGTCATGACTCAGCGCAGGCGATTCTCCGTCGAGGGCATTTTAGGTCCGTCTACAGCTACAATCCGACAGACCAGGAAGTTCTTCGAGGTGCTATTGAAAGTGGGAGTTTAGAGCCTGATATCAACAAGCCGCTAAATTCTCCTGCGTATCAGCTTGGTAAGATACTATCGAAGAATTTCGGGGAGGCTAACATTAAAACGGATTTTTATATCCAAGGATCGTCGCCGGCATTGTTTCCGGTGCTTATGCCGGACGGTCGCGTGGAATCATCCGTGTCTGTGTCCCCCATCCTTGCTAATTTCCCTCTTATGACCGTCGATTCAATATACGCTTCTCCAGCTATTGCTGAGGACGTCCGCGCTTGGATTGCCCGGGAGCGGAACGCCGTGCTCACAGGGGCTATGACATGACTACTACTAAAGAAATGGTCCTTATTGGTGGTGTCGTTAAAGCTCTCAGGGATCGTGGCAGCTGGACGGGCGAAACGCATGTTCAGAAAGCGACTTTCATCGCGAAAGTCGCAAAGCACGTTCCGTTCGAAAGTGAATTTGTGCTTTACAAGCACGGACCTTTTTCATTTGATTTGAGCAAAAGTATTGTTCACATGCGTAGCCGGGGTTTGCTTGTGACT
Organism: Mesorhizobium sp. M0478; assembly: GCF_040321305.1. Lineage (NCBI taxonomy): Bacteria > Pseudomonadati > Pseudomonadota > Alphaproteobacteria > Hyphomicrobiales > Phyllobacteriaceae > Mesorhizobium > Mesorhizobium sp. M0478. Next base: position 235,181 of record NZ_JAMYRH010000007.1, read on the forward strand.
GAAGTAAACCCAGGTTATGGTCCTTCATTTAATATCAAAGAAATTCTTTGGCGCGCGCTCGATCGAACTGCATCTAATATTTTTGCTCAGTATGAGGTTTCTATCTTGCAAATATGCGAAATTCTGGCGCCTAAGAGTGTCTCTGAGCTTGAGAGGATAGCTACTGCAATTTACGTTTCGGAGCTCTTGCCGAATTCTTCAAAGGAAGAGAAGATAAAAGAGCTGGTCCGCTTAAAGCCTCATATTCTGCCGGATTTGGCGAGCAGAGCTTTCGAAGAAGCAGGCCTCTTCCTCTAAAGAAAACGCGGTCAATAAAGCTATTGACCGCGTTTATGATTATTTGCAAGAGCTATCAAGCCTCAGCTGCACCCGCTCGTCGAACCACAAGTATCGCACTTCTCGCAGGTGCCGTTCCGTACCATGGTGAAGTTGTGGCATTCCGAGCATTCGTTGCCGGTGTAGCCTTGCATCAAGGATTGCTGCCGCCGTGTGGAGGCAAGCGCCTTTGCCTCGGCCGCTTCTTTCGCTGCTTCGTCGGTGAACAACCCGGTGGGGTCGGCAGCCTCCTCGGAAACAATATCTTCGACCAGTTCCTTGGCTCGCTCCTCATAGTCGCGCTTGTAGGCGATGGCTTCGTCGCTTGCTGGTTTAAGCGCCAACACGTTGGAGCCTGAGAACGCAGTTGGAGTGACCCGGGCAGGGGCCGCGGCAGGCGATCCGGCAAAACCCTTGGGTTCGCCACCTAAGCCCGACACCAACTTCACTGGTGACGCGCCGCGGGTAAGGCCCTTCGAGAACGGCGTAGCCTTGCCTTCGTTGATCCCGCGCCCGAGTGCCGTCTTGTCGAAATCCGACTGGTCGACATGGGCGAGGTCGTGACGGCCGAGATAGGATACGGCGAGCTCGCGGAACACATAGTCAAGGATCGACGTCGCATTCTTGATCGCGTCGTTGCCCTGCACCATGCCGGCCGGCTCGAATTTGGTGAAGGTGAAGGCCTCGACAAATTCCTCGAGCGGCACGCCATATTGCAGGCCAAGCGAGATGGCGATGGCGAAGTTGTTCATCATCGCCCGGAAAGCGGCGCCTTCCTTATGCATGTCGATGAAGATCTCGCCGATGCGGCCGTCATCGAATTCGCCCGTGCGCAGGTAGACCTTATGGCCGCCGACGACTGCCTTCTGGGTGTAGCCCTTGCGGCGGTTCGGCAATTTTTCGCGGTCGCGGTAGAGGCGTTCGATGACGCGCTCGACGATCTTCTCGGTGACCTGCACGGCACGCTGTGAAGCGGGCGCCGCGATCAACTGCTCGACCGCATCGTCCTCGTCATCCTCGCTGTCAGCGAGCAGCGACGAATTCAGCGGCTGCGACAGCTTCGAGCCGTCGCGGTAGAGCGCGTTGGCCTTCAGCGCCAGCTTCCACGACAGCATGTAGGCGCCCTTGGCGTCTTCCACCGTCGCATCGTTGGGCATGTTGATGGTCTTGGAGATGGCGCCGGAGATGAAGGGCTGTGCCGCCGCCATCATCTGGATATGGCTGTTGATGGACAGCGAGCGCTTGCCGATCTTGCCGCACGGGCTGGCGCAGTCGAACACCGCCAGATGCTCGGCCTTGAGGAAGGGCGCGCCTTCCAGCGTCATCGCACCGCAGACATGGATGTTGGCGGCCTCGATGTCCTTCCTGGAGAAGCCCAGCGCCGGCAGCATCTCGAACGAGAAGTCGTTGAGCTGCTCATCGGTGAAGCCGAACGTCTCCTTCACCCAGTCGGCGCCCAGCGTCCACTGGTTGAAGACGAACTTGATGTCGAAGGCCGACTTCAGTGCTGCGTTAAGCGCCGCGATCTTGTCATCGGTAAAGCCCTTCGCCTTGAGCGAGCCGGGGTTGACCGCCGGCGCCTGGTTCATGTTGCCGTGGCCGACAGCGTAAGCCTCGATCTCGGCGAGCTGGCTCTCGGAATAGCCCAGCGTGCGCAGCGCTTCCGGCACGGCGCGGTTGATGATCTTGAAGTAGCCGCCGCCGGCAAGCTTCTTGAACTTCACCAGCGCGAAGTCGGGCTCGATGCCGGTGGTATCGCAATCCATGACCAGGCCGATCGTGCCGGTCGGCGCAATCACGGTCGCCTGCGCGTTGCGGTAGCCATGCTCCTCGCCGAGTTCGATGGCGCGGTCCCAGGCAGCCTTGGCGTGCGCGGCCAGTTCCTGCTGCTTCAGGTCGGACGCGACCAGCGGCACCGGATTGACGGCGAGCTTCTCGTAGCCCTGCTTTTCGCCATAGGCGGCACGGCGATGGTTGCGCATGACGCGCAGCATGTTCTGCGCATTGCGGTCGTAGTCGGCGAAGGCGCCGAGCTCGCCGGCCATCTCGGCCGAGGTGGCATAGGCAGTGCCGGTCATGATGGCGGTGAGCGCTGCGCAGATGGCGCGGCCCTCGTCGGAATCATAGGGAATGCCGGACGTCATCAGCAGGCCGCCAATGTTGGCATAGCCGAGGCCGAGCGTGCGGTATTCATAGGACTGCTTGGCGATCTCCTTCGACGGGAACTGCGCCATCATCACCGAGATTTCCAGAACGACGGTCCACAGCCGCACCGTGTGCTCATAAGCGGCGATGTCGATCGTGCCGTCGGCATTGCGGTAGGGCAGGAGATTGATCGAGGCGAGGTTGCAGGCCGTGTCGTCGAGGAACATGTATTCCGAGCACGGGTTCGAGGCCCGGATCGCACCGGCCGAGGCGCAGGTGTGCCAGTCGTTCATCGTCGTGTTGAAATGCAGTCCCGGGTCAGCGGACGCCCAGGCGGCGTAACCGATCTTTTCCCAGAGGTCGCGTGCCTTCAGCGTCTTCAGCACCTTGCCGTCCTTGCGGGCGGTCAGGTGCCAGTCGGCATCGTTCTCGACGGCGCGCAGGAAATTGTCCTTCAGCGACACCGAATTGTTGGAGTTCTGGCCGGAAACGGTGAGGTAGGCGTCGGAATCCCAGTCGGTGTCGTAGGTCTTGAACGACATCGCGGTGTAGCCCTGCTTGGCGAACTGGATGACGCGGTAGATGTAGTTCTCCGGCACGGCCGACTTCTTGGCCGCCTTGATCTCGCGCTTCAGCGCGGTGTTGATCGACGGGTCGAAGCAATCGTCATCATGGCCTTCGCAATTGATGCAGGCCTTCATGATCGCTTCGAGATGTTTTTTCACGATCTTGGAGCCGGTGACCAGCGACGCCACCTTCTGCTCTTCATTGACCTTCCAGTCGATGAATTCCTCGATATCGGGATGGTCGGCGTCGACAATGACCATCTTGGCCGCACGACGCGTGGTGCCGCCCGACTTGATTGCGCCCGCCGCGCGGTCGCCGATCTTGAGGAAGCTCATCAGGCCGGACGAACGGCCGCCGCCCGACAGCTTTTCGCCTTCGCCGCGCAGCATCGAGAAATTGGAGCCGGTGCCCGAGCCGTATTTGAACAGGCGCGCTTCGCGCACCCACAGGTCCATGATGCCGCCTTCGTTGACGAGATCGTCCTGCACGCCCTGGATGAAACAGGCATGTGGCTGCGGATGCTCGTAGGAGGACTTCGACTTGGTCAGCTTGCCGGTAAACGGGTCGACATAATAGTGGCCCTGGCTCGGACCATCGATGCCGTAGGCCCAGTGCAGGCCGGTGTTGAACCATTGCGGCGAGTTCGGCGCAACGCGCTGGGTGGCGAGCATATAGGCGAGTTCGTCGCGGAAGGCGCTCGCGTCTTCTTCCGACTTGAAGTAGCCGCCCTTGTAGCCCCAATAGGTCCAGGTGCCGGCCAGCCGGTCGAAGACCTGGCGGGCGTCGATTTCGGAACCGTAGCGCTCGGCTTCCGGCAGCTTGGCAAGCTCGGCCTCGTCGGCGACGGAGCGCCACAGGAAGGAGGGGACGTCGTTCTCCTCGACCTTCTTCAGGCGCGCGGGCACGCCGGCCTTGCGGAAATACTTCTGCGCCAGGATGTCGGCGGCAACCTGCGAGAACTGCGCCGGCACATCGATATTGTCCAAGCGGAACACCACCGAGCCGTCCGGATTCTTGATCTCCGAAAGCGCCTTGCGGAATTCGATCTCCGCGTAAGCTGATTGGCCTGGCTTGGTGAAACGACGCTCGATGCGCATTGGTCCGGTCCCTTTTGTCTATATATAGCGCTTTTCCCCGGGGATTTCTGCCCCCAATGCGAAACGCGCATGTCCGCCGTCTGCCGGCGTTCGAAAACACCGGCTCTCCTTGTGGCAGTCTTCGTCGCCTTGCTGGTCGAGCTTCTTACGATGCCGCTGTTCCAACTCTGCGCCGAACCCTGCGGGTCCCTCAAAACTGAATTTTTCCTCGATTCCCTCGACCGAGGGAAATTCACACTATCTAGCGTCGAACCTGCCTGCAAACACTAAATATAGTGTTAACAGACAATTTATTCCAGTCCGACAAATCTCCCTTTTCGCTCCCGAAGCCCCCACGATCCAACGCTTCCGCCAGCCTCGTAAACAGGCGGAAATCATGGCCAAAACGCACAAAATCCGGGAAAATGACCGGGCTCGAAACTCTCCGGTCGCGCCCTCAACAAGAGCACATGGCACATAAAAGGCGACTCGGTTTGCGTCGTCAAGGATTCGTTTGCGTAGCTTTTGTGACCCCAACATCTTGTGTGTCACATATGTGGATAACGGGGACAAAAAGCGGCTGAGGAAAGCCCGATTCTGCCGGCGTGGACCGCTGGTGAGCGGTTCACCCGAGACAGGCCCGGCCGGATTCTGGCTCACAGCCTTTTCATTTTAGCTGGCGTGCATTATGTCTTTGGCGTCGCGCGGGGGCGCGTCTTGTCAATTCCAAGAGCATCCGTTACGCCCCGCCCATGACAGTTACCGTCCGTTTTGCCCCCTCACCAACCGGCCGCATTCATATCGGCAATGCCCGCACCGCCTTGTTCAACTGGCTGTTTGCCATGAACAACAAGGGCCGTTTCATTCAGCGCTTCGACGACACAGACATTGCCCGCTCGAGGCAGGAATTTTCCGACGCCATCCTCTACGACCTGCACTGGCTGGGGATTTTTCCCGACGCCACCGAATACCAGTCGCGGCGCTTCGAAACTTACGACGCGGCGGTGGAGCGGCTGCAGAGAGCCGGCGTTGTCTATCCCTGCTACGAGACCCCCGAAGAACTCGACCTGCGCCGCAAGGTGCGCCGCACGCGCGGCCTGCCGCCGGTCTATGGCCGCGAGGCGCTGGCGCTTTCGCAGCAGCAGATCGCCGAATACCGCTCCGATGGCCGCCGGCCGCACTGGCGCTTTCTGCTGCCGAATTTCACCAGCGATCCGCTGCAGCCCGAACGCACCGAAGTGCACTGGAACGATCTGGTGCGCGGCGAGGAAACCGTCGATCTGGCCTCACTGTCCGATCCGGTGCTGCGGCGCGAGGACGGCACTTATCTCTACACGCTGCCTTCGGTCGTCGACGACATCGAGATGGGGGTCAGTCATGTCATCCGCGGCGACGACCACGTCACCAACACCGGCGTGCAGATCGCGCTGTTCAAGGCATTGGGCGCCGAGCCGCCTGTCTTCGGCCACCACAATCTCTTGACCACGGCCTCGGGCGAGGGCCTGTCGAAGCGCAGCGGTGCGCTGTCGATCGAAAGCCTGCGCGAGGAGGGCATCGAACCGATGGCTGTGGCTTCGCTGGCCGTCCTTGTCGGCACCTCGGAAAATGTCGCGGCGGTGCATGACATGCCGGCACTGGCCGCGCGCTTCGATCCGGCCGCCACGTCGAAATCGGCGGCCAAATTCGACCCGGACGAGCTGTTCGTGCTCAATCGTGCGCTCATGCACCACATGCCGTTTTCCGAGGCGCGGGATCGGCTGATCGTGCTCGGCATCTCCGGCGACAAGGCCGAGCCGTTCTGGCTGGCGGTGCGCGGCAATCTCGACCGGCTGAGCGACGCGGTCGGCTGGTGGCGCATCCTTGCCGACGGCCCGCAGCCCGCGCCGGAATTTTCCGACGAGGATCGCGACTTCCTGCAGCAGGCCTTCGACCTGTTGCCGGAAGAGCCGTGGACCGGAACGGTGTGGAAGGACTGGACGGCCAGGATCAGGGAAGCCAGCGGCCGCAAGGGCAAGGCGCTGTTCATGCCGCTGAGACTGGCGCTTACCGGACTTGCTTCCGGGCCGGAGCTTGCAGATCTATTGCCGCTGCTGGGTCGGGAAGGAACGCTGGCCCGACGACCCTGACCTTGCGCTGGTCCGGCGGGATCAGCGACGCCGGCGACACCACCGGCTTGACGGCAAGGCGCTTGATGGCGGCGCGGTCGAGCCCGCCTTGTACGTTCGCCAGCGTCTCCGGATCCGCGCCCGGATCGGGTTTGGCCGCCGGCACCGGAATGAATGGCGTTGTCTCGGTATCAGGCTGCGATTGCTCGGGCGGTGGCGGGTTGCCGCCGATGATCTCGAAATTTCCGGCCTGCGCATTGCAGCCACAAGCCAGCGGCCGCGACATGTTGGGCTGTTTGTAGAGATAGGCGGTCGGCAACTCGCTGTAGGGCCTGCCGGTCACCGACGACGTCATGTTGGCCGAATCGTCTTCCATGCCGCGCGAATAGAACACCTGCATTTCGGTGCCGGGGCAGCTCGATTCGCAATTCTTCTGGTCGCGCTCGAAATCGCCGAGCGAAGCCGAGTTCGACATCGGGAAGAAATAGCCGTCGCAGGTGCGCACGCAGCTCGTATGGAACTCGCCGCCAACCGTCGGGAAATCCGGCACGCCGGGCTGATTGAGCACCCGGCGCACATTGCGCTCCTCGCCGGGATCATCGGGCTGATCGAGCGTGTCGATCTGCCGGTTGCCGCCGAAAAGCTGGTCGAACAGATTGCCGTCGTCGGGTTCGCGGCTGGCTTCCTGCAGCGGCTCCTGGCGCGGCGCGGGCTCGTCACGGCAGCCATTGGCGTCGAGCGCGGCCAGGATGCGGCCGCGGTCGCGCCGCGAGCCGCCGCCGGCAAGCTGCGCGCGCTTGGCTTGCAACGCATCGAGATTGGCGTTCATGCGATCGATGCTGCTGTTCAGCGCAGCACATTGGCTGACATTGCGCGAAAACAGCGAAAACCCGCAATTCGCATCGCTCGCACGACCGCGCACCTTTGATAGCTGTTCGAACTGGCGGGAGATGGCCTTGTCATACTTCCGCACCATGCTGGAATTGCCGCCGCCATTCGATGAAGAAGCAAGCTCGGCTTCCAGTTGACGGCAAACGCGGGAGGCGGCCTGCGGTTCAGTGGTGGCGACGGCCGAAAGCACAAGCGCTCCGAGCAGCGCAGCCAGGTGCTTCAGCCTCCATCGTCCGCCCGTCATTGCCCGAACCCCGCTTGCCTGCCTGTCTACCGGATTCGCCGTTAACCGTTCCCTCAATCTACAACCAAAGATGGTCTTAGCCCATAGACGCGTTGCAGGAGGCGTTTGGATAGGGCGGCAACTGTGCGATCTCACCGCTGCATGAAAAAGGCGCAATCGCCCCGGAATTATCCCACGATCCAGCAATGCCCCGGGGAGCTGGCATGATCGCGATTACCCGTCGAACCGCGCTGCAGTTCGGTCTGTTGTGCCTGGCGGCGCCCGCCGTCCGGGCGCAGGAAAATCCAGCCGCTCCGGACTGGCGCAGCAAATTGGTCGAAGCCGGGCGTGAGCAGATCGGCGTCACCACCTTCTACGACCCGGCCTATGTCCGCCTCGGCTATCCCGGCGGCGACGTCGCGCCGGATAGGGGCGTGTGCACGGATGTCATTGTGCGCGCCTATCGCCGCGCCTTCAATCTCGACCTGCAGAAACTGGTGCATGAGGATATGGCCGCCAATTTCGCCGCCTATCCCAAGACCTGGGGTCTGAAAGCGACCGACCGCAACATCGATCACCGACGGGTCGGCAACCTTGCCGCCTTTTTCGGGCGCAAGGGTGCTTCCTTGGCCGTAAGCGAGGATCCTGCCGACTTTCAGCCGGGCGATCTTGTCACCCAGATGCTGCCCGGCAACCTGCCGCACATCGTCATCGTCTCATCCGAACGCTCGGCGGACGTGCCGGGAAGGCCGCTGGTCATCCACAATATCGGGTCGGGCGCCCGCGAGGAGGACACGCTGTTCGCCTTCAAGCAGACCGGGCATTACCGTTTCGTGCCTGCCTGACGGCGTCAGTTGAAATGAACCACCGCCTGTGCCTTGTGCGCCGCCTCGACCACCGCAAGCGCCGTCATGTTGACGACGCCGCGCGAGGTCACCGACGGCGTCAAAATATGCGCCGGCTTGTCGGTGCCAAGCAGGATCGGCCCGACATGCAGCGCGTCCATCATCGTGCGCAGCGCGGTCAGCGTGATGTTGGCGGAGTCGAGGTTGGGGAACACCAGGAGATTGGCTTCGCCCTTCAGCCGCGAATGCGGATAGACGCGCTGGCGCAGATGCTCCGACAGGGCTGAATCGGCATGCATCTCGCCGTCGCATTGCAGGTCGGGCGCAACGCGCGCCAGGATCGCCGCCGCCTGCCGCATCTTCAGCGCGCTGGGTGAATCGCGCGAGCCGAAATCCGAATGCGACAGCAGCGCTGCCTTCGGCTCGATGCCGAAGCGCTGGATTTCCTCGGCCGCCAGAATGGTCATTTCGGCGATCTCCTCGGCCGTCGGGTCGACCGAGACATGGGTGTCGGTGAGGAAGATGATGCCGCGCTGCGAGATCAGCATCGACAGCGTCGACAGGTCGCGGTCCTTGACGCCTGCGCGTGGTCCGATGACCAGCGTCACATTGCGCAGATGCCGCTCGAAACGGCCCTCGAGGCCGCAGATCATGGCGTCGGCATCGCCGCGTTTGAGGGCCAGTGCCGCAATCACCGTATTGTCGGTGCGCACCATGGTGCGCGCGGCTTCCGTCGTCACGCCGCGCCGGCCGGCAAGCTCGATCAACAGGTCGACATAATGGCGGTAGCGCGGATCGTCCTCAGGGTTGATCAGGCCGAAATCGGCGCCCGGCTTGATACGCAGGCCGTAGCGCTTCAGCCTGACCTCGATGACATGCGGGCGGCCGATCAGGATCGGCTCGGCAATGCCTTCCTCCAGCACCACCTGGGCTGCGCGCAGGACGCGCTCGTCCTCGCCGTCGGCATAGATGACGCGCTTGGCGGTCGACGCCTTGGCCGACGAAAACACCGGCTTCATCACCAGGCCGGAGCGGAAGACGAAGCGGTTGAGCTGGTCGATATAGGCGGCGAAGTCGGTGATCGGCCGTGTCGCGACGCCGGTGTCGCAGGCGGCCTTGGCCACCGCCGGCGCGATGCGCAGGATGAGGCGCGGATCGAAGGGCGAGGGGATCAGGAAATCGGGCCCGAAGATCGGCGTCTCGCCGGAATAGGCGCGCGCGGCGACATCCGAAGGCTCTTCGCGGGCAAGGGCGGCGATCGCCCTGACCGCCGCCATCTTCATCTCCTCGTTAATGGCGCTGGCGCCGCAGTCCAGCGCACCGCGGAAGATGTAAGGAAAACAAAGCACGTTGTTGACCTGATTGGGAAAATCGGAACGGCCGGTGCAGATCATCGCGTCGGGACGGGCGGCGCGCGCGACCTCCGGCATGATCTCGGGATTGGGGTTGGCCAGCGCCAGGATCAACGGCTTAGGCGCCATATGATCAAGCAATTCCGGCTTCAGCACGCCGGCGGCCGACAGGCCGAGAAAAACGTCGGCGCCAGGGATCACATCGGCCAGCGTGCGCGCCTCGGTGTCCTTCACATAGGGGTCTTTCCAGCGGTCCATCTCGTCGGTGCGGCCCATGTAGGCGACGCCGAAGCGGTCGGTGACCCAGATGTTCTCTACCTTGGCGCCAAGCGAAACCAACAGGTTGAGGCAGGCGAGCGCTGCCGCACCGGCGCCTGAGGTGACGATCTTGATGTCGGAAATGGCCTTGCCGGCGAATTCCAGCCCGTTGAGCACCGCGGCGGCGACGATGATGGCGGTGCCATGCTGGTCGTCATGGAAGACGGGAATGCTCATGCGGGCCTTCAACTGCGCCTCGACCTCGAAGCATTCGGGCGCCTTGATGTCCTCGAGATTGATGCCGCCGAATGTCGGCTCCAGCGCCGAGATCGTCTCGACCATGCGCTCTATGCCCGGCGCGTCGATCTCGATGTCGAAGACGTCGATGCCGGCGAATTTCTTGAACAGCACCGCCTTGCCTTCCATCACCGGCTTGGAGGCGAGCGGGCCGATATTGCCGAGCCCGAGCACGGCCGAGCCGTTGGAGACGACGCCGACCAGATTGGCGCGCGCTGTATAATCGGCCGCGGTTGCCGGATTGTCGCGGATTTCGAGGCAGGGCGCGGCAACACCCGGCGAATAGGCCAGCGCCAGATCGCGCTGGTTGCCGAGCGGCTTGGTTGCCTGAATCTCGAGCTTTCCCGGCCTTGGATGCTTGTGGAAGTAGAGGGCGGCTTCGTCGAGGTCCGAACGTGCCGTTTTTTTGTTCTCGCCTTCCATGCGGCCGCTCCCTCAAACCTGCTTTGCAGCCTTTTAGCACGCAAAAATGGTTTTTCGCGACGCCAAATAACGCAAGGGCGGCTAAAACAACCGGGGTCGAAAAGACCGAATTATTTCAAACGGTTGCGCGGAAATCCTGCTGAGGATGCACTGAGCCCTTCAGAACGCGCTGACATAGAGGCCGCCATCGACCGGGATGTTCTGGCCGGTGAGATAACCGGCATGGACCGAGCACAGAAAGGCGCAGATCTGGCCGAACTCTTCCGGCGTGCCGAGCCGCTTGGCCGGAACGTCGGCGCTGATGCGGGTCTTGCGCGCTGCGGCCGCTGCCGGGTCTTCCATCGTGCCGGCCTCATGCGGGCCGCGCAGCCGGTCGGTGTCGAGCTTGCCCGGCAGCAGGCTGTTGATGGTGACGTTGCGGTCGATCACCGTGCGCGCCACGCCGGCCAGGAACGAGGTCAGCCCGGCTCGCGCGCCGGACGACAGATCGAGGCCGGGAATCGGGACGTAGACCGACAGCGAGGTGATGTTGACGATGCGGCCGAAGCCGCGCATGGCCATGCCGTCGATGACGGCCTGCACCAGTTCGATCGGCGTCACCATGTTCTGCGTCACGCCTTCGAGGATCTTTGCGCGGTCGAGTTCGCGGAAATCGCGCAAGGGCGGGCCGCCATTGTTGTTGACCAGGATATCCGGGTCGGGGCAGGCGGCAAGGAGCGCGTTCTGCACGTCGGGTTTCGAGACGTCGCCGACGATCTCGGTCACCTTCACGCCGTAGCGTTCGCGCAGTTCGGCCGCGGTTTTTGCCAGCAGCTCGGCATTGCGGCCGTTGACGACGAGATCGCAGCCGGCCTCGGCCAGCGCCATGGCGCAGCCGCGGCCCAGCCCTTTGCTCGATGCGCAGACGATGGCCTTCTTGCCTTTGATGCCCAGATCCATGACGATTTTCTCCTGTGAATGGCGCGGTACGCTAGCCCTTTGGCTGGCCCAATCGCAACCGTCATACGGTTGTTGCATGAATCGGGGCATAGCCTGCGCGAAAGCAACGGTGACGATCTGATGTCCGGTACAGAAACCCGCACTTTCCGCAGCATGTTCATATCCGACCTGCATCTCGGATCGAAGGCGGCCAAGGCCGAGTTCCTGATCGATTTCCTGCGGTATCACGACGCCGATATCATCTATCTCGTCGGAGACATCGTCGACGGCTGGCGTCTGCGGCGCAGCTGGCATTGGCCGCAGAGCCACAATGACGTCGTCCAGAAACTGCTGCGCAAGGCGCGAAAGGGCACCTCGATCACCTATATCGCCGGTAATCACGACGAATTCGCGCGCCAGTTCCAAGGCGTGCATTTCGGCGGCATCGTCGTTGCCGACCGCGCCATCCACGAAACCGCCGATGGCAGGCGCCTGCTGGTCATCCACGGCGACCAGTTCGACACCGTCGTCCACAATGCACGCTGGCTGGCCTACCTCGGCGACTACGCCTATGACGCCGCGATGATGGTCAACCGCGTGGTGACGAAGCTCCGCCATTTGCTGGGTCTCCCTTACTGGTCGTTCTCGTCCTGGGCCAAGGTCAAGGTCAAGAACGCGGTCAACTTCATCGGCTCGTTCCAGACGGTGCTGACCGAGGAGGCCCGCCGCTCGCATGTCGACGGCGTCATCTGCGGCCACATCCATCACGCCGCCATCGAGACTTATGAGGATGTGCAGTACATCAACACCGGCGACTGGGTAGAGAGCTGCACGGCGGTGGTCGAACATTTCGACGGCAAGATGGAGATCATCCACTGGGCGCTGGTGCTGCCCGAAGTACCGGACGAGCCGTTCATCCCCTTGCTGATCGAAGACAGGGTCGTCGAAGCGGCATAACCCTCCTGTTAATCGACTGGTCCAGGCAGTTTCGGACCGCTTTCGCGCATGTTAAGGGATCGATCTGCGTTGCAGCCCTTTGTGCAGCGTAATTGGATCGATTCATGTCGCTGCCGCCGCTCTCGCCCGAACAACTCGTCAAGCCGCGCCATTTCGAACTGCGCATGAGTCTGATCTTCGCGACATTATTCGTGTCGCTGGGAACGCATGTGCCTTATTTCCCGCTGTGGCTGCATGCCCAGGGTTTCCACGCCGAGCAGATCGCCATCATCCTGGCGGCGCCGATGTTCCTGCGCGTGGTGACAACACCCCTGCTGACCGCGCTGGCCGACCGGGCGAAGGACAGGGCGGATGTCTATATCGCGCTGGTGGCCGCGACGATGGTGCTTTCCGCCGGCTATTTCCTCAACCCGACCTACGCCATGGTGCTTGCCGTATCGCTGGCGCTGACGGTGGTGTGGACGCCGCATTCGCCGATCGCCGATTCGCTCGCGCTGTCGGGTGTGCGCCGCTTCGGCTCGAACTACACCGCGATGCGCAAATGGGGCTCGATATCCTATCTCTGCGCCAATGTCGCAGGCGGCTTTATCCTCGCCTGGACGAGCCCGCAGGCCGTACCGGTAATCATCTTTGCGGCATTGTGTGCCGCGCTCGTCGCCGGATTGCTGGCGCCGCGGCTTGGCCGCCCGCGCCGCGCTTCGCCGCTATCTGCCGCCGATATCCAGCATCAGGCGCCGAGCCTTCTCAATCCGTATTTCCTGTATTTCACCCTCGGCGTCGGCATCATCACCGCCAGCCATGCCTTCCTTTACGGCTTTGTCTCCATCTACTGGAAATCGGTCGGCATCAGCGATTCCGTCGTTGGCCTGCTGTGGGCCTGGGGCGTAGTGGCCGAGGTCTGCATGTTCGTGTTTTTCAACCGTATTTTTGCCTCCGTCTCAGTCGTCAAGGTGATGCTGATCGCCGGCGTCGGCTCCATCGTGCGCTGGATCGCCTTTCCGTTGATCTGGCCACTCGGGCTTGGCGTCGCCGGCTTCTTCGGCGTCCAGACCCTGCATTCGGTGTCGGTGGCGATGGTGTTGATCGGCCTGCAGAAGATGATCGGCGAAACGGTTTCGGAAGAGCGCACTGGTGCCGCGCAAGGCATTGCTTATTTCTTCAACGGCTTCTTCATGGCGGCGGTGACGCTGGCGTCCGGCCCGCTTTATGAGCGCTACGGCGTCGACGGCTTCCTGGCGATGATCCCGATCGCCATCGTCGGCCTGGCGCTGATCGGGCTCGCCGCGCGTTCAGCCCCACAGCATCCTGTCAGGCGGTGACACCAGCGACCCCTGGTACACGAGGCCGGGCTGGCGGTCGCGGGCAAGCAGCAGCGGACCGTCGAGGTCGACGAAGTCGGCGCCTTGCGCCAAAAGCACTGCCGGCGCCATCGCCAGCGACGTGCCAACCATGCAGCCGACCATCACGCCGAATCCCAGCTCCCGGGCGCGGTTGCGAAGGGTAAGGGCGGCGGTCAGGCCGCCGGATTTGTCGAGCTTGATGTTGACGGCGTCATAGAGGCCGACAAGCGCTTCGAGGTCCTTCGCCTCGTGGACGCTTTCGTCTGCGCAGATCGGCACCGGATGCGCGATGTGGCGCAGGATGGCATCATGGCCGGCGGGAAGCGGCTGTTCGATCAGGGCTATGCCATGTTCGGCGGCGAAAGCGAGATTCTCGATGATGTTGGCATCGGTCCAGCCTTCATTGGCGTCGAGGATGATGCGGCTGTCGGGCGCCGCTTCGGTCACGGCGCGGATGCGGGCCATGTCGTTGTCGCCGCCGATCTTGACCTTGAGCAGCGGCCGCCCGGCATTGGCGCGGGCTTGCGCCGCCATTGCCTCCGGCTCGCCTAGCGACAGCGTGTAGGCCGTCTCCAGCGCCGACAAGGGCACAGCGTGGATGGCGTCCGCGACCGCAACGCCGCTGATCTTCGCCTCCAGGTCCCACAAGGCGCAATCGATGGCGTTGCGGGCAGCACCCGCCGGCATCGCATCGAGCAGGTCCTTGTGGCTGATGCCGCCTTCTATCTGCCGGCGCATGGCCTCGATGGCGTCGCGCACCCCCTCCATGGTCTCGCCATAGCGCTTGTAGGGGACGCATTCGCCCCATCCGCGATTGTCCCCATCACTGATCGTGCAGCTAATGACTTCGGCTTCGGTCTTCGACCCGCGCGAGATGGTGAAGGTGCCGGCAATGGGAAAACGCTCGGCCTCAACCGAAATGACACGCGCCATAATTTTCTGCTCCGGCTATGCGACAACGCGTCGTCGGCAAATCGACAGGTACGACCCGTCAGGCTAAACAGGACGCCATGTTGACCATCGGCAAACGCGACGCAAGCGGCAACGCCGCCAAGGAGGCCGACCACCAGCCCCGCGTTGCGGTCGGCGAGGAGGGCGGCGTCCTCGGCTGCGCTTTCTCCGGCATCTGGACGACGACGACAGTGGCGCTGATCGACGCCGAGATGCGCAAGATCGAGCAGCGCAAAGGCTTCCAGACGCTCGCTTTGGATCTTTCCCACATCGAGAAGATGGACACCGCCGGCGCCTGGCTGATCGATCGCCTGGTCAGTGTCTTCGAAAAGAAGGGTGTCGAGATCAAGATGCAGGGGCAAAGCGATGTCGCCTCGATCCTGCTCGGCGCCGTTGGCGAAGCTGTCCGGCGCGAGCCCGAATCGCGCGGCGTCCGGCGCCCCAACATCATCCTCCGCGGGCTGGAGGCGGTCGGCCGCCGCATCTATGAGATGCGCGACGATTTCCTCGCCTCGATGAACATCCTTGGCGCCACCATCGGCGGCGCCCAGATGAAGCTCGGGCGCGGCCATGCCATCAATCCGGCGGCGATCTTCAACCAGATCGATCGCATGGGGGTCGGCGCCATCCCCGTGGTGGTGCTGATGTCGGCGATCGTCGGCGCCATCGTCGCCCAGCAGGGCGCCTACCAGCTCAATTATTTCGGCGCCAACATTTTCGTTGTCGATCTGGTCGGCGTGCTGATCCTGCGCGAACTCGGCGTGCTGATGACCGCCATCATGATCGCCGGCCGCTCCGGCAGCGCCATCACCGCCGAGATCGGCTCGATGAAGATGCGCGAGGAGGTCGACGCGCTGAAGGTCATCGGCCTCAACCCGATCGGCGTGCTGGTGTTTCCGCGCCTGGTGGCGCTGGTGATCGCGCTGCCCTGTCTCACCATCGTCGCCAATTTTGCCGCTCTTGGCGGCGGCATCCTAGCCGCCTGGCTTTATTCCGGTATTGCGCCGACGGCCTTCATCGACCGGCTGCGCGGCGCGATCGATATCAGCACCATCTTCGCCGGGCTGATCAAGGCGCCGTTCATGGCCATGATCATCGGTACCATTGCTTCCGTAGAAGGCATGAAGGTCGGCGGCAGCGCCGAATCGCTGGGTCTGCACGTCACCGCCTCGGTTGTGAAATCGATCTTCGTCGTCATCATCCTCGATGGCCTTTTTGCCATCTTCTACGCATCGATCGAGTTCTGACATGATGCACAGAAACTCAAAGGCGACCAAAGCTGTGCAGGGAATGGAAGAAGACGATATCGTGCTGTCGGTGCGCGATATCACCGTTTCCCTGGACGACAAGCTGATCCTCGACAAACTGGCGCTCGACATCAAGCGCGGCGAAATCCTCGGTTTCGTCGGCGCCTCGGGCGCCGGCAAATCGGTGCTGCTGCGCACGATTCTCGGCCTGCTGCACAAGCAGTCCGGCACGATCAAGCTGTTTGGTCTCGACCTCGAAAAGGCCAGCGACATCGAACGGTTGCGCATCGATATGCGGCTTGGCGTGCTTTTCCAGCACGGCGCCCTGTTTTCGGCGTTGACCGTGCAGGAAAACGTGCAGGTGCCGATGCGCGAATATCTCGATCTGCCGAAGAAACTGATGGACGAGCTGGCCTTGCTCAAGATCGAACTGGTCGGCCTGCCGCCGGACGCCGCGCAAAAATTTCCCTCGGAGCTTTCGGGCGGCATGATCAAGCGCGCCGCCCTGGCGCGGGCGCTGGCGCTCGACCCCGATATCGTCTTCCTCGACGAGCCGACTTCCGGCCTCGACCCGATCAGCGCGTCCGAATTCGACGAACTAGTGGTCAAGCTGCGCGATACGATGGATTTGACGGTCTATATGGTGACGCACGATCTCGACACGCTGTTTACCGCTTGCGACCGCGTGGCGGTGCTCGGCAACAAGAAAATCCTGGTCGAAGGCACGATCGGCGACATGCTGAAAAGCGAAGAACCGTGGGTCAAATCCTATTTCCGCGGAAAACGCGCTCGGCAACTTGATCTTGCCGCGCGCGCATAGACATAAGTGGGGCAATGGAAACCAGAGCCAACTACGTAATTGTCGGCATTTTCACCCTGGCTGCAATCCTGGCGGCGTTCGGGTTCGTCTATTGGACCGCCCAGATCGGTGATCGCGGCGAGACGGCGGAGCTGCGCGTGCGCATTCAGGGTTCGGCCTCCGGCCTCGGCCCCGGCAGTCTGGTGCTGTTCAACGGCGTCAAGGTCGGGGTGGTCAAGCGCGTCTATTTCGACCGCAATGACCCCAATGCCGCCATTGCTACGACCGAGATCGACCAGACAACGCCGCTCACCAAATCGACGCAGGCCGATATCGGCATCGCCAGCCTTGCCGGCCAGGTCAACATCGAATTGAAGGGCGCCGATCCAAAGGAACCAAATCTCCTGGAAGAGGCGGCAAAGGAAGGCAGGACCGCCGAGATCGTCGCCAATCCATCGGCGGTCACCAACCTGCTGCAGACTGCGCAGAATATCTTCACCCGTGCCGACAAGGTGCTTTCCGAACTCGAAGGTTTCACCAGGGATGTGCGCGGGCCGCTGACCCAGACCGTCAAGAACGCCCAGACATTTTCCGATGCGCTGGCCAGGAATGCCGACGGCATCGACAAGTTCCTGACCGCCGTCAGCGCGCTGTCGGATGAGCTGAAGGGTGTTTCCGGCAAGCTCGACGGCACGCTGAAGGCTGCCGAAGGCCTGCTCAATGCCGTCGACAAGGACAAGATCAAGAGCATCGTCGCCAATGTGGACGCCGTCACCGCCAATCTGAAGGAGACCAGCGGACAGCTCGACGGCGTGATCAAGAACGTCGATACCGCGGTCGGCTCGGTCAACGATTTCGCCACGCGCACGCAAGGCACGCTGGCCAAGGTCGACAATGTGCTCGACGGCATCGATCCGGCACAAGTGCGCGTGGCGCTCGCCAACATTCAGAAGGCCAGCGAAAATGCCAACAAGGCCGCCGCCGACATCGCCAAGGTGACCGACAAGTTCGCCGACCGGGCCGACGACATCGACGAGACGATCAAGGACGCCAAACAGCTTGCGTCGCGCCTCAACGATGCCTCGGTGCGCGTCGACGGCATCCTGAAAAGGGTCGATACGCTGCTCGGTTCGGGCCAAGCCGACGGCGTCATGGCCGATGCCAGGGACACGCTGAAGTCGTTCAAGCAGGTCGCCGACACGCTGAACGCCCGGCTTGGCACGATCACCGACAATATTGCGCGCTTCTCGGGCCAGGGCCTGTCGAATGTCGAGGCGCTGGTCCAGGACAGCCGGCGTTCGATCAGCCGCATCGAAGAGGCGGTGACCGATCTCAGCCGCAACCCGCAGCGCATCCTGTCGGGCGGCGACGGCGAGGTCCGGCAGTTCGATGGCAGGGCACGGCGTTGACTTCCGTGCCCGCCCGCAGCAATTACATGGACCGCGGATGCGGATTCATCATACGATCCGGGGACAGTGGGGATCACGCGTGACGTTCGGGTTGGGTGGGTATAGATCGGCAGTCGTTTTGCTTGGCCTGACGCTGGCTGGTTGCGCGGCATTGGGAGGCAAGCCGGCGCCACTCGATACGTTCGAGCTGTCCGCCCCGTCGATCGACGCGCATGGCCACAGCCGCCGCCAGATCCTGATCGCCCAGCCATCCGCGCTCAAGGCGCTGGACAGCCAGAACATCGTCATCAAGCCGTCAGATCGCTCGATCCAGTATCTTAAGGGCGCGCAATGGGCCGACCGGCTGCCGCTGATCGTGCAGGCGAGGCTCGCCGAAACCTTCCAGCGCTCCGGAAGCTTTGCCGGCGTCGGCAAGCCGGGCGAGGGGCTGGCGATCGACTACCAGGTGATCGTCGAGATCCGCTCCTTCGAAGTCCGCGTCAATGGTGGCGAGCATGCCGAGGTCAATCTCTTCGTGCGCATCCTGAACGACCGCAACGGCGAGGTGCGCGCCTCGAAGAGCTTCACCGCATCCGCTCCCGTCTCGGGCAGCGGCAATCCGGCCTATGTCAGCGCGCTCGACAGCGCCTTCGGCGAGGCGGCGAAGGATATCGTGAGCTGGACGGACTCGGTGATCTGAGCGAACCCGGCGAGGCGCTTGAGACCCAGGAACCTTAGCCGCCTGCCAGACGGTTGGTGACCAGTTCTGCCTTCATCCAGTGGGTTTCACTCTGGACATGTCCTGCCCGTACATATTTGCCCATGCGAATGGGCATGTCTGCCTCAGCAAATGCTTCGGCAACCCTAGCCACAAAGCCTTCTTGCTTGGCCTTATCCAGGGACGCAGCCAGATTATCGAAGAGGTTGGGGCTGAAAGGCCCACGATAGAGCGTGGGAACAGGAGTGATGCCCAGTTCCTCAAACCGGGCCAGGGTCAAATCCCACGGTTGAATCTCGGTCCCGATGATCCATGCAAAGCCAAGAAAAAATGACGGCAGCGCATCATACGCAGCCGAATGTCGGGCATAGAGGTTCTCGCCGACAATCCGTTCATCGTCAGCAAGTTGCGGTGAAACATTTGCTGCAAATGCCTTCAGCCAGTCTCGGGATGGATGATAACGGCTATCGGGACTGCGCGCGTGAGAGCCATCGCGATGAAGGGTTGTGTTCTCTCCATCCATCTTCTCGGTGACCACAAGATCAGCCACCCTTAGTCCTTCAAGCGACGCCATGACCTTGTCGTCGCTGGTGGCTCCGACCGATATCGGCAGATGAAAGGTGCGACCGTATTTCCTCATGCTGGAGGCATAGCTTGCAGCCCATCGCGCCAGCAAGGGCAGCCTGAGTTCTTTGCGCTCGTCATTGTTCGATCCATGACAAACGAAAAAGGCGGGAAATTTCCCGCCTTTTTCATTTTGATGCAGCAATCGTAGCTAGTGCAAACGGCCGCTCGCATGGGCCAGCATGGTGTAGACCTTGCCGGTGTCCGACGTCAGGTAGGTCTGCGCCATGATGTTGTCGCGGTCGTTGCGCGAGACGTCCTTGAGCAGCTTCTCGAAATCGTCGCAGTAGCGGTCGACAGCGGCGCGGAACTCCGCCTCTGCCTGATATTTGCGGCGGATTTCATCGAAGGTTTGCTGGCCCTTGAGCGTGTAGAGGCGGCGCGTGAACACGTCACGCTCGCCGCGCCGGTAGCGGTTCCACAGCTCGATAGAGGCGTCGTGGTCGATCGCCCGGGCGATATCGACCGAGAGCGAGTTGAGCGACTCCATGACATGCAGCGGCGAGCGCTGGGCGGGAGTTGCGCGCGGTGCTTCCGCGGGCGCTGCCGGCCTGGCGACTTCCTCCTCGCGCGATGCCCCGGTCAGGAGATCGCGCACCCACCCGCCTTGCGGCGTGCGGGCGTTGGCGTCGCGCTGGCGCGGTGCTTCGGCAGGGCGTTCGATATCGAGCGTGCCACGCAGGCCGCCGAGCGGCGCCTGCGGAGCAGGGCGCTCCGGCTGTGGCGCCGGCGGCGGGCGGCGTACCGGCTCGGCCGGGCGCTGCACTGGCGCCTGCGGCGCCGGGCGCAGGGCGCGCGGTTCGGCATTGTCGCCGCCGCGTCCCGATTTCGCAACGATGTCCGAAAGTTCCTTGAGCGCGTTGATCTGCTCGGCAACGGCACGGCGGATCGCCGAGGTCGATTCCTTGGCCTCTTCCGGCATCTCGATGACGCCCTTCTTGAGCTCGGCGCGGGTGAGGTCGAGCTCGCTCTTGATCGAGCTTGCGGTGCGCCGCATCTCCTCGGTCGCATCGGCGAACCGGCTGGTTGCCGAATCGACCACTTCCGTTATGGCGATGCGGATCTTGTCGGCTGATGCCAGCGTCTTGCCTTCGGCATTCTGCATCGTCTGGCCGACAAGGTTTTCGAACGAACGCATCACCTTCTCGAGGTCTTCCGACTTCTTGACCAGGCCGACGGCGAGATCTTCGAGCGACGATTGCCGCTCAAGCGTGTGCTCCAGATTGCTCTGCGCCGAGCTCAACAGATCCGAAGCCGAGGACAGCAAGCGGCTGTGCTCGTCGAACTTGGTGGCGATCGAGGCCACTTCGCGCAGGGTCGACGACGACAGTTCGGTAAGCCGCGTCGTGTTCGAATCGACCAGGCGTGCCGAGCTGGCGAAGGTCTGCGCGGCCTTTTCGGTGGTTGCCGCGAAGCTTTGCGTGCTGCCGCTCAGACGTTCGTCAACCTGGCCGAGGTTGATCGCCGCCTGTTCGATCAGCTCACCAAGCTGCGAGCTGGAGACGCTCATGCGGCCGATGAGGTCGGCGACGCTATCGGCGAGCGACGAGCGCGCGCCTTCGACGGCCGACAGCGTTTCGGCGGTGCGGCTGGCGAGCGCGTTGACGAGGGCGGCATTTTCGCTGCGCAGCTTCTCGGTCGCGCGTTCGGTGACCTCTTCCATGCTCTTTTGCAGTTCCGAGCCGCCCTGGGCGAAGCGCTCGACCAGCGGCCGCGCGGTTTCGTCCAGGATCTTCGCCATCTCGGCCGAACGCGCCGCCAGCATCGTGTTGAGCTCGCGGGTATTGGTGCCGATGGTCTTGGCAGCGTCGTTGGTGCTCTGGCCGATGTGCTGGCCGACTGCGGTAAAAGTCTCCGCAATCGTGTTGGCGCGCGAGATCAGCTGAGCTTCTGCGCTGGAAACCTGCTCGTTGAGCTTCTGGCCCATCGTCTCCGTCGTATAAAGAAGGCGGTTCTCGACGCTGGCGACCTGTTCCTCGACGCGCGAAGCTGCAGACGCAACGCTCGCGGCCAGCCGCTCGTCGGCGCCGGCAAGAGCCTGCTCCATCTCGCGGGCGTGGACGGCAAGTTCTTGGCCGGTCTGGCGTGCGCGTTCGGCAACGCGCTGCTCGGTGCTGGCGAAGGCACCGACGATGTTGTCGGCATGCTCGCCGATCGTCGACGTGGAGTCGGCGATGCGCGACACCAGGCGGTGATCGGCCTCGTCGAAGATGCGGCTGATCTCGGTGGCGCGTGCCGACAGCGCGTCCGAACCCTCGGCAATGCGCGAGATCAGCTGCTGGTCGGCGGCGTCGAAGATGCGGCCAAGGTCCGAGGCGCGGGCGGCCAGCGCTTCGGCGGATTCGCCGATGCGCATGCTCAGCCGCTGGTCGGCACCCTCGAAGTTACGCAGGATGTCGCCGGCGCGGTCGGCCAGCGACTGCGCCGTCTCGACCGCGCGGGCGACCAGCTTCTGGTCGGCGGCGTCGAACGTGCCGGCGATCTCGCCGGCGCGGGCAGCCAGCCGTCCGGCCGTTTCTTCGGCGCGGGCGAGCAGCGAGTTCGACGTCTCGTCATGCCGGGCAAGCAGCACGCTCGTCGTGTCTTCGGCGCGAGCAAGCAAGGCATTCGTCGTATCCTCGGCGCGAGCAAGCAGGGCGCTCGATGTGTCCTCGGCACGGGCGTGCAGACGGCGATCCGCGTCCTCGAAGGTCCGGGCGATGTCCTCGGCCCGGGCCAAAAGGGCGGCCGAGGTCTGCTCGGCACGCTCGGCGATCTTGCGGTCGGCATCACTGAAGGCAGCACCGGCCTGTTCGTGCAGCGCGCTGGTGACTTCCATCACCTTCTCACGGAGCGCGCCGGCAACGAAGACGGCGCTCTTTTCAAGCACGCTGCGGACATTGTCGACACCCACCGACAACGCGCGCTCCATGGTTCCGGCGCGCTCTTCGATGATGCCGGTCTGCTTGCTGAAGGCCTGCTCGATTTTCTCGACATCGGCAGCGATTGCCGCCGAGATATCGGTGCTTCTGCCGGCAATCTGGTCGATATGGCCCGACAGAGAGCGGTCGACGTCCTTGCGTATGTCGGCGAGCTTTGCCAGATCGTCTTCCAGCGCCTGGGTCAACATGTTGCGGCCTTCGGCCAGCTTGCCGACATGGCCGGCGATGATGTCGTCAACCTCACCGCGGCTTGCCGACAGCTTCTGCAGGTCGGCTTCCAGCGCACGTTTCAGGATGTCTCGGCCCTCGGCCAGCTTCTCGACCTGGCCTGCGACCAGTCCGTCGATGCTCGACCGGCTCTCGGCCAGCTTGGCGAGGTCGTCCTCGAGAGCCTTCGACAGCGTCGCGCGATCCCGGACGAGCTTGTCGCTGTGACCCTCGATCAGGCTGTTGACATTTTCCAAATCCGCTTCCAACACCCGTGCGAACTCGCCACGGTTTTCGCTCAGCTTCTGCGACTGGTCGGCAATGGCGCTCCTGATCGCATTGAGATCGGCTTCGAGCGCCCGTGTGAGGATGTCTCGGCCCTCGGCGAGCTTCTCGACCTGTCCGGCGACCAGCCCATCGATGTTGGAGCGGCTCTCCGCCAGCTTGGCGATGTCGTCTTCCAGTGCCTTTGAGAGCGCCGAACGGTCCTGGACGAGCCTGTTTTGATGATCGGCCATGATGCCGCTGACATTGTGCAAATCGTCCTGAAGCGCCTGGGATAGCGTCGAACGATCCTGGACAAGCCGGCTCGAGTGGTCGGTGATCAGGCTGTTCACATTCTGAAGGTCATCCTTAAGCGCCTGGGATAGCGTCGAACGATCCTGAACAAGCCGGTTCGAGTGGTCGGCGATCAGGCTGTTCACATTCTGCAGATCGGCCTCCAGTGCCTTGGAAAGCTGACCGCGCTCTTCCGCCACCTTGTCGGAATGACCCGCGATGGCGCCCTTGATGGTGTTGAGGTCGGCTTCGAGCGCGCGCTTGAGGATATCGCGGCCCTCGGCCAGCTTCTCGACCTGGCCGGCGACCAGCCCGTCGATGCTCGACCGGCTCTCGGCGAGCTTGGCGAGGTCGGCCTCGAGCGTCTGTGACAACAGGCCACGATCGTCGGCAAGCCGGCTCGAATGGTCGGAGAGCAGGCCTCTGATGCCGGATAGGTCGTTCTCCAGCGCCTTGCTGAGTTCGGTTCGGTCCTCGGCCAGTTTCGCCGAGTGGTTCTCGATCACGCCCTTGATGCCGATAATGTCGTTTTCGAGCGCCTTGGTCAGGATGGCGCGGCCTTCGGCGATCTTTTCAACCTGGCCGGCGACCAGCCCGTCAATCGAGGCGCGGCTGTCGGCGAGCTTGCCGAGATCGGCTTCCAGGGCGCGCGACAGAATGTTGCGGCCTTCGGCCAGCTTACCGACATGCCCGGCGACCATTTCGTCAATGATCGTACGGGCTTGCACAAGTTTTCCGGAGTCTTCATGCAAAGCCTGGTTGAGCCGGTTGCGGCCTTCTTCAAGCCGCTCGAGATGGCTGCCCAGCGACGCGTCGATGGCGGCGCGCGACTCGTTGACCTTGCGCAGATCCTCTTCCAGGGCGCGCGAGATCAGGTTGCGGCCTTCGGCCAGCTTCTGCACCTGGTTCGTTACGGCCGCATCGATGCCGGCGCGGCCCTCGGCGAACTTCGCCAGGTCCGCCTGCATGGCAGCCGCCATGCGTTCGCGGCTTTCGGACAGCTTGCGGCTGTGGTTTTCGACGGCGTCCTCGATGCCGACGCGGGCGTCGGCAAGCCGCTGGATGTCGGTGTCGAATGAGCGCGACACGACATGGCGGGCGGCTTCCATCCGGCCGGCGAAATCGCTGGCGCGGGCTTCGAGCATCGACGAGGTCGACGAGACGATGTCGGCCATGTCGGCGCCGATCTGGGTCTTGCCCTGATCGATCATGGCCGACAAATGATCCTTGCTCTCGGCAAAGGTGTGGGCGATCTCGCGGGCGCGCTCGACCAGCGTTTCGTTGATCTGGCGGGCGCGCGCCTCGAGCGCGGCGTTGAGCTTCTGCGTGCCGGTATCGAGTGCTTCGGCGCGGGTCTGGAATTCGCTGATCAGCGCCTGGCCGCGCTCGGCCAGCGTCCGCTCGATGCCGTTCAGGCTGGACTCGAATTCCGAGCTCAGGGTGCGGGCGGCGCCGCCGAGCAGCGACACCATACCGGTGGTGCGGTCGTCGAGCAGGTCGGTCAGCGACCGGGTCAGGCCGTCTGTGGTGTCCGTCAGCTTGGCGATGCGGGTGTCGAGCAGCGAAGCAAAGGCTTCGCCCGATGTCGACAGCCTGTCGGTGATTGAATCCAGCCGGGTTTCGACGGAATCGAAGATCGACATCGAGCTTTCATTGATGCGGTCAATCAGCGTGTCGCCGGAATTGGTGATCGTCATCGACAGCTTGGTCGACGCGTTGAGGATAGAGTCGCGAATAATGTCGGAGGCGGCGCCGATCTCGTCCTTCAGCGTTTCATGCGCGCCGGTGATCGAGGCGCGCACGCGCTCGGCATGAGTGACGACGGCTTCGCGCTCGCTGCCCAGCCCGTCGACCAGCGACCGGATGCGCGATTCATTCTCCGAATAGGAGCGTTCGATCTGGTTGACCTCGCTGTGGACCAGCGTTTCGAGCTCGACGGCGCGCGCCAGCGTGCGCTCGATGCCTTCGCCCATCGCCGCCACTTCACGGCGAACGGCCTGGCCGATCATCATCACGCGATCCTGGGCGAGGTTTTCCGGCTCCGCCAAGCGGAAAGCCACCTCCGTCATCGACTGCGCGGCAATGCGCATTTCCTGCGCGCGGCGGATCATCGCCGCGAAGGCCCAAAACAGGACGACCGGTATGATTGCCGCGATCGCCAGGCCGATCAGTTCAGGGCGGGCCAGGATTTGATCGAATGTACGAATTTTCCAGATGCTGGGGCCAAACAGCAGATTGGCAAGGCCGCCGGCGCCGGCGATCCAGGCCAGCGACACGAACGCCACGACCCAATAGATCGTGCTCGACGCGCGCCGGTTGAGGCTGTGCAGCAGCGTCTTGTAATCTTTTTGGCGGTCATCGTTTGCCGGCTTGAAGCCGGCTGGCTGGGCGCTGTTGCGCGATTCGACCGGGCGCAGCTCGGCGGGCTTGGCTGCCGGCTTCGCACTCTGGTTTTGTTGGACGGACGCGTTTTGAGCGGGAGCGGGCTTCTGGGGGCGGCCTTCGCGCGCCAGTTCGTCCGCGGCCTGCGATATCTGCGCTTCCAGATCTTCCATCGACGCCGCGATATCGAGATCGCCGCTGCCGTCTCCGCTGAGATCGAGGTCTAGCGCCTTTTCGAGTTCCCTGGCTACGTCGCTGTCGAGAGTTCTGGTCGTCGTTGGTTTCTTCGCCATGCCTTCGCTACCCTGTACTAGCTGCCGAGGGACTTCTTATTTTTGCCTGATTCTGGCTCGTCTTATCCCACGCAGGAGGCTGAAAATGGACCTTCGTATCGTAATGACACACAGGGGTAAAGAAAACATGCATTCCGCGAGATACGTAAAACTTTAAATATAAGGTTAACGACAACGTGATCTAACCGCCTCAGCGGCAACAATTTTCCAGCCCATTCATTAACGCGTTGGCGACGGAAATCGCCTAGTTTTTTCGGCGATCGGCACAAGGAGTTTCAAATTGGTACGCGGTGAAAGCGGCATTGCCTTCTCAATGCCGGGCGGCGATGCGTCGGGACCGGCCCGTTCGCGCCCAGTGGATCTGGCCCATCTGGCCCGTCAGACAATGGGCGATCGCGCCCTCGAACAGGAGGTATTGGCACTGTTCGTACAGCAGGCGCTTTCCGTCCGCGACAGAATAGTCGATGCCGACATCAGGGAGCGACTGCTTCTGGCGCATGGGCTGAAAGGTTCGGCGCGCGGGGTCGGCGCCTTTGCCATCGCCGACTGCGCCACCTCGATCGAACAGCAGCCGGAAGATGCGCGCATCCTCAAGCGCCTCGGCACCCTGATCGAGGAAGTGCGCGATTTCATCGCCGCCATCAGCCGGTAATGGCTGCCGCTCGGCAGCGGCCACCGGGATGAATCGACGGGGCCAGGGCGTGCTTTGGCCAGCTTTCCGAAAAAACGTCACAAAGCGGCGCTTTCGCGCGGCAGTTGACTTGTCCGGCGGAGTGATTATCTCGGCTGGGACTCCCTTCAGGTGACAAATGACCAAGCTGACCTTCATTGCCCATGACGGCACTCCTTTCGATGTCGAGGCCGAAAACGGCTCGACCGTCATGGAGAATGCGATCCGTAGCGCGGTGCCGGGCATCGAGGCAGAATGCGGCGGCGCCTGCGCCTGCGCGACCTGCCATGTCTATGTCGACGAAGCCTGGACGGCCGAGGTCGGCGAGCCGGAGGCGATGGAAGAGGACATGCTGGACTTTGCCTATGACGTCCAGCCGAACTCGCGCCTGTCCTGCCAGATCAAGGTGCGCGACGCGCTTGACGGCCTCGTCGTGCGCGTGCCGGCTCGCCAGGGTTGATCTCCCGTAGCATCTGATTTTTCCCGCCGCCGCTTGGCAGCGGGCCAATGCTCATGCAGTCTCGCGCCAGTTTCGGCCCAGTTTGACAATGAGGCTCGCCTGGCATGACCGATATAATCAAGACGGACGCACTCATTGTCGGGGCGGGGCCGGTCGGCCTGTTCGCCGTGTTCGAACTCGGCCTCTTCGACATGAAGTGCCATCTGATCGATATCCTCGACCGGCCCGGCGGCCAATGCGCCGAACTCTATCCGGAAAAGCCGATCTACGACATTCCAGGCTGGCCCTCGATCTCGGCGCAAGGGCTGGTCGACAGACTGCTGGAGCAGATTCACCCGTTCAAGCCGGATTTTACCTTCAACCGCATGGTCTCCAGCCTGGAAAAGCTGGACGACGGCTCATTTCGGGTCACCACCGACGAGAACGAGGTGTTCGAAGCCAAGGTGGTGGTGATCGCCGCCGGTGGCGGCTCGTTCCAGCCCAAACGGCCGCCCATTCCCGGCATCGAGGCCTATGAGGGCAGGAGCGTCTTCTATTCGGTGCGCCGTATGGAGGAATTCCGCGGCCACGACCTCGTCATCGTCGGCGGCGGCGATTCCGCACTCGACTGGACGCTGAACCTGCAGCCGGTGGCAAAAAGCGTGACACTGGTCCACCGGCGCGCGGAATTCAGGGCGGCGCCCGACAGCGTCAACAAGATGTATGCCATGCAGGAGATGAAGCAGCTGGAGTTCCGGGTCGGCCAGGTGAGCGGCCTGACCGGCGCCGACGGCGAGCTGGCCTCTGCTACCATCAAGGGCGGGCCTGACGGCGACATCGAGGTGCCGTGCACGCGCATGCTGCCGTTCTTCGGCCTGACCATGAAGCTCGGCCCGATCGCCGAATGGGGGCTCAACCTTCATGAGAACCTCATCCCGGTCGATACCGAGAAATTCCAGACTTCGGTGCCAGGCATCTTTGCCGTCGGCGACATCAACTGGTACCCAGGCAAGCTGAAGCTGATCCTGTCGGGTTTTCACGAGGTGGCGCTGATGGCGCAGGCCGCCAAGCGCATCATCAGCCCCGGTGAGCGCATCGTCTTCCAGTACACGACGTCGTCGACCAGCCTGCAGAAGAAGCTCGGCGTCGTGGAGTAGGTCCTACAGGGCTTTCCGAATCACTCCACCAGAACGACTGGCGCCTCGGCGTCGTCGCGGCCGCGCAGTGACTTCTCCGGCATCAGCGCCAGCGTCATCAGCGCCAGCACGAGCGTGACGGCCGCGGCAAGGAAGATCATCATGAAGGGCGTCGCCGAGACGATCTGTCCGGCAGCCGGCGCGCCTTCGCCGGCAAGCGGCAGGCCATAGCCGAGCGCGACCGCGCCGAGCATGGCGACGCCGAGCGCGCTGCCCAGCGAACGCAGGAAGGTCAGCACGCCGGTGGCAACGCCGAGATGCGCGCGGTCGACGGCGTTCTGCACCGATACGGTGGCGACCGGGAAGGTGGTGCCGCTTCCAAGGCCGATGCAGATGGTCAAGAGCTCGACCACCAGCAGCGAGGCGCGGCCGGCGACCAGGCTGAGCACGCCAAGACAGATAATGGCGAAGAGAACGCCGACCATGGCGATACGCTTGTAGTGGAAGAAGCGCGGTATCGTGCGGCCGCTGAAGGTCGCGCCGGCGACCGTTCCGAGCAGCAGGCCGAGCATGGCAAGGCCCGACTGGCTGACCGACAGGCCGATGATCGACTGCAGATAGACCGGCAGGTACACCGACAGGCCGATATTGGCGGCCTGCAGCAGGAACATCGACGCCGTGCCGGCAAGCACGATCGGATTGCTCAGCACTTCAAGCGAAATCAGCGGCTCGGCCGCACGCATCAGCCTGAGCGCGAACGCACCCCAGAAGACCGCCGAACAGGCGAGCAGGCCGACGATCTCGCGGGAGACCCATGGACAGGCGCTGCCGCCCCAGTTGAGGGCCAAAAGCAGCAATGCCGTCGCCACCACCAGAAGCAGCGCGCCCGGCGCGTCGATGCGATGCCGCTTTGCGGCGACCGGCAGTTTGCGCAGCGGCTTGTTGATGATGGCCATGGCCAAGATGCCGAGCGGGATATTGATCCAGAAGATCAGCGACCAATGCAGATGTTCGGCAAATCCGCCGCCGAGCAAAGGCCCGGCGATGCTGGCGACAGCCCAGGTGCCCGAAATCCAGGCGGCATAACGCGCGCGTTCACGCGGCGGCACGAGGTCGCCGATGACGATCTGCGCCAGGGCGAACAGGCCGCCGCCGCCCGCACCCTGGATCGCCCGGCCGACAACCAACACGAACATGTTGGGGGCCATGGCGCTGACCAGCGATCCCAGAAGGAAGATCAGGATCGCCGCATAGACGGTCGGCCGGCGGCCATAGACGTCGGAAATCTTGCCGTAGAGCGGCGCCATGGCCGTCGCCGTCAGGAGATAGCCGGTCACGATCCACGGCAGGTAGTCGGCATGGCCGAGCGAACGCCCGATGGTCGGCATGGCCGGCGCGACGATTGTCTGGTCGAGCGCCGCCAACAGCATCGACAAAAGGATGCCGGCGATGATGACGTTCTTCTCGCTTTCCGTCAGCGGTGCGGCGGGAGGCAGCCTAGCCGGCTTGTCGACAGCTTGGTCCATATCATTTCATCCATAAAGTTTGAGAGCGATTGCGCGGCGCCAAATGGCCGCTCCGCTACGCGCCGCCTCAATTGGTCTTGATCTGGTGTTTCGAAGCTCGCGCCTTGCCAGCCTGACATATCTTGCGAGCCTGACATATGTCGTCCCGTATAGGCCGATTTCGACCTATGCCCGAAAATTTTCTGGGGCTGGCCTCATGTTTCGGCAGAATTGGCTTGGTATCGCCGTGTTTCAGCCGGGCGGAAGCTGGCCGTTCTCGACGCGCTGCATGCGGTAGCGCAGCAGCCGCAGGATGCGGCTTTCGAAATTCACGCCTTCCACGCGGTCGAAGCGCAATTGGTCCTGGTCATGCCTGGCGAGTTCGGCCGCGGTGATCTGCGCCGCCTTCGCCTTTGCCCCGGCGCAGGTCTTTTGCGCAAAGCTCGCGTTCAGCGCGTCTTCGAGCAGACGGCCGTGGTTCTTGGCGATCTCGACATGACGCTCCTCATGGCGCTTGATGTCGGCCGACAGGGTGTCCCAGAACAGCCTGACATCGGGATCGGCCTTGCGCGGCCTGCGCCACTCCGGAAGGATGACCTTGACCTTGACGGTAACGGCGGCCTTGGCGATGCGGCAGGTGTCTGCGGTTTGCGCGTAGCTGATGCGGGTGGTGAACGCCATCTGGGTGGCGCCTGGATGCCGCATCCCGGTGC
This sequence comes from Mesorhizobium sp. M0478, assembly GCF_040321305.1. Classification (NCBI taxonomy): domain Bacteria; kingdom Pseudomonadati; phylum Pseudomonadota; class Alphaproteobacteria; order Hyphomicrobiales; family Phyllobacteriaceae; genus Mesorhizobium; species Mesorhizobium sp. M0478. The sequence continues at coordinate 265,444 of NZ_JAMYRH010000007.1, forward strand.
TTTTCACCTCGGGTCCATGCTTCGACAATTGCGTCTCGATGTCATCGAGCGTGCTGCCGCCGATGGCAAAATAGCTGTAGGTCTTCACCAGATTGGCAGCATTCGCCGGCAGGACGGTCAAAGCCAGCATCAGGGCGCAGAGCAGGGGTCGTTTCATCATGTTGCCTCTTCACTCACCTTGCTTTACGGCCGTTGCCGGCGCAACGGAATTGATCTTCCACCGATCACGCATCGTTGATGGATTGCAAGCGCTCGATGAGCCACATGCCAATGAGCCACATGCCAATGAGACACATGGTTGAAGGACAATGACGACAAGGCGATGGCAACTGGCGCATAAGTGCCATCTCGACCTTGGCGAGAAAGCCATTGTGGTCGGCATTCTCAACGTCACGCCCGACAGTTTTTCGGATGGCGGACTGTTCATCACGCCTGACCAGGCGGTGGCGCAGGCGCACCGCATGGTGGAAGAAGGCGCCGCCGTCGTCGATATCGGCGGGGAATCGACGCGCCCCGGCGCCTCGCCCGTGACGCCTGAAGAAGAGCAGGCCCGCATCCTGCCGGTCATCGCCGCGCTCGCCAGTTCAGGCGAAGCCCTGATTTCGGTCGACACCTATCGCGAGGAAACCGCGCGCCTCGCCGTCGCCGCCGGCGCGCATATCGTCAACGATGTCTGGGGCTTGCAGCGTGAACCCGGCATCGCCCGCGTCGCCGCCGAGACCGGCGCCGGACTGGTCATCATGCATACCGGGCGCGGGCGGCAAAAACTGCCCGACGTCATCGCCGACCAGTTTTTGTTCCTCAAGGCTTCGCTGGAAGTCGCCAGGCGCAGCGGCGTTGCGGACGATCATATCGTACTCGATGCCGGCTTCGGCTTCGCCAAGGAGACGGCTGAGGAAAACCTCGACCTGATGGCGCGGTTTTCCGAGCTTAAGGAGCTCGGTTTTCCCTTGATGGCCGGCACCTCCAGAAAACGCTTCATCGGCACCGTCACCGGCCGCGAAGCCGGCGCGCGCGCCGCCGGGACGGTAGCCACCAGTGTCATTCTGAGGCTGAAGGGCGCCGATCTGTTTCGCGTCCACGATGTCGCAATCAACGTGGACGCACTGGCGGTCGCCGATGCTATGCTGGCGCGCGAAAAGCCAGGACGCTGAGCCCAGGACACTAAGAAATGTACGTCATCCGCATGAAGAACTGCGCCTTCTTTGCCCGGCACGGCGTGCTGGATGAGGAAGAGGCGCTTGGCCAGCGTTTTTATGTCGATGCCGAGTTGACGGTCGAGCCCAGCCGCCCGCTGGAGGATGATTCCATCGAGGACACCGTCAATTACGGCATCGCCTTCACGGTGATTGAAAAGATCGTCACTGGACATCGCCGCTTCCTGATCGAGGCGCTGGCGCTCGAAGTGGCGAAGGCGCTGACTTCACGGTTCCCGCAGATCAGGAAGGCCGAGATCACCGTGCGCAAGCCCAACGCACCGGTGCCCGGCGTGCTCGATTATGTCGAGGTGACCGTTGTCTGGCCAGAGTAACAATAACACGGTCTATCTCAGCCTTGGCGGCAATCTTGGCGATCCCTCGGCCTCGATGGCGGCGGCGCTGCGCCTGCTCGACGCCGACGAGAGCACGCGCGTCGTCGCCGTCTCCTCACTTTACCGCACGCCGCCCTGGGGCAAGCTCGACCAGCCGGATTTCCTCAACGCCGCTGCCGAAATCTCGACCTCGCTGGCGCCAAGGGCGCTGCTCGACCTCTGCCTCGAGGCCGAGCGCAAGCTGAAGCGGGTGCGCGAGGAGCGCTGGGGTCCGCGCCTGATCGACATCGACATATTGGTGTTCGGCGACCGCACAATCCACGAAACCGGGCTGGAGGTGCCGCATCCCCGAATGGTGGAGCGCGCCTTCGTGCTGGCGCCCTTGGCAGAGATCGCGCCGGATCTGGCGGTGGGCGGCAGGAGCGTGACCGAGCGGCTCAGCGCCGTCGATACGTCAGGCATAGAGCGGCTGGCTTCCGGCCGCGATTGGTGGCTGGGTTAACCGGAGAAGCCGCCGCCATCGAGAAATGCCTGTTCGTCCGCCGTCGTCTCGCGGCCAAGCATCTTGTTCCTGTGCGGAAAGCGGCCGAAGCGCTGGATGATGTCGCGGTGCTCGATGGCGTATTTCACATACTCCGGCGCCCTGGCGGTGGTGAGCTCGACCGATCTGTCCTGGTCGGCGGGCAGTTCCGAATGTTCGTAGGGCAGGTACAGGAAGACGCGCAGGTTTTCTTCCAGCGAAAGGTCATGGCCGGCCGCAATCGCCTTGGCGGCAAAGTGCCGTGCCAGCGGATCGGTGGCGTACATATGGCCTGAGCCGCGAAAGCAGTTGCGCGGAAACTGGTCGAGCAGGATCATCAGCGCCAGCGAACCCTCGGCATGCTCCGACCATGCGTCGCACTCGCGCCGCGCGGCGGCAAAGTGCAGGTCGAGAAACCTGCTGCGGAAATCCGCGTCGAAGACGTCGTTCTTCTCGAACCACGCGTCTTCGCCGGCCTCGCGCCAGAATTTGGTGACGGCGAGCGCGCGCTCATCCGATGCGGTCATCAGCTTTCCCCCTGATCGGCGGGCTCGGGCTTGTGCAGCACGCCGGCCGTCTCTTCGTTCAGCGCCTGGCCGGGCCGGCGCGGTTGCGTCAGCGGCGTCGGGATCGGCGTGCCGGTATTGCCCCTGAGGAAACGTTGCCCGGCGCGGACGCCTTCGGCCAGCTGCGTCTCCAGTCGGGCATTGTCGCGCCGTCGCACATCCTCGATGACATCGGCGACATCTTCCGGCTCGACGCCCAAAACCTCGAGCGCGGAACCGCCGAAGACGAGGGCCGATTCGAAGGTCTCGCGCAGCTGGAAGTCGACCCCGGCGCGGATGAGCGACAGGGCGGTGCCGCGATCGAAGGCACGCGCCAGGACAGTCAGCAACGGGAACTCCGCCTTGATCAGTTCCGCCATGCGCACCGTGGCGTCCGGTTTGTCGACGCAGATCAGCACGGCGCGCGCGCGGCCTGCACCTGCGGCGCGCAGAATGTCGAGCCGCGTGCCGTCGCCATAGTAGACCTTGAAGCCGAAATCGGCGGCCGCCTGTATCATTTCGACATCATTGTCGATGATCGACACATCGATGCCGCGCAACAAAAGCGGCTGGCTCGCGATCTGGCCGAAACGGCCGAAGCCGATGACCAGCACGCTGCCGGTAAGGCCGTCGGCGATGTCGACGCCTTCAAGCGACTGCTCGTCGCGCGGCGTCAAATATTTGAGCGCAATGATGGCCAGCGGCGTCAGCACCATGGAGATGATGATGATAGCGGTCAGCGTTGCGTTGGCCCGGCTGTCGATGATGCCAACCGCCGCCGCGGCCGAATAGAGGACGAAGGCGAATTCGCCGCCTTGCGCCATGATCACGGCGCGTTCCAGCGCTTCACGATGACCGCTCTTCAGCATGCGGGCGACGAGATAGATGCCGAGCGCATTCATCGCCATGTAGGCGACGACATAGACGGCGATCAGCCGCCAGTTGTCGGCCACCACATGCAGGTCGAGCGACATGCCGACGGCGAGGAAGAACAGGCCAAGCAGGATGCCGCGGAATGGCTCGACGTCGGCCTCCAGCTGGTGGCGGAAAGTCGATTCCGACAACAGCACGCCGGCCAGGAACGCGCCCATCGCCATCGACAGGCCGGAAAGCTGCATGACCAGCGCCGACCCCAGCACGACCAGAAGTGCTGCCGCCGTCATCACCTCGCGCGCCTTGGCGTCGGCCAGGATGCGGAAGAACGGATTGAGCAGATAGCGGCCGGCCACCACCAGCCCGACGATGGCGCCAAGACCGATGCCGATTTCGGCCAGCCTCTGCTGCAGGGTCATCTCGGCGCCGCCCGGCGCCAGGAAGGCGACCAGCGCCAGAAGCGGCACGATTGCCAGATCCTCGAGCAGCAGGATGGACACGATGCGCTGGCCCTTGGGGCTCGCCATCTCGCCGCGTTCTTCCAGAAGCTGCATGACGATAGCCGTCGAGGTCAGGACGAAACCGGCGCCGGCAACGAAGGATTGCGCGATCGGAAAGCCGCCGGCGAGACCAACACCGGTGAGCAGCAAGGCGCAGACGCCGACCTGCAGCGCGCCGAGGCCGAAAATCTCGCGGCGCAGGCCCCATAGCCGCGACGGCTGCATCTCCAGCCCGATGATGAACAGGAACATAACCACGCCGAGTTCGGCGACATGCAGGATGGCTTCCGATTCGGAAAAAATGCCAATACCGAACGGGCCGATGACCACGCCCGCGGCGAGATAGCCGAGGATCGAGCCCAGCCCCATGCGTTTGAAGATCGGAACGGCGACGACGCCTGCGGCAAGCAGCGCCACCACCTGAATGAGATCGCTGCCCGATGCTTCCGCTGCCATGCCTCTTGTCCCTGTGTCCGACAGCACTCCTTGCATGCACCGGGAGCGGGAGGCAAGGGCGGGAAGCCTGCCAGGATGGGTAGGGTGCCGCGGCAGCGATTCCCCGGTGGAACAACAGTCTGCGCTTGCCTGTCGGACGGCCGGTATCTATATCTGGCAAATGCCTGATTATTCGTCCCGGCCGTCGCCGCTGCCACATATCCCGATGGATGCGCTCAGCGAAGTTCTGCAAGACTTTCGCTTGAGTGGCGTCAACTATGGCCGCTGCGAACTCCGGCACCCATGGAGCATAGACTTTCCGCAACAACAACTGCTTCGTTTTCACTTTGTCGGCCAGGGTCCATGCTGGATTCACACCGAAGCGCAAGGCTGGCAGGAGTTGCGCGATGGCGATCTGGTGCTGCTGCCGCAAGGCATCGCCCATCGGCTGGCGAGTGCGCCGGACGTGTTGGGCGATTCGCTCGAGGGCTGCCAGGTGATCAAGTTGGGCGGCAACGTTTGCGAAGTGATACGGCAGGGAACGGGCGCGACAAGCACCCTTTTCTGCGGCTCCATGTCTCTCGGCTCCTATGCGCTCAATCCGTTGATCACGTTGATGCCGCCTCTCATCAAGGGTTGCGACGTGGCCGGCAATGACCCGATCGTCGGCCCTTTGCTGGCGGCCATGACGGTGGAGGCCGCGCAACCGCAGATGGGCAGCGCCACCATCCTGTCGCGTATGGCGGATTTGCTGACAGCCAGGCTCATCCGGTGCTGGGTCAATTGCAACGGCGCCTCGACCACCGGTTGGCTCGCAGCCATCCGCGACCCCCATATAGGCCGCGCTCTGGCGGCCATGCATCGCGACCCCGGCCACAGCTGGACGCTGGGAAGCCTGGCCGGCGTGGCAGGCCAATCGCGTTCGATTTTCGCCGAGCGCTTCAGCGCGGTATTGGGGGAGGGCGCCGCACATTATCTCGCCCGCCTGCGCATGCAGCTTGCCCGCGAATTGCTGGGCCAAAACGGCTTGTCTGTTGCCGAAGTCGCTACCCGTTTGGGCTATGATTCCGAGGCGTCCTTCGCCCGCGCGTTCAAGCGCATCACCAATGTCTCGCCAGGCGTTGTGCGCCGCACAATTCCCGGACGAATGGATATGAATTTCGGATTTTAAGGTACATAACATCCGGGCGGACTCGCCTATCTAAGATCTCCAAACTGTGGAGATCTTCCCGTGACTGACACAACATTACAGCTTGAAGACGCCGCCATTGGCCTTGATGCCGATGCACCAGCCGCGTGGAGCGCGGCCACCTGGTTCGCGGTCCTTTCATTGGCGGCCACCAGCTTTGCCCTGGTGTCTGCCGAATTCTTGCCGGCAGGTCTGTTGACGCCGATGGCGCGCGATCTCGGCATCAGCGAGGGAACGGCCGGACAGGTCGTCACCGCCACCGCTTCCGTTGGCGCCGTGACGGCCATGTTGAGCAATGTTCTCATCGGTCGATTGAACCGCAAGGCGGTGCTGGTTGGCCTCATGGCCCTGGCGGTCGGTTCCAATATTCTTGCGGCGCTGGCGCCCAATTTCTGGCTGTTGTTGCTGGGCCGGGCCGGACTGGGGATTGCTCTCAGCGCTTTCTGGGCACTTTCCGTTGCCGTCGTGGCGCGGCTGGTCGGCGCCAATGCGACAGGTCGCGGCATGGCGATCGTGACCCTCGGCGTCTCGCTCGCGACCATTGCCGCGCCGTCGATGGGTGCGTTGATCAGCGACTGGCTGGGATGGCGCAGCGCGATGGCCATGACGGCGGGGCTGGCCGCGCTTGCCATGCTGCTGCAGCTTCTCAGCCTGCCGACCTTGCCTGCGGCGGCAAGCAACAGCCTTGCAGACGTCTTTCGGCTGACACGGCGGCGTGGCATCCAACTCGGCATGCTTGCCATTGTTCTGCTGATGACCGGGCATTTTGCCGGCTCGGTCTATGTGCGCCCGTTCCTCGAACAGGTGACGCTCCTCACAACCGGGCCGATTGCCCTGGCGCTGCTCGGGTTCGGCATCGCCGCTGTGATCGGCAATATTGCCGGTGGCCGCCTGGCCGACACCAACATCCACATGGCCCTCGCAGTTACCGCCGCGTTGATGGCGTTTGCGGCACTCGCTTTGGTGCTTTGGGGCGCGCAAACCGGCGTTGCCTTCGGCTTTGTTACGCTGTGGGGCTTCGCCTTCGGCATGGCGCCGGTTGTGCTGCCGACCAATATGTCCCGCGCGGCGCCTGATGCGCTGGAAGCAGCAGGCAGCCTGATGGTCACTTCCTTCCAGGTTGCCATCACCGTCGGTGCGGTTGTCGGCGGTTATGTCGTGGACACCTATGGCGCTACGGGGCCTTTGACCCTAACCGCCGTCCTTGCCGCGGCGACGGCCGCACTGGCGCTGCTGCAGCCTCGTGGCTGAAACCTTGCTTCGTCTGACACGGGCGGCCTCAATCAGGCCGTCCGCGCCGTTGCAGCAGCGCTGCACAAGTTTATGCGCCGCACACGTTGCGTTTTGCCGCAATCGGCGGCTATGGGACGCCAGGCTTCGGCCGTTGGAAGGCAGCGACGATCAAGTTCTGCCTTCGTGAGGAGAATGACTGACATGAAGAAGTTTTTGCTCGTCGGCGTGGGTGTCGCCATGCTTGCCGCATCGGCCTGTTCGAAGGCGCCTGAATGCACGCAGGAGATTGCCGCCAAGAAGGCGCAGGAGATGACCGCCGCGCTGCAGGAGGCGATCACCAAGGATCCGTCCAAGGCCGCCGACCTGACCGCCAAGGTGCAGGCTGTGACGACCAAATATCAGGGCGCCACCACGCCGGCCGACGCCTGCAAGGCCTATGACGAGCTGACGGCCGCCATCAAGGGCTGATTCTTCGTTCGGAAATTGAGAAAGGCGGTGGCTCGAGTAGCCGCCGCCTTTTTTGCTGGTGTTCTTAAAGCGCATCGCGCTGACACGAAGGACGGCCGGCACGCACAGGACCCTGACACGTTGGCCTTGCTGTGGCTTGGGCCGTCGGAGACGCTGACATCGTCGGTTGCGCGCCACATGTCCGATCGGGGCAGAAAGGTGCCGCACCGAGCGGCCCGTGCTTGAGGAGCGCCGACCCGGCCGCAAGGTGGCCTGTCATTTTCCGACATCGAGCTGAGCGGAATCGCTCAGCTATCGCGCAGTGCAACCCCGTTCCGCGCTTTTTGGGGGAACCGCTTGAGAGTCAGTTTTTGGCGATGGAGCCAACTTCGACGGCATCGACGCGCTTGAGGCTCATGCCGATGACCGGCACCAGCTGCTGGTCGACGCGCACGGCGATGGTCACCGTCATCGAATTGTCGTCGGGAATGCGGGCCTGCATGACGCCGCGCAGCTGGTTGCGGTTGATGGTGAAGACGACTTTGCGGGCATCGACCACGTTGCCGCCGATGATGTCCAGGCCCGACCCCGCGGCGCCGCCCATGAAATTGCCCTTGTAGTCGCGGCCCTTGCGCTCGACGGTCGCCGACATTTTCTGGGTGAAGACACCGACGCGGCAGTCGCCATCGAGCGTCATGCCGGTCTTGTTGTCCGGCGTCGAGCCGTCGAAGCTGCAGGTGAACTTCGTGCCCTTGTATTTGCCGGCGATGATTTCGCCCGGGCCGACCCATTTGCCTTCGACGGTGCGGAAGAACTGTTTGTCGGGCTCGGCTGCAAAGGCTTTCCCGGTCGGGCCCAGAGGTGCTGCAAGCGCGACCAGGGGCAGGACGCAGGACAAGATTACGCTTTTCATAGACGACACCCGGCAACAAGGAGGCTGTTGTTGGACGACCATGAACAAGATTGGTTAATGCTTGGTGACCGCGAGGGGGCGTTCACTTGGTCGAGGCGGGTGCTTCATTCTCTTTTCTGGCCGCAAACGAGGTCAGCGCCGACAGGAAATCGCCCATACCCGGCCGCCTGCCGGCAATGAAGGGCAGGGGCCGCGCCGTCTCCATGGCAGCAATGCCGATACGCGCCGTCATCATGCCGTTGACCACGCCTTCGCCGAGTTTCGCCGAAAGCCGTGCGGCAAGGCCATGGCCGACGATCTGCTGGACAAAGCTGTCGCCGACGGCGATCGAGCCGGTCACCGCCAGATGGGCAAGAACGCTGCGCGCCAGCCGGAAAAAGCCCAGCGTGCCCGGCCTGCCGCCGTAGAGTTCGGACAAGCGGCGGATCAGGCGCCCGGCCTCGAACACGACATAGGCAACGTCTACGAGTGCGCGGGGGCTGACGGCGGTGACCAGCGACACGCGTTTGGCTGCTTCGAGGATCATCACCTTGGCTCTCGCATCGAGCGGCCCGAGAATCTCGGTCTCGGCCAGTCGCATCAGATTGCCGCCATCGATGATCTCGCCGCGCAATTCGGCCAGGGAGCGCCTGCCGGCCGCGGTTTCGGGTTTCGCAGCGACAAAGGCCGAAAGCTCTTCGACGACGGCCCTCGCAGCCTTCGGATCGTCGCGCGCCATGGCATCGAGCGCCCGCTTTTGCAGTTTTTCGACCTCGGCCAGCCGGGCGATAGCCAGGAATTCGCGCACCAGCACGACTGCGAGGGCCAACACGGCAATTGCGGCCATTCCCGCTGCCAGCCACCCCAGCCACTCTGCGCGCTCGAACAGGTCGCGGATGAGCTGGTCGGTCCACAGGCCGACGGCGAGCGAAACCAGCACGCCGACCGCGCCGAAAAACAGGCTGGCAAACAGCGAGCGCCTGCGCGGCGCGGTCGCCGGCGGCGGTTCGGCGGCGACAATGTCGGGTTCGTCGAAGACATCGATCTCGGCCGGCACGACGACGGCGCGCGGCTTGCGTGCCGACGGCTCGGCATGGGGGCGGCGCGTTTCCTGCTTCGGTTCGGCCTCCGGCTCGATGCGGAATGCTGCCGGTCTGCGGGGCGCGGTCATGCCAGATGGTCTCCGATCAGGAACTGCAAGACGCGGTCGAGCCTGATATGCGGCAGCGACAGCGTGACGCCTTCAGCGGTGCGTTCGAGCTTTGGCGGGCGAAAGCGCACGAAACGGATCGCCGGATCGTCGCTGCTCTGCCGGTGGTCGGCTTCGGAAACGTCGAAAACCGCATCGATTTTCTCCGGCAAGTCCCCGGGAAATATGGCGGTTTCGGCTTTACCATCAAAGGTTTCGCCGTTGATCTTCTCGCCCTTCAGCGGCGTGCCGATGATCACCGGCAGGGTTTCGCGGCCTTGCTTGACCGTGCCTTCGCGCGTCGCGCGCACCGCCGCCATGGCGACCACGTCGACATCGGCGCCGGTGAAATTTGCCCGCGCCACGGCGCGGTCGGCAAGCCGCCGCACGATTGCCTGCAGCCGGTCATGGCTTTCGTGATGCAGATGGTCGGCCTTGGTCGCGGCAACCAGGATGCGGTCGATGCGGCGTGAAAACAGGTCGGTGAGGAAATTGCCTCGGCCAGGACGGAAACAGGAGAGGATTTCGGTCACCGCGCGTTCCAGGTCGGCCATCGCGCCGGGGCCGGCGTTCAACGCCTGCATAGCGTCGATCACCACGATCTGGCGGTCAAGGCGGGTGATATGCTCGCGGAAGAACGGTTTCACCACATGCGTCTTGTAGGCTTCGTAGCGGCGCTCCATCATCGCTTGCAGCGAGCCGGAGCGCGGCCGTTTCTCACCCTTGAGCAGCAAGGGCGCGAAGGTCAGCGCCGGCGATCCCTCGAGGTCGCCAGGCATCAGGAAACGGCCGGGCGGCAAGGTCGAAAGCGCCCGCTCGTCGAGCTTGCAGGCCTTGAGGTAGGCGGCAAAGCTCTCGGCGAGGCGTCGCGCCGTCATCTCATCGGCATCGGCATTGGGGTCGATGGTCGCCGACAGCGTCCGCCAGTCCTGCGACAGGTCGGCCCGCACCGGCAGCATCGCCATCTCGAACGCCTCGCGCGAAAAATCGGCGAAGGATTTGCCGAGCAGCGGCAGGTCGAGCAGCCATTCGCCGGGGTAGTCGACGATGTCGACCGACAATCGGCCGCTGGAAAACATCCGGTTCCAGCCGGAGGCAGACTCATATTCGATGGTGAGCCTGAGTTCCGAAATGGCGCGCGTCGAGTCCGGCCAGACGCGGTCGTTGACCAGCGCCGAGATATGGTCCTCGTACTGAAAACGCGGCACCGCATCATCCGGCTGTTCCTCAAGGAAGGCGCGCGCGATCCGTCCCGACTTCTGCGCCTCGAACAGCGGCAGGCGCCCGCCATGGATGAGATTGTGGACGAGAGCCGAGATGAACACCGTCTTGCCGGCCCGGGACAGGCCGGTGACGCCCAGCCGAAGCGACGGCGAAAAAAGCCCGCTCGCACGCCCCGACAGCGTATCCAGGGCAATTCTCGCTTCGTCGGTGAAAGTGGTCAGCGATGATGCCAAAATCTGTTCTCTCAGGCGTGCTCTTGCGCCCGATATAGGCTTTGCGGTTCAAGTTTGAAATGGCGCCCGGCCTCGGCCGGCTCGGCTCAGAGATCGACGGGGGTCAGGAAGGCTTCGAGGTAGCCGGCGCCTTGCGAGGCTTCCGCAAGGTTGCCGCTGAAGCGCACGACCGCAAGGCCGGAGGTCGGGAAACCATGGTTCATGATGGCCCGAGCAGCCTCGTCGCCGTCGCCCGAGACCGCCATGGCAAGGTCTTCCGTCATCGGATTGTGGCCTATGACGAGCAGCGAGCCCGGCCCGCCATTGCTGCGGACGATGGCGAGGTAGCCGGCGGCATCCTCGCTGTAGAGCGTGTCGAAGAACAGCACCCGGCCGGTATCGGTGTGGCCGGCGATGCCTTCCAGCGTCTGGCGCGCCCGCTTGGCGTTGGAGCAGAGCGTGATATCGGGGATGTAGTTGCGGGCACGCATCGCCGTCCCCATCATTTCGGCATCGGCAATGCCGGATGCGTCGAGCGGGCGATCGAAGTCGCGCACGCCGGGCAGGGCCCAGCCAGCCTTTGCATGCCTCAACAGATACAGTCTGCTCACCGGACCCCCAATGGTGTGCTGCCCACCAATGACACAACTGGATTAGCCACGAGAAAGGCCTGAGGCACAATGGGCGGCGACGCCCAAGCGCAGCGAATCATGTGCGAATTCGCCCGCGCCCTTGCTGTGGAAGGCTTTGCTACGGATCGCCCGCACGGCATTAACAATTGCGTGAAACGCGCGCGGATTACGCTTGTGCAGCCTTCTCTGCACGAATATATAGGCGCCAAATTTGGGGTTGTTGGGTGAGTCGAATGAACGATATCGTTACAGCCAATTACGTACCCTCCGAAGACGAGCCGTTCATGAACGAACGGCAGAAATCCTACTTTCGCCTGAAGCTCGTCACCTGGAAGACCGACATACTGCGCGAAGCGCGCGAAACTCTCGAAATCCTGCAGCAGGAAAACGCCAACCATCCCGATCTCGCCGATCGTGCTTCCTCGGAAACCGACCGCGCCATCGAGCTTCGGGCCCGCGACCGCCAGCGCAAGCTCATTTCAAAGATCGATTCGGCGCTGCAGCGCATCGATGAAGGCACATACGGCTATTGCGAGGAAACCGGCGAGCCGATCGCGCTGAAGCGTCTCGACGCGCGTCCGATCGCGACCTTGTCGATCGAAGCGCAGGAGCGCCACGAACGCCGCGAGAAGGTCTATCGCGACGATTGAGCCGCTGCCGTCAGGCAGGACTGTTTCATCGAAATGGCCGGGTTTCCCGGCCATTTGTGTTTTTAGCGAAGGGTTTAATCGCACGAAGTTAAAGCGCGTCGCGCTGAACGGATTTGTGCGACACGCTTAAGCGGCGTTCGATCGGGAATCGGCAAGATGTGACGGTTCGCCGGGCTTTATCGTTTCTGGCTGGCGAGTTCGCCGAGCAGCTTGGTCATCTCGTCGTCGAGAGACTGCGGTGCCTTCGCAGCCGGCTTGCTTGCCGGTTTGGGGTGCGAATCGTCGAGCGAGACCTCGAGTTCCCGCATCAGCGTATCGTCGATGGACTCATGCTTCGGTGGCGGGGCCTGCCGGGCAGTATTGGCGGCGGAGCCATAGGCCGGCAGCGGTGTCACATTGCTCGCCTGGTAGATTTGAGCCGGTTTCGGCGCCGGTGCGGCCTGGCGCGGCGGAACGGCGGCTGGAGCAGCCCTTACCGGTTGCGGCGGTGGCGCCTGCCTTGCGGGCGCGGTGGGAGCGGGTTGTGCTGCGCGCGGACCCGGCGCCTGTTGCTGCTGGCCAACACCGCCATCGCCGGTCAATGCCGGACGGCGTGGCGCCGCAAGTCTGATATCGCGCTCGACGACAACGTCGGTTGGGCCGCCGATCAAAAGCAGGTGTTCGATGTCGTCGCGACGGATGAGCACCAGCCGGCGGTGGCTGTCGACCGCCGTGGCGTCCATGACCGCCAGCCGTGTCTTGCGGTTCCTGCCGCCGGCAACGAAGGTGCCGAAGGTCAGGTTGCGGACCAGCCTGATGATGATGAGCACGATGACCAGCAGGACAAGGGCAGCAAACGTCCACAGCAGCGCTGCGGCATATCCGGGACCCGCCACATTATCCAGCCACTGCATCGGTGCCCCCAATCGGCTTTTGAAGTGGAGGGACACTAGACCGTTGCGGCCAGCCACCGCAAGTTGCCTTCACGCTTCGTGAACAGCTTGAAAACACCGACGCGTCATTTTTATCCGACATTTGCCGCCAGGGCCTTTTCCGGATTAGGAGAATGTGATTCAACCGGCCGGGGGCGGTGTCGGACAACTCACGAGCAGGGGGCATATGGCCAGGGAAACGCGCGGCGATTTCTATCCGGTACCGATCGTCGATCAGAACACGCGGCCAGGCGCGGTTACCCGGCTCATCGTGTTCATCATCGTCCTGACCGGGGCCGCAATCGTTTTCGGCATTTTCCGCGAGCGTCTTGGCGATCCGTTCCTGCTCGGCATGCTGGGCGTGCTTGCCATGATCGGCGTCGGCTTCCTGTTCGCCACGGCCATCGGCTTCGTGCAGATCGCGCCGCGTTCGACCGGGGACGAACTGTCGAAGGCCTTCGTCGATTCGATGTCGCAGGGCCTGATCGTCACCGACACCAAGGGCCGCGTCGTCTACGCCAACCGGGCCTACGCCGAGATGACCGGTGCTGCGTCGGCCGCCGATCTGAAGACGGTCGAAGGCCTGCTTTCCGATGTCCCCGAAGCTTCGGTGACCATATACCGGCTGGCCTCGGGCTTGCGCGATGGCCAGGCCGGCGACGGTGAGTTCCGGCTAGCACAGTCGATCCGGCCGGGCGCCGAACCCGGCGCGCGCTGGTACCGGGCGCGGGCCCGGACCTTCAGCGTTCCCGGTCAGCGCCTGCCGATGCTTGCCTGGCAGCTTGCCGATATCTCGCAGGAACGGGCCGAGCAGGAGCGTTTCTTCCTCGACTTGCAGAAGGCCATCGACCATCTCGACCATGCGCCGGCCGGTTTCTTCTCGGCCGACCAGGAAGGCCGTGTCACCTACATCAACGCCACGCTCGCCGAATGGCTGGGCATCGATCTGGCGAGCTTCACCCCTGGCGCCGTGACACTCCCGGAAATCGTCGCCGGCGACGGCATGGCGCTGGTGCGCTCGGTCAAGGCCGATCCCGGCACCACCCGCAACGCCGTCCTCGATCTCGATCTTACGACGACGACCGGCGAGGCGCTGCCGGTGCGCTTCATGCATCGGGTCTCGGCCAGCCGCGAGGGGACCAACGGTCCCACCCGCACCATCGTGCTCAACCGCACCCAGGGCGAGGACGCATCGGCCGATCTTCGGGCTTCGGAGGTACGCTTCACTCGCTTCTTCAATTCGACGCCGATGGCCATTGCCGCCGTCGACAATGGCGGCCGCATCCTGCGCACCAACGCGCCGTTCCTGTCGCTGTTTTCCTCCGTCGTCGACGGCGACGCGGTTGACCGCCGCGTGCGGCTGGACACCGTGATCCATGAGCGCGACCGGCCGGCCTTTGCCGCCGCCTTCGAGAAGGCGCGGCTGAGGCAGGCCGACATCGAGCCGATCGACACGCTGCTGCCCGGCAATGAGGAGCGTCACATCCGCTTCTACGTCAACGCCGTCGCCGACGGCACCGGCGAGGGCGCCGAGGAATCGGCTATCGTCTATGCCGTCGAGACCACCGAGCAGAAGGCGCTCGAGGGCCAGATGGCGCAGAGCCAGAAGATGCAGGCGGTCGGACAGCTCGCCGGCGGCATCGCCCACGACTTCAACAATGTGCTGACCGCCATCATTATGGCGTCGGATCTTTTGCTGACCAATCACCGGCCGTCGGACCCGTCCTTCCCCGACATCATGAACATCAAGCAGAATGCCAACCGGGCGGCCTCGCTGGTGCGGCAGTTGCTCGCCTTCTCGCGCAAGCAGACATTGCGGCCGGAAGTGCTGAACCTGACCGACGTGCTTGCCGATCTCCGGATGCTGCTTGCCCGCCTGGTTGGCAACGAGATCAAGCTGAAGGTCGACCACGGCCGCGATTTGTGGCCGGTCAAGGTCGATATCGGCCAGTTCGAGCAGGTGGTGGTCAACCTGGCCGTCAACGCGCGCGACGCCATGCCGGCCGGCGGCGACCTCACCGTGCGCACCCGCAACGTCACCGCCGAACAATGCAAGAGCTTCTCCTACCGCGAGCTCACGCCTGCCGACTATGTCGTGGTCGAGGTCGAGGATAGCGGCTCGGGCATTGCCCCGGACGTGCTGAAGAAGATTTTTGAGCCGTTCTTCACCACCAAGGAAGTCGGCAAAGGCACCGGCCTTGGCCTGTCGATGGTCTATGGCATCATCAAGCAGACCGGCGGTTTCATCTTCTGCGATTCCGAAGTCGGCAAGGGTTCGACCTTCCGCATCTTCCTGCCGCGCCATATCGTGGAGGCGAAAAAGCCCGGCGACGTCAGCGAGGCGCCGGCTGCGCCGGTGAAAGCCGCCGACAGCGCCAAGGACCTGTCGGGCTCGGCCACTGTGCTCCTCGTCGAGGATGAAGACGCCGTGCGCATGGGCGGCTCGCGGGCGCTGACCTCGCGCGGCTATACCGTCCATGAGGCCTCCTCGGGCGTCGAGGCGCTGGAAGTCTTCGAAGCGCTCGGCGGCAAGGTCGATATCGTCGTGTCAGACGTGGTGATGCCGGAAATGGACGGACCGACGCTGCTCGGCGAACTGCGCAAGCGCCAGCCCGACATCAAGTTCGTCTTCGTGTCCGGCTATGCCGAAGACGCTTTCGCCAGAAACCTGCCGCCGGACGCGCAATTCGGCTTCCTGCCGAAGCCGTTCTCCCTCAAGCAACTGGCCACCGTGGTCAAGGATGTATTGGAGTCCTAGGGCGCCCTAATTCAAAGCTTGCGCAATGACGTGACACTGCCATGATTGCAGGCGAAACGGGCGGCGGGTTTTGGGGAGCATGTCGTGACGCCGCACAACGAGGCTGCCAGGGGCGACTATGCCGCAACGGTGCTGTTGCCGGGCGATCCGCAACGCGCCGAGTGGATGGCAAAGACATTTCTTGAGGCGCCGCGCTGCGTCAACCGCCGCCGGGGCGCACTCGGCTTCACCGGTCTCTATCGCGGCCGTCCCATCAGCATCCAGGCCACCGGCATCGGTGTCCCGTCCTTCCTGGTCTATGTGCATGAACTCCTGGATGTTCACGGCGTCAAAACGCTGATCCGCACAGGTACTTGCGGCGGCCTGACACCCCGCGTGCCGCTGCGCTCCTTGGTGATCTCGCAGTCGGTGCGCGCCGAAAGCGACCAAAGCGGCCAGGTCTTCGGCCTCTACGATGCTGCAGCCCGGCCCGATCCCGGCCTGTTCGCCCACGCTTTGGCCTGCGCCGCCCAGCTCGGCATTGGCCACCAGGCCGGGCTGACCATCTGCAGCGATGTCTTCTACCACCCTGAAGGGCGCGACCGCTTTGCCGAAGCGCAGGCGCTTGGCGCTCTCGCTGTCGATATGGAAACCAGCGCACTCTACCGAATCGCGGCGCATTTCGGCGCCCGCGCGCTGTCGCTGCTGACCGTCGTCGACAACATCGTGACCGGCGAACAGACTGCCTATTCCGAACGTCAGGCGCTGTTCACCGATATGGCGCGGCTCGGGCTCGACGTTGCGGCGGAAGGCTAGCTTCCTCAGGCCGCTTCGCGCTTCGGCGTCAGCTCATCCATGTCTGGCCGGTGACCGCGCAGATAGAGCGCGCAGGTGGTACGCAGCATTGACGCGAAGTTGGGAATGGCGCCGTTGATCTCGATCGCCTCGTCATAGAGTTTTGAGATGAACTTCGGCGTCGTCAGGCCCTGGCTGTCGGCAATTTCGTCAAGCAGCGCCCAGAACGTTCCTTCAAGCTGGATACTCGTAGAGTGACCGTCGATGCGGATCGACCGGTTGATCTGTCGATAGCCTTCCGGATCCTGCCCGGCAAAAACCCTGCACATCCTTACCTCCCGATATTGTTGGTTTTGGGCGCAGCGTGTCGCGCCTTCAAGTTGTGGTTGTCCCTGCATGTTCGGCCTTGTGGGCCGAATCGGCAATCGGACTTTCGTCTTTAGGCGCAGGCATAGCAGCGATTGCAAATTTAGCCGTGGTAACCGGCTGCCACCACCTTTCGCGCGTGCCGCCCATAATCGCCTCCAACATGCAGCGGCGGAGACTGATTTGGCGAAGGCAATCCATTCAATGATCCGGGTTCTCCAAGAGGCCAGATCCGTCGATTTCTACAGAAACGCTTTCGGGCTCGACGTCGCCGACAGGCTGGATTTCGAGACATTCACGCTGATTTACCTTGCCAACGCCGAAACGGGGTTCGAGCTCGAACTCACCGTGAACAAGGGCCGCACCGAGCCTTATGGGCTTGGCGACGGTTACGGCCATCTGGCGGTCTCGGTGTCCGATCTCGACAGCGAACACGACCGGATCGGCGCGCTCGGCCTCAACCCCAAGAAGATCGTCGAATTCAACCGCGACGGATCGCTGATCGCCCGCTTTTTCTTCATCGAGGACCCCGACGGCTACAAGATCGAGGTTCTGCAGCGTGGAGGGCGCTTCCAGTAGGGGATTATCAGCCGCATTCAGCCGCGCGGCGCCAGCAACGGCGCTGTTCAAGGGCGCAAACAGCAAGCAGGGAGGAACAAATGGTCACGATCTATGACGCGAGGCTCTCACGTCGTGAACTTCTCAAACGCGGCGGCATCGGCGCGTTGCTCGTCATTTCCGGCAGCGCCGTCATCAGCCCTGAAAATGCCTGGGGGCTCGAGACATCGGCGCTCAAGCCCGAAACCATGGCGACGCTGATCCAGATGGCGCGCGACATCTATCCGCACGATCAGGTGCCCGACAAATACTACGCCATCGCCGTAAAAGGCCATGACGAGCAGGCCGGCAAGGACGCTGCCTACAAGACGATGATCGAAGACGGCATCGCCGACCTCGACAAGAAGTCGGGCGAGGGCGGCTATCGCGGCCTCGGCTGGGAGGAGCAGCGCGTCGCCGTGCTGCAGCAGATCGACGCGACGCCGTTCTTCCAGTCCATCCGCGGCGGCCTCGTCGTCAGCCTCTACAACCAGCAGGAGGTGTGGCCGATCTTCGGCTACGAGGGCGAATCCTACTCCAAGGGCGGCTACATCGCGCGCGGTTTCGACGACATAGAGTGGCTCTGAGCCCTTCCGTCGTTCTGAAACCCGGCAAACAGGAATTCATGGGAGGAAACCATGGCAGCTTCATTTGATCTCAACAACGATGGCGTGGTCGTGATCGTCGGCTCCGGCGCCGGCGGCGGCACGCTCGGCAACGAACTCGCCCAGAAAGGCGTCGATGTCGTCATCCTCGAGGCCGGCGCGCGCCACGAATACGAGGATTTCATCAATGATGAGTGGGGTTCCTTCAGCCAACTCGCCTGGACGGACAAGCGCACGACGTCCGGCGACTGGCGGGTGTCGAAGGATTTCCCCAATTTGCCGGCCTGGATAGTCAAATCGGTCGGCGGCTCGACCACGCACTGGGCCGGCGCCTCGCTGCGCTTCCAGGAGCATGAGTTCAAGACGCTCTCGACCTACGGCAAGCTGGAAGGCGCCAACCTGCTGGACTGGCCGGTCACATTGGCCGAGATGGAGCCGTACTACGCCAAGGCGGAAGCCAAGATGGGCGTCACCGGCACCAATGGCTGGCCGCGGCTGCCCGGCAACAACAATTTCAAGGTGCTCAAGGCCGGCGCCGACAAGCTCGGCTACAAGGAATGTCATACCGGCAACATGGCAATCAATTCGGTCGAGCGTGATGACCGGAACTCCTGCCAACAGACCGGCTTCTGCTTCCAGGGCTGCAAATGGGGCGCCAAATGGTCGACGCTCTATACCGAGATCCCCAAGGGCGAGGCCTCCGGCCATCTCGAAGTCCGGCCGAATGCCATGGCGATCAAGATCAACCACGACGCCTCAGGCAAGGTGACCGGCGTCGTCTATGCCGACAAGGACGGCAAGCTGCAGGAACAGAAGGCCCGCATTGTCGCCGTCGCCGGCAACTCGATCGAAAGCCCGCGCCTGCTGCTAAACTCCGAGTCAGCGAAGTTTCCGCAAGGGCTTGCCAATTCGTCGGGGCAGGTCGGCAAGAACTACATGCGCCACACCACCGGTTCGGTCTACGCCATCTTCGACCAACCGGTGCATATGTATCGCGGCACCACCATGGCCGGCATTATCCGCGACGAGGCGCGGCACGATCCCTCACGCGGCTTTGTCGGCGGCTATGAATTCGAGACGCTGTCGCTCGGCTTGCCCTTCATGGCCGCCTTCCTCAATCCCGGCGGCTGGGGCCGTTCCTTCACCACCGCGCTCGACCACTATGATCACATGGCTGGCCTGTGGATCGTCGGCGAGGACATGCCGCGCGCGGAAAACCGCGTCACGCTGCACAAGGACGAGAAGGACGCGCACGGCATGCCGATCGCCGACGTGCATTTCGATGATCATCCCAACGACACGGCGATGCGCAACCATGCCTACAAGCAGGCCACAGCGCTTTATGATGCGGTCGGCGCGACGCGCTCCTTCCCGACGCCGCCCTATCCCTCAACCCACAATCTCGGCACCAACCGGATGAGTGAAAAGGCGGAAGACGGCGTCGTCAACAAGCACGGCCAGGCGCACGACATCAAAAACCTGTTCGTGTCGGACGGCAGCCAGTTCACCACCGGTGCGGCTGAAAATCCGACGCTGACGATCGTGTCGCTGGCTATCCGCCAGGCCGAATACATCGCTTCGCAAATGTCGGCCAAGACGATCTGAGCCGTCCTCCCGGATCGCTACGCGGAACGCGCATGGCGCGTTCCGCCCTTTTCCCTAGGACACTATGCGCCGACCGGCTGTCCGTCCTTGCGGCGGATGGCGACGACGGACGGCCGCGGCAATTGGCCATCCCTGAAGTCGGGCCACAGCGTCTGCGCCTTGTCGAGCGTCTCTGCATCTTCCGCAGGGTGCTGCACCGACAGGAACAAAGTCGAGCCGTCCGGCGTGAAGCACGGGCCGGTCGCTTCGGCGCCGTGCGGGCAGGTGAACAGCAGCTTCGGCAGGCCGCGCGCCGCACCTTCGGTGTCGACGCCATAGACGCCGTCCGGCAGGTCGAAATCATTGGCGCCGTCCGTCGCCACCCACAGCCGCCCGGCCGGATCGAAGGTGATGTTGTCGGGGCAGACGAACCAGCCATTGTCCGACGTATCCGGATGGAAGGTGGCGCCGACCTTGGCATCCCTGGGATTGCCGCAGAGCACGAACAGGTCCCAGGCATAGTTTTCGGCCGTGTGGTCGGCGTCCGCGCCGCGGCCGCCGGGCGGGATCAGTTCGACAATATGGCCCCAGAGATTTTCCGGCCGCGTGTTGGCCGGATTGACCTTTGACTGGTCGCGCTTCTTGTTCTTGGTCATCACCGCATAGACGCGGCCGGTCACCGGATTGGTCTCGATGTCCTCGGGCCGGTCCATCGGCGTGGCGCCGAGCGCATCTGCCGCAAACCGCGTCTTCAACAGCACCTCGGCCTGGTCGGCAAAACCGTTCTCGACGGTAAGCTTGCCCTGGCCGTGCACCAACGGCAGCCACGTCATCGAGCCATCGGCATCGAAGCGGGCGACCGACAGCACGCCATCGTCGAGCAGATCGGCGCCGGAGGCCGGGTTGGCCTTGTCATAGGCCTTGGCCGAGACGAAGCGGTACATATATTCGAAATAGTCGTCGTCACCCATATAGACGACAACGCGGCCGTCCTTGTTGAGGACCACGGTCGAGGCCTCATGCGACATGCGGCCAAGTGCCGTGCGCTTCACCGGCCTGGACTGAGGATCGTAAGGGTCGATCTCGACCACCCAGTCGAAGCGGTTGGCCTCGTTCGGTTCCTTGTCGAGGTTGAAGCGGTCATGGAAGCGGCCGCGGCCATAGATGTCGGAGCCGTCGAAGCCGTAACGGTCGAGCAGGTCGGCAGTCGGCGCCTTTTTCGGGTCGCCGCCGAAAATGTCGGACACGCCTTCCTCGCAGGTCAGCACCGTACCCCAGGGGGTGAAACCGCCGCTGCAATTATAGCTGGTGCCGAGCACTTTCGTGCCAGTCGGGTCGGCCGAAGTTTTCATCAGCGCATGGCCGGCAACCGGTCCGGAAACGGTCATTTCGGTGTTGGCGGTGATGCGGCGGTTGAGCGGGCTGTCCGCCACGCTTGCCCACTTGCCGTCCTTCAATTGCACCTCGACGATCGAATGGCCCATCGCGGCCATGCCGAGATCGACCTGTTCCCTGGTCATCGTCTTGCCGGCATCGCCCTCGGTCATCCCCGGAAACATCACATTGGGCGAGATGTATTCGTTGTTGACGCAGAGCAGGCCATGATCGGAATTCACCGTGCCCTTGGGCAGCGGCATGAAGGCGATGTAGTCGCAATTGTAGCCGAAGCGCTTTTCCTGTTCCTCCGCCGCGACCTTGTTGCCGTCGAATTCGGCGAGGCCGGCTGCAAGCGGGTCGCCCCAGCGCGCGACGATGGTCGTCTCATAGCCTTCGGCGGCGGCATGGGTCTTGCCGTAGACCCGTTTCAGCTCGGGAAAGCCGAGCGTCGACTGCGCTGTGGCGGCATGCGTTTCGCCGGCAAACAAGGAGCCGACAAAGCTGCCGCCGGCAATCAGCGCGCCGGAGGCGAGGCTGCCTTTCAAAAGAGACCGGCGCGAGACGCGCTCGGCAATGATTTCGCGGATGACGGGGGAGGATGAAGACGGTGCATTGGCCATGGTGTCTGCCTCTCAGGGTGGATGTTACGGCGCACCGTTGCCCTAGTCTGCCTAGGCAACATTCACATGACATAAGAGGAAGGTTTTGCCGCAACTGGGCGCGGCACTACGCATCGCTCAGCCCTTGGTGCAGGTCGAGGCGGTGAAGGCGCCGTCGGGCTGCTTCAGAATGATGTCGAATGACGGGGCGGTCTCGCCGTCCAGTGTTGCCTGTGTCATGGAGACGGAGTTGCCACCGGTGGTATAGCCGCCCAGCGGCCCGAGCCAGGTGATCTCGCCATTGGCATTCATCTGATAGTTGTAGCCTTGCGTCGCGGTGCCGAATGTCACCGGACCACTATAGACATTGCCCTTGATAGTGATGTCGCCGAGGTTGAGGAAGGCGCCGAGCAAATAGACCTCGCAATGATAGGTGCCGTCCGGAAGCTTGCCCTCGCTGAAATCGGCGCGCGCGGCGCCGCTCGTTGCCATCAGCAGCAGGATGCCGGAAATGCATGAGGTGCGAGATGTCATGACGTCACTCTTTTGAAGGGCGAGCTTGCCCTATTTTTGCGCGGTACCGCAACATTGTTAGCCCGGAACACACGGCCGGAGATCAAAAACTAGGCATTTGTCTCAATTGGGCAAAAATTAGGCAAAAGCCATGTGCGCTGCGCAAATTTGCCTCAATCAATTTTCGCCGGCTACCACTGTTTTCTCGAGGCTAATATACCAACCGGCTGATAACGCTCGGCTATTCCATCTTCGTGAGCGGCGCCTTTGCGTTTGGCACGGCAGTTGCATTGCATTATCGCGGTGCAATCAAACAGCTTGGGAGTCTTCGGTATGAGGGGTAATTTCTCCACAATAACAAAAATGTTTTCGGCCGGCGTGGTCGCCGCCGGCCTGTCGATGTCGTCTCCGGCCCAGGCCGCCGAAGACACGATCAAGGTCGGCATTCTGCATTCGCTATCGGGGACCATGGCGATTTCGGAGACGACGCTGAAAGACGCCATGCTGATGCTCATCGAAGAGCAGAATGCCAAGGGCGGTCTGCTCGGCAAGAAGCTCGAGGCGGTCGTTGTCGATCCGGCCTCCAACTGGCCGCTCTTTGCCGAAAAGGCGCGCGAGCTGATCTCGAAGGACAAGGTCGCCGCCGTGTTCGGCTGCTGGACCTCGGTGTCGCGCAAATCGGTGTTGCCGGTGTTCTCGGAACTCGACAACATCCTGTTCTACCCCGTCCAGTATGAGGGCGAGGAAAGCGAGCGCAACGTGTTCTACACCGGCGCCGCCCCGAACCAGCAGGCGATTCCCGCTGTCGATTATCTCATGAGCGAGGACGGTGGCTCGGTGAAGCGCTGGGTGCTGGAAGGCACCGACTACGTCTATCCCCGAACCACCAACAAAATCCTCGAGGCCTATCTGAAGGCCAAGGGCGTCGCCGCCGAAGACATCATGGTCAACTACACGCCGTTCGGCTTCTCCGACTGGCAGACCGAAGTCTCCGCAATCAAGAAATTCGGCTCGGCCGGCAAGAAGACCGCCGTCGTCTCGACCGTCAATGGCGACGCCAACGTTCCGTTCTACAAGGAACTCGGCAACCAGGGCATCAAGGCCGAGGACATCCCGGTCATGGCCTTTTCGGTCGGTGAGGAAGAACTGGCCGGTCTCGATACCGCGCCGCTGGTCGGCCATCTCGCTGCCTGGAACTATTTCGAGAGCGTCGACACACCCGAAAACAAGAAGTTCATCGCCGACTGGCACAAGTTCATCAAGAATGACAAGCGCACCACCAACGACCCGATGGAAGCTCACTATATCGGCTTCAACATGTGGGTGAAGGCGGTCGAAAAGGCCGGCACCACCGATCCCGACAAGGTCATCGACGCCATGGTCGGCGTGTCCGTGCCGAACCTCACCGGCGGCTATTCGACCATGATGCCGAACCATCACATCACCAAGCCGGTGCTGATCGGCGAGATCCAGGCCGACGGCCAGTTCGAGACCGTGTCGCAGACGCCCGGCCTCGTGATGGGCGACGAATGGTCCGACTATCTGCCCGATTCCAAGGACCTGATTTCGGATTGGCGCGCGCCTCTGTCCTGCGGCAACTTCAACGTTGCCACCGGCAAATGCGGCGGCAAGGGCACGAACTGATCCCTCCCGGGGCCGACCGATCGTGGACGCGTCCACGATCGGTACCGCCAAGCGTCCGGGCGCTTCAGCCCGCCCGGACGCGGAATTTCCCCACAGAAGAGTATCTGAACGGATGATCCTGTTGCGCACTCTCGGCCTCATGCTGGTGTTCCTGGTGGCAAGCCTATTGCCGTCGAACGCAGCCGAAGCCGATCTGCGCGCCATCGTCGCCAAATTCGCCACGGGCACGGGCTTTGCCGCCACTGAGGCCGTCGTGCGCGAACTTGCCGCCACCGGCGATCCGCTGGTCGAGCGCCCGCTTGCAGCGCTCGCCGAAGGCAACCTTTACATCCGTAAAGCCGATTCAGCCGTCTTCGTCGGCAGTGAGGCCGCCGACAGCGTCACGCTGCTCGACCCGCTGAGTGGCGAGAAAGCCGGCGACGCCCCCAAGGCCGACATCACGAAGATCAAGGTCAACAACACGCTGCGTCGTGTCATCCGAGATGCACTGGGAACGCTGACGTTGCGCGCGAAAGATCCTTCTGTCCGCATCGCCGCCGCCGACACCATGTTCAAGACCCCCGATGCCGCCAATATCGAGCCGCTCGATGCAGCCATCGCCGCCGAGACCGACGCCAAGGTCAAGGCATTGTTCGAACAGGCGCGCGCGGCATCGGTGCTGGTCTCCGACAAGCCGGAGGCCGACAAGCTTGCCGCCATTGCCCTGATCGGCGCGCGCGGCGACCGCGACGCGGTCTCGCTGCTCACCGCGGTCGAGGCCAATGCGCAAGGCGCGGTCAAGGATGCCGCGACGGCGGCAATCGCCAGCATCAATTCGAGCCTGGCGCTGTGGGATGCCGGCCAGAACATATGGTACGGCATCTCGCTTGGCTCGGTGCTGCTGCTGGCCGCCATCGGCCTCGCCATCACCTTCGGCGTCATGGGCGTCATCAACATGGCGCATGGCGAGATGGTGATGCTCGGCGCCTACACCACCTTCGTCGTCCAGCAGGTGATCCGAACCTCGTTCCCCGGCCTGTTCGACTGGTCGCTGGTGATCGCGCTGCCGCTCGCCTTCCTGGTTGCCGCTTCCGTCGGCCTGATCATCGAGCGCGGCGTCATCCGTTTCCTCTACGGCCGGCCGCTGGAAACGCTGCTCGCAACCTGGGGCGTCTCGCTTGTCCTGCAGCAGGCGGTGCGCTCGATCTTCGGACCGACCAACCAGGAGGTCGGCAACCCCTCCTGGATGTCGGGATCGTTCGATGTCGGCCAACTCGCCGTCACCTGGAACCGCCTCTGGATCCTGGTCTTCGCGCTCACCGTCTTCGGCGTGCTGCTCTTTGTTATGAAGCGCACGCCCTGGGGCCTTCAGATGCGCGCCGTCACCGCCAACCGCCGCATGGCCGCCTCGATGGGCATCAGGACGCCTTGGGTCGATGCGCTGACCTTTGCGCTCGGCTCCGGCATTGCCGGCATTGCCGGCGTCGCGCTCAGCCAGATCGACAATGTCTCGCCCAATCTCGGCCGCGGCTACATCATCGACAGCTTCATGGTCGTGGTCTTCGGCGGCGTCGGCAATCTCTGGGGCACGCTGGTCGGCGCCTTCTCGCTCGGCATCGTCAACAAGGTTCTCGAACCCTATGCTGGCGCGGTGCTCGGCAAGATCGTCGTGCTGGTGCTGATCATCCTGTTCATCCAGAAGCGCCCGCGCGGCCTGTTCGCGCTCAAGGGCAGGGCGGTGGAAACATGATCACGGGACGCTTCTTCGCCGCGGGTGCCGACCGTCGCATCGCCATCACTATTTTCATCCTGCTGACGGCCGCCATTATCGTGCCGCTGCTCAACCTCGCAGTGTCGCCGCAAAGCGCGTTCTATATTCCGTCCTACATCGTCGCGTTGACGGGCAAGTACCTCTGCTATGCATTGCTTGCCTTGGCGCTCGATCTCGTCTGGGGCTATTGCGGCATCCTCTCGCTCGGCCATGGCGCCTTCTTCGCCCTCGGCGGCTATGCGATGGGCATGTACCTCATGCGCCAGATCGGCTCGCGCGGCGTTTACGGCAATCCGATCCTGCCCGATTTCATGGTGTTCCTGAACTACAAGGAATTGCCCTGGTTCTGGACCGGTTTCGACCACTTCTGGTTCGCCGCCATCATGGTGCTGGCGGTGCCCGGCCTGCTCGCCTTCGTCTTCGGCTGGTTCGCCTTTCGCAGCCGCGTCACCGGCGTCTATCTCTCCATCATCACCCAGGCGATGACCTACGCGCTGCTGCTCGCCTTCTTCCGCAACGACATGGGTTTCGGCGGCAACAACGGCTTGACCGATTTCAAGGATATTCTGGGCTTCAACGTGCAGGCCGACGCCACCCGCTCGGCCCTGTTTGCCGCCAGCGCCATCATACTCGCGCTCGCCGTCTTCATCACCTGGGCGATCGTCGGCTCCAAATACGGCAAGCTGCTAATGGCGGTGCGCGACGCCGAGAGCCGCACCCGCTTCCTCGGCTGGCGGGCGGAGAACGTGAAGCTGTTTGCCTTCACCGTCTCGGCTGTCATGGCCGGCATCGCCGGCGCGCTCTATGTGCCGCAGGTCGGTATCATCAATCCCGGCGAATTCGAGCCGTCCAATTCCATCGAAGTCGTGATCTGGGCAGCCGTCGGTGGGCGCGGCACC
Source organism: Mesorhizobium sp. M0478 (assembly GCF_040321305.1). Taxonomy (NCBI): domain Bacteria; kingdom Pseudomonadati; phylum Pseudomonadota; class Alphaproteobacteria; order Hyphomicrobiales; family Phyllobacteriaceae; genus Mesorhizobium; species Mesorhizobium sp. M0478. Next base: position 291,893 of record NZ_JAMYRH010000007.1, read on the forward strand.
ATTGTCGGCCCGATCGTCGGCGCGCTGCTGGTCAATGCCGGCAAATCCTGGTTCACCGGCCTGCTGCCGGAGTTCTGGCTGTTTGCGCTCGGCGGCCTGTTCGTCGCCGTAACCCTGTTCCTGCCCAAGGGCATCGTCGGCATGTGGGATTCCTGGCGCGGTAACGCTCGGGCGATGCGGGCTGCAGCGATTGCAGAGGAAGCGGGCACAGACCCTGATGCCCCGCCGCCATCGAAGATCGTGCGCAGCGCAGCAACAACGCCCGGTGCCTGGTCCGCGTCCGGGCCTGAACCGCAGCCGGCGGAATAGAGCGATGTCGAAGTCCAACACCATCCTCTATCTCGACGGCGTCTCGGTCTCCTTCGACGGTTTCCGCGCCATCAACAATCTGTCGCTGGTGCTCGACAAGGGCGAGATGCGCGCCATCATCGGTCCCAACGGCGCCGGCAAGACGACGATGATGGACATCGTCACCGGCAAGACCCGGCCCGACGAGGGCGAAGTGTTCTTCGACGGCCAGGTCGATCTGACCCGGCACGACGAGGCGGAGATCGCCATGATGGGCATCGGCCGCAAATTCCAGAAGCCGACCGTCTTCGAAAGCCACAGCGTCGAAGACAATCTGATGCTGGCGCTGAAGGGCCCGCGCTCGATCTTTCCGGCGCTGTTCCATCGCCGCTCGGCCGCCGAAGCCAGACAGATCGACGACATCCTCGGCATCATCCGGCTGGGCGACAAGCGCCACGATCTGGCAGCCAATCTCAGCCATGGCCAGAAACAGTGGCTGGAGATCGGCATGCTGCTGGCGCAGGACCCGAAGCTGCTTTTGGTTGACGAGCCGGTCGCAGGGATGACCGATGCCGAGACCGAGGAAACCGCGCGGCTGCTCAAGGACATAGCGCGCGACCATTCGGTCATCGTCGTCGAGCACGACATGCATTTCGTGCGCGAACTCGGCGTCAAGGTCACCTGCCTGCATGAGGGCTCGGTGCTGTCGGAAGGCTCGCTCGATTTCGTCTCGGCCGACGAGCGGGTCGTCGAAGTTTATCTCGGGAGATGAGCATGGTCTGGCGGGTGCAATTCCATCGCTTCGACTTTTCGTTCCTCCGCTTCTGGAGAAGGCGCTGACATGCTTGAAGTTTCCAACGCCACGCTCCATTACGGCGCTGCTCAGGCGTTGCGCGGTGTGTCGCTGACGGCGGGTGCCGGCAAGATCACCTGCGTGCTCGGCCGCAACGGCGTCGGCAAGACCAGTTTGATGAGATCGATCGTCGGCCACCACCGGCTGACGAGCGGAAGCGTTGCCTTCGAGGGGAAGGCGCTCGACCGGAGCGCGGCGTATGATCGCGCCCGGTCGGGCATCGCATTCATACCGCAGGGCAGGGAGATCTTTCCGCTGCTGACGGTGCGCGAAAACCTGGAGTCCGGCTTTGCGCCGTTGAAGCGCGCCGACCGCAACGTGCCGGCGCATGTCTTCGAACTGTTTCCGGTGCTGAAGCAGATGCTGGGGCGGCGCGGCGGCGATCTCTCAGGCGGCCAGCAGCAGCAGCTCGCCATCGGCCGGGCGCTCGTCATGCGGCCGAAACTGCTGGTGCTCGACGAGCCGACCGAAGGCATCCAGCCCTCGATCATCAAGGACATCGGCCGCGCCATCCGCTATTTGCGCGATCAGGCCGGCATTGCGGTGCTTCTGGTCGAGCAATATCTCGATTTCTGCCGCGAGCTCGCCGACGAGGTCAACATCATGGACCGCGGCCAGATCGTCCACACCGGCCCGGCCGAAGATCTCGACCGGGCGGACGTCAGGAAGTTTCTGACGGTTTAACGCAGGTCGACGGCTGCACGGATCGTACACGTCGAAGATTGGCTGAAATGCCCACAATCACTTCGTCATTCTAGGGCGGAGCAAGGAGCGGAGCGACGCGCGCAGACCCTAGAATCCATGCCGCGACATCAGCCAAAGAGTGCCGCGATGCAGAACAAGATCGCTTCTGCGGCACATTGGCCATTCCACATTCTGCACCGTTAATGACGCTTCTTCGTCCCGGCATGGATCCCTGGGTCTTCGCTCCGCTTCGCGTCGCTACGCCCAAGGATGATGAAGTCGCGAAGGTCCGCACCCGTTGCGTCGGACTTTCGTCCGAGGCCGCCACACTCTGGCACGCCGAATACTACATGCTAGTCTTTCCTAGGCCTCGGTGAGTCGGCCGCTTCCGTATCAGTCTGGTTCTGTAGCAGATCGAGGGAATATGCTGGCTCAGCCTGCAAGTTCCACGCAAGCAAGCCACCCTAGCTTCCCTCGCAGTTCTGATTGTCGGTCAATGCGTTCAGATAATCTTGCCAGGAGAATGGGCTATGGAACGGTTCGTCGAGGACCACCAGAAACGACGGCTGACAGAGCGTGTCGACATCATCACCGCCATCAACATTCTGCGCTCGCAAGGCTACCAGCAGGATGAGCTGATCGGCGAAATCACCAAGGTTTTCTACGTCGACCTCGACACTTACAACGAGATCGTCATAGCGGCCTAAAAGCGCGTCGCGCCTGAACGGCCTCATGCGACGCGCTTTGGGGTGTTGTTTTACGTGTGGTGAGGTTCAGGCCGGCTGAATATCAGCCCAGCCTACCCGGCGCGCCGGAAGGCGAGCACACGGTTGCGGCCGCCGCGCTTGGCGCCGTAAAGCGCTTTGTCGGCGGCGCTGAGCACCTTGTCGAATTTGGTGCCGCCCTCGCTGCCGAAGGCGTAGCCGGCGCTGACCGTGCAGGACAGCAGGCGGGTCTCGGTATCGATCCGGCGCATGGCAAAACTGGCCCGGATCCGCTCGGCTATGAATTCCACCTTTTCAGGCAAGGTGCGATCGAGCACCAATGCAAATTCCTCTCCGCCCATGCGCGCGGCGACATCGCCCGGCTGGAGATTGGCGGTCAAATCCTTGGCGAACAGTTTCAGCACCTCGTCGCCGGTGGCATGGCCGAACTCGTCATTTATCGCCTTGAAGCCGTCGAGATCGAACACGATCACGGCGGTGAAGGACCGGACAGGTGTTTTGCCGTGCAGATCGAACAAAGCGCGCCGGTTGAGCAGTCCGGTCAGCGGATCGGTCAGCGCTTCGCGGCGATGATACTGCGCCAGGCGTCCCTGGTTGAGCGCCAGCGAGAGCGCGCCGATGCCGGTCATGCACGCGATGACGACGATGAGGCTGAAATCCTCGGCCCAGTTGCTCGGCGCATGGCCAAGCACCAGCCTGCCATCCCAGACAAGTGCACCGGAGCACAGCACGAAGGAAATTGCGGTGGCTGTGTAGAGCCCGGCAATGCCGAGGATCGGGGCAGGGAATTCGGTGCGGCCCTTCCAGTATTCATAGGCCGTCGCAAACAAAAGCAGCGCGGCGAAGGCATTCTCCAGCATGAAGCCCAGCCCGTCATAGCCAAGCGCCATCGGCGGCAAGGCGACTGCCAGCGAGACGCCGGCGCCGACAGCAATGCGGGGCAGCGGTGACCTCCCTGTCGTGAACTGATGGGCAGCGCCCAGCATGGTCGCGAAGCCGAGCAGCAGGAACGTGAAGCTGGCGAGGCCGAGCAGGCGTCCGGGCGCGTCGATATAGGCCTGGTAGGCGAAGACGTCGGCGACGATCAGAAGCACGCTGACCGCCCAGGTCAGCAGGAATTTTTCCGAGCGCGCGGTAAGCCAAATGCCGAACAGCGTCAGGCCGAGGCAAGCGGCGGAAAACCCGACAGCCAACAGAAGGGAACTGTAGTCGAGCGACATGCCCTCGTCCTTGCGCGCGGCGGCCGGCCTATAGAAAGGACCCGCACCGGATTTATGCAGGAAGGAGGTATCGATAAGGTTACGATGCGCATAAGCTATCACGCTTCTGTTGATCGTAGCAATTCTGGGTTGAAACCCTTTTCAAGGGAAAGCGCTACCCGGATTTCCGGGAAAACCGGTCCGCACTTTTCCTGGAATTGCTCCTAATGCATGTCGCCCAGAAGTGTGCCGCGGTTCTGGGACAACGGCATGCATCAAGACAAAGACTTAAGACTTAAATCGCGCCGTATGAATCCGTTTCAGCGCGACGCGCTTTAACCGATCAGCTCACTCGCTTCATCAGCGCCATGGCGCCGAACGGCGCGCGCACCTTGCCCTCGGTGATGAAGTAGACGAACACGTCGCGCGGTTTCACCGGCGCGTCGAAAGTCGGATCGGCGCGCCGCAGATCGGCCGGCTGCTTGCCTTGCGCCCAGGTCTTCACCCGCGCTGCCCATTCGTCCAGGCCCTTCGGCGTATAGCAATCCGGATTGTCGTCGCTGCCGGTCTGCAGCCGCGCATAGATAAAATCGCCGGTGATGTCGGCGATACCAGGATATTTGGCATGGTCGGCATAGACGATCGCCGCCTTGTATTTGCGCGCCAGGCCCACAAATTCCGGCACGCTGAAACTGTCGTTGCGCACTTCCAGCGCATGGCGCAGCGCCACGCCATCCTGCTTTTCCGGCAGCAGCTTCAGGAAGGCCTCGAAATCGTCGGCGTCGAACTTTTTCGTCGGCGCGAACTGCCAAAGGATCGGGCCCAGCTTGTCGCCCAGCGCGGCAATGCCGGAGCCGAGGAAGCGCGTCATGGACTCGCCGGCTTCGCCAAGCACGCGCCGGTTGGTGACGAAGCGATTGCCCTTCAGCGAATAGACGAAACCGTCCGGCGCCTCGCCCGCCCATTTGACGAAGGTCGGCTCCTTGAAGCTGGAATAGTAGGTGCCATTGACCTCGATGCTCGGTACCTGGCGGGTGGCGTAACTTAGCTGTTTGGCCTTGGAAAGCTTGTCCGGGTAGAAAGACGTATCCCAGGGTTCGAAAGTCCAGCCGCCCATCCCGGCGCGGATTGTTCCTTGGCTGATCATCGTCTTCCTCCCAGTTCTAAAAATGCGGTCAGGCTATTTTTCCAATCGGTTTGATCATGTCGACCACGGTCCATCCGGGACGGTGGGGATTGGCTCGGCGGCCCGTTTCGTGGAAGCCATAGGCCGTATAGATCTCGATGTTCCGCTCCATGCGCGAATTGGTGTAGAGCCGCACCTCCGGCACCCCCCATAGCCGCGCCTGTTCCTGGGCGAAGTCGAGCAGCGCGGTGCCGAGTTTCCTGCCCTGGAAAGCGGGGGAGACCGCGACGCTGAAGATCATCGCATGATCGGGATGGCGCTCAATAACGATCAGCCCGGCGAGTTCCGCGCCGCTCTCCAAGAGCCAGACCTCGCCACGCTCGATGCGTGGCGCATAGTCCTCGGTGACTGGGAGCGGCGGCGCGCCTAACAGGGGCGTGTAGTGCTCATAGGCGGTCTGCGTCAGCGAGACGACTGCGTCGAGATCACCGGCAAGCGCCTGTCGGACTGTCATTCAAAGCTCTCCAGGCGCCCGACCGGTCTGTCAGTTACTCCGCCGCTTCGCGCTTGCCTCCGGGCCGCCGCTCCAAAAGCTCCTTCAGGAACTGGCCGGTGTAGCTGCGCTTTTCGCGCACGATGGCTTCCGGTGTGCCCTGTGCCACCAGTTCGCCACCGCCATCGCCGCCTTCGGGGCCGAGGTCGAGCACCCAGTCGGCGGTCTTGATGACTTCGAGATTGTGCTCGATGACCACCACCGTGTTGCCCTGGTCGACCAGTTCGTGAAGCACTTCCAGCAACTTGGCGACGTCGTGGAAGTGCAGGCCGGTGGTCGGCTCGTCGAGGATGTAGAGCGTCTTGCCGGTCGCCTTGCGCGACAATTCCTTGGCGAGCTTGATGCGCTGCGCCTCGCCGCCCGACAGCGTCGTCGCCTGCTGGCCGATATGGATGTAGCCGAGGCCGACCTGCTTCAGCGTCTCCAGCTTGTCGCGCACCCCGGGCACGGCGGCAAAGAAATCGACGCCTTCCTCGACCGTCATGTCCAGGACGTCCGCGATCGACTTGCCCTTGAACACGACATCCAGCGTCTCGCGGTTGTAGCGCTTGCCGTGGCAGACGTCGCACGTGACGTAGACGTCGGGCAGGAAGTGCATCTCGATCTTGATGACGCCGTCGCCCTGGCAGGCCTCGCAGCGGCCGCCCTTCACGTTGAAGGAGAAGCGGCCCGGCTGATAGCCGCGGGCCTTGGCCTCGGGCAACCCGGCAAACCAGTCGCGGATCGGTGTGAAGGCGCCGGTGTAGGTGGCCGGGTTCGAACGCGGTGTGCGGCCGATCGGCGACTGGTCGATGTCGATGACCTTGTCGAGGAATTCGAGGCCCTCGATGCGGTCGTGATCGGCCGGATGCTCGCGCGAGCCCATGATGCGGCGCGACGCCGCCTTGAACAGCGTCTCGATCAGGAAGGTCGATTTGCCGCCGCCAGACACGCCGGTGACGGCGGTAAAAGTGCCGAGCGGGATTTCGGCAGTGACGTTCTTGAGATTGTTGCCGCGCGCGCCGACGATCTTCAGCCGGCGGTTTTTCTTGGCCTCGCGCCTGACACCGGGCGTGGCGACTTCGAGCGCGCCCGACAGATATTTACCGGTGATCGAGTTGGGATTGGCCATCACCTGCTGCGGCGTGCCCTGGGCGATGATCTCGCCGCCATGAATGCCGGCGGCCGGACCCATGTCGACGACATAATCGGCATGCAGGATGGCGTCCTCGTCATGCTCGACGACGATCACCGTGTTGCCGATGTCGCGCAGATGCTTGAGCGTGTCGAGCAGGCGGGCATTGTCGCGCTGGTGCAGGCCGATCGACGGCTCGTCCAGCACATAGAGCACGCCGGTGAGGCCGGAGCCGATCTGCGACGCCAGCCTTATGCGCTGGCTCTCGCCGCCCGACAGCGTGCCGGAATTGCGCGACAGCGTCAGATAGTCGAGGCCGACATCGTTGAGGAAGCGTAGGCGGTCACGGATTTCCTTGAGAACGCGCACCGCGATCTCGTTCTGCTGGTCGTTGAGATGTGGCGGCAGTTCGGTGAACCACTGGTCGGCCTTGCGGATCGACAGCTCTGTGACTTCGCCGATATGCTTGCCGGCGATCTTCACCGCCAGCGCTTCCGGCTTCAGCCGGTAACCCTTGCAGACCGGGCAGGGCGTCGCCGACATGAAGCGCTCGATCTCCTCGCGCATCCAGGCGGATTCGGTTTCCTTCCAGCGCCGTTCGAGATTGGGAATGACGCCCTCGAACGTCTTGGTCGTCTTGTAGGAGCGCAGGCCGTCATCATACTGGAAGGTGACCTCGCGCTCGCCGGTGCCGCGCAGGACGGCTTCCTTGGCCTCTTCGGTCAGGTCTTTGAACTTGTCGCCGAGCTTGAAGCCATAGGCTTTGCCCAGCGCTTCCAGCGTCTGGGCGTAATAGGGTGAGGTCGACTTCGCCCACGGGCTGACGGCGCCGTCGCGCAGCGAGACGTTTTCGTCCGGCACGATCAGGCTGGCGTCGATGGCGCGCTGGTTGCCGAGGCCGTCGCAGGTCGGGCAGGCGCCGAACGGGTTGTTGAACGAGAACAGCCGGGGCTCGATCTCCGGAATGGTGAAGCCGGAAACCGGGCAGGCGAATTTTTCCGAGAACAGGATGCGCTCATGCGTCTCGTTCTTCGATTTGTTGACCGAGTCCTCGCCGGTTTGGCTGGCGTCGAGCGGCCGGTCGGCGAACTCGGCCACCGCCAGCCCTTCCGCCAGCTTGAGCGCCGTTTCGATGGAATCGGCAAGCCGTGTCGCCAGGTCGCCGCGCACGACGATGCGGTCGACGACGACATCGATGTCGTGCTTGTACTTCTTGTCCAACGCCGGCACATCGGCGATCTCATAGAAGACGCCGTCGACCTTGACGCGCTGAAAGCCCTTCTTCTGCAGCTCCAGCAGTTCCTTGCGATACTCACCCTTGCGGCCGCGCACGATCGGCGCCAGCAGGAAAAGGCGCGTGCCTTCCTCGACCGCCAGCACCCGGTCGACCATCTGTGAAACCGTCTGGCTCTCGATCGGCAGGCCGGTCGCCGGCGAATAGGGGATGCCGACGCGCGCGAACAGCAAGCGCATGTAGTCGTAGATCTCGGTGACGGTGCCGACCGTCGAACGCGGGTTCTTCGACGTGGTCTTCTGCTCGATCGAGATGGCCGGCGACAGGCCGTCGATCTGGTCGACATCCGGCTTCTGCATCATTTCGAGGAACTGGCGCGCATAAGCCGACAGGCTCTCGACGTAACGGCGCTGGCCCTCGGCATAGATGGTGTCGAAAGCAAGCGACGATTTGCCGGAGCCCGACAGGCCGGTCATGACGATCAGGCTGTCACGCGGCAGGTCGAGATCGACATTCTTTAGGTTGTGTTCGCGTGCCCCGCGAATGGAAAGGTATTTATGGTCGGCCATCGCCGGTCGCCGCCTCAGGTCTGGTGTCAGTGGGATCGGCGGGTTTTCCCGGCCATTCCCTATGTAGGTATTTTTGCCGCCACGTCGAGAGACGCCACACTTCTCGACCAAAGCCGTTTAACCGTCTTTCGCGCGAACGGGCAAGCGGAAAGAACAAAGACCGAACACGCTCCTGACAAAGCTGTGCAGAAACTGACAAGGGTGTTTCAGAAACTGACCCTGACGTAAGCTCCCGACGATCACATTTTCCGTAACCGGCTATTCAAGGTTGACGCCGTCGAATCAGGGGCGCACTCTGCCGGAGTCAACGGAGCCGGCCGTCTTTGATGGCCTCGCCGCCCATAGCGGCCTGCGAGACGCCGCAGGTTTTTGCGATTTGTGCTTCGGATTGACACCAGTCGCAACGGACATAGGAGCGGAGCATGACGCCACCGGATAGTCCCTTGAGGCTCCACCTGCTAGTGGAGCCGCGGCGGGCATAAGTGCCAGGTAGTTTCAAGGCATTGGAGTGTATGCGTCCAAACGAACGCATCGCGTCAGTCCAACAAACCACCAGACAAACCGTGACCTGCCGAATCCCACAAAAATCAGAGACGGCTAGTCGGATCGTCGGCTGAATGCCGCGAAGCATCCGAAATCAAAGTCGGTATAACACTACCGGCAGTTTGGATTTGGAATCCAAGAAAAGCCCCGACCGTTAGCGGAAGCAACGGCGGGGCTGTTCTTTTGCGAGGAAGTCGTCGGCGCAGGCTTTCTCTCCCGTATAGTAGCTGGGAGAAGGGGCTACCGGCGCGTCGGCTTGATCCCACCCGTGCCGACATCGACAGTGATGCTGCCGGAAATCTTGACATCGGTGTCGCCGATCTTGAACGTGCCGTTCTCGCCGGCAGGCAGCGCGTCGTCCGGCTCCGGCTGCGGCGCGGGCTTGGCGATGCGGTAGTCGCCGGTCACGCCGGGCAGGGCGCCTTACCGCGACGTGCTGGTGCTGCCCCCGGCAAAGGCCATGCTCGATGTCGCCGCCGTGATGGCAATGGCTATGGTCAGTCTGTTCAGGTGGTAGCGCATGGCAAGACTATAGTGCCGCGCTCAAGGCGAGGCCAGACCAGCGGCGTTGAAATTGAGGGAACACCGGCCTGCATTCAATCCGCCGATCAGGCCGCTGCCTGCTTGCGGGTGTCGAAGACGTGGTCGACGAGGCCCCAGTCCTTGGCCTCCTTCGCGGTCATGAAGAAATCGCGGTCGAGCGTGCGTTCGACCTCTTCGTGGGTGCGGCCGCAATGGTGAGCGTAGAGGTCGGCCATGTGCCGCTTGGTGCGCAAAATGCCTTCGGCGTGACGCTGGATGTCGGAGGCCTGGCCCTGGAAGCCGCCCAAAGGCTGATGCAGCACGATGCTGGCATTGGGCAGCGCGATGCGCCGCCCCGGCGTTCCCGCCATCAGCAGGAAGGAGGCCATCGACGCGGCAAAGCCCATGCACACGGTCGACACCGGGCAGCTGACATATTGCATCGTGTCGTAGATGGCGAAACCGCTGGTCACCACGCCGCCCGGCGAGTTGATGTAGAGCGAGATCTCCTTGTCGGGATTGTCCGATTCCAGCGACAGGAGCTGGGCGCAGACCAGCGCCGACATGCCGTCATTGATCTCGCCATTGACGAAGATGATGCGCTCGCGCAGCAGCCGCGAGAAAATGTCGAAGGCGCGTTCGCCGCGGCTCGATTGCTCGATCACCATCGGCACCAGATTGGCAAAGCCGCTCATCTCATTGTCTCCGTTTTGATTTTTCCGGTTCAGGCGGCGCGCAGCAACAGGCGTGGCGCGTTGGCGGCGACAGGCCGCTTGGGCTTGTATGCGCGCAGCCAGAGCCGGCAGCCGGCGCCGGCCATCGCGACCGCAGGCGTCAGGACAAACCCGTCATGGACGATGCGCAGATGCGTGCCGCCGGAAACGGTGCGGGCGAGTGTGAAGGTGACGATGCTCCCCAGCTCCTCGCGGTCGGCGTCGCCGGAACGCTCGCGCCAGGAATAGCGCAGCAGGCGCCCCGGTTCGGCGTCGAGCACTTCGCACTCGATCGGCTTCTCAGGCCCGGCAAAGGCAAAGCGGCTGCCGGTTTCCGGATTGATGTCGTTCGGCATCATCCATTCCGCCAAGAGGTCCGGCACGGTCAGTGCCCGCCACACTTTTTCCGGTGCGTCCGGCAGATCGCATTCGAAGGCGAGGGCATCTTTGGCGGTCTGCGTCTGCTTTTCGTCGGTCATTGGTCCATGTCCTTCAAAACGACCTTCAGTCTTTCGATGCGCTCCGGCCAGAATGCGCGGTAGCGTTCGATCCAGCCGAGCAGCGGCTCGAGCCCTTGCGGATCGGCGCGATAGTAGGCGTTGCGGCCGGCGCGTCTTTCGCTGACCAGGCCTGCGCCGCGCAGCACGGCAAGGTGCTGCGACACCGCCGGCTGCGACACGCTCATGCCGGTGCGCAACTCCGACACGCTCATCTCGCCGGAAGTCAGCCGCTCGTAGACGGCGCGTCGCGTCGGGTCGGCCAGGGCGCGAAAAATCTCTGCTTCGATCATGGCAAAGCATAAGTCGATACTTATCGATTTGGCAAGGGGTGTTTTGAATGCTGCGTATTGATTGGATCCTGCCGGGCCTCTAAGCCGTGGGGAACAAGATGGGCCGATCATCGCGAGGCAGGAGTAGTATTTATGAATTCCAACGTCGATCTTTCGTCCGCCGAGAACCTCAACGAGGCTCTGAGGCTCTATCGCCGCCTCGTACTCGGTATAGGAGCGATCGCCGTCATCGGTTTCGTGGCCGTGATCTTGTTGGCCAAGCTGGGTACGGCGCTATCGCCGCCATACGGGATTTACGTCTTCGGCGAAGGATTGGGGACCTGGGGCCTGATCGCGGTGGTAGCGGCGCTCGTCGCTCAGGTGTGGTGGCACGGGCGCGCGATCGGGAAATTGCTGAATGACCCGGCTCTGAAATCTGAACCTGCAGTCGGGCTGATGTCGGCGCCAACCGTGATCGCACAGCGCGCCCATGGCATGGGCATGGAGTGGAGCGGCTTTTTCGGTCCGTTGCGGCCAGCTAAAAAACGGCGCTGACGACACCGCTTCTCGCCCCTGCGTGTCAGCTAAATCCACGCGCCCGCGTCGGCGATTGCTGCCATTCCTTGACAATCCGTGGTTAACAGTATAGGAACGAAAAGGGAACAAAAACCTTGTGGGAAAAGCCAGCCGCGGCAAGCCAGGATTGTGCGCGGCCTGTAAGGTGAACGACTTGAAATTTGTTTCGGATGAGCACGGAGAAGTGTCATGGCGGGTAGCGTCAACAAGGTCATTCTGGTCGGTAACCTCGGCGCGGACCCTGAAATCCGCCGCCTGAATTCCGGTGATCCGGTCGTCAACATCCGCATCGCCACGTCGGAAAGCTGGCGCGACAAGAACTCCGGCGAGCGCAAGGAAAAGACCGAATGGCACAACGTGGTCATTTTCAATGACCAGATCGCCAAGGTCGCCGAGCAGTACCTGAAGAAGGGCATGAAGGTTTACGTCGAAGGCCAGCTGCAGACACGCAAATGGCAAGACCAGACCGGCGCCGACAAGTACACGACCGAAGTCGTGCTGCAGAAATTCCGCGGCGAGCTGCAGATGCTCGATTCTCGCGGCGAGGGCGGCGGTCAGGTCGGCAACTATGCCGGCGGCAGCGGCGCGAGCCGTGGCTCGGATTTCGGCCAGTCTGGCCCCAATGAGAGCTTCAACCGCGGCGGCAACAGCGGTGGCGGCGGTTCCAAGGGCGGCGGTGGCGGCGGCTCGTCGCGCGAACTGGACGACGAAATCCCGTTCTGAGCTGACGGTAGTCAGCGATATCTGAGGAGAGGGCGCGATGTCGCTCGGACCGCTTCTATCGGCGCGCCCTCCCATTCCATGGCACGCCTTCGCGGCCCTTGCCGCGCTGGCCATTGGCGCTACGCAACTAGCGCTGCCGAAAGGCACGACGCGTCATCGTGTCGTCGGCTATACCTGGGCGGCGCTGATGCTGGTCGTCGCCATCTCCAGTTTCTGGATCCAGCAGATACGCCTCGTCGGTCCGTTCAGCCCGATCCATCTCTTGTCGATGTTAGTGTTGATCGCCGTGCCGCTGGCGGTCTGGCACGCGCATATGCATCGGGTCGCCACACATCGCAGGGTCATGATATCGCTGTATGTTTTCGCCCTGATCGGCGCCGGCGTGTTCACGCTGCTGCCGGGGCGGATCATGCACACGGTCGTCTTCGGCCAGTGACGCTTTCTGAAAGGAAGATTGCCGTGAAAGCCCGGATCAAATGGGTCGAGGAGCGCACCTTCGTCGGCGAGTCCGGCAGCGGCCACAAGGTTGTGCTGGGAACCGCCTCCGGGCCGGAAGGCAAGACGCCGGGTCCGAGCCCGATGGAGCTGGTGCTGATCGGCACCGGCGGCTGCTCGGCCTATGATGTCGTCCACATCCTCGAAAAAGGCCGCGAGGCGATCGAGGACTGTGTTGTCGAACTCGACGCCGACCGGGCCGAAACCGACCCGAAAGTCTTCACCCGCATCCACATGCATTTCATCGTCACGGGCCACGCGCTGTCGCGCGACAAGGTCCAGCGCGCCATCAACCTGTCGATCGAGAAATACTGCTCGGCCTCGGCCATGCTGGCCAAGACGGCTGTCATCACCCACGATTTCAAGGTCGTCGATACGGCGGTGGAGTAGGGGCTGCCGCTTACCCCGCCATCAGCGCCTTGATGCCATCCGCGACGAACTGAACCGCAAGCGCGGCCAGGATGACGCCGAGCAGGCGGGTGAGGATCGAGCGGCCGGTCTGGCCGAGGATGCGGTCGATGCGCTCCGACAGCACGAACACCAGATAGGTGATGGCAAGGCAGACGAAGATGATGCCGACCAGCGCCGCTTGTGCTGCAAAACCCTGAAACGAGCCCGACAGTAGCACGGTCGCCGAAATCGCACCGGGGCCGGCGATCAGCGGGATCGCCAGCGGGAAGGCCGCGATGTTGTGGATCATGTCCTTGGTGATGGCAACGTCGCCGATCTTCTCCTTGCGGTCCTGGCGGCGCTCAAACACCATTTCGAACGCGATGAAGAACAGCAAAAACCCGCCGGCAACGCGGAAAGCCGGCAGCGTGATGCCGAACACCGACAGGATGGACGCCCCGGCCACCGCAAACAGCGCCATCACCAGGAAGCCGATGATCGAGGCGCGCACCGAAACCTGCTGACGTTCCTCGCGGTTCATGCCGCGTGTCACCGCGAGGAAGAGCGGCGCGAGACCTGGCGGGTCGATGGTCACCAGAATGGTGACGAAGGCGTTGAACAGGCTGTCGAAACTCGGCATCGCTGACCCCTCCCGCCGGGCCGGACCCCTGCGCCACCATAGTGGTAGAGCAAAGCCCGACCGGTGGGAACCGTCTGACATGGCGATACCGGAGACGGCGTCAGTGTTAGGCGGCAGCGTTGCAATAGGCCTCCAGACGATAGCCGTCGGGATCGACGACGAAGGCAGCGTAATAGTTCTCGCCATAGTCGGCGCGCAGGCCCGGCGCGCCATTGTCGCTGCCGCCTGCACGCAAGGCGGCGGCATGGAAGGCAACGACACTCTGCCTCGTCGGCGCGCTAAAGCAGAAATGCAGACCGGACTTCTCGTCCGATGACACTGGCCGCGCCGCATCGTTCACCCACAGCGCCACGGTTTGCGCACCATAACCCAGTGAGCCTGGCGACTGGCTGAGGCAGGAATAACCGAGCGGCTTTAGCGCGGCATCGTAGAAGGGCTTCGAAACGTTGGTGTCGCGGACGCCGATCGAGACATGGTCAAGCATGTTTTTTCACCTTTTTTGCAATATGTTGCGTCATCAGTCCTGGGCGACGCGGCGCGCCAGGAACTCGACTTCGAGACGCCATGTCTTGCCATCGTCGTGCGAACGCTCGCCGAGCCAGCGGAAGCTGTCCTTGGTGATGCGCGAAAAGCTCCAGCGGACCGAGGAACCAGTGCCGTCGGCGCCGACCTGCACAATTGTGTCGCCTTCGGCGCGACCAAGCTGGCGGCTGTAGTATTGGTTTCGCGGGTCGCTCCAGAAGATGTGCCAGGCATCCGAGCCGGGATCATAGGCCCGCAGCGTTGTGCCATAGAAAGTCCATCTGCCGACCGAGGGTGAGGGGCCGGCATCGCGCGCGGGCAGGATCCATACATCCTGGATCGCCCTGCCTTCCAGGACCCAGCCGAAATGCACCTCGCCGCGTCCGGTGAGAACCGTGCCGTCCTCGAGATGGCGCGTGGCATCGAATGTCCAGGCGCCGACGAAGCGGCCGTAGAGATCCAGCTTTTCAGCCAGGCCGGGATTGGGGCCGTCGCTGTGGAGCGCTTCGTCAAAGGAGGATGTACCGATCATACTTGCTGCCTTCGTTGTGTCAGGAGGCTGCAAGCGATAGGCCCCGACCGGGTGTCGCGCTTGGGAAAAATTGCTATCTTTCAAGCCATGACGACGAGCGAACAAAACCTGGCATCGGGGCAGGGCTGGCATGTGTCCGACGTGCTGTGCACGGCCGGCGCCGGCGACCGCCCGTTCGAGGAGGCGCACGACACCTTTTGCGTTGCCGCTGTCACCAGCGGCACCTTCCGCTACCGCACCAGGCAAGGCGCCGCCATGCTGGCGCCGGGCGCGATCCTGCTCGGCAATGTCGGCGCCTGCTATGAATGCGGGCATGAGCATGGCGCCGGCGACCGTTGCCTGTCCTTCCACTTCGCACCGGCCTATCTCGACCGCATCGCCAGCGACGTGCCCGGCGCGAGCAAGCCCGCCTTCGGCGTGCCGCATCTGCCGCCCTTGCCAGCGCTCGCATCGCTGCTGGCCGAGGCGGAAGCGGCGCGCGAGATGGTCGACATCGACGCCTTTGAAGAGCTTGGCCTGCGAATTGCCGGCGCAGCACTGGCAGTTGCCGGCGCAGCACTGCCTGTGGCCAGCGATGCGGTGCCTGGCGTTCGACCGCCGAGCCGCCGCGACCAGAAACGGGTTGCCGAGGCGGTGCGGCAGATCGAGTTCAATGCCGACAGGCCGGTCTCGCTTTCCGAGCTTGCCTGCGCGACGGCGACCAGCCCGTATCATTTCCTGCGCACCTTCCGGCAGGTCGCCGGCATGACGCCCTATCAGTTTCTGCTGAGAACCCGGCTGCACCGCGCGGCGGTGCGGCTGCGCATGTCAGGCGATGCCATCTCGGCAATCGCCTTCGAGGCCGGTTTCAACGATTTGTCGACGTTCAACCGCCGTTTCCGGCGCGTCATGGGTGAGACGCCTGGCCACTATCGCGCCCGGCGGGTGGCTACCCGCTGATGCGTCCGCCTGCCTCCTGATACGCTCTTTGCTTTGAAAACGGTCCATCGCAGGCTTTTGCCCTTGCGGCGGCGAAATGCGTTATGGCCAAATCGTCGCAATCAGAGGTATCCATTTGAAATTGCCGCCAAAATTGTCGTTGGAAAAGCACCACGAATATTGGAGTTTCGGCCGTGCTTCCTATATAAGCGGTCAGTGATTCCTGATTAGATTGTGATCCGATTTGACCGACCAAAAACCCCCGCGCGGCGCCGACGGCGGCCCTACCGGCATCGAGCCCATCTCCATCATCGAGGAGATGCAGAGCTCCTACCTCTCTTATGCCATGAGCGTCATCGTCAGCCGTGCGCTGCCCGATGTACGCGACGGCCTGAAGCCGGTTCACCGCCGCATTCTCTATGCGGCGCATGAGAGCGGTTACCACTGGAACCGCAAATATGTGAAGTCGGCCCGCCCGGTCGCCGACGTGATGGGTAAATACCATCCGCATGGCGACGCCTCGATCTACGACGCCTTGGTGCGCATGGCGCAGGACTGGTCGCTGCGCGTTCCGCTGATCGACGGGCAGGGTAATTTCGGCTCCATCGACGGCGATCCGCCGGCGGCGATGCGCTACACCGAATCGCGGCTGACCAAGGTCGCGCATGAACTCTTGGAGGACATCGACAAGGAAACCGTCGATTTCCAGGAGACTTATGACGCATCCGACACCGAACCGAAGGTGCTGCCGGCCCGCTTCCCCAATCTTCTGGTCAACGGTTCCGGCGGCATCGCCGTCGGCATGGCCACCAACATCCCGCCGCACAATCTGGCCGAGATCTGCAACGGCGCCATCGCCATCATCGACAATCCGGCGATCGATTTGCCGGCGCTGATGGAGATCATTCCGGGTCCCGATTTCCCGACCGGCGGCATCGTGCTCGGCCGTTCCGGCATCTACAGCGCCTATGCGACTGGCCGTGGCTCCATCGTCATGCGCGGCAAGGTCAATGTCGAACAGCGCGGAAACGACCGTGAATCGATCATCATCACGGAAGTCCCGTACCAGGTGAACAAGGCCTCGATGATCGAGAAAATGGCCGAGCTGGTGCGCGACAAGCGCATCGAAGGCATTTCCGACATTCGCGACGAAAGCGACCGCCAGGGCTACCGCGTCGTCATCGAGCTGAAGCGCGACGCTGTCGCCGACGTCATTCTCAACCAGCTTTACCGCTTCACGCCGCTGCAGACCTCCTTCGGCGCCAATATGGTGGCGCTGAACGGCGGCAAGCCGGAAGTGATGAACCTGACCGACATGCTGAAGGCGTTTGTCAGCTTCCGCGAAGAGGTGATTAGCCGGCGCACGAAATTCCTGCTGCGCAAGGCGCGCGACCGCGCCCACGTGCTGGTCGGCCTCGCCATCGCCGTCGCCAACATCGACGAAGTGATCAAGCTGATCCGCACCGCGCCCGATCCGCAGACGGCGCGCGAGCAGTTGATGGAGCGACGCTGGCCCTCCGGGGACGTGGAGTCATTGATTCTGCTTATCGACGATCCGCGCCATCGCATCAATGAGGATGGCACCTACAACCTCTCCGAGGAACAGGCGCGCGCAATCCTCGAACTGCGCCTGCAGCGCCTGACCGCGCTCGGCCGTGACGAAATCGCCGACGAGCTGAACACCATCGGCGACGAGATCAAGGATTACCTCGACATTCTGTCGTCCCGCGCCCGCATCCAGCAGATCGTCAAGGACGAGCTTGCCGCCGTGCGCGACGAGTTCGGCACGCCGCGCCGCACCGAGCTCACCGACGGCGGCGCCGACATGGAAGACGAGGACCTGATCCAGCGCGAGGACATGGTCGTCACCGTCAGCCATTCCGGCTACATCAAGCGCGTGCCGCTGTCGCTCTACCGGGCGCAACGCCGCGGCGGCAAGGGCCGCTCCGGCATGTCGACCAAGGAAGAGGATTTCGTCACCCGGCTGTTTGTGGCCAACACGCATACGCCGGTGCTGTTCTTCTCCTCGCGCGGCATCGTCTACAAGGAAAAGGTCTGGCGGCTGCCAATCGGCAATCCGCAGTCGCGCGGCAAGGCGCTGATCAACATGCTGCCGCTGGAGCAGGGCGAGCGCATCACCACCATCATGCCGCTGCCCGAGGACGAGACCAGCTGGGGCGAACTCGACGTCATGTTCGCCACCACGCGCGGCACCGTGCGCCGCAACAAGCTGTCCGAATTCGTCCAGGTCAACCGCAACGGCAAGATCGCCATGAAGCTGGAGGAGGAGGGCGACGAGATCCTCGGCGTCGAGACCTGCACAGACAATGACGATGTGCTTTTGACCGCCAGCTCCGGCCAGTGCATCCGCTTCCGCGTTGGCGATGTGCGCGTCTTCCAGAGCCGCAATTCGGTCGGCGTGCGCGGCATAAGCATGGCCGAGACCGACCGCATCATCTCCATGTCGGTGATCGAGCATGTCGATGCTTCACCGGCGGAACGCTCCGCCTACCTCAAGCGGGCAGCACTGGAGCGGCGGCTTGCCGCCGAGGTGACCGGCGAGGAAGAAGAGATTGCACTCACCAATGAGGAGATTGGCGAGGAGACCGAGCTTTCCGACAGCCGTTACGAAGAGCTCAAGGCGCATGAGCAGTATGTGCTGACGGTGACCGAATATGGCTACGGCAAGCGCTCGTCATCCTACGATTTCCGCCTGACCGGACGCGGCGGCAAAGGCATCCGCGCCACCGACGTGTCGAAGGTGGCCGAGATCGGCCAGCTGGTGGCGACTTTCCCGGTCGGCAATGACGACCAGATCATGCTGGTTTCGGATGGCGGCACGGTCATCCGGGTGCCGGTCAACGGTATCCGTTTCGCCAGCCGCGCCACCAAGGGCGTGACCATCTTCAACACCGCCGAAGGCGAGAAGGTGGTTTCGGTCGAACGGATTTCGGAGCCGCAGGCCGACGAGGATGTCGAAGAGGGTGTCATTGAGGCCGGCGCCGGAGATGCCGTACCGGACAGCACCGAATAGGTTTGAGCAACAACGCCGGCCCGATGGGCCGGCGCAAACAAGAAACTAGCAATAAATCAGGGGCGACGGTGGGGCCAGCGAGCGCCGAAACCTTCGAACCGCTTTGTGCGGACACGGACGCGCTCTGCCTCGCTATGCAATCCGAATGCGGTGGCGATCAGCATGGCGACGGTCATTGCGGTGGCGAGCATGTAGATCAGCATGTGCGTGTTCTCCTGCGCCTATCCAACGGTTAGGTCGGGTTTTGGTTTCATCTTCCGAAGTGCAAACTAGCGAACGCGGCGTGAAGTCTTCGTGATCAAGGCATTCATCTGTCGTTCATGTCTGCGAAAAGGTTCACGCAGATGTTCCCAATCGCATTTGCCTTCCGCCCAATGCCCCGCTAGAAGCACCTCCCATGACCGATCGCATCGCCCTTTATGCCGGCTCCTTCGACCCGCTGACCAACGGCCATCTCGATGTCCTGAAGGCATCGCTGGCTGTCGCCGACACGGTTTATGCGGCGATCGGCACTCACCCCGGCAAGACGCCGCTGTTTTCCTTCGACGAACGGGTGAAGCTGATCGAGGCCGCGACCAAGGCCGAATTTGGCCGCGACGGCGACCGTATCAAGGTCGTCGCCTTTGACGGGCTGGTCATCGACGCGGCCCGCAAGCATGGCGCCTCGATCATGATCCGCGGCCTGCGCGACGGCACCGATCTCGATTACGAGATGCAGATGGCCGGCATGAACGAGACCATGGCGCCGGAACTGCAGACGGTTTTTCTGCCCGCCAGCCCATCGGTACGCACCATTACCGCCACACTTGTGCGCCAGATAGCCTCGATGGGCGGAGACATCCGTCCCTTCGTACCGGCCGCCGTTGCCGGTGCGCTCACCGCCAAATTCGCGAAATAGTGCATGTCGCCCCAAAGTGGATGCCGGTTTTTGGGGCAACGACATGCACCCTAACAAAGACCTTCGGAGATCCCTTATGCAGCTGAAAAAGCTCGCCTCGTTTCTCGTCGTGCTTGCCGGTCTCGTGACCGCATCCGTTTCGGCCTTCGCCGCCGAACCGGAAAACACCATGGTCATCACCTTGAAGAACGGCGACGTCACCATCGCGCTACGCCCCGACCTGGCACCCAAGCATGTCGCGCAGATCAAGAAGCTGGTGCGTGAAGGCGCTTATAACGATGTCGCATTCCACCGGGTCATCAACGGCTTTATGGCGCAGACCGGCGACGTCAAGTTCGGCAACATGAAGAAGGGGTTCAGCCCCGAGGCCGTCGGCACCGGCGGTTCAGACCTGCCCGACCTGCCGGCCGAATTCTCGCAGAGTGAGCATTTCAAGCGCGGCACGCTCGGCATGGCCCGCTCGCAGGATCCGAACTCCGCCAATTCACAGTTCTTCATCATGTTCGCGCCGGCGCCAAACCTCGATGGCCAGTACACCATCGTCGGCAATGTCGTCAGTGGCATGGAGCTGGTGGACAAGATCAAGAAGGGCGACGAGGCCGACAACGGCACGGTCAGCGACCCCGACCGCATGATCAAGGTACGCATCGCCGCCGACAAGTAAACCAATCAAATCAATCTGTTTTTCTGAGATAAAGGAGATCCGACATGGCTGAGATCAAGGACCGCGAAAACGCGCTCATCCTGGAAACGACCAAGGGCAAGGTCGTCATCGAACTGTTTCCCGACCTGGCCCCCGGCCACGTCGCCCGCATCAAGGAACTGGCCCGCGAAGGCGCCTATGACGGCGTGGTTTTCCACCGCGTCATCGAAGGCTTTATGGCGCAGACCGGTGACGTCAAGTTCGGCAATTCGTCGAAGCCGACCTTCGCGCCGTCGCGTGCGGGCATGGGCGGCTCGGAAAAGCCGGACCTGAAGGCTGAGTTCTCCAACGCCAACCATGGCCGCGGCACCTGCTCGATGGCCCGTTCGCAGAACCCGAACTCGGCCAATTCGCAGTTCTTCATCTGCTTCGACGATGCCGCCTTCCTCAACCGCCAGTACACGGTCTGGGGCCAGGTCATCGAAGGCATGGACAATGTCGACAAGATCAAGCGCGGCGAGCCGGTGGTCGATCCCGACAAGATCGTGTCGCTGAAGGTCGCGGCCGACGTCAAGTAAGGACAAACGACGATGATGGGCGTGGTCTGGTCGCTGCTCGGCATCCTGTCAGGCGCCTTCATCGCCGTCCAGGCGCCGATCAACTCGCAGCTGGCGCGCGGCCTGGGGCTCCCGGTCGCGGCTGCTGCGTTCTCGTTCCTGTCGGGCGCGATCGTGCTTGGTATCATCTCCATTGCCGTTGTGCGGCTGCAGGACATCTCGCTCGACTGGAAGGCGCCGGCGCCTTGGCTGTTCATCGCCGGCGGCATGCTCGGCGGTTTCTATGTTACCCTGTCAACCATTCTTACGCCGCGCATTGGTGCAGCCGCGTTGATGGCGTTCCTGGTTGCCGGCCAGCTCTTCGCCGGCATGCTGATCGATCGCGTCGGCTTTCTCGGCGTGGCGGTGCGCGAGATTTCGCTCGGCCGCATCGCCGGCGCGGTGCTGCTCTTGGCCGGAGCGCTGCTCGTCCGGCTCTACTGATGCGCGTCGACCTCTTCGACTTCGACCTGCCTGAGGAGCGCATCGCGCTTCGCCCGGCCGAGCCGCGCGACAGCGCCAGAATGCTGGTGGTCAGGCCGGGCGAGGGTCTTTCGGATCGC
The DNA here is from genome assembly GCF_040321305.1 of Mesorhizobium sp. M0478. Lineage (NCBI taxonomy): Bacteria > Pseudomonadati > Pseudomonadota > Alphaproteobacteria > Hyphomicrobiales > Phyllobacteriaceae > Mesorhizobium > Mesorhizobium sp. M0478. Next base: position 313,315 of record NZ_JAMYRH010000007.1, read on the forward strand.
ACGGTTGGCGACCTGCCGTCCTTGCTCAGGGCTGGCGATGTTCTGGTCTTCAACGACACCAAGGTCATTCCTGCCCAGTTAAGAGGCATCAGGCGGCGCGGCGAAGCGCAGGCGCAGGTCGACGCCACGCTGCATATGCGCATGGCGCCGGACCGCTGGCTGGCCTTCATGCGGCCGGGCAAGCGCATCGCCGCCGGCGACCGTCTCCATTTCGGCCATGACGGCAATTCCTGTTTTCTCGGCCAGCTCGACGCCACGGTGATCGAGAAGGGAGACGCCGGCGAGGCGTTGCTCGGCTTCGACCTCTCCGGCCCATTTCTCGACGAAGCGCTGCGCGCCGTCGGCCACATCCCGCTGCCCCCCTATATCGCCTCCAAGCGCGACGACGACGCACGCGACCTGACGGATTACCAGACAATCTATGCCAAGGAGGAGGGCGCAGTCGCTGCCCCCACCGCAGGCCTGCATTTTACGCCGGAGCTGTTTGCCGCGCTGGATGCAAAAGGCATCGAACGCCGCTTCGTCACCTTGCATGTCGGCGCCGGCACCTTCCTGCCGGTCAAGGCGGACGACACCGCTGACCACAAGATGCATGCCGAGACCGGCTCGGTCAGCGAAGCAACAGCCGACGCTCTAAATGGCGCCAAGGCGCGGGGCGGGCGCATCATCGCTGTCGGCACGACCTCGCTGCGCCTGCTGGAGAGCGCGGCACGGCCTGATGGCTCGCTGACCGCCTGGTCCGGCCCGACCGACATCTTCATCACGCCGGGCTATCGGTTCAAGACCGCCGACCTGCTGATGACCAATTTCCATCTGCCGCGTTCGACGCTGTTCATGCTGGTTTCGGCCTTCAGCGGCCTAGATACGATGCGTGCGGCCTATGCTCATGCCATCGGGAACGATTACAGGTTCTATTCCTACGGAGATGCAAGCCTGCTTTATCGAGCGGAGATGAGCGATGGATGATGACCTGCAGGCCTTTGATCGCGAAAGCCTGATCGCCGAAGTGAAGAAATTGCGTGCCGGCATTCGCCAGCATCGAGATTCTACCGGCCATGATTTATGCTGGCATCATCCCAACCTGTGGGACCTGCTGCCGGAAAAGACCGATCCATCGATTGCCGTGCCGCCATGGCCGAAATTCATGCGCGGCTGCATCCAATACCGCCAGTCGCTCGACAGGCAGGCGCCAGGCGCGCCTGTCCATGACAAGGAATTCAATGGCTGAGACATTCACCTTCAAGATCCTCGCCACCGACGGCAAGGCGCGGCGCGGTTCCATCACCATGCCGCGCGGCGAAATCCGCACGCCGGCCTTCATGCCGGTCGGCACCGGCGGCACGGTCAAGGCCATGTATATGGACCAGGTGCGCGGCGTCGGCGCCGACATCATCCTGGGCAATACCTATCATCTGATGCTGCGCCCCGGCGCCGAGCGCGTGGCGCGGCTTGGTGGGTTGCATGAATTCGCCCGCTGGCCGCAGCCGATCCTGACCGACAGTGGCGGTTTTCAGGTCATGTCGCTGTCGAAGCTCAGAAAATTGACCGAGAAGGGCGTCACCTTTCGCTCGCACATTGACGGCGCTGCCTACGAGATGTCGCCGGAGCGCTCGATCGAGATCCAGGGCCTGCTCGATTCCGACATCCAGATGCAGCTCGACGAATGCACAGCGCTGCCGGCCGACCTCAAGCAGATCGAGCGCGCGATGGAGCTGTCGCTGCGCTGGGCCGAGCGCTGCAAGACAGCGTTCGGCGATCAGCCCGGCAAGGCGATGTTCGGCATCGTCCAGGGTGGCGACAACGCAGCTCTCAGGGTGCGTTCGGCGCAGGCGCTGAGCGCGATGGAGCTGAAGGGCTATGCGGTCGGCGGCCTGGCCGTCGGCGAACCGCAAGCGGTGATGCTGGATATGCTGGAGATCACCTGTCCGGAATTGCCTGACGACAAGCCTCGATATCTCATGGGCGTCGGCACGCCGGACGACATCGTGAAATCGGTGGCGCGCGGCATCGACATGTTCGACTGCGTCATGCCGACCCGCGCCGGCCGCCATGGCCTGGCCTATACCAGGCGCGGCAAGGTCAATCTCAGGAATGCCCGCCACGCGGACGATCCGCGGCCGCTGGATGAGGAGAGCGACTGCCCGGCCGCGCGCGACTACTCTCGCGCCTATCTGCACCATCTCGTGCGCTCGCAAGAGGCGCTGGGGGCGATGCTTCTGACCTGGAACAACCTGTCCTACTATCAGAAGCTGATGCAGGACATTCGCGCCGCGATCGAGGCAAAGGCCTTCGAGGCGCGCACATCAGACATTTCAGAGGGATGGGCGAGGGGCGATATTCCGGTGCTATAAGCACATCTAGGTGCTGAGCGAATTCGCTGCGCGCAAGCTGCAGCCGGTGATTTGAAAGCTGCCGTCGGGCTGCTGTTCCAGCGTGTAGACCGCCTCATAGTCCTTGCCGTCGGGTCCGACGATCAGCACTTGCTGGATTAGCGAAGTTGGCCCCATCTGCTCGACCTTGCCGAAGGAATAGCTCTGCGGCTGGCGCACCGGCGGATAGCCGTTGGTCACCATGTTCATGAAGGTGTCGACGGTCGGAAAGATGCGCTTCACATTTGGAGCGGCGAAACTGTACGCCTTGGCGCCATCATTGGCGATGAGCGCCTTCAACTGACCATCGATGACGGCCTGGCCGGCCTTGACTTCGGCGTCGCCGGCAAGGGCTGCCGACACGAACAACGCGAACAGCAATGAAACGACTGCGAACGCGGTGCGGCGCATGGCCTGTCTCCATTGTCCCCCAACAAAACCTGTCCCGGGACGCATCATACCATACGCTTGGCGGAGCCTCACGGTTTCAGCAACCGCAATATTTGCCACGCAAGTGCCACAAGATCATGCTTAAGCCTCCTTTAACGCGAGGCGCGCATCGTAGGGACGGGTGGGGACCCGTTCGCGCAACCAGGGGACGACCATGTTCAAGCAGCCGATCGACCGGCGCCTTTTGCTGAAAGGCGCGGCAAGTCTTGCAGTTTTGGCTCCCTTGCCCGCCTGGGCAAGCACTGGGCCGACCGTCACGGAAGTCGCCTTCGATCCCGCCATTCCAGGGCTCGGCAACCCCGATGGCGACGTCACCATCGCCGAATTCGTCGACTATCAGTGCCCGATCTGCAAACTCGTTTTCGTTGAGCTGAAGAAGTTAATGGACGAGGACAGCGGCATTCGGCTTGTGATGAAGGACTGGCCGATCTTCGGCGACGTGTCGCGCGACGCGGCGCGGGTGACGCTGCTGAGCGGCGAACACTATGCCGCGGCGGTCGATGCGCTGATGACCAACCAGCGCGGCCTTTCGGAACGCCGCACCAACGACATCCTTTCTTCCGTCGGTGTCGATGTGGCGATGGTGCGTGCCGACCTCGCCATCCGTGAACCCGACATCGACGCTGCCCTTGTCCGCACCGAAGCCCAGGCGAAGGCTTTCAAGCTGCGCGGCACGCCAGCCCTGGTCATCGGCGGCAACCTGTACCGGCGCGGCATGCCCGTGTCCGAACTGAGACAAGCCGTCGCCAAGGCCCGCTCCGCCTGATGCTTGAAAGCCGGGCGGCAGTCTGCCACAAGGGCCGCTTGAGTGCTGAAGCTTGATCGGGACCGGCAATGAAGACGTTTTTCATGCAGATAAAGTGCGATCTGGGCAAGTCCTATGAGGTCGCCAGCGCGCTCGCCGATGCCGAAATCGCCTCGGAGATCTACTCGACCGCCGGCAATTACGACTTGCTTGCCAAATTCTACGTCGACGACGAGGAAGATGTCGGCCACTTCGTCAACGAGAAAGTGCAGATTATTCCCGGAATCAAGGACACCTTCACGGTCGTCACTTTCCGCGCATTCTAAAGCAATTCCAGGAAAAGTGTGAAGCGGTTTTCCGTCCGGAATTGCGGCAAAGCAAAAAGCCATGGCAGGTCGCCGTTTCCATGAAACGGTGAACTGCTATGGCCGCATCAGGCACTTGCCCGGCGACAAGGCAGAGCCTGATTAAGGTCCCGTTCCGACTGCCCGAATTTTGGGCAGTCGAAACATACTGATCGCCGATATCCTCCAAATCACCGATTGCGCTTGATTTTCTCCCGCGACGCCAGTGAAATGGCGTCACAGGGGAGTATGCGATTGGCAGCGTTCGATGAAATGCTTCCGGAAGTTTCCGGGCTTAGACAACCGTATACGGCTTACGACCGCTGGCTGAAGGAGCAGGACCCGGCCAGGCTTACCGAAAAGATGCAGGACGCCGAGCGCGTCTTCCGCAAGACCGGCATTACCTTCGCCGTCTATGGCGAGCAGGAAGCCTCCGAGCGGCTGATCCCCTTCGACATCGTGCCGCGCATCATCTCCGGCAATGAATGGCGAAGGCTGACGCAAGGCATCGAGCAGCGCGTGCAGGCGCTGAACGCTTTCCTCGACGACATTTACCACCGCCAGGAAATCCTGCGCGCCGGCCGCGTGCCGAGGGAGCTGATCGCCAGGAACGAGGCGTTCCTGCCGGAAATGATCGGAGTGCGGCCACCGGCCGGCGTCTACACCCACATTATCGGCGTCGATATCGTCCGCATCTCGGAGAACGAGTTCTACGTGCTGGAGGACAATGCGCGCACGCCGTCGGGGGTCTCCTACATGCTGGAGAACCGCGAGACGATGATGCAGCTCTTTCCCGAACTGTTCCAGCAGATCAAGGTGCGGCCGGTGGAGAATTATCCGCAATTGCTGCGCCAGTCGCTGGCGGCAGTGCGGCCGCAAAGCACCAAGGGCGCACCGACCATTGCCGTGCTGACGCCGGGCAGCTTCAACTCCGCCTATTTCGAACATGCCTTCCTCGCCGACCAGATGGGCGTGCAACTGGTCGAAGGCCAGGATCTGCGCGTTGTAGACGGCCACGTCGCTATGCGCACGACCGAAGGCTACAAGCAGATCGACGTGCTTTACCGGCGCGTCGACGATTCCTTCCTCGATCCGCTGACCTTCCGGCCGGACTCGGCCCTTGGCGTGCCTGGCATCATGGACGTCTACCGCGCCGGCAACATCACCATCGCCAACGCGCCGGGAACCGGCATCGCCGACGACAAGGCGATTTATTCCTACATGCCCGACATCGTCGAGTTCTACACCGGCCGCAAAGCCATCCTCGGCAACATCCCGACCTGGCGCTGCTCGGAGCCCGACAGCCTGAAATACGTGCTCGAACACATCCATGAGCTGGTCATCAAGGAAGTGCACGGCTCCGGCGGCTACGGCATGCTGGTGGGGCCGGCTGCGACCAAGAAGGAATGCCAGGATTTCGCCAAGAAGCTGCAGGCGAAGCCTTCCAACTACATCGCCCAGCCGACGCTGGCGCTGTCGACCTGCCCGATCCTGACAGAAAAAGGCCTGTCGCCGCGCCATGTCGACTTGCGACCCTATGTTCTGGTCTCCGACCGAATCCAGATCGTGCCCGGCGGCTTGACGCGGGTGGCGCTGAAGGAGGGGTCGTTGGTCGTGAATTCCTCGCAAGGCGGCGGGACGAAGGATACGTGGGTGTTGGACGATTAGGTAGGCAGTAGGCAGTAGGCAGTAGGCAGTAGGCAGTAGAGGGACAAGAAATGCCATATTCCACAGAGATTCAAATGCTTACTAATCCCTACTCACTATTCCCTACTCACTAGCCCGAAGGGTCTTGCCATGCTTCTCGGCCGCACCGGCAACGGGCTCTACTGGATGAACCGTTATATCGAGCGGGCGGAAAACATGGCGCGTCTGGTCGATGCCGGCCTTCGCATGGCGCTGACCCGCACCCAGAGCGCGTCGGAAGAGTGGAATTCGGTGCTGCTCAGCGCCGGCTCCGACGTCACCTTCACGCAGAAATACAAGGACTACACCGCCGCCAATGTCGCCGACTTCCTGCTGCGCGACACCTCGAACCCGTCGAGCACGATGTCGGCGATCGAGACCGCTCGCAACAATGCCCGCATGGTGCGCACCGCGCTGACGCGCGAGACCTGGGAGAGCATCAACGAAGCCTGGATGGCCCTGAAGCGCATGCTGGCAAAGCCGATCGACGAGCGCGACCTGCCGAGTGTGCTCGACGCCATCAAACGCGAGACGGCGCTGATCCGCGGCTCGTTCTACGGCACGATGCTGCGCAACGAGATCTTCGACTTCTCACAACTCGGCACCTATGTCGAGCGGGCCGACAACACGGCACGCATCCTCGACGTGAAATACTACGTGCTGCTGCCGTCGATCTCCTGGGTCGGCTCGAGCCTCGACAACTACCAATGGGAATCGATCCTGCGCTCGGTGTCGGCGCACCGTTCCTATCGCTGGGTCTATGAGGCCGACTACAAACCCACCAACATTGCCGACTATCTGATCCTCAATGTGCGCATGCCGCGTTCGCTGACCTTCTGTTATCGTTTTCTTGCCGAGCATCTGAAGTTCCTCGGCGACGACTATGGCGACCGTCATGCCTGCCACGCCACCGTCGACAGGACACAGGCGATGCTGCAGGCAGGGTCGATCAAGGACATATTCGACGCCGGCCTGCACGAATTCCTGGCCAGGTTCATTCAAGACAACACCAAGCTTGGCGAAGAGATCGCACAAGATTACCGGTTCAATTGAGCATGATCGCGAACCGAAGGGCCGCGCTAGCGACAAGTGGGACCCGGTTTTCGGATAAGATCATGCTTACAAACGGAAAATAGGCATGCGGCTCAAGATCACCCACCGTACCGAATACCGCTACGACGCGCCGGTGCACTATCTGTTGCAGCGGCTACGCCTGTTACCGGTCAGTGGCCCGACGCAGACCGTGCTGTCCTGGGCGCTGAAGATCGAGGGCGCGCGCGAGGAAGTCCGCTTTAACGACCATTTCGGCAACGATAACAGGCTGTTGAGCGTCGAGGGCGAGCGCGACTTCATCACCGTCGAGGCCTCCGGCGAGGTTGTCACGCGCGACACAGCGGGCGTCTCGGGTCCGCATCACGGCTTTGCGCCGCTGTGGCTGTTCAGCCAGGAGACAGCTTTGACCATCCCCGGCGAGGGCATAAGCGAGCTTGCCGCGGCGGTCGGCAAAGGTACCGACATCGAAAGGCTGCATCGGCTGATGGCGCTGATCGTCGAGCGCGTCGCCTACACGCCGGGCACCACCAGCGTGACGACCCCGGCGGAAGAGGCATTGGCGCTGAAGACCGGCGTTTGCCAGGATCACAGCCACATCTTTGTCACCGCAGCCCGCGTCATGGGTTTTCCGGCCCGCTATGTCAGTGGCTATCTGATGATGGATGCGGCCATCGAGCAGGCGGCAAGCCATGCCTGGGCCGAAGCTCATGTTCAGGGTCTCGGCTGGGTCGCCTTCGACGCCGCCAACGGCATTTCCCCCGATGAACGCTATGTCAGGGTAGCCACCGGCCGTGATTATCGCGACGCCTCGCCGGTGTCGGGAATTCGACTGGGACAGGCGGAGGAACAGCTTGCAGTCACCGTCACGGTAGAGCAGTAGTCTCCGGCAAGATCGCTGCCTGAAGAGATTCCATGACTTATTGCGTCGGCCTCAAGATCGATCGTGGGCTCGTGTTCATGTCGGACACGCGCACCAATGCCGGGATGGATTCGATCTCCACTTTCAAGAAGATGCATGTCTGGGAAGAGCCAGGCGAGCGCGTCATCGTACTGATGTCGGCCGGCAATCTGGCTACGACGCAGGCCGTGGTCAGCCTGCTCGACGAGCGCACCAAGGCGGTGGCGGAACGCCACGCGACGCTGCTCGAGACCCCATCCATGTACCAGACGGTGCGGCTGGTCGGCGACACCGTCAAGGAAGTCATCGCCAGCTCGTCGCCTGCCGGCGAAAAGGCGGATTCCTATTTCAACGCCTCCTTCATCCTCGGCGGCCAGATCAAGGGCAGCCCGCCACGGCTGTTCATGATCTATCCCGAGGGCAATTTCATTGAATCGACCGACGACACGCCGTTCTTCCAGATCGGCGAGACCAAATACGGCAAGCCGATCATCATCCGTGCCTATGAAAGGACGATGAGCCTGGCTGAAACGGTCAAGCTCTTGCTGGTATCGTTCGATTCGACGCTGAAATCGAACCTGTCCGTCGGCCTGCCTCTCGACCTGCTGTTCCTGGAGGAGGATACGTTCACGGTGGGTTTGAAAAAGCGCATCGGCCAGGACGATCGATATTATCGTGCTATTTCCGAAGGCTGGTCGAACGCGTTGAAGACGGCCTTTGCCAGCCTGCCGGATTTTCCGGGGTAGCGCGGGAACCTTCGTCGCGGTTGCCTGTCTCTATTTAACATGTTAATCAAAATTCAAACGGCTGGCTGATCGGCGCGTCGGGAGGATCCATGGACAACGAGCAATTCCGCGACTGGTCGAGGCGCGCCGCCGACTGGGGCGCTGATTACCGCGCCGGCCTTCGCGATCGGCCCGTGCGACCTGCCATAGCGCCGGGCGAGATCTTCAGGAGCATCGAAGCTTCTCCGCCGGAGGCCGCGGAATCGATGGAGACGATCTTCGCCGATTTCGAAGCCAAGATCGTGCCCGGCATGACGCATTGGCAGCATCCGCGTTTCTTTGCTTATTTCCCGGCCAATGCAGCACCCGTCTCGGTGGTTGCCGAATATCTGGTCTCTGCGATGGCCGCGCAGTGCATGCTGTGGCAGACTTCGCCGGCGGCGACAGAGCTTGAGACGCGCATCGTCGACTGGATGCGCCAGGCGCTCGGCCTGCCCGAAGGCTTTTCCGGCGTGATCCAGGACTCCGCATCATCGGCGACGCTGGCCGCCGTGTTGACCATGCGCGAGCGCACGCTCGACTGGCAGGGCAACAAGAAGGGTCTTTCCGGGCAGGGCAGGCTGCGCGTCTATTCCTCCGACCAGGTGCACACCTCGATCGACCGCGCCATCTGGGTCGCCGGCATTGGCGAGGAAAACCTCGTCCGCATTCCCGTCGCCGGCACCTACCGCGCCATGGATACCGCGGCTTTGGAAGCGGCGATTGTTGCCGACCGCGCGGCCGGCCTATTGCCGGCCGGCATCATCGCGTGCGTCGGCGGCACCAGCACCGGCGGCACCGACGACATCGCTGAAGTGGCCGCGGTGGCCAAACGCCAGGGGCTCTATCTGCATATCGACGCCGCCTGGGCCGGATCGGCCATGATCTGCCCGGAATACCGGCATTTCTGGACCGGTGTCGAGGGCGCGGACTCGATCGTCTTCAACCCGCACAAATGGCTGGGCGCGCAATTCGACTGCTCGATCCAGTTCGTCCGCCAGCCGGAGGATCTCGTGCGCACGCTGGCGATCAAGCCGGACTATCTGAAAACTCGCGGCCATGACGGCATCATCAACTACTCCGAATGGTCGGTGCCTCTCGGCCGTCGCTTCCGGGCGCTGAAGCTGTGGTTCCTGCTGCGCGCCCATGGCCTCGAGGCGCTGCGCACCATGATCCGCAATCACGTCGCCTGGAGCGAAGGCATAGCAGCGCGCCTGGCCGAGGAGGAGGATTTCGAGCTCGCCAGCCAGCCGATGCTGTCGCTGTTCTCGTTCCGGCATCGCGCCACATCCGGCGCTGACTGCGACGAGCACAATCTGCGTCTGGTCGACGCCATCAACAATGACGGCCGTATCTACCTGACGCAGACGCGTGTCGATGGGCGGGTCGCCATCCGCTTCCAGGCAGGCCAGTTCGAGACAACCGCGGCCGATGTCGATACCGCCTTCACTGTCATCTGCGAGTGTGCAAGATCCCCGAAGGACTGACAGGGATTGCCCGGGTGGTTGCCGCCGCCGGGGCAAGCCAGCAAGGACTTGCGAGCAAGCATATGGCCGGAAGGGCTGAAGGGGTTAGCCAGAATCTGACGGGCGTCTGGAGCGGGCGCTATTTCTATCCGCGCGAACTGCCGCCGGTTTCCTTCGTTGCAACGCTGATCGAGACGGCAACCAGCTTGACGGGGATGACCCACGAACCGGCGGCGACCAGCACGGCAAGATACGCAAGCCTGCAGGGGCAGCGAGAGGGCAACGCCGTCTCCTTTACCAAGACATACGACAAGGCCGAATTGAAGGCGCACCCGATTCACTACAGCGGCATCATCAACGGTGATGCAACCGAGATCAAAGGCACTTGGCGGATCCCGGGATACTGGTCCGGCAATTTCCTGATGATCCGCTCGCCAGGTAAAGTCGCGGCTGTCACCCGCAAGGTGGCGGAGCGGGTCTGAGCCGTATCTGCCCGGTTCGCCTTTGCAATCATCGATATTTCATTAGCCGGCGTCTCCCTTTTCATTGCTTTCGTTTTCAGCTACAAACAAGAAAAACGAAAACGGGAGGTTCTCAGTGTATTTGTCGCCGCGCCATGCCGAGATCATCCAGATGGCGAAGGACCATGGCCGTGTGCTGGTCGATGACCTCGCCACGCATTTCAACGTGACGCCACAGACCATCCGCAAGGACCTCAACGATCTCTGCGACCAGCGGCTGCTGACGCGCATCCATGGCGGGGCCCTGTTCCCGTCCGGCATCGAGAACATGGAGTATGAGGCGCGCCGCAAGATTGCCGCCGACGAGAAGGAGGCCATCGGCCGCGCGGCGGCCAGGCTGATACCCGACAACGCCTCCCTGTTCATCAACATCGGCACCACGACCGAGTCGGTCAGCAAGGCGCTGCTCGACCATACCGGGCTGATGGTCATCACCAATAATATCAATGTTGCCAACAGGATGCGCATCTATCCTTCGATCGAGGTGGTAATCGCCGGCGGCGTCGTGCGTGGCTCCGACGGCGGCGTTGTCGGCGAGGCCGCGGTCGATTTCATCAGGCAGTTCAAGGTCGACTATGCGGTGATCGGCGCCTCGGCCATCGACCATGACGGCGCGTTGCTCGATTTCGACTTTCGCGAAGTGAAAGTGGCGCAAGCCATCATCGCCAATGCCAGGCATGTCATCCTGGTGTCCGACCAGACCAAGTTCGAACGCACCGCGCCGGTTCGCATCGGCCATCTCTCGCAGGTAAACACCTTCATCACCGACCGTTGCGACATCCCGTCGGTGCGCAAGATCTGCGAGGAAGCGGAGGTTCAATTGATCGAAACGTCGCTCGGCTAAGCTATCGATCACGGTCCCGTTACATTTCGTTTGACATTCGTTCTTATTTCGAAATAATCCCGCTACGGTTTCGTAAAAACCTAAAAATGCTGCAATGCGAAATCGCGGGAGGGCTTTGTGGACGCAGTCCGTGACATCTTCGTCATCGGTGGCGGCATCAATGGCTGCGGCATCGCCCGCGACGCCGTTGGGCGGGGCTTTTCGGTATTTCTGGCCGAGATGAACGATCTTGCCAGCGGAACCTCCTCCGGCTCGACCAAGCTGATCCACGGCGGTCTGCGCTACCTCGAATTCTACGAGTTCCGGCTGGTGCGCGAGGCGCTGATGGAGCGCGAGGTTCTTTGGAAGAACGCGCCGCACATCATCTGGCCGATGCGCTTCGTGCTGCCCTATGCCAAGGGCCTGCGCCCGGCCTGGCTGATCCGGCTCGGCCTGTTCCTCTACGATCATATTGGTGGCCGCAAATTGCTGCCGGCGACCCGAACACTGGACATGTCCAAGGATCCGGCGGGCAAGCCGCTGAAGCCGCTGTTTCACAAGGCCTTCGAGTACTCGGACGGCTGGGTCAACGATGCCCGGCTGGTGGTGTTGAACGCGCGTGACGCCGCCGACCGCGGCGCCACCATCCGCACCCGCACGAAAGTCGTCGGGGCGCGGCGCGAAGGCGATCTATGGGCGATCCGCGTGGAAGACGTGCGGACGGGAGATGCCGACGAGGTCAAGGCCCGGCTGCTGGTCAATGCCGCCGGTCCATGGGTCGACCACGTCCTGTCGACCACCGTGGGCCAGAACGACGTGCACAATGTGCGCCTGGTGCAGGGCAGTCATATCGTCATCAAAAAGAAATTCGATGATCCGCGCGCCTACTTCTTCCAGAACAAGGACGGGCGCATCATCTTCGCCATCCCTTACGAGGAAGAATTTACGCTGATCGGCACCACCGATCGCGACTATCCCGGCGATCCGCATGACGTGAAGATCAGCGACACCGAGATCGACTATCTCTGCGCGGCGGCGAGCGAATATTTTGCTGAAGCCGTGACGCGCCCCGACATCGTCTGGACCTATTCGGCCGTGCGCCCGCTCTGCGACGACGGCGCTTCGAAGGCGCAGGAAGCGACCCGCGACTATGTGTTGAAAGCCGATGGCGGCGAGGGCAAGGCGCCGATCGTCAACGCTTTCGGCGGCAAGATCACCACCTACCGCCGGCTGTCGGAATCGATGCTGGAAAAGATCGAAGGTTTTCTCGGCAAGCGCGGCAAGCCGTGGACGGCGAACGCGCCCTTGCCGGGCGGCGATTTCCCGGCCACCGGTTTCGACGTCCAGGTGGCGAAGCTGAAGAGCGCCTATCCTTTCCTCGACCAGCGCCTGGCGCGTCGGTTGACCAGGCTTTACGGCACGCGCGCGCAAGTGCTGCTCGGCCTCGCCAAGTCGAACGCCGATCTCGGCCGCAATTTCGGCGCCGATCTCTATGAGGCCGAGGTACGCTACCTCAGCGAAAACGAATGGGCGCTGACCGCCGAAGATGTATTGTGGCGTCGCACCAAGCGCGGTCTGCATCTCAGCCGCGAACAGGCCTCGGCGCTTGACGAATTCATGCGCGGCATCAGCCGGCGCCATGTCGCGGCAGCGGAATAGGGAAGGCGATTGATGCACAAAGCCTGGGAGGAGGCATCATGCTGGAACTGAGAAACGTGACGAAGATGGTCGGCGCGGTGGAGCATATCCGCGACGTGTCGCTGACGCTTCAGCACGGCTCGCTCAACGTTTTGCTCGGGCCGACACTGTCGGGCAAGACAAGTCTGATGCGGCTGATGGCCGGGCTCGACGTGCCGACCACCGGTTCAGTCTGGTTCGACGGCCAGAATGTCACCGGCATGCCGGTGCAGCAGCGCAAGATCGCCATGGTCTATCAGCAGTTCATCAACTACCCCGCGATGACCGTCTACGAGAACATCGCCTCGCCGTTGCGCGTCGCCGGCACCGACCAGGCCAAGATCGACAAGGAAGTCCGCAACGCGGCAGGGCTTCTGAAGCTCACACCCTATCTCGACCGCACGCCGCTCAGCCTGTCCGGCGGACAGCAGCAGCGTACGGCGCTGGCCCGCGCCATCGTCAAGAATGCCAGCCTGGTGCTGCTCGACGAGCCGCTCGCCAATCTCGACTACAAATTGCGCGAGGAGCTGCGCGCCGAACTGCCCAAGATATTTGCCGCCGCCGGCACCATTTTCGTCTACGCCACGACTGAGCCGCATGAAGCCTTGCTGCTCGGCGGCAATACGGCGACGCTGTCCGAGGGGCGGATCACCCAATTCGGGCCGACCATCGACGTCTTCCGCAAGCCGATCGACCTGGTGACGGCGAAAACCTTTGCCGATCCGCCGCTCAACACCATCGTGCTGGCCAAGAAGGGCCCGGATTTCCTGCTCGAGGGCGGCGTCAAGCTGCCGGTGCCGGCCGAACTCGCCGGCATTGCCGACGCCAATTACACGATCGGCTTTCAGCCGCATCATCTGTCGCTGGAGCGGCCCAACGCTGCCGCGGTGCCGGTGCGCGCCAAGGTGACGATCACCGAGATCACCGGCTCGGAAAGCTTCATCCACCTCGATTTTGCCGATGCGCGCTGGGTCATGCTGACCCACGGCATCCGCGATTTCGAGCCGGACGCCGAGATCGAGGTGTTTATCGATCCGCGCCACATCATGGTCTTCGACAGCAACGGCAGCGCCGTCGCCGCGCCGAAGCTTGCGGCCTGAGGGGGAAGAGATGGCGCGCATCGACGTCAACCATGTCAGGCACTCCTACCTGCCCAATCCGCAGAAGGATGCCGATTTTGCGCTGCGGGAAGTGCACCACACATTCGAGGATGGCGGCGCCTATGCGCTGCTTGGGCCCTCGGGTTGCGGCAAGACCACGCTGCTCAACATCATTTCGGGACTTCTGCACCCCTCGCACGGTGAGTTGTTGTTCAACGGCAAGGACGTCACCAATCTGTCGACGCAGGAGCGCAACATCGCGCAGGTGTTCCAGTTCCCGGTCATCTACGACACCATGACCGTTTACGACAATCTTGCCTTCCCGCTGCGCAATCGCGGCGTGCCGGAGGCCGATGTCGACCGCAAGGTGCGCGAGACGCTGGAGATGATCGACCTGGCGTCGTGGGCGAAGAAGAAGGCGAGGGGCCTGACCGCCGACCAGAAGCAGAAGATCTCGCTCGGCCGCGGCCTGGTGCGCTCGGATGTCAATGCCATCCTGTTCGACGAACCGCTGACGGTTATCGATCCGCACATGAAATGGGTGCTGCGATCGCAGTTGAAGCAACTGCACCGCCGCTTCGGCTACACCATGGTCTATGTCACCCATGACCAGACCGAGGCGCTGACCTTCGCCGACCAGGTCGTCGTCATGTATGATGGCGGCATCGTCCAGATCGGCACGCCGGCTGAATTGTTTGAGCGCCCGCGCCACACATTCGTCGGTTACTTCATCGGCTCGCCCGGCATGAACGTCATGCCGGTGGCGATCGACGGCAAGACTGCGACCATTGGCAGCCAGCGCATCGAGTTGCCCGGCGCGCCAAAGACCGCCGCTGGGAGCTCCGGCGCCATCGAACTCGGCATCCGCCCCGAATATGTCAGGCTCGGCCGCGAGGGCATGGCGGTTAAAATAAGCAAGGTCGAGGATCTCGGCCGCCACAAGGTGGTGCGCGCCAGCCTCGAAGGCCGCGAGATCGCTGCCGTCATCGGCGAGGACGAGAGCGTGCCGGCCGACCCAAAGGTTCGCTTCGATCCGGCCGGCATCAACATCTATGCCGATTCCTGGCTGGTTGAGATGGGGCGTGTCGAGATGGGGGCATAGATGGAAAAGACCTGGAACAACAAGGCCTGGTTCCTGGTGCTGCCGGTGCTGGTGCTGGTGGCGTTCTCGGCCGTCATTCCGCTGATGACGGTCGTCAACTATTCGGTGCAGGACACCTTCGGCAACAACGTCTTCTTCTGGGCAGGCACCCAGTGGTTCGAGGAACTGCTGTCGTCCAGCCGCTTCTGGGAAGCCATGGTGCGCAACCTGATCTTCTCCTTCATCATCCTGGCCATCGAAGTGCCGCTCGGCATCTTCATCGCGCTCAACATGCCGAAGAAGGGTTGGGGCGTGCCGGTCTGCCTGGTGCTTATGTCGTTGCCGCTGCTCATTCCGTGGAACGTCGTCGGCACCATCTGGCAGGTCTTCGGCCGCAACGACATCGGCCTGCTCGGCTACTACGTCAACGCGCTCGGCATCGACTACAATTACGTGCAGGATCCGTTCGACGCCTGGGTCACCATCATCATCATGGACGTCTGGCACTGGACCAGCCTTGTCGTGCTGCTCTGCTATGCCGGCCTGGTTTCGATCCCGGATGCCTTCTACCAGGCGGCCAAGATCGACGGCGCCTCGCGCTGGGCGGTGTTCCGTTATATCCAGCTGCCGAAGATGCAGCGTGTGCTTTTGATCGCCGTGCTGTTGCGCTTCATGGATAGCTTCATGATCTACACCGAGCCCTTCGTCGTCACCGGCGGCGGCCCCGGCAACTCGACCACCTTCCTGTCGATCGACCTCGTCAAGACCGCGCTCGGCCAGTTCGACCTCGGTCCGGCGGCCGCCATGTCGCTGGTCTACTTCCTGATCATCCTGTTGTTGTCGTGGGTGTTCTACACCGTGATGACCAACTACGACGCGGAGCGCTGAGATGAGCGGCGCCAACGAAAGAGCCGACAGAGTGAGCGAAACCACCGCTTCGGGAAAATTGGCGAGCACGCTTTCGCAGGATCAGGTCGCCCGGCTGATGCGCAAGCGCGGCGAGGAATCGCGCTGGTGGTGGATCGTGCCGACGATCTACATCATCGTGCTTCTGCTGCCGATCTACTGGCTCATCAACATGAGCTTCAAGACCAATGCCGAGATCGTCTCCTCGCTGACGCTCTATCCGCATCAGCCTACGATCGCCAACTACGTCACCATCTTTACCGACGCCTCCTGGTACTCGGGCTACATCAACTCGATCACCTATGTGGTGATGAACATGGTGATCTCGGTGGCCGCCGCGCTGCCGGCGGCCTACGCCTTTTCGCGTTACCGCTTCCTCGGCGACAAGCATCTGTTCTTCTGGCTGTTGACCAACCGCATGGCGCCGCCGGCAGTGTTCGCGCTGCCGTTCTTCCAGCTCTATTCGGCTTTCGGCCTGATCGACACCCACATCGCCGTGGCGCTGGCGCACTGCCTGTTCAATGTGCCGCTGGCGGTGTGGATCCTCGAAGGCTTCATGTCGGGCGTGCCCAAAGAGATCGACGAAACAGCCTATATCGACGGCTACTCCTTCCCGCGCTTCTTCGTCAGGATTTTCATGCCGCTGATCGCCAGCGGCATCGGTGTCGCGTGCTTCTTCTGCTTCATGTTCTCATGGGTCGAGCTTTTGATCGCTCGCACGCTGACGACCACCGATGCCAAGCCCATCGCCGCCACCATGACCCGCACCGTCTCGGCCGCCGGCATGGACTGGGGCCTGCTTGCCGCCGCCGGCGTGCTGACGCTGATCCCCGGCGCGCTCGTCATCTGGTTTGTCCGCAACTACATCGCCAAGGGCTTCGCCCTGGGGAGGGTGTGATGAAACAAACGCACGGGTTCATCCTCACCACCACTGCCAAGGGCTTTGCCCTGGGGAGGGTGTCACCATGAATCTCGACCTCACCTGGATGGCGTGGACGTGGCCGACGGCGGCGTTCTTCGGCACCATTCTTCTGCTGCTGTGCGGCATGGCGTTTTGGGAATTTGCCTCGCCGGGCGGCAATCCGCGCGTCGGCATCCTGCGCTTCGAGACGACGCGCGGCGACCGTCTTTTTCTGTCGCTGCTTGGCAGCGCCTTTATCCATCTCGCTTGGCTGGGTCTTGTCGGATCCAACCTGTGGTGGGCTCTCGCTCTCTCCGTGGTCTACGCCGTCGGCGTGTTCCGCTACGTATAGAGGGGGAAACTGTTGGATCGACCGCGTGCCGGCGGCCGTTCCAGATCGCACTTGAAACCTAAATGTGGAGGAAACCTATGCGACGGCAATTTTTAACATCAACAACTGCCCTTGTCCTGTTGCTCGGGGTAGGCAACGCCTACGCCGGAATGGATGAGGCCAAGGCGTTTCTGGACAAGGAAATCGGCCCGCTGTCGACGCTCGACCGCGCCGGCCAGGAAGCAGAAATGCAGTGGTTCATCGATGCCGCGAAGCCTTTCGCCGGCATGGACATCAAGGTCGTGTCCGAAACCATCGCCACCCACCAGTATGAATCGCAGGTGCTGGCGCCGGCCTTTACCGCCATCACTGGCATCAAGATCACGCATGACGTCATCCAGGAAGGCGACGTCGTCGAGAAGATCCAGACCCAGATGCAGACCGGCCAGAACCTTTATGACGGCTGGGTCAACGATTCCGACCTGATCGGCACCCACTGGCGCTACCAGCAGGTCCGCAACCTGACCGACTGGATGGCGGGCGAGGGCAAGGACGTTACCAATCCGAACCTCGACCTGAAGGATTTTATCGGCACCTCCTTCACCACCGCGCCGGACAAGAAGCTCTATCAGCTGCCCGACCAGCAGTTCGCCAACCTCTACTGGTTCCGTTACGACTGGTTCAACGACGAGAAGAACAAGGCCGACTTCAAGGCGAAATACGGCTACGACCTCGGCGTTCCCGTGAACTGGTCGGCCTATGAGGACATCGCCGAGTTCTTCACCGGCCGCGAGATCGATGGCAAGAAGGTCTATGGCCACATGGACTATGGCAAGAAGGACCCGTCGCTCGGCTGGCGCTTCACCGACGCCTGGCTGTCGATGGCCGGCAACGGCGACAAGGGCCTGCCGAACGGCCTGCCGGTCGACGAATGGGGCATCAAGGTCAACGAGAAATCACAGCCGGTCGGCTCCTGCACGGCGCGCGGCGGCGACACCAACGGCCCGGCTGCCGTCTACTCGATCCAGAAATACCTCGACTGGCTGAAGGCCTACGCTCCGGCCGAAGCCCAGGGGATGACGTTCTCCGAATCCGGCCCGGTGCCGGCACAGGGTGCGGTCGCGCAGCAGATATTCTGGTACACCGCCTTCACCGCTTCGATGGTCGACGCCGGCGCCAAGGCGGTGCTGAACGACGACGGTACGCCGAAGTGGCGCATGGCCCCGTCGCCGCATGGCGTCTACTGGAAGGACGGCATGAAGCTCGGCTATCAGGACGTGGGTTCCTGGACGCTGATGAAGTCGACGCCGACCGACCGCGCCAAGGCCGCCTGGCTCTACGCGCAGTTCGTGACCTCGAAGACGGTCGACGTGAAGAAGAGCCATGTCGGCTTGACCTTCATCCGCGAAAGCACGATCCACGACAAGAGCTTCACCGAACGTGCGCCGAAGCTCGGTGGTCTGATCGAGTTCTACCGCTCGCCGGCCCGCGTTCAGTGGTCGCCGACCGGCACCAACGTGCCCGATTATCCGAAGCTGGCACAGCTCTGGTGGCAGGCGATCGGCGATGCCTCGTCCGGCGCCAAGACGGCGCAGGAAGCCATGGACTCGCTCTGCGCCGAGCAGGAAAAAGTCATGACCCGCATCGAGAAGTCGGGCGTCCAGGGCGATATCGGCCCGAAGATGGCCGAAGAGCATGACCTCGCCTACTGGAACGCCGACGCGGTCAAGAACGGCAATCTCGCGCCTCAGCTGAAGATCGAAAACGAGAAGGAAAAGCCGATCACCATCAACTACGACGAACTGGTGAAGAGCTGGCAGAAGTAATCTTGGCGTACGCGCCAGGATCATAGTGAACGGGGAGGCGGCATCTTGCCGTCTCCCCTGTTTGTATAGGCGAGCTACCGGGAGGACTAATGACCGGATACATCCTTGCAATCGACCAGGGTACGACATCGACCAGGGCGATCCTGTTCGACGGCGCGATGAAGGTCGCCGGCAGCAAGCAGCAGGAATTCACGCAGCATTATCCTGCCTCCGGCTGGGTCGAGCATGATCCGGAAGAGATCTGGGCAAGCGTCGTCGCCACCGTCAAAGGCGCGCTGAAGGCCGCCGGCCGCGAGGCTTCGGATGTGGCGGCGATCGGCATCACCAACCAGCGCGAAACCGTCGTCATCTGGGACAAGGCGACCGGCAAGCCGATCCACAATGCCATCGTCTGGCAGGACCGCCGCACCGCGCCGCTCTGCCAGAAGCTGAAGAAACACGGCCTGGAGAAAAAGTTCACCAAAAAGACCGGCCTGCTGCTCGATCCCTATTTCTCCGGCACCAAGATCGCCTGGATGCTGGACAAGGTGAACGGTGCGAGAAAGCGCGCCGAAAAGGGCGAACTGCTCGCCGGCACCATCGACAGTTTTTTGATCTGGCGGCTGACCGGCGGCAAGGTGCATGCGACAGATGCCACCAACGCCTCGCGCACGCTGGTCTACAACATCGAGAAAAATGTCTGGGACGACGAGCTGCTCTCCATCCTGCGCATCCCGGTGGCGTTGCTGCCTGAGGTCAAGGATTGCGCCGACGACTACGGCGTGACGGAAAAAAGCCTGTTTGGCGCCGAAATCAAAATCCTTGGCGTGGCCGGCGATCAGCACGCAGCGACCATCGGCCAGGCCTGTTTCGAGCCAGGCATGATGAAATCGACCTATGGCACCGGCTGCTTTGCGCTGCTCAACACCGGCGCCGATCTGGTGCGCTCGAAGAACCGGCTGTTGACCACCATCGCCTATCGGCTGAACGGCAAGACTACCTATGCCTTGGAAGGCTCGATCTTCATCGCGGGTGCCGCCGTGCAATGGCTGCGCGACGGCATCAAGGTGATCGGCAAGGCCGAGCATAGCGGCGTTTTGGCGGCAACCGCCGACCCCACGCAGAACGTCTATCTGGTGCCGGCTTTCGTCGGTCTCGGCGCGCCGCATTGGGACGCCGAGGCGCGTGGCGCGATCTTCGGGCTGACCCGCAACTCTGGCCCGGCGGAGTTCGCCCGCGCGGCGCTGGAATCCGTCGCCTACCAGACGCGCGATCTCCTCGACGCAATGCGCAAGGACTGGAAGGGGGCGTCGGCCAAAACCGTGCTTCGCGTCGACGGCGGCATGGTGGCCTCCGACTGGACCATGCAGCGGCTGGCCGATATCCTCGATGCGCCGGTCGATCGCCCGACCATTCTGGAGACGACGGCGCTGGGTGCGGCGTGGCTTGCCGGCTCGAAAGCAGGCGTGTGGCCGAAGGCGAAGGATTTTGCCAAGAGCTGGGCGCTCGAGCGCCGCTTCAAGCCGGACATGGATGCCACGGTGCGTTCGGCAAAACTGGCCGGCTGGCGCGATGCGGTGCGCCGGACGCTGAGCGTACGGTAGTAAATCGTGGCGGGGGAAGGGGATGAATCCACACTGGTATGTCGCCTGGCGCGACGAGGCTGTCGAACAATTGGATGCAAAGAATGCACGCTTGCAGCAGGCGTTCCGATCGGCAGTTGGCCTCGCTATGACTATGATCTGACAGAAGGAAAGCTTCTGTTCTCGGACAACGGCATCACCAAGGTCGTCGCCGAAATCCAAATCGCCGGATCGACGAGTGCCAAGGCCAGCAACTGGCTCTGGGCTTGGGCAAATTCAAACCTGCCTGGCGAACTGCTTGCCGACGCAAAGCTGGTTCGGTCATTCGGACAGGAGCATTCCATTGATGAGCTGGCTCAATCCTATGCGATAGATTTGAACAACGACCTGGAAGTGCTCGGCTGGAAGACGACCGCAGTTGCGGTTCGAATCTGCAACGGCCTCGGCCCATACCGTTCTCCGCGTGGTGAAGGCGGAGCCCTGTATCTGATCTTCAAGAGCGTCAATTGGGCCAGCTAATCCGCCGCGCCCGTACCCAAGCAACCTACGGAAAAGCCCGCGCCGTTGCCGGCGCGGGCTTTTCTACACAACACTTGGTACCAACTCAGCTCAATAGGGCGAATTGCACTGCCGACGCGGGCCGTAATTGGGCTGGAATGTGTTGTCCGAAGCGCGGTACGACCGATAGCGGTCGTAGCACCACTGCACATGGGCATCGCCGCGGTTGTTCTCGCTGTTGACGATCGCGCCGGTGATCAGGGCGCCGGTGGCGAAGGCAGCCAGCGGGAACCAGTAGTCGCCGTGACGGCGATAGCCGCGGTGATATTCGCGATAGCCGCGATGGCCATTCCAATAGCTGCCGCCATCATTGTTGCGCGAGAACTGGCGGCCTACGCGGAAATCGCGATTGCCGGAATTGCGGTTGCCATGGCGCATCCACCGCCAGTTGTCATGACGAGAATCGCCCACATTCACGATGTCGGACGAAGTTGCTGATGACTGGGGCACGAACATCTGGGCGGCATTGGCCGGCATAGCGGCGGCCGCGGCAAACGAAATTGACAGGGTGGTCGCCAGTAGACCCGTTGCGATCTTGTTCATGATCTTCTCCTTGAAGGGTGGTTGACGTCCCTTGTGAGACGAAAACGGCCCGCTCGTGCGATGGTTCCCACCAAAACAGTAAGTTGCTGATTTGTAATGTTTCTCGAATTTGGCGCGTGAGAAAAGGCGCGTTTGGCGCGCCAACAGATCGAAGCGGCGACCACGTTGCGGGCGCGGCTCACCGGGCTGGTGACGACGCAATTTGCGGCGCGTCTGGCGATGGCTGAAACCCCGTTCGAACGGCCATCTTTTTCCGGTTGACCGGTCGCGGCACTCTCCCTATGTTCCGCGCAATTTCGAGGGCGGCCTTTAGAGCCCGCGGGAGCGCGTAGCTCAGCCGGTAGAGCAACTGACTTTTAATCAGTAGGTCTCGGGTTCGAACCCCGACGCGCTCACCAAAAACCCAAGTAAATCAAACGATTGTGGTAGGTGAGGGCGGTCTTTTGTGTCCGCTGAAATCCATGTCCGCACTATGTCCGGAAAACTGGCCATTGTTTCGTCTGTGACAGTGCGACACTCGCCTTGGTTGATGCGACATCACGAGGCGATCATGGGTGTGATTGAGGACGTTCGAATAGTCGACTGGCCGGCGATCCCCTCAATTCACGTCGACGGACTCAACGGCGGCAACTTAGCCGACAGGTGTGGCTTACTAGCTACATACAAGGTTGCAGGTTTATGGCACTAAGTTCCTGACATTGTGCTGGGGATTCCGATGAAAGCCTTTCTTTTCGCTTCACTTATCGCGCTTTCGGTGACCGGGCCGGCGATCGCCGCCGACACCATTACTGCTCCTGTGGACACCCCTGAATGGACCTGGCAAGGACCTTACGCTGGTATCTTCGGCGCGGGGACGCTGGAACACTACAAGATACATGAGCCGAACATTGGTGCCGGTGCTACCCACAGCCCAGGCTCGGCAACAATCGGCGGCTTTGCGGGCTATAACTTCCAGTCCGGCACGATTGTCTACGGCCTCGAAGGCGAGCTTGGGTATCGCTTCAAAAAGAACACCTTCAACGACATTCCAGGACCAGGCGTCCTCGACGCATCCACCGGGTTGTTCGGCTCTGTAAAGGGTCGAGTCGGCATGGACATGGGCGCGTACATGCCGTTCGTCACTGCGGGTGTAACCGCGGCGAAGTTGAAGACGTTCTATCCAGGTGGCGACGCGGAGCGCGATGCCACCTTGGTAGGCGGCATCGTTGGAGCAGGTTTAGACGTCGCACTCACCCATAACGTGTTTTTGCGCGGAGAGTATGATTTCTCCTTCTTTGGCAAGAAATCGCTAGAATATTGCGGTGGCGGGTGCACACTCGAACACACGGTTCAGACGCACGACTTCCGCGTCGGCGTCGCGATGAAATTCTAGCAGTAGAGAGATCGCCCGCCAGCGAAGCGTGAGCCGGCGGGCTTTTCGGGAGGCACTCTCTGGCCACAAGAAACCCGCCGCTGAGGGGGGCTCAGGGCGGCGGGTTCTGCACCTTGAATAGAGCGGCCACTTTCCGGAGAAAACCGCTGCACGACATAAACCCGCAGAGGCGGCTCTTGTTCCAGACAATTTTAAGAACCAGCCAGCACTTCCTGCGATTTCAGATCCTCGCCCCACATGATCGTCTCGCCGTAATCTTCCGGGCAATAACCCTCAGCGTCGCCACCTTCCTCGTCGTCGGCGTTGTCTAGCTCAAGATCGCATGTGTCGCCGGCCGGCAGGTTGGGAGCGGTGCCGGACAGGAATGACTGCCCGCCGTTATGCGCCCAGCCCAGAGACGGCTCCTCGTCGCCGGTTTCCTCGTCGTCGCAAAAGTCGGCTTCCATCAAATCCAATGCCGTCACCAGCGACATCGCCCGGTCCAGGAGATCGTTGAGCCGCTTCTCGATCGACTGGCGGCCAGACGCGCGGGTCTGTTCAGGCGCTCCGAGACCAAGGGGTCAACCGGCCACCCTCAGAAGCAGTGCGACACCGATCGCATAGGGGATCAGCACTGCCGCCAAGGCGACCCACATGCCCGGATCGGCGAATACCTGCATCTGGCTGCGAAGCTGTTCCATGGCACCAAACGGCAAAAGACCCGCTGTGTTCCCCAAAATGCAAAAAAGCCGGCCACCTTTCGGCAGCCGGCCAGTTCCAACAGAAGGGAACGGTGCACTGATGGGGCAGTGCAACGCCCGAAGTGTTTCGAGGCTACAATGTTCCAAGGGGATTTCCATCGAATCCTGTTCGATCTAGAATCGGACCATGGAAGCGATCTTCGACTGTATCTCCAACGTCCACACAGAGCCCCGCCAGACGCATGACGTAACGTCAAGAATCAGATATCGCTTGTGTTGCGGCGGACCTGATTACCGTCCGGCCGGCGCTGATCAGGCAATCTCCCACTGCGGCGCCGGCCATTTTCGTTGCACCCCGCGCGGGAGCCGCCTTGGCTGACGTCCATTAGCTCCCGCTCATCTTGACCCCGGGCGCAATGTATTGTCCGTATATGAACTCGACGAGTGAGGGCACTGCATCGCCATGTAGGCGGTCGGCCCCCGCGGCTGTCGAGCGATGTTTGAGGGAGCAGCGCATTGTTCGTCGATTACTACGAACTCTTGGAGATCAGCCCAAACGCCAACTCGGAGA
>NZ_JAMYRH010000008.1:0-314077 GCF_040321305.1 Mesorhizobium sp. M0478
CCCACAACCACGTCGTCAAAAACCGCACGCCCGCCGGCGGCGCGCCGACCTATTTTTCAACATTGTTTTTCATCAACCGCCCCCCCCCACCCCGTCGCGCTGCGCTCGACACCTCTCCCCCGATCGACGGGGGAGAGGAAAGGCCCCCTTCCGCAACTGCTGCGGGACGGGCGGGGCAGCGCAAGCTTTCGCGGTTGGCTCGTCATCAGGTACCGGTCGGACGCTTGCCTCACCCGCCCCCACGCGGCATAGATCGGCCATGACAAGCGAACCTTACCTCCCGCGCCGCTCGGTGCTTTACGTCCCCGCCTCCAACGACAAGGCGCTGGCCAAGATCGCGACGCTGGCCTGCGATGCCGTGATCATCGACCTCGAAGACGCCGTCGCGCCCTCAGACAAGATCGCAGCGCGGGACAAATTGGCCGGCATTTTCGCCAGCCGACCAGTTGCCAATCAGCATGGGCGCCGCTGCGAAATGATCGTGCGCGTCAACGCGCTGTCCAGCGAATGGGGCAACGACGATTTGCTGGCCGCGGCGAAATTCGAGCCCGACGGCATCCTGTTGTCCAAGGTCGCCACGCCGCGTGACATCCTCGAAGTCGGCGACGTGCTCGACGATAATTTTGCCCCCGACAGCGTCGAGCTCTGGGCGATGATCGAGACGCCCAAGGCCATGCTCAACATCGGCGCCATTGCCGAACTCGGCCGCGACCCGGCCTCGCGCCTAGCTTGTTTCCTGGCCGGAACGAACGATCTGGTCAAGGAAACCGGCATTCTGGCGACGCCTGATCGGCGCTACCTCGTGCCTTGGCTGATGCAGATGGTGCTGGCGGCGCGGGCCGGCGGCATCGACATGCTCGACGGCGTCTCCAACGATTTTCGCGACCTCGACGCGTTTGCGCGCGAATGCACGGAAGCCGCTGCCATGGGGTTCGATGGCAAGACGCTGATCCACCCCGCCCAGATCGAAACCGCCAACCGAGCCTTTGCGCCCGCGCCCGAAGCCTTGGCCCAGGCGCGCGCGGTGAAGGATGCCTTCGCCTTGCCGGAAAATGCCGGCAAGGGCGTGATTGCTTTGAACGGCAGGATGGTCGAGCGGCTGCACCTGGCGCAGGCCGAGAAATTGCTGGCGAAGGCCGCCGCCATCGGCGCATGATCCGCCCCGAAAAGACGAACTCACGACAGGATCTGACCCATGAGACTTTACCGCTTTTTGTCCGCCCCCGACGATTCAACCTTCTGCCACAAGGTGACCGCGGCGCTGAACAAGGGCTGGCACCTGTACGGCTCGCCGACCTACGCCTACGACAAGAAGACCAAATCGATGCGCTGCGGCCAGGCGGTGGTGAAGGATATCGACGGCCAGGAATACGGGCCGGATACCAAGCTGAGCGACTGGTAGGCTTTGCCAGGCACGGACGCAGGCTGTGTCGAGATTCAGGTCAGGCCGAGCCGAGAACAGTGGTTTCCGAGAACCGGAGCGGAGCGTACTTAAAGTACGCGAGCACCGGAAGCGCAGGAAGCTGCCGTTCGCAGGCCGGCTCGCCACCTGAATATCGCACAGCCTTACTCCGCCGCCTCTTCAAGCTTTTCCATATCGTCGTCCGACAGGCCGAAATGGTGACCGATCTCGTGGATCAGCACATGGGTGACGATGTCGCCCAGCGTCTCTTCGTTCTCGGCCCAGTAGTCGAGGATGGCGCGGCGGTAGAGGGTGATGCGGTTCGGGCCTTCGCCGGTCTGCGGGTTCCAGCGCTCGGCGATGCCGCGGCCCTCGAACAGGCCGAGCAGGTCGAACGGCGTCTCCAGCGACAGATCGTCCATGATCTCGTCGGTCGGGAATTCGGCGATCATGATGACGATCTCGCCGGTCAGCTTGCGAAAATCGTCGGGCAGATGTGCGTACGCCTCCAGCGCCAGAAACTCGATCTCCTCGATCGAAGGCGAGAGTTCATCGTGCCAGGTGCGGGTCTTGTAGATGCGGGCCATGCTTTGTCCTTTGATCCGGCATATAGGCTTTCCCTCCGGACTCGGCAAATGGACGGGTACCTGGCCAATTCTTTGCGCCGAATGGCTGCGACCAAAGTCCAAGGTTGGCCTCGCCACCTTTGATCAAGGAATAAATTCCTTCTGACTCCGCTTGACTCTTTCGGCACCCTCTGGAATCTATAAGAACATAACAGGAACAATTATGAGAGAAATTGACCGTCATGGCGACATCAGCCGTGGCGCGGGAGACTGTTTTTGCCCTGCGCCGCCAGATCGCGAAGATCGAGGGAACGCTGCCCGAGCGCCTGGCCGCGCCGGCCGGCGAGCGACCTCGTGCGCGCGCTGACAGCGCTATCGGCGGTGCGCCCGAACCTAATGCCGATGTCACCATCATCCGGCGCGGGCTTGCCGTGGCTTCGCCGAATGCTTTCCTGGCGACCGGCG
The DNA here is from genome assembly GCF_040321305.1 of Mesorhizobium sp. M0478. Taxonomy (NCBI): domain Bacteria; kingdom Pseudomonadati; phylum Pseudomonadota; class Alphaproteobacteria; order Hyphomicrobiales; family Phyllobacteriaceae; genus Mesorhizobium; species Mesorhizobium sp. M0478. The sequence goes on from NZ_JAMYRH010000008.1 coordinate 2,434, forward strand.
TCGAGCACCTCGATGCGGCGCTGAGCGGCGGCCTGCCGAAAGCCGCCTTGAGTGAAATCCATGGCCTTGAGACCCGCAATGCCGGGGCCGTCGCCGGCTTTGTGCTGTCGCTTGTCAGCCTGATCCTCAAGGGCCAGCCCTTGCCCGTGCTGTGGATCGGCACATCGGAGATTTTTCGCGAGGCCGGCTTTCCCTATGCCAGGGGATTGCAGGGCATGTTCGGTATCGCACCGGAGCAATTGCTGTTTTCCGAGGCGCCGAAACTCACCGATGCGCTGTGGGTAGCCGAGGAGGCCGCGAAGATGACGGCGCTCGCCGCAATCATCCTCGAAATCCGTGGCAGCCCGCAGCGGCTCGACCTCACCGCGACGCGCCGGCTGCACGCGCGCGCCCAAAACGCCGGCCGGCCGGTGTTCCTGCTGCGCCAGGCCGGCGAAGCCGAGCCGACCGCCGCCCCGGTGCGCCTCATCGTGTCGGCTGCACCAGCGGCGAGCCGCCGGACGATCGCCGGGTCGCTCGCCGGCTCGATCGGCCGGCCTGCCTTCACCGTCAGCATCGGCAAGAGCCGCACCGCTCTGCCTGGACAATTCACACTGGAGTGGAACCCCGATGAACACGCATTCGAAGAAAGAAAGCCCCGCGAAAAACGGGCAGAGAATTCTGTCGCTGTGGTTCCCGCATCTGGCGGCAGAACGGATCCTGCGCCAGCGCCTGGGACGGTCGTGGCGTTCCCGGCCTTCGGATCATCTGCCGCCATCTCACCCACCGCTCGTGATCAGCCATCGCGACCGCAACGCCCAGCGCATATCGGCCCTCGACGAGCGGGCTGAGGCGCTGCATCTGAAGCCTGGCATGGGCATTGCCGATGCGCGCGCCATGCATCCCTCGATCGACATCGTCGAGGCCGATCCGGACGCCGATCGCCGGCTGCTCGAAGGCCTCGCCGACTGGTGCGATCGCTATACGCCGCTGGTGGCGCTCGACGGTACTGATGGCCTTTATCTCGACGTCACCGGCTGCACGCATCTGTTCGGCGGCGAGCGCGCCATGCTGGACGACATCCTTGCGCGGTTTTTCCAGCAGGGTTTCGATGTCCGCGCAGGGTTGGCCGCGACGCCGGGTGCAGCCTGGGCGGCGGCGCGCTTCTGCGGCAACCGCATCGTTGTCTCCGGCGAGGAGGAAGCGCTGCTCGCCCCCTTGCCGCTGGCGGCACTGCGCATCGAGGCCGATATCCGCGCCAGCTTGGAAAGCGTCGGCCTGCGGACCGCCGGCGCGGTCATGGCAGCGCCGCGCGCGCCGCTCGCCCGTCGCTTCGGCCCGACCTTGCTGTTGCGGCTCGACCAGGCGCTCGGCCGCCTCGACGAGGCGGTATCGCCGCGCCTGCCCGTGGCCCCGCTTTCGGTCGAACGCCACCTGGCCGAGCCGGTCGTGCTGACCGCCGAGATCGAACGGCTGGTGCTCTTGCTGGCGGTGACGCTGAAGGCCGATCTCGAACGCCGCGGCGAGGGCGCAAGGATGCTGGCGCTGCTTTTGTTTCGCGTCGACGGCGCCGTCAGCCGCATCGCTGTCGGTACCTCGCGACCGTTGCGCGAACCCAAGCTTATCCAGCGCCTGTTCCATGAGCGGCTGGCCGCGCTCGAACAGGACATCGATGCCGGCTACGGCTTCGACCTGGTGCGGCTTTCGGTGCTGGCGGCCGCCGGCTTCGACATGCAGCAGGCCGATTTGACCGGCGAGACCGAGGATGACGGCGCCGACATGGCACTCTTTGCCGACCGCATCCGCGCCAGGCTCGGCGACAGTGCGGTGCTGAAACCGGTCGCCCTCGAGAGCCATCTGCCGGAGCGCGCCATCGCCACCATCCCGTTCTCGGAAGCGCCACAACGCAAAACACCGCTCAGGAAGCCGGGCTCGAAAGACGCGCCGCGCGCAACCATCTTCCCGCCGGAACGGCCGATCCGGCTGTTCCGTTCGCCCGAGCCGATCGAGGTGCCGGCCACCGAAATGCCTGAGGGTCCGCCGATGAATTTCCGCTGGCGCCGCGCGCTCTACCGGGTCGCGCGCGCCGAGGGGCCGGAACGCATCGCGCCGGAATGGTGGCGTGAAACGTCAAGCGATCCGCTCACATCGACGCGTGACTATTTCCGGATCGAGGATGCCGACGGCCGCCGCTACTGGCTCTACCGGCAAGGCCTCTATGGCAACCCGCAGGTGCCGCCGCGCTGGTTCATGCATGGGGTCTTCGCATGAACGCACTGACCGTCATCCCCTATGCGGAATTCGGCATCCAGTCGAACTTCTCCTTCCTGCGCGGCGCCTCCAAGCCGGAGGAGCTGGTGGTGGCGGCCAAATTCCTCGGCTTTTCCTCGATCGGACTGGCAGACCGCAACACGGTGGCCGGCGTCGTGCGCGCCTGGCAGCAGGCCAAGGTCGAGAAGCTCGCCTATCACCCCGGTTGCCGCCTGGTGTTCGGCGACGGCACGCCGGACATTCTCGCCTATCCGCAGAACCGCAAGGGCTGGGGCCATCTCTGCCGCATGCTGACGCAAGCCAATTTGCGCGATGAAAACGAGAAGGGCGCGACCCTTCTCCAGCGCAGCGACCTGCTCGAATGGGGCGACCTGCTGTCGCTGGCGGTGCTGCCGGATCTCTCGGCGAATGCCGACGATCCCCTGGCATTGGTCCGTCAACTGAAAGACCGTTTCGGCGCTAATTTGCGGCTAGGCATGGCGCCGGATTATCGCGGCAATGACCGTTTCCGCATCGAGCAGGCGGCGGGCATGGCGGACATCGCCGGCGTGCCGCTGATGGCGACCAACGACGTGCTTTATCACAGCGCCGAGCGCCGCTCGCTGCAAGATGTGCTCACCGCCATCCGCCTCAATTTGCCGGTCGCCGAGGTCGGGCTGGAGCTGACGGCCAACGCCGAGCGCCATCTGAAGCCGCCGCTGGAAATGGCCCGTCTCTTCCGCCGCCATCCACGGGCGCTGGCCGAGACGCTGCGCTTTGCCGGCGAACTGACCTTCTCGCTCAGCGACCTCCAGTACAATTATCCCGACGAGCCGACGCAATCAGGGCTTGGGCCGCAGGCCGAGCTAGAGCGTCTGGCCAGGGAGGGGGCCGCCACGCGCTATCCGGCGGGCGTCCCCCCTTCCGTCTTGCAGCGCATCAGTGAGGAGCTCGCTCTGATCGAGCGTCTGAATTATGCGCGCTATTTCCTGACCGTTTACGACATCGTCCAGTTCGCCCGCAATGAGGGCATTCTGTGCCAGGGCAGAGGCTCGGCCGCCAACTCGATCGTCTGCTACTGCATTGGCATCACCGAGGTCGGCCCCGAACGCATCGACACGTTGTTCGAGCGCTTCATTTCCGAGGAGCGCAACGAGCCGCCCGACATCGACGTCGATTTCGAGCATGAGCGGCGTGAGGAGGTGATCCAGTACATCTACTCCAAATACAGCGCCAAGCGCACCGCGCTGGCTGCCGCCGTCATCAGCTATCGCGGCCGCTCGGCGCTGCGCGAGGTGGCCAAGGCCATGGGCCTGTCGGACGATGTCCGCATTGCGCTCTCCAGTTCGATCTGGGGCTGGTCGACCTCGGAGCTCGGCGAGAAGGAGGCGCATGCCGGCGGCCTCGACCGCAACGAGACCTCGACCCGTCACGTGATCGCCCACGCCAACGAGATCATGGGCTTTCCCCGGCATCTGTCGCAGCATGTCGGCGGCTTCGTCATTACCCGCGACCGGCTCGACGAGATCGTCCCCATCGTCAAGACGGCAATGGACGAGCGCAAGATGGTCGAGTGGGATAAGGACGATCTCGACGCGGTGAAGATCCTGAAGGTCGATATTCTGGCGCTCGGCATGCTGACCTGCCTGAAGCGCGCCTTCACCTTGCTCACCGACCATTATCCGAAGGCCCGGGATGATTACGGCCGACCCTATGTGCTGGCCACCCTGCCGCCGGAAGAGAACGACGTGTACGACATGATCTGCCGCGCCGACACACTCGGCGTCTTCCAGATCGAATCGCGCGCGCAGATGTCGATGCTGCCGCGTCTACGCCCGCGCGAATTCTACGACCTGGTCATCGAGGTGGCGATCGTGCGGCCCGGCCCGATCCAGGGCGACATGGTGCACCCCTATCTGCGCCGTCGGCAGGGCAAGGAAGCGGCTGAATATCAAAAGCCAGAGCTGGAGGCTATTCTCAAGAAGACACTCGGCGTGCCGCTGTTTCAGGAACAGGCGATGAATATTGCAATCGTCGCCGGTGGTTTCAAACCCGGCGAAGCCGACGAACTACGCCGCGCCATGGCCACCTTCAAGCGCACCGGCACCATCGGCAATTACCGCCAGCGCATGATCGACGGCATGGTCGGCAAGGGATACACCAAGGACTTCGCCGAGCGCTGCTTCAAGCAGATCGAAGGCTTCGGCGAATACGGCTTTCCCGAAAGCCACGCCGCCTCCTTCGCTTTGCTCGTCTATGCCTCCTGCTGGTTCAAGACCTTTTATCCCGACGTGTTCTGCGCCGCGATCCTGAATTCGCAGCCGATGGGGTTTTACCAGCCGGCCCAGCTGGTGCGCGACGCGCGCGACCATGGCGTCGATATCCGCGACGTCGACGTCAATTTTTCCGACTGGGACTGCACCCTGGAGAAAGCCCAATTCGATCCGGGCCGCATCCTGGGGCGCCATGCCGAAATGCGCGGTGTCATCAAGACCCGGTACGCCGTCCGGCTTGGCTTCCGTCAGATCAAGGGCTTGGCCGAGAAGCGTATGGAAGCTTTCACCGCGCGGCGCGGCGCCGGCTTTACAAGCGTCAGGGATGTCTGGCTGCGCTCGGGCCTCGATGTCGGCGAAATCGAAAGACTGGCGCAGGCTGACGCCTTCCGCTCACTCGGCCTCGATCGTCGTGAAGCCTTGTGGGCGGTGCGCGCGCTGGATGGCAAGAGCGCCGCCGAACGGCTGCCGCTGTTCGACCAGCCGGCGATCCGGCTGCGCGAACTCGAGCCCGAGACAAAACTGCCGACAATGCCGCTCGGCGAGCACGTCATCCACGACTACCGCGCGCTCGGCCTGTCGCTGAAGGCGCATCCGGTCGCCTTCCTGCGCGAGCGGCTCGACCGCGCCGACGTCATTCCCAATGCCAATCTCGGCTCGGTGCGCGACGGCAGGCGGGTCTCGGTCGCCGGCCTGGTGCTGGTGCGGCAGCGGCCCGGCAAGGGCAATGCGATCTTCCTGACGCTGGAAGACGACAAGGCCGTCGCCAACGTCATTTTCTGGGAGCGGACCTTTACCCGTTTCCGGCCCATCGTCATGGGCGCGCGCTTCGTCAAGGTCACCGGCAAGCTGCAGTCGGAATCCGACGTCATCCACATCGTCGCCGAAAAGATCGAGGATTTGACGCCGTGGCTGACGGTGCTGCTGGAAGAGATGACGCCGGCTGCCCGGCCCGACATTGCCACCCTCTCGGACAAAGCTGAAAGGGTCATGCCCAAGGGGCGGAATTTTCAGTAGGCAAGTGCAGGGCGGTCGGGAGCCCATGACATTAATGCCGGCAAGGGCAGAGGGGGGCGCGAAGGATCGCCAACAGAATGGCTTCTTAGGCTGAGGTCCGTTTGAACCACCCCTGGTCCCTCAGCCCGGCCCACCCAATCGCGGCGGCGACAGCACGTCTTCCGCCGAAATCGTCCGCGCCTCCGAGGGCAGCATGATCGGGATGCCGTCGCGCACGGGATAAGCGAGCTTGGCGATCCGCGAGATCAACTCGCCGCGCACCGGGTCCCAGGCCAGCGGCCCCTTGGTCAGCGGGCAGGCCAGCAGCTCCAGCAATTTTGGATCGACATTGACCGACTTGCCGTCACGCCCATCCGCAGCCATTGGATCCCCCTTCAGCCATCGGCTCAGCCCTTATTGCAGGCTGGAGCCAAAGTCCTCATTCTCGCGCGCCAGCGCCATTTCGGTGATGGCGATCAGCGTCTCCGCGCGGGCTTTCAGGTCGGGCGCCTCCAGCAGCGCCTGTTTCTCGGCCGGTCCGTAGGGCGCCATCATCGACAGCGCATTGACCAGCATGGTGTTCTCGGCGCGGCTGACGCTTTCCCAATCGGCTTCGAGATCGTTGGCCTGCAGATAAGCGCGAAACGCTTTCAACAGCGCCGGCCGGTCGACCTCGCTTGCCGCCTGGTCTTCGGCAAGATCGGTGAGGAACGGCGCCAGCTTGCATTGCCGGAAAGGCGTCTTCACCGGCAATTCGCTGGTGATGCGGAAACGGCAGACGCCCTGCAGCGAAACCAGATAGCGGCCGTCGCCGCTCTCGGCCATCGAGATGATGCGCCCGGCGCAGCCGACATTGCACAGTTCCGGCTCCCCGTCGGCGCGCAACGCGCCATTGAGGCTGGGCTGGACGATGCCGATCAGCCGCGCGCCGGCGATCGCCTCATCCACCATCTGCAGGTAGCGCGGCTCGAAGATGTTGAGCGGCATGCGCCCGCCCGGCAGCAGCAGCGCGCCGGCAAGCGGAAACACCGGAATGGTTGCCGGCAGATCCTTGCCGACCCGGTAAAATGCGTTTCCGACCTGCACCTTCACTCCTCCGACCCGCTTCGGGCGCGATGTTATCGGCCTAATCTGGCGCGGCGGCCGCCGACCGCAAGGCCCGACAGCCACGCCCCGGCAATTTGGCCGGCAAACGGCTCAGGAAAACAGCAGCGACGACAATTTGCGCCGTGCCGCCAGCGTCGCCTCGTCGGTCATGCCCCAGGCCTCGAACAGTTTCAGCAGCTGCGCCCTGGCGCCGTCCTCGTTCCACGTCCGGTCGGCTTTTATAATCGCCAGAAGATTGTCGGCCGCCGCATGGCGCTCGCCCCTGGCGTTCTGGATCATGGCGAGGTCGAAACGCGCCTGGTGGTCGCCGGGATTGGCGGCCAGTCGCTGCTCGAATTCAGCTGGATTGCCAAGTGCTGCCGCTTCCGCAGCCAGCGTCATCTTGGCACGCAGCGCGGCAAGTGCCGGCGCATTTTTCTTGGCCTCCGGCGCCGTTGCCAGCAGCGCCTCGGCGCCGTCGCTGTCGCCGGCCTCGAACAGAAGCTCGCCCAGCCCGGCAATCGCCTCGATCGTCTCCGGCGCTTGCGCCAGGATGGCGTCGTAAATGTCGGCTGCGGTCTGCGCATCGCCCGCCGCATGCGCTTCCGCCGCCGCGGCCAGTGCTTCGGCCACCGGCGGCGCGCCATTGCCCTTGCCGCCGACCTTGGTGATGAACTCGGCGATCTGGCTCTCGGGGATGGCGCCCATGAAGCCGTCGACAGGCTGGCCGTCCTTGAAGGCGATGACCGCCGGGATCGACTGGATGCCGAGCTGGCCGGCGATCGAGGGATGATCGTCAATGTTCATTTTGACCAGCTTGACCTTGCCGCCGGCGGCCTTGACCGCCTTTTCCAGAAGCGGCGTGAGCTGCTTGCAGGGCCCGCACCACGGCGCCCAGAAATCGACCAGTACCGGCTGTTTGCGCGATTCCTGGATGACGTCGGCGGCGAAAGTGGCGGTCGTGGTGTCCTTGATCAGCTCGCCAGCGGCAGGTGCTGCGCCGGGTGTCGGGCCAAGTGCCGACTTGGCCGGCTCGGCGCCGCCATATTGCACGGACGTGGTGTACTGGCCAGAATTGCCGCCGAATTGGCCGCCAAACGGATTGTTGTTGTCGCTCATGTCGTCGCCCTTCCGATCGCGCCCAGCGGAGCAGCGCGACGTCCTTAACTAGAGGTCAGTTTTCGCCATCCATGTGGCGATCAAGCCGAGACTTTCAAGATAGCAGCATCATGTCCGGTTGCCTCGACGAATCTGATGAGGTCGGCGGACGCGATCGACGTCGTCGCCTCATTGGTCAGCGGATGCGCGTTGACTGTCGCATGTGCTATCAAATCCTGGTCGAGCACCACTTTGACCCGTCTTTCGGTGTCGTTGATCAGCCCGAACACGGTGACCGCGCCCGGAATGACACCGAGCAGCTCCATCAGCATCTCCGGCTTGCCGAACGACACCCGGCCGGCGGCGCCGATCATCGTGTGGATCTGCTTCAGGTCGACGACCGCCTCCTCGCCGACGCTGACCAGGAAGAAATTGTCCTTCTTGTCCTTGAGAAACAGATTTTTCGTGTGCCCGCCCGGTATCTCGCCGCGCAGCGACTGCGAATCGGCCACCGTATAGAGCGGCGGATGGCGCACGGTCGACACTGATATGCCGAGATCGGCAAGAAAGGCGAAAAGCTCGGCTTCGGTCTTCGGCATTGGTGGTCTTCCCCTGTATCGGCGCGCGGCAAAGCCGTTTACGGCCAATGATGCCGCCGAGACAAGACCGTCATGCGGGAAGTCGATGAACCACCCGCGTGGCCGACAAGGTTCCGCCAAGCGATTTGGCGCGACCAAAAAGCCCGTCATTTCCCTGTTGCAATCGCCGCGCTCTTCAGCCATATAGGCCCGGCTTGCGGCCAAAGGGCCGTGTGAGCGGGTGTAGCTCAGGGGTAGAGCACAACCTTGCCAAGGTTGGGGTCGAGCGTTCGAATCGCTTCACCCGCTCCAGTTTCCTCTAGGGGAATCAAGCGATGAAGAGGCGCCTTTCGGGGCGCCTTTTGCTTTTTCCAGACCGGCGATGTAAGCGCGTTGCGGGACACTTGTTCTCCCTCAGAACCAGGCGCAGGTAAGACGGCGTGGCGCACAATCCCTCGGGTTCAATTTCGGCGAAAGGCGGCACCGCATCTGAAGCGCTTGCTTGGCTGGCGTTGCGGAACGCCGCGTCCGAATGCGGCTCAGGCTCGCGCTTGATCGACCCGCAGCCCCTGCGCGCACTCCCGGCGGGACGCAAGTGGGCGCATGAGATTGCCAAGGTAATCTTCGATGGCCTCATGGCAGGAAGCCTGTCGGTGCCGGCGCAATTGGCTGCCGGATGGGCGAGGTTCGGCAGCGCAACCACCGCGTTGATCATCGAACTCGGCAAGATCTGGGACAATCCCGCAGCGGCTCGCCGCGTCCAGTACCAGCTTGAGCAAATGCTTCTCGAACCCGACGATCTTGCCACGCCGCGCAGGCTGGCGCGAACGCTCGGAATTCGCGTCGACGCTCGCAATCCGACCGCGACCGAACTGCCGGAAGGCATCGATCAGATCTATGCCCATCTGATGCTGGATGGCCGGATCGAGGCTGTCGTGCAGTTCGGTGCACTCGGGACGGTGACGAGCGATCATTGGATTGAATTGATCCTGGATGTAGTGCCTGCTGAGCGGCTTGCGGGAGGATCGCCTGCACCGCAAAAGGGCGCCGGCGCGACCACGTCAAACACGCCTGCAGCCGAGGTATCGTTTGCCATGGCGGGAAGCGAGCCCGATCAGGACAGCCACTTCGGCAAACTCGCGCAATTGGCCGCACAGGCGCATGACCTGGTTCGGTCGAGCGCTGAACCGTCAGAGCCTGTTACGCCGCGCCGCGCACGGGTCGCGGACAAGCACGACAAGGATCGCACGGCGTTCTGGAACAGCTATTTCGCGACCGAGGATCCCTGGAACTACAGCTCGCTCTATGAGCAGGAAAAATATGAGCGGCAGATCGAGATCCTGCCTGCCGGTCCCATCGGCCGGGCGCTTGAGCTGGCCTGTGCGGAGGGCCATTTCACGCGGCAGCTGGCGCCGCGCGTGGGCCATCTGACCGCAACCGACATCTCCGCCATAGCCATCGAGCGAGCCCGCGCCCGATGCAACAATCAGGCGAATGTCGAGTTCGGCGTACTCGATTTCGCTGCCGACACGCTGCCGGGTGAGATGGATCTGATCTTCTGTTCGGAGGTGCTCTACTATCTGGACGATCTCGCCGAGTTGCGGCGCATCGCCAAGAAATTTGCCGAGGCGTTGGCGCCTGGCGGTAGTTTCATCAGCGCACACGCATTCGTGCTGCGTGACAATGTCGAAAAGACGGGCTTCGACTGGAACACATTCGGTGCCCAGGCGATCTCCGAGACGCTGGCAGCGACCGAAGGCCTGGTGCTCGAGCAATCGATCCAGACCGAGCTCTACCGCATAGACCGCTTCCGCCGCCTATCGCCGGGCGATGTGGCGACGGACCCGGTGATCGATCATGTGCCGATCCGCGCGCCCATCGAAATCGGCGTCGCGCGAAATATCGTCTGGGGTGGGGCGCGAGCCTTGCGCCGCGACGTCGCACGTAACGAGCAGCGCCAGCATATCCCTGTCCTCATGTATCACGGCGTTGCCGATGAAGGTCCGGCCGCGCTCGCTCGCTTTCGGCTCACGCCCGCCGCATTCGCCAGCCAGATGGGATGGCTGCGCGCCAATGGCTTTCACGCCATTGGCTCCGAGCAGCTGGAAGCATCCATCGCCAACCGTCAGCCTTTCGTCGGCCGCCCGGTGCTCATCACTTTCGATGACGGCTTCCAGAACTTCGCCGACCATGCCTGGCCGATCTTGCGCGCCAACGACCTGAACGCGGAAGTGTTCCTGGTGACGGACCTGGTGGGCGAAAGTGCAAAGTGGGACACCGACATCGGTCCGCCGACGCCGCTTATGGGCGCCGGGACGGTGCGACACCTCGCTGCCGAAGGCGCCTTCTTCGGCAGCCATATGGCGACGCATCGCGCCATAGATGGTCTGTCGAGCGCTGACCTGGCCGCCGAGCTCCTGCGCTCTCGTCTGTTCATCGAACGCTGGACCGGCCGGCCAACCAGGGCGTTCGCGGCCCCCTTCTCCGTCACCGACCGACGGCTTGGCCGGCTGGCTAGGGAGTGCGGCTATCGAGTAGGCTTCGGCCGCAGGCACGGGCCGGCGGACCTCCATAGCGATCTCATCGACCTTCCGCGCATCGAGATTCGCGGCGACCGCTCGCTCGATGACTTTGTCGCCACTGTCGAGGCCGTGCTCGGATAAACGGTGAACTTGTCAGTTCATTATTGGGCGACTTGCGACACGGCTGACATCAGCTCCTTCGGGTTTGGGGCGCCAAACATGTATCGCCCACCCTCCGGGACCTCCGTGAAGCTCCAGCGGACGATCCCCTGCCGGTCCAGCAGGAACTGACCAACCAGTTGTCCGTGTCCCGTGGCCATCATCTGCTCGTCGGCTTCGGTCAGTTCGTAGTGGTCCTTCTTGTCGAGGATTGCGGCGGCTGTCATCGGATCCATGGGACCGGGCAATTCGCCAGGTATGTCGACCCGCATGTCCTGTGCCGCTGCCATCGCGACCTTGTACGGCCAGTTCGTCTCGTTCTCGGTGAATTCGAGATTGGGCAGTCCAAAAGCACGATGTGAAGCGCGTTCCGGGTCCGACGCCGCAAGCAGGTTCGGCATTGGATGGTAGCGGAAATAGAGCCGCGCCCGTTCGATCGGCGTGTTGACCACCGTCAGGCTCTCCACGCCCTTTTCGCGCAGCTCCGGATCGAGACGCGCCTGAGCGGCGATGTGGCGCCGGCAAAACGCACAATGCAGACCTCGAAACAGGCCGACCAGCACCGGTTTTTGCCCGCGAAAGTCGTCAAGCGCAATCTTGCCTTCCTGGGTAATGGCGTCGAGTATCAGGTTCGGCGCCCGGTCGCCCGGTTGAAGCGGTATCAATCCACTAGGCGCGGACATGTCCAACCCCCTATCCCGGCTAGTCGAGAAAAGGCAGCACCACAAGCGCTTCCGGGTCGAGCCCGTGCTGGGCGCATATACCCTGCGCCAGGGAAAAGTAGCGTTCGGCCTCGGCCAGATTGTCGAGGTCGAGATTAAGCGTTGCGAGTCCATCATAGCACGGAAACAGCAGTTGGGGCTCGCCCGTTTCGCGGGCTACCTCCAGTGCTTCGTGGAACAAGCCGATCGCCAGTTCCGGATGGCCGTTGCACTGGTGGATCTGCCCAAGCACGATCAACGGCACTGGCAGGTGCTCGCGCTGGTCGAGCGCCCGGTCAATCTCGATGGCCTTCTCGGCAGCAGGCACGCCCTCCGTTGGACAGCGATCCGTGAAAGTACAACAAGCTACCGCCAGATTGGCGAGGAGGCGCGCCTGGAAACCCAAATCGCCAATACGGCGCGCCACTTCAAGACCGCGCCGACAGACCTCCATCGCCTTCGCCGGATCGATGGTCGTGTAGAGCACCCCGAGATTGGTGTAGCCGCGGCAGGCCGCGCCCAGCAGACCGGCGGCTTCGGCCAATTCAATGCTGCGCTCAACCTCACGCACGGCTTCATGGTTTCGCCCAAGGCGAGCCAGCGCAACAGCCTTGGTATTAAGTGCCTCGGCGGTCACGAGGGTGGCATCATCGGAGACATGTTCCGTTGTCAGAGAGCGTACGCAATCCAGCGCCGCGTCTGCCCATTTTGCCGCGAGAGTGTGATCTCCGCTGCGGAACGCCTGTCGGCCACGTTCTTGCCAGAGATGCGCCTGCTCGATCGGGGCATCCGCTCCATCGAGGAGCGCTGCCGCTTCAGCGTAGCGCGATTCCGCGTCGTCCCGCTTGCCCACGTCCCAAAACAGCCGACCGATCTTGCGCAAAACGCGCGCCGCCGCGACACGATCGGCTGACTCGCGATAGGCCTGCAGCACCGCCTCGTAGTGGCGGTGTGCAATCTCGCGGCGGCCTGCCGGGCCGCTCAAATCGGCAATGCGCTCTGCAATTGCCAGTTTGAGCGGTGTTTGCCCGATCGCGCCCAACGCAGTCAGTGCTCGCTCGTAGAAACGAAGGGCGTCGTCATTGGCGTATATCATGCGAGCGCGATCTCCCGCCGCCTGCAGGTAATGCGCGCCCCTCTCCCGCTCGGCGCTCTGAGCGAAATGATGACCGAGCACGGCCAGATCCTCGAACCGTTCCGGCTTGTCGCCGCACAGTTGCTCCAGGGCGGCACCTACCCGGCGGTGGATGTCGGTCCGGCGTTGCAGGAGCAGATTCTGGTAGATCACGTCCTGCAGCAATGTTTGCGTAAAGCGGTAGCTTTGCGACGAGACCGAGCCTGATCCGGCAACTTCCTCGATGATTTCCGCATCGCAAAGCAGTTCGCAGCCCGCTTCCAGTCGGCCGGGGTCGGCTGCCACGGCTTTCAGAAGCGTGGCATCGAAGCGCGGGCCGATTACCGCGGCTTCCTGGGCCAACCGGCGCACCTCTTGCGGCAGCCGGTCGACGCGAGCAAGCAACATTGCCTGGATCGTGGCGGGGATGCCGGTTGCGACTTCGCCTGCCACGGTCCGCCATTGCTGGCCCTCGCGCACCAATACACCGCGATCGATAAGGCCGCGAACGATCTCCTCCAAGAAAAGCGGGTTGCCGCCCGCGCGCTCGAGGATCTGGTCGAGAAGCCCTCCTGCGGCGTTTACCCAGCTCTCGCCGAAAAGCGCCGCCACCAGGCGGCGTCCGTCATCGCTGTCGAGCGGCGAAAGCCTGAGCGCTGTGTGGCTGACCCGACTTGAGTCGAGTTGGTCGTTGTCCGACGCCGGACGATGCGTGACCAGCAACATCAGCCGCGTGCGTTCCAGTCTGTCCATCACGAAACGCAGTGCCTCGAGCGAGACGGAGTCGGCCCAGTGCAGGTCTTCGACGACAATCAACAGCGGCGACAACGCAAGCCGCCGTTCCATGATTGTGCGGACCGCGTAGAGAATTTGCCGCCGCAGCTGCTCGGGCTCGACATGCTGCAAGGTGGCATCGGGGTCGCCGAGGCCAAGCACATGGTAGAGCAAAGGCATCAGCCGCTTCGCCTCCTCGCCCTGCAGGCCGAGATCGGCAAGCAAGGCTGCGAGCTTGCCCCGCATTTCGTCCCCATTGTCGTTTTGCATCATCCCGGCAGCGCTGCGCACCACTGCACCCAGGGCGCCAAATGATTGTTCACCCAGCGGTGAGCACGTGGCCTGCCGCACGGCGACGTTGCGAAAACGATCCTCGTCGCCGACGCGGGCGACGAACTCCTTCACCAACCGCGACTTCCCGATACCGGCTTCGCCGACGAGGCGGACAAGCTGGGCCGAGCCGCCGCACGCCAAGTCAAGGCTCGCCAGCATTCTGTTGAGCTCCGCATCACGACCTATTATGGGCGCACTGAGGCCGAGCGCCTCGAGCCCGCGCGCTGCACGCGGCGCCGCAAGCGGTGCATCCAGTCGGTGGACGAGCACACTGCCAGCCTTGCCGCGAAAGACGACATCGCCCAGCGACTCGTACGAGAAGGCATGCCGGGTCAGCCTGTGCGTGAGTTCGCCCACCAGCACCTCACCCGGTGCAGCCAGCGATTGCAGGCGTTGCGCCGTATTCACCGTGTCGCCGGTCACCGAATAGGATTTGGCGGTGCCGATGCCCAATCCGCCAGTAACGACCGGACCCGTGTTTATGCCTATGTGGAGCAGCAGCGGCGAGCCGGAGTGGCGGGTGCTTTCACCGAGCCGCGCCGTCCGGGCGATCATGTCGAGAGCGGCTCGAAGCGCACGTTCCGGATCGTCCTCATGCGCGACCGGCGCACCGAATAAGGCGAGCAGAGCGTCGCCGATGAATTTGTCGACGAAACCACCAAAGCCTTGCACGGCCGCCGTCAATTCCTTGAACAGTCCGTTCTGCAGCGCCTGCATGACCTCGGGGTCGAGCTGCTCGCTGAGTGTCGTGAAGCCGCAGAGATCGGCGAACAGCACCGTTACCGTTCGTCGATCGGCGTCGGAGACGGAATGCGGCCCCTCTTCGCTTTCGATGTTCGGCGATGGAGCTCGAGAGGGCTGCGCAATGGTGCGGCTTGGTGTCGGAGCAGGCCGTTCGGCAGCTTTTGCGGACGCACCGACGCTTGCCCCACATTTAGGACAGAACTCGAAATCAGGTGCGCAGGCGTAGCCGCAACTGGCGCATGGCACGGGCTGGCGGCGGCCACACTTCGGACAGAAGGCGTAACCGCCCTCGATCTCGAAACCGCAGCCCGAGCAGTTCATGGACACCTCACCAGAGCATGATGCCGAAGAGTGTGAAGCGGTTTTCGGACGACATCATGCTCTATCTCTTTGACCTTGGGCCATGACGCGTGATCTCGCCACGCTCGTCACGGCCGGGGTATTCACAAGGATGAACCGATAGTCGTCAACCGGCAAGCGGCAGCGCAAATGGGCATCGGTCTGGGTTCGGCGGTGGAGCACTGCCGATACGGGCGGCTGCGTGGCCGTGATTTGCGAAAATTTCCTCGTCCCGCCGTCTTCCTGCTATGATGGAGATGAGGAGGCGACCCATGAGCGAGAACCGTAAGCTGGCCGCAATCCTGGCTGCAGATGTGGTCGGATACAGCCGGCTCGCGAGCGCGGACGAAGATCGTACCTTGGCGCGGTTGCGGGCACTGCGCAGCGACCTGATCGATCCGATCATTGCAGTGCACCACGGGCGGGTTATCAAGCGTACCGGAGATGGGGCACTGGTTGAGTTTCGCAGTGTGGTCGATGCCGTGCGCTGCGCCGTTGAGATTCAAAACGGTATGGTTGAGCGCAATGCCGGCGTACCGCAGGAGCGCCGCATCGAGTTCAGGATAGGCATCCATCTGGGCGACGTGGTCGAAGAGAGCGATGGCGACCTGATGGGTGACGGCGTCAACATCGCCTCGCGTCTGGAGGGCGTTGCGGCGCCCGGCGCCATCTGCCTGTCCGAGGATGCCTATCGCCAGGTCAAGGCCAGGCTTGACCTCTCGGTCAGCGATCTCGGCAGCACACAGCTCAAGAACATCGCCGAGCCGATCCGGGTGTATTCGCTGCAGGTCGGCGCCGGGGCCAAGGTGGCCGTGACCTCGCAAACCCCGACGAGCCCTCCGGCTGCGGCAGCGCCGCCGAAACTGTCGATCGCCGTGCTGCCGTTCGCCAATATGAGCGGTGATGCCGAACAGGACTACTTCGCCGACGGCATCTCCGAAGACATCATCACGGCGCTGTCCAAACTGTCACAGCTCTTCGTCATCGCTCGCAATTCGTCGTTCATCTTCAAGGGCCAGAACGTCCATGTGCAGGATGTCGGCACGAAGCTCGGCGTGCGCTATGTCCTTGAAGGCAGCGTACGCAAGTCGGGGAACAAGGTACGCATCACCGCGCAGCTCATCGATGCAATCTCAGGCGGCCATCTTTGGGCGGAGCGGTTCGATCGCGATCTGACTGACATATTCGCCGTGCAGGATGACGTGACGCAGCACATCGTCGGTGCGCTGGCGCTCAATCTGACCGAGGATGACCGTCTGCGGCTGGCGCCCGAACACCAGCGCAACCCGGAGGCGTATGACTGTTTCCTGCGGGGCCGGGAGCTGTGGCACCGGCTGACGAAGGACACGAACGTCGCGGCCCGCGAGCTCTTGCAGCGGGCCATCGAACTGGACCCGAAATTTGCCTCTGCCCACGCTTTCCTAGCCCTCACGTACGGGCTCGATTACCTCAACAGGTGGGGTGCGTCGGACTCGATGGCGCAAGCGGAAGAGGCAGCAACGCGAGCGGTAACGCTGGATGACAGCGATCCCTGGGCGCACTGGGCGCTGGCATCGGCCAAGCTTTACACACGGCGGCACGATGAAGCCATCGGCGAGGTCGAGCGCGCGATAGCCCTCAATCCGAACTTCGCCGAAGCGCACGTCGCCCGCGGCGAGGCGCTGTATTATTCGGGTAGACCCGCGGAGGCGCTAGAGAGTTTCGCCCGGGGAAAGACCTTGAATCCATACTTTCCGGATGTGCTTCTGCACTTCCAGGCTTTGACATCGTTTCAACTGGGAAGGTACGAAGAGGCCGTCGACCTCTTGCTGCAACGGCTGGCTCGCAACGCTGTCACCGACGTCTCGCGTGCGCTTCTGGCCGCATGCTACGGCCATCTGGGCCGTTTGGAGGAGGCCCATACGGCATGGCAGGACCTGCTTCGCGTCAATCCCGCCTATTCGCTGGAACACCGTCGCAAGGTCTTGCCTTACAAGAACCCTGCCGATTTCGAACTGATGGTAGAGGGGCTCCGCAAGGCCGGCGTGGTGCAATGACGGGCTAAAGCCCGGCCGGATCAGAGCCCGAGGCCCGGCCGATCTTGCGCCATCGGGCGTTTTCGCGAACCGGTTTCAGGTCATCGGTCGTCTCGGCAAATGTCCGCAACCGGTATTGCCGCAGCAGGTCCGGGAACAGCGCCCCTTCCGGCAGTCCGGCAAGCTGCTCGCGGACCGAGATCTTTTCATCGATGACCCGCATGCCCCAGGCATTTTCCCGAACCTGCAGCTCGGCGGCCAGATCGCGCTCTTCTGGCGCGTTTTCATCAAGCGCAGCCAGCAGGATCGAGTGGAAAAGCGCGACATAGCCAATCTGTCTCAGGCCGCCCACAACCCGCACGCGCGGCAATATGGCAAGGGCAAGGAACATCAGGAACAAGTCCGGCAAAAGCAGGCCGTCCAGCAGTGCCTGCTGGAGATGCGGCCGCTCGAACGGGATGGAAAGACCATGCGGCCTGTCAGGCTCGATCAGCCGCCCGTTCTCGAGGACGAGCTTGCGCACGCGCTGCTCGCGGATGCCCCAGAAATAGTCCGTGGCATTGGGCAGGAACCTGCCAAATGGGCCCGATGCGGCTTCTTGCAAGGCATAGTCGAGACGCCGGCGCCTTGCGGGCTCGAGGAGCAGCCTGGAAAGAAGGCTGCCTTCATCTTCCAGATGCCGCGACACGACAGTCGCGGCCAGCCTATCATCGATGAAAACCGGCCGAGCCATGCCGGAACGATCCCAATCGGCGACCAGATCCTCGTTGAGTTCTGTCAGCGCATCGGCGGCGGTTGCAAACACCTTGTCCTGGCTGGCAAGCAGCGTGCCCAGCCAGCTTCTGGCATCCGTCTCATTGCCCACCGTTTCGAGCGCGCGCCCGTTGAGGGCGACGGGACCGGCCGCGCAGGCGCTTTTGCGGCACAGTTTGTGGCGCCCCATGCCAAACAAATTGACCTTGTCGTCGCCGACATCGAGCCATCCCGGCCCCTCCCGGCCGGTTGTCTCCATGGTCATGGTCGTTCCCATGAAGCCGAAAAAAGCCGACAGCCTGTTTTCGACCGCGCCGAGCCAGGCAAGCAGCAGGGCATCGAAGGTGATGCGATCCATCAGAAGCAGGCAGTGCAGGCCGGACTGGATAACCGGTCTGTGGTCGAATTCGTTGAGGGCCTTGCCGATCGCTTCAGGCTGCATGATCGCACCGAGGCGCTGCTGCAGGACGTCGCGCAGGATCGAGCGGGCAGCAATCGACGGGGCCGATCCAGGCCTTTCCACCGGCCGCCACAGATGGCGGGCATAATCGGAAACCGGTGCATTCCAGTTCTGCTCGATGTCACGCACGACCTCCGGGCAGAGCAGCGACAGCACGGCCAAAATGTCCACCGGAGGGGCAAGGGCAGGGACGGTGGTCATCAGAACCGCAGCCGGGCCATGCTCAGGAGGTCGTGGTACTGCCCGTCGGTAAAACCGGCCTTCACATGCCGGCCTTCGACCTCGAAGCCATGGCTTGTGTAGAGACGGATGGCCGGTTCGTTGTCGGCATAGACAGTCAACTCGACCCGCTTAAGGGCGCGCCAATTGTCGGCCACGTCAAGCAGCGCGCCTAGGATGGCAGAGCCGATGCCTCTGCCGACAAAACCATCGTCAAGGCCGATATTGATCTCGCCGATATGCGAGCGGCGCGGCGAACCCTGCGCGACCAGGCTGCCATGGCCGACAACCTTGCCGTCCGACTCGGCAACGATCCAGGTGGTTTCCGGGCCGGACTTGGCGATGCGCCGCTCCACCTGCTCCACCATCTCGAATGGCATCCTGAGTGTGCCCCAGCGGAAGCCCGGCATATTGAAGATAGCGCAAAGCGCCTCGGCATCGCTTGGCCGGACGGCCCGGAGCTGCGGCTGGATTTTCTCTAGGGGTGGCGTGCTGGTCATGGCTTTTCCGGCTACAGCAATTCCAGGAAAAGTGTGAGCGGTTTTCCGTCCGGAATTGCGTCAGAACAAAGGACAGAGGCAATATGCCCGGCACGATGCACCGGACGTCACCTGAAAATCCAGCCGTCTCTGCGACCTATGCCGATTGCGCGGCAAAATGCCGGGGGGCGGCGTAGAATTTGAGGATACCGCTGATGCCGATCCAGCCGAAAAGGGCAAGCCAGCACAATGTCCCGGCCGCCGTCCAGTCGATCCGGTGCACGGCGGCGTCGGTGATGACGAGGCCAAGAACGGCAAGCAGGCCAACCAGAAACTGCGCCAGGCCGAGCACCAGCAATTCCTCACGCGGCGCACTTCTCCAGAGGAGATAGGTGCCGCCTGCACCCGCGAGGAAGATGGCACTGTAGACCTGGGCGTGGAAGGCATCGATCGGCCATGGCCAGAAGCCACCGAATGTCAGGGGAAACAGCAACAGGCCGACGCCGTAGACCCCGAGGATCGTCATTTCCACCGGTAGGTAGGCGCGCCATGCGGGGTTTAAGATCACGCCTTTTGCAGAAGGGCGGGCCCTTGCCCGCCACAGGAACAGCCCGGATACCGCGGCTGACGTAAGATAGACCAGAAACCAGAGCCAGGGGGCTTTGCGCTCGAAGTTGAAATAGCCGAGATTGATGAACGAAGCCGCCGACACGATGACGGTGAAAATGAAGGCCATGACCAGCACGAGCCTGCCGGGCGACCAGCGATTCCAGACCAGCAGCGCCGCCATCACTGCCATTTCGGCGGTGTAGAAGCCGCCGAGGAAGCGGGCATTGAACGGCGTGACGGCCCAGGGCCAGCGCGGCTTGACCAGCGCAGGCGCGAAAAACAGGCCGGCCCCAACGATCAGGACGATGATGACCCCCGCCGAGAAAAGGCGAAGGGCCGCCGGAAATGGCGGGTTGTCGCGTGTCGGCATGGAGAAAACCCCAGAGATGAATGCCCCATGGGCTATCATAGTTTGGAATTCAACAAATGGAAATTGACCTGTCACCAGGCTTGTCCATTCGAATGGCCGTACGGTCCGTTTCGCAGTATGATGGAGCGTTCGGGTCGAAGATCGGTCCGGCCAACACGCCTAGAGCCGGATGATTTCAGGTCTGTCCGACCTGAAATCTGAATCCGCCTCTAAATCAGGAAATAGAGCATGATGTCGTCCGAAAACCGCTTCACACTTTTCGGCATCATGCCCTAACGGCGCAATTTCCGGAGCCTGCACGATGACCGAAGCTCAGGATCTGTTCTCGCTTCTGCGGCAATCGACCGATGTCGATCCGCAGGCAATCGACGCAATCCGGCAAACCATCGCCGAGGGCAAGGACCGCGAACTTTGCCGGATCAATGCGCTGGCCTTCGCCAGCAAGCATGGCCTCGACGAGGAACGCACCATAAGCGCCTTTCTCCATGCGGCGCGGGTGGGCATCTTCGACATTTCCTGGAATGTTCTGTGCCCCGGCTGTGGCGGCGTGCTCGACACCAACGCCACGCTGAAAACCATGCAGAAGGACGAATACACCTGCGCGCTGTGCTCCCAGGGCTATTCGCCGACCCTCGACGAGATGGTCGAGGTGACATTCACCGTCAGTCCCCGCGTGCGCAGGATTGCCGCCCACAATCCACACGAACTGCCGTTGGTGGAATATTACCGCCAGATCTACTGGGCGTCCGGGGCCGATCTGCCGGACGAGGATCTGGCGGAAAAGATGGAAGCGTTCTCGCTGGAAGATATCGAGCTTGCGCCCGGTGAAAAGGCGGTTCTGCACATCCAGCTTCCGCCCCAATTCATCATCGTCTTCGAGCCGGTCACGCATTCGGCCCAGTTCATCGACGCGAAGGGCGAACCGGCAAAAGAGCGGCGAAACCTCTCTCTGGCCTTCGACCGCGACCATGTCCAGAGCCAGACGCTGGAGATGCAACCCGGCCCATTGCGCATTTCGCTGGAAAACAGGACCGACACGCGCGTGCTGCCGACGGTCTTCATCGCCTGCCCGGTATTGCATGATTTCCTGGGCAAGCGCCGGCCCTTCGTGACCGCCAAGCGCCTGCTCACCAACCAGACGTTCCGGGATCTCTATCGCACGGATACGCTCGACATCAACCAGCGCCTGAAGATCACCAGCCTGACCTTCCTGTTCACCGATCTGCGCGGATCGACCGAGCTTTACGAGCGGGTGGGCGATCTTTCAGCCTTCGATCTCGTGCGCGAGCATTTCCAGGTTCTGCACGAGATCGTCGCGGCGGAGGCAGGCGCGGTTGTGAAGACGATCGGCGATGCGGTGATGGCGACCTTCGCGACGCCTGACCGTGCGATTGCCGCGGCGCTGCGGATGCGCGACGCCATGCGGGCGCTCAATGACAAAAGCGGGCGCGAGGACCTTCTGCTCAAGATCGGTGTTCATGCCGGCCCCTGCATAGCCGTGTCCATGAACGAGCGGCAGGATTATTTCGGCCAGACGGTCAACATTGCTTCGCGGGTCCAGAACCTCGCCAACGCACAGGCGATCTTCGCCACGCGTGCGGTGGTCGACGATAATCTCACCGCCGATCTGTTGCACAGGAACGCGCTGACGCCCGTGCCGCACGAGGTCTCGCTGCGCGGCATCGAGCGGGAGATTGCGGTTTATACGATCCCCTGAAGAGTTCTCTACCGCTCACACGCGCTTGCAGAGGAAATAACGGTCGGCGGGCTCCGAAGTGGGCGCCGGGAGGTGTTGCAGCAGCGGGTGATCGAGCGGCGTGCCACTGACCGCGAAGCCGCCGACGCGAAGCAGGCTCGCAATCAGATCGGGAAGCCAGGTAGCGGTCACTGCATCGCGATCGTCATAGCCGGTGCCAATGTCGGCATGAACAAGGGCGGCTTCGATGCCAATGAACTTGCGGCCCGTCTCGCGTATTTCGCCGAGCACGAGGTTTTCAGCTTCGGGAATTGAGCTAGTGTGCGCGCCAACTTCGCGGTCGAACACCACGATCCGGCGCCCGGGCAGAAGCTCGCGCAGATGGTGGAATGTCCGGCCATTGCCGAGGCCGAGCTCAAGCACAAGCCCCTCCATCTTCGCCACCTCGGGGCAGATTCGATTGAGAATGTCGCGCTGCGCGGTCATCCTGCTGATGAAATTATCGAGGCGACTCATATGCGATTGTGTGTCCTGAACCAGCAGCCCCGATCGAGGCTTGCTGCATATAAAGGCGAACGACGAACCCTGCAATAACGCAACCGGCCGCCGACAAGCGTCATACCGGGTGGAGTGTTCGGCAGGCCGGGCGGTGGAACAGCGATATCACTTGTAGGGGTCTGCGGCGTCCCGCAAGCCGTCGCCGAGGAAGTTGAACGCCATGATGACGAGGATGACGGGCAGCATCGGCAAAAGCAGCCATGGATAGAACGCGATCACGCTGACGCTGCGCGCCTCGGTGAGCAGGATGCCCCAGCTGGTTATCGGCGCCCTCAAGCCGAGCCCGAGGAAGCTCAGCGCCGTTTCGCCCAGGATCATGCCAGGGATGGAGAGCGTCGCCGTCGCGATCAGATGCGACATGAAGCCGGGAATGAGATGCCGCCTGATGATGCGGCTGCTCCCCGCGCCCATCAACTGCGCGGCCAGAACGTAATCCTCCTCGCGCAAGGCCAGAAGCTTTGAACGCACGGCTCGCGCCAGTCCGGTCCAGTCGAGCAGCCCGAGGATGACGGTGATGCCGAAATAGATCAGGATCGGACTCCACGTTATCGGCATGATCGCCGCCAGGGCCAGCCATAGCGGAATGCTGGGAATCGATTGCAGGACTTCGATTATCCGTTGGACGATCAAGTCGAAGATACCGCCGTGATAGCCGGCCAGTCCGCCGATGACGATGCCGAGCAGGAAGCTGAAACTGATGCCGACGAGGCCGATAGTCAGTGAAATGCGTGCGCCATAGATCATGCGCGAGAGCACGTCGCGCCCCAGCCTGTCGGTGCCCGCCAGAAACAGCTGCCCGTTTTCGGCAGGACAGACAAAATGCCTGTCACCTTCGATCAGGCCCCAGAACCGATAAGTGTCGCCCTTGCAGAAGAAACGGAGCCGTTGAACGTCGTCGTGGTTCTCGATGTAGTTCCGCTTGAGCGTGTCCATATCCAGCGTCATCTGGCGGCCATAGACGAACGGCCCGACGAACTCGCCATTGTGGAACAGGTGCACGTGCTGCGGCGGCGCATAGATGTAGTCCATGTTGCGCGAGTGCAGATTGTAGGGCGCCAGGAACTCGCAGATCAGTATCCCTAAATACAGCACTGCCAGGAATATGCCGGATATAAGCGCAAGCCGGTGTTTGCGGAATTTCCACCACATCAGCCGCAACTGCGATGCCTGAAAGACCTTCGATTGCTCCGGCGTCATCGCCTCGACCGACTGCAGGTCGAAAGGCGCGCCGGAAATGTAGTGTTGCAGTGGAGCACCCGGAGCGGGCAGCGGCGAGTCCTGCTTCATTTGGTGCTGCCACCCTGCAAACGAATTCGTGGATCAAGCAGCGCCAGCGCCAGGTCGGAAATCAGCACGCCGATAACCGTCAGGAAGGCAAGGAACATCAGGAATGACCCTGCCAGATACATATCCTGGCTTTGCAGCGCCTTGATCAGCATCGGCCCGGTCGTTTCCAAAGACAGAACGATAGCCGTGATCTCAGCGCCGGAGATGATGGCCGGCAGGATCGAGCCGATGTCGGAAATGAAGAAGTTGAGCGCCATGCGCAGCGGATATTTGACCAGCGCCTTGAACGGATGCAGGCCCTTGGCGCGCGCCGTAACGACATATTGCTTGTGCAGTTCGTCGAGCAGATTGGCGCGCAGCCGCCGGATCATGCTCGCCGTGCCGCCGGTGCCGATGATCAGGACCGGGATCCAGAGATGGGCGAGGATCGACTTCGCCTTGGCCCAGCTCATCGGCTCGCCGAGATATTGCTGGTCCATGAGGTGGCCGATGGACGTGCCGAACCAGATGTTGGCGAAATACATCAGGATCAGCGCCAGCATGAAATTCGGAATGGCAAGGCCGAGAAGGCCGAAGAAAGTCAGGCCGTAGTCGCCCCAGCTGTATTGATGCGTGGCGGAGTACATGCCGATCGGAAAGGCGATGAGCCAGGTGAAGATGATCGTGACGAAGGAAACCAGCACGGTCAGCCACATTCGGTCGCCGACGACGTCGCGAACCGGCAGCTCATATTCGAAGGAATAGCCGAAATCGCCGTGCAGCATCCCGCCCACCCAGTAGAAGTAGCGAATGACCGGCGGCTGGTCGAAACCATATTCCTTGCGCATCATCTGGATGCGGTCGGAATCCACCGCTTCGCCCTGGGCCCGAAGCTCAGCGACATAGCTGTCGAAATAATCGCCCGGTGGAAGTTCGATGATGGTGAACACCAGCGCCGATATGACCAGCAGCGTTGGAACCATCACGGCGATGCGCCAGACAAGATATCGAAGCACGCTCAGGAGCCTCCAAGCCAGAATGTGTCCGGCATGTAGACACCGAAATAGGAGGTCGGGTCATAGCCGAAAAGTGCCTTGTCAGGCAGGTTGCGCAGCCGCGAGGATACCAGAATCGGCTGATGCGTTGCGTTCACCGTGCCTATTGAAAACACCTGATCGGTGTAGATCGACAGCATGGAGTTCCAGATTTCGGCGCGCTCGCTGGCTTCGGTCGATCCGTTCCATCGCTTGAGCAAAGCCATCAACTCGACCACTTCAGGAAGATCGGGCGCCTCACCCATCTTGCCATGGGACAGATAGTGAGCACCCCAGAGCGGCCACTGCAATTGGTCGTCGATGGTGGGGGCCAGTTGGTACGGATTCATGTCGGCGGTCGGCACGCCATTGTCGATGCCCGACCACATCGACATCATGATCTGGCCGCCAAGCGCGCGGCTGCGGAAGATGTCGCGCTGCGAAGTCCGGATGAACAAAGCGATGCCGATCTTGCGCCAGTGATCGGTGATAAGTTCGAGCGCGTCGGTTTCCAGCGTGCTTTCGCCGGCCGTTTCCACGATGATCTGCGCAGAGCGTCCATCCGGAAGCATCCGCACGCCGTCATCGTCACGGGCCTGAAGCCCGACCTCGTCTAGCAGGGCATTGGCCTTGTCGGGATCATGGGCGATCCAGGCTTTCGCGTATTCCGGCCGGTAGAGCGGGCTCTCCGGCAACACCGTATCGGCACTTTCCTGCGCCAATCCATAGAACACGGCCATGTTGATCTCACGCCTGTCTACAGCAAGCGAAAGTGCGCGGCGCACGCGCACGTCTCTCAAAAGGGCACGCCACACCGGGTCGGCACAATTCAGATTGGGCAGCAGCGCCAGCCGCGAGCCCTGAGTGCGTTTCCATAGATGCATCTTCACCGGGTAGCGCTTCTCCGCATCCTTCAGGAAGGAGTAATCGCTGAAGTCAATTCCCATGCATTGCAGGTCGCTCTCCCCCGCACCGGTCTTGGCCGAGATGATCGCCGACGAGCTGACATTCATGATGATCTGGTCGACATAGGGCAGTTGCCGGCCATTCTCGTCTATTCGATGAAAGAACGGGTTGCGCTCGAAGATAAACTGCTCGGCTGGCGGCTTGGTCCGGTTCCGCCAGGGATCGAGCGTCGGCAATTCCGGGTTCTCTGGGCGATACTGCCGCGACATGCGGATATGCAGGAGCGTCCATTTCTTGGCCCGGTTCTCCTTCATCAGGCCGGCGAGCCGGAATGGATCCTGGTATTTCTTGTGGAACTGCTTGAGATAGGCGGCCGGCAGAACGAGCGATATCGGCGCGGCAGCAGCGAGCTTGGGCAGGAAGTCGGGATTGGGCGCGTCCCAACTGTAGCGCACCGTCAGCGGATCGACGATCTCGAAGCGCGGCGGCTGGCCGTCCGCCAGCAGGGTCGGGGCGAGCCCCCCTTGCGAAAGCTCATCGTTCAGCCAGACATCTTCCCAGCAATAGCGAAAATCCTCCGGCGTCAGCAGGCTGCCGTCGGACCATTTATGGCCTTCCCGTATCTTGAAAGTGAAGATGCGATCATCCGCTACGTCGAAACTTTCGAGAATGTCGGCATGCAAATTAAGTTTTTCGTCATAACCGACCAGCCGGGAATACCCGTAGATCGTCATCATCCGGATATCTTTCTGGCTGCCGATGATCGTACGCAGCGTGCCGCCATACTGGCCGGGCTGCCGGCCCATCGCAGCGAGGTTCAACGCGCGCGGGCTCTTGGGCAAGCGCTCAGCGAGTGCCGGCAACGCCTTGGCCGTCAGCTGCGGCTGAAGAAAATCCGGCTCCAGATCTCCGGCACGCGCCGTGCCCGGAAGAAGTGCCGAAGCCATCAGTCCAAGGACGGTGCGACGACTGATCAATGGCGTAGCTCGCTGATATCGGCCGAACGTCGGGCCAGCACGAGGTGGCCGCCGCCAAGATCGATCGGCGACAGCGTATCCTCCTCACCCTCGTCGTGGAATTGCGGTCCCCATGCGCTGGTGTCGGAAGCGCCGCCGAGGTTCAGCATCTTGAAATCCATCGGCCGGTCGAGATCAGGGAAGGGGACTGCGGCGAGCAGTGAGCGCGTGTAGGGGTGGATCGGTTTCCTGAGCAGAATTTCGCGCGGTGCAAGCTCGACGATACGCCCGCCGCACATCACAGCGATGCGGTCCGCCATGTAGTCCACCACCGCAAGATTGTGGGATATGAACAGGTAGGTCAGGCCCAGTTCCTTCTGCAGGTCCTTCAGAAGGTTCAGGATCTGCGCCTGCACGGAGACATCGAGCGCCGAAACCGGCTCGTCGCAGATCAGCAGCTCAGGCCCCAGCGCCAACGCGCGCGCAATGCCGATACGCTGACGCTGCCCGCCGGAGAAGCTGTGGGGATAACGCTGGATGAAGCGCGGATCGAGCCCGATTGCCTGCATCAGGCTCTTGACTGTGGCTAGCCGGGACGCGGCATTGCCACGTTGATGGATTTCCAGCGGCTCGCTCAAGATGTTTTCCACTGTCATGCGAGGCGAAAGCGACGAAACCGGATCCTGGAAGACCATCTGGAGTTTCGCCCGCAGCAAGCGCAGGGCGTCTCCCTCTGCTTCCAGGACGTCGATCGGTCCGTCGCGGCCGTTGAAGATCACGGAGCCGCCGGTAGGGGTGACGGCCCGCATCAGGATCTTGCTGACGGTGGTTTTGCCGCAGCCGCTTTCGCCAACCAGGCCCAGGCACTCACCCCGCCTGATGTCGAAGCTCACGCCGTCCACGGCGCGAACAGAGGTTTGATTGCTCCCGCTGAACCATCCGGAGTTGCGGATGGTGTAGACCTTTTTCAGATCCCTGACCGACAGCAGAATGTCGTCCGGCCCTTTCGCTTCCGGCGCCGTCTGCTTGCCCAGCAGGGTCCCGACATTCACCGGCACCTCGCGGAGCGCCTTCAGCCTTTCGCCAGGCTTCAGGTCGAAATGCGGAACGGCTGCCATGAGGCCCTTCAGGTAAGGGTGGCCTGGCCGGCGGAATATTGCCTCCACAGGGCCCGCTTCCATGATCTCGCCATGGTACATGACGACCACCTCGTCGGCGACATTGGCAACCACGCCGAGGTCGTGTGTGATCAGCAGCATTGCCATGTTGAGCTTGGTCTGGAGTCCACGAAGCAATTGCAGGATTTGCGCCTGGATGGTGACGTCCAACGCCGTTGTCGGCTCATCGGCGATCAACAGAGCGGGCCGGCAGATAAGCGCCATGGCGATCATAGCGCGTTGCCGCAATCCTCCCGAAAGTTCGAACGGATACATGTCGTAGGCGCGCTTGGGATTGGGAAACCCGACGAGGCCGAGCATTTCCTCGGTCCGTGCCTTGCGCTCCGTCCGGTCCATGTGCGTATGAATCTGCAGGGATTCGCTGACCTGGTTGCCGATCGTGTGCAGCGGCGACAGCGATGTCATCGGCTCCTGAAAGATCTTGCCGATGCGGCTGCCTCTCAACGCCCGGATTTCGGGTCCGTCTCGCGGCATCTGCAGGATATCCTGCGTCGTGCCGGGCTTTTTGGGATCGGAAAACAGGATACGGCCGCGAACATGGGCCGTGTTCGGCAAGATGCCCATCACCGCCTGGCTGAGAACCGATTTTCCGGAACCGGACTCACCGACAAGTGCGGTGACCTTGCCGGGCAGGACGCGAAGATTTGCCCGCCTGACGGCATGCAACGGTCCCCCGACAATGGCAAAAGAGATGCCAACATCTTCGATCCGCAGCAGATCAACGCCTGCATCCATTCCCACACCAGCCCCAATCTGGCGCCTCCCGACCGGCCCCAAAAAGCAAGACTAGCGCATTGTCAGCGCAGAGCAACTTGGATTCGAAACGAATTCCCCGGCGACCGGCGGCCGGACAGCATACCAGGGCGTCCAGATCGGATGGTGGTGACTACTGGAGCTTCCTCCGGTCGCCCGCCGACAGCCGCGCGGCATCGCGATGAAGCAGCATGACCTGCTCGGCGTCCGATATCCGATCGTGAAACGGCTGCAGCGCAGCGTCTTCATCGAGTGCGAGAGCACCCGACAGATCGGGTGAAAGCACCGTCAGCTTCTGCTTGCTGCCCGCCAGTTCCTCCTCGCCGAGCGTCAGCCAACTGTTGGCCCCGCAATAACCGGCGAAGTCCTTGCTGGCGAGAACGCTGTGCGGATATTTCTTGGTGAGGGTCTGGAGACGCTGGACCTCGTTTACAGCCGAGCCGAAGACGGAGAATGTGAGTCGGTCGGTAAGCCCGACATTGCCGAACATCACATTGCCGACATGCAGGCCGATACCAAATTTTATATCGCCCAGTCCTTGCTCTTTTCTGCGCAGATTGAGCTCCATCATGCGCATGCTGGCCTTGTGCGCAGCCGCAAGAGCAGCCTGGCAGGCGATCTCTGACTGCGCGCGGTGCCTTTCGCAGGGGTAGACGGCAATGAATCCATCCCCCAGGAAACTCATGATCTGCCCGCCTTTGCGATTGAAAGGTGCTGCGATGGCATCGAAAAACTGGTTCAGCGTATCGATATAGACTTCGCGGCCGGAGGTTTCGGCGAGCCTTGTCGACCCGCGCATATCGCCCATCACCAGCGCGGCCCGGATTGTATCGCCCTCGCCGCGCTTGATCTGGCCGTCCAGCACGCGCCTGCCGGCGTCACCGCCGAGATACGTGGTCATCATGTTGTCGGCGAGCTTGGTGAGCACCGCCATCTTGCTTGCTATAGCGAGATGGTTCTGGATCCGCAGCAGCGCCGAAATCATGCTGTCGCTGAAGCCTGAAGCACTGTCGGTGGACCAGGACCCCAACATGCCCTGACTTGTATCGCCGTTGAAGGGATGGACGAAAGCCATGTAATCGGTGACGCCCATAAGCCTGAGCTCATCGAAAACAGGAAACTCCGACCGCACCGACGGGTCGAGCCGGCGCCGCAGATGGTCGAGCTTGTTGCTGAGCAGATGGTAGTATGGGCTGGTCAGGAATCTGTCGGAATGGACGCCGTTCTCACTCCGGAAGCCTTCCACTTCCAGGCCTTGGCCGCGAATCCAGGTGAAACCGAGCGCGTCATAAAGCGGATGCAGCATCGAAAAGCTCAAATGCACCCGCTTCAGCGGCAGGCCGGCAGCAGCCAGCCGTTCACAAAAACCCTTGACCAATGTTTCCAGGTCGTCGCCCGCCAACGCCGATTGGGTCAGCCAATCGGCAACCTTATCCATGAGAATGTTGGAAATTTCTGCTTGCGCTGTGCTCATGCTATCTCGAAACCCGTCGAAGACGAGCCATCTCCTTTGATCCGCAAATTCTCGAAGTCAATGAAGCCGGCTTCGGGGGCAGAAGCCGGCGAAGAATATCCCAAATGACTGTCCTTGCAGGAAGCAAGCAGACGTCGACCGCACAAATCACCTGCGACACTATGTGGCGAGGCTGCCGGCGAAGTGCAATCCCGATCCTGACATCGCGCAAAAAATTGGTCGGCTCAGGCACCGTCGGGCTCGCCGGGTCTCAAGAACCATGGCCGAGGCGCATTGCGGAAAATCGATTTCCCCAAGCCGTCGTCAGACCGGCGCCTTCGCCTTCAGGCTTGCGGCAGCCATTGCATAGCCGCCGGCGGCGCCATCGATGAAGTGAACATGATCGCGCTGCAGCGGCGAGATGACGAGGCATGTCATCAAGGCCGACTTCTGGCGGTGTAGGCCATAGTTGCAGATGCCGGCCTCTTCCGCCTGTTTCAGCCGGTTCTCGATCCGCTGCAACACATCCGCGTCGACGTCGATGGTCATCTTCAAGCCGTCGTCGAACTTGCGGAAATCCGAATTGCTGGCCACCTCGCGCTTGTAGACCTTCGGGTCGAAACCGCCGATCGTCCAGCCCAATTTGTCGGTGACGGCCGTAAGCGTCATCAGGAAGATCACCCACAGCTTGGCCAGCCACCGCCGCCCCGGCGGCGCCGTGGCCCGTGCCTCGACATCGAGACCGGCGGGCAAGAGACTATAGGCCGGACCGTCCACCGGCACCGGGTGGCCATCGCGCTCCTGCCTGCCGGCAAGGGCGATGATGTCGGAAGCCAGAAACTGGAAACCACGCAAGTCGCGCGATGCCCCCGGCACGGCTATGATCGAGACAATTTCGCCATGCCGGGCTTCGATCGGGTTCCAGCGGCAGGAGAGGCCGGTCAGATCCGGCCGCGCGCCGGCCGGGGCGGGGTCGACGCGGTAGCGCCCGGCTTTCATTTCGGCTTCCGCCCAACTGCCGCCGCCGCCGGCGAACATGGCATAGAAGGCTGCTTCGGAGGCCTGGAACCTCGCCACGCGAACGTCGAGGCCTTGCGCTCTTATGTCCTTTATCGGCACGATTGCGGCACGCAAGGTCAGGTCCAGTTCGTCCGCCACCCATCTCTGGACAGAAGCCAGCGCGTTACGGGCGATCTCCAGCGCCGAGCCGGGAAACGCCACGAGCGCGCCGTCGCCGCCGAAGACGAAGGGAAGATCTTGCCGGCCCAGTGCATTGAGCAGCGCCGAAATGACGCTGGCGCCGGCCATATTGACGGTTTTGTAGCGCCCGGCCTCGATCGCCTTGGTCGAGCCGACGATGTCGGCGGTGGCCAGCGCCCAGCCATCGGGGAGAGGCCGATAGTTGTCGATATCGGCAACGCTTTCGAACTTTGCGAAGACCGGCAAAGAAGCGACGAACGGGTCGGACGCGACTGCTGTTTCCATAAGCATCAGATAGCACATTCCTGCGCTTGAAGGTGAAGTCGATCATGCCTCGAAATTGACTTGGGCAGGCTTTGCGATGATAGGATCGCGCGATGCGAATTGCCTTCTACGCCCCGCTGAAGTCGCCCAATCATCCCGTTGTCTCCGGCGACCGCCAGATGGCACGGATGCTGGTCCAGGCGCTGCAGCATGGCGGGCATAGCGTCGAACTGGCATCGGAGTTGCGCTTCTATCTACGCCAGCCGGAACCGAAAAGTTTCGATGCGCTCATGATCGAGGCCCGGGACGAAGCCGCGCGACTGACAAGGCTTTGGGACCGTGACGGCAAGCCCGATCTCTGGTTCTCCTATCATCCCTACTACAAGGCGCCCGACCTGATCGGGCCCGAGCTGGCGTTGGCCTTTGCTGTCCCCTATGTGACGGCCGAAGCCTCCTATTCCGAACGGCGCAACGCCGGTTCGTGGGCCGATAGCCAGGCATTGGTGGCGCGAGCCATCGAGCAGGCGGCGCTGAACATCTGCTTCACGCAAAGGGATCGCCAGGGGCTGGCGGATGCTGTTCCCCACGCCGCTCTCGGTATGCTTTCACCCTTCATCGACACATCGGCATTCCACGAAATGCCGGTACTGGATTATCCGACGCGCCTCGTGACCGTCGCCATGATGCGCCCGGGCGACAAGGTCTTGAGCTATCGCATGCTGGCGCAGGCGCTCGGGTTGATCGGCCACCTCCCCTGGACGCTGTCGGTCGTCGGGGACGGACCTGCCCGTGACGAGGTAAAGGCTCAATTCGCCGGCTTGCCCGCCGACCGTATCGAATGGCTTGGCGCGATTGAGCCGGTCGCCGTGCCGGATGTCCTCTATCGCGGGGGAATCTACGTCTGGCCGGGTTACGGCGAGGCCTATGGCATTGCCTATCTTGAAGCACAGGCCGCCGGCCTTCCGGTGGTGGCTCAGGACATTGCCGGCGTGCCGGAGGTTGTGCGGCATGGCCAGACCGGGTTTCTCACCCCGCCGGGCGATCTGGCGGCGTTCGCTTCCGCAATTGCAAGGCTTCTGGCCGATAATGACGAAAGAACCATCATGGCTGCAGAGGCCAGACGTTTCGTTCTCGAAGAACGCTCTCTCGGTGCTGCAAAGGCCCGTCTTGCGGAACTTCTCAAGATGATCCCGTTGTCATGACATCCGACCCGACTTGGCAGCCCCTGGTGGACGAGCTGGCGCACCGGCAACGGGCGGGCCGCAAGGCAGAGTTCTGGCTGCGCGACGATGACGCCGTGGATCCAACGCCGGCACTCGATCGCTTGCTCGACCTCACCGGTGACTTCGCGGTTCCGGTCACTCTGGCCGTCATTCCGGCCCAGACCGACGGGAAGCTTGTCGTCCGGCTTGACGCGGCGCCGCATGCCACGGTCGCCATTCATGGCTGGGCGCACCGAAATCATGCGCCCGAGGGTCAAAAAAAGCAGGAGCTCGGCGCGCATCGGCCACGCGAGGTGGTGCTGGATGAGCTGGCCGGCGGGCTGTCGCGTGTAACCGGCCTGCACGGCGCACGTGCGGTTCCGATGCTGGTGCCGCCCTGGAACCGGATCGATGTCGGCCTGGTACCCGACCTCGGATCGATAGGATTTGCGGCATTGTCGGTGTTCGGGCCGCCAAGGCCGGCTTCCCTGGCGGTCATCAACAGCAATGTCGACATCATGGATTGGCATGGCACGCGCGGCTGCCGCGATCATGGTCTCTTGGTTCAGGCCATCGTCGCGCAATTGCAGCGTGCATTCGACGGCGGCGAACCGGTCGGCCTGCTCACCCACCATCTCGTCCATGATGAATCGGCATGGCTTTTCCTCGAACGGCTGTTCACGATCACCGCGCGGACCGACGCCTGCGCATGGCTTCCGATCAGCACACTGACAGAACGCAGCGCCGGAAAATAGCTCAGCGCTTTTTGTGCAAGACTGGAAATGTGAGCGTCTGGCCATCCCGCGCCGCAAAAGCGCCGGCAAATCTGTTTTTGGCCAGTTTCTCCATCTCGTCCAGCTCATCGTCGGTGCGTGCCGGATCGTGGTGAAACAGCGCAAGCCCGCGCGCGCCGGCCGCCTCGCAGAGCTTGACGCCCTGTTGCCATGTCGAGTGCCCGTTGCCGCGGTAGCGCTCCATTTCCTCCTCGGTGTAGGTGCAGTCGTAAATGACGAGGTCGGCATCTCTGATCAGGCCGAGCACCGCCTGGTCGAGTTTGCCCGGCTCGTGCTCGGTGTCTGTGATGACCGCCACGACGCGGCCCCCCCATTCGACCCGGTAGCCGATGCAGCCGCCCGGATGGGTAAGACTACCGGTTCGTACAACAACTCCTTCGCGTGGCCGAAGCAGGTCTCCGGATGCGAAATCGCGGCAGTCGAGGCTCGCCTTGCAGACACCGAGTGTCACCGGAAACCATGGCGGCCGAATGAATTCATCGACCATCTGCCGCGTCGTCATGCGTCCAGCGAGATGCCCGGACCAAAGCGTAACTTTGATGCCTCGTTCATAAATAGGCTTGAAAGCCGGCAGCCCGATGATGTGATCGTAATGGCAATGGGTAAAAAACAGGTCGAAATCGGTGACGCCCGACGCTCGAAGCGTCCTGCCGGCAGGCCGCAGGCCGGAGCCCGCGTCGAACAGAAGCGTATGATTGCCGCATTGCATCTCGATGCAGATCGTGTTGCCGCCATAGCGAGCAAATTCTGGCCCCGACACCGCAATGCTGCCGCGCACGCCCCAAAACCTGACAAGGAAGAAATCGTCGTCCATGCACCCTTTCGCCCATCGTAGCCAACCAACTGCTGCCAGAGTCGTTCCAGGAAAGGTGTGACACGGTTCCGGAAACTGCATCCAAACAAAGAAACAGAGCGGCTCGCCGCTTCAGTGCAACTGTGAATCGCTCTCGGCCGTTCGTGCGTCGATCAGGTCCGCGGTCGTACTGCTTAGCCTATCGGCAAGAACCCGCAATATCTCGATGGTCATTTCGGGAAACTCCTTCATAAGCCTCAGGAAATGGTCCTTGCGGATTCTCAAGGCCTCCAGCTCACTTGCCGCTTTGACGGTGGCAGTACGGGAGCTGTTGCACAATATGGCAATCTCGCCAACGATCGAATTTGGCAGCAATTCGGCAACTTTGATCGGCCCATTGTCGGAATCGACCAGAATATCCGCGCTGCCAGAAAGGATGACATAGGCGGCGTCTGCCTCGTCGCCCTGCCGGAAAAGAATCTGGCCGGCACTGTAGTTCACGCGATCGGACGTGAACGCGAGCAGCTTGAGCTTTGTCGGCTCGATGCCAGAGAACAAGGGAACGCGTTGCAGCATTCCAACTTCATCCTTGAGCAGCATTGTCGCAAACCTTCCTGAATTCGCGTTTGCCAGACTATGACACAAGTTCCTTGAAGATACCGTTTCCCGCCAAGAGTGTCTCGTGTGTTCCGTCTTCCACCAATTGGCCTGAGTCAAAGACCACAACCCGGTCGAACATCGTCGCCATTGCCGGATTCGTCACCACCCACACAATTGCCGGCGAATGGCCGTCGCGTCTGGCTTCGTCGAGCACATTCCGCAGCACCTTGTCCTGCACGCGCTGGTCGAGCGCCGACAGCGGCCGATTGAGAATGAGGAAATCGGGACGCTTGAGCAAGGCGCGGGCAACATCGAGCTTCTGTCGCTGTCCGCCGGTCAGCCGCCTGCCGGCGGCGCCGACGTTGAAGTCCAGGCCGACATCCAGAAGCTCGGCATAAAGCCCCAGTTCGTCAAGAATATCATAGACGATGGAGCGAATGCGGTCCGGCGCGTCGGGATGGTTGTTGCCGACACGCCCGAACAGGACGTTGTCCATGACGGTGGCCGCGGCGATGTATTTGGCAGGGTCAAACCGTTCGACAGCTTTCTCCAGCTCGGCCGGCAGGTTTTCATAGAACTGGTTGCGTGCAGCGATGATCTTGCTCATCAGCTCGTCGGTCAAGAGGCCGAAGCGATGCCGGGGCTCGATATAGGCAAAGCTCAACGTGACCATCATGGCGCGGTCGTTCTCCGAAACCGCATCGTAGGGGCGATTCTTGAGCCGTTGCAGCAAGGTTTCGTAGGCGGGTATCTCCTCGGCGCTCATGAAGGCGAGCTGCTGGAAGAACTGGTGTTCGGGCGGCAGGTCGGCAAACAGCTCGATCGCCTGTTCGGCGATCTCCATGCCCATTTCGTAGAGCGTGCGGTCGAGGCCGGCTTGCTTCAGCACGGAAGCAAAATAGGGATTGGACGCCAGTGCCTTGTGAGCCAGTTCGGGGCCGGCCGCAGCGCCGAAGAGCAGGTTCTGGCCGATCGTCGCTTCCTTGTTGTAGGCGCCCGGTTCAAAAGGAACCACCAGCGCGCTCAGGCCTTCTTCCTCCAACCGGGTTCGCAGCGCCGCACGCAATTCGACGATCCGCTCGGCAAGCTTCGTGTGGCGCTTGAGGTCGGCCGAAGAGCGCAAGCCAAGATCCAGAATGTCGCGCGACAGAAGAACCGCGTCGAGCACCCGGCGCACGGCTTCGAAGAGGTCGTGCGGGCCGGTGGCGCCGGCGGAGGCATAGTTGATCCAGTCGCTGCGGATATCGAGATCCGGATTGCCCGACCGGCGCGCCTCGTCGATATTCCAACGGTGCTGGTCCGCCGCTGCGCCGTCATATGTCACCGATGTCAGCGGCGCATGCTTCAAACCGTAGAGCAAATTGTCGCGCAGGCTTGCCTGGAACAGGAAAACATCCGACGAAGCGTAGGACATGCGCCGGCCGGTCACGGCTTCGGGGAGATCAAGCAAGTCATCGGAGCCCGAAACGATCCTTCCGCTGTCCGGCCAGGTCAGCCGCGCAAAGGCTTCCGCAAGCGCCTCCGCTCCCCCTGTTGCGGTGCTGACCAGAGCCACCGTCTCACCCGGCTTGACCTCGAGCGAGATGCGATTGAGGAGCATTGCGCCGCCATCGTCTGCTATCGACAGGCTGACCGCCGACAGCGGCTTGGTCATCGGATCGGGATCGTCGACCGTCAGTGCTCCGATTTCCGGCGCGATGATATTCTCGACGGTGAACTGTTCGACGACCTGCTGATATTTGACCTGGACATCCTGCCGGTCCTGATCCCAGTCGATCAGTTCCTTCATCGGTCCGGGCAAGTCCTTGTAAGCGCCGATCACGGCCACGAGCTGGCCGACATCCAACCTCCCCTGGATGACCAGATAGCCACCGATCATGTAAAACAGAAAGGGCGTGAGCTGCGCGAGAAAATTGTTGAGGAACTTTACCATGAATTTCCATTGGTAAAGATCGAAGCGGATTTTGAAGATGAGCCCGAGCCGGGCTGCTATGTCGGCGCGCTCGTAGTTCGACGTATCGTGGACGTGAACCGCGCCGATGCCGTCGACGATTTCGCCAACCCGGCCTGAAAGCGCGCGCGCCGTCAACTGCCGCTGGCGCCCGAGCACGAGCAGCCGCCGCCGCATTCGCGGGATAAGCACGATCTGGATCGCCACGATCACGACCGCTATCATTCCGAGCCAGACGTTCTGGACCATGATGAACAGCATGGCCGTCAGCGCCTGGCCGCCGAGCAGCACCGGCTGCAGGAAGGCATCGCCAATGAAGCCGCCCAGCGGCTCCACCTCGTCCTTCACCATGGTCGCCACTTCGGCGGATTTCACCCGCTTGAAGTAAACCGGCGGAAACCGCAGCACACGATCGACCAGATCGAAACGAATACGCCGCAGCATGCGTTCGCCGAGCCGGCCCTTGTAAGTGTTGATGTAGAGCTTGAACAAGCCGTTGATGACGACCAGCAAGAGGAAAACAAGGCTGAGCGCAAGCAGCGTCGACGTGCGGTCGAGCTGAAAACCGGAGAAGAACTGCACCTCGCCGATGAACGGCAGGTTATAGTGCAACCTCATGAATGGCAGGGTCGCGCCCGGTTGCTCGAACCCCTTGCCCTGGATCGGGCCGTTGACGATCAGCTTCGGCAGGTCGAACGACATGAAATACGGGACCATCGAAAGCACGACGATCATCAATATCCAGAGCTGCTGCTTCCTGGTGTGCGTCCAGATATAGCGGGCTAGGCTGGTTTCCATATGCGATTGTCAGTTTGAAGGATGCAGAATGTAAAGGCACCTGCTGGCGAATGGTGTATCGGCCATGTCTTCGCTGCCATCGACCAGTTCGAAGCGGCAGCTGCGCGCCAGACGGATGGGCGCCGATGGTCCGGACAAATGCAATCGGCCTCCTCCGGTCAATGGCGAAACGGCTTGCGCCACAGTCGCGTCCGCAAGTCGAACAGGCTTGCAAGAGGCAAGATTGCGTTGTGTCGCCCGAAATCCCAACATAGAAGACGAATATGATGGATGTCACGCAACCACGCAATGCCGGCATGGGTGGGCATGAGCAAGCCCTGGACCTCACGCGGGGAATTGCCGCCTATGTCGACCACCCTCTCGTGGCCGGGCTGGCGCGCGTCATCGCCAAGCATCCGCAGGCCGATATCGCCAATGCCTTCAACCACAAGCAGGTCGCCTGCAAGATGTGGGCGCTCGACAGGCTGTTCGAAAGCTGCGGCGGCCGGTTCGAGCGCATATGGGTTCTGGGTGGATGGTACGGCGTATTGCCGGCGATGCTTTTCAATGACGCCCGCTTCGACATCGGGGCGATCGACAGCATCGACATCGATCCCGAAGTCGGCGCGGTCGCCCGGACACTCAACCGGCAAGCCGGCGAGCGGTTTCAAGCGCTGACGGCAGATATGTACACACTCGACTATGCCGCCGGCGGGCCTGACCTGGTGGTCAATACGAGCTGCGAACACATAGCCGATCTCAGCGCCTGGCTTGCCCTGCTTCCGCGGGGTACGAACGTGCTGCTGCAGTCGAACGATTATTTCAGCGAGCCGACGCACATCAACTGCGTGGCGTCACTTGCAGCCTTCGAAGCCATGGCGGCGCTGCGGCAGATCAGGTTCTCCGGCGAATTGCCGACAAAAAATTATACACGCTTCATGCTGATCGGAGCTGTTTGAAGCGCTCGCACAGGATTTGCGCCGAGCGCCGCGCCCCTTCCAGATCGAGACGATGCGCGGCTGGCGGCGGTCCGGCAAGCGCCTGCTCGATCGCATGCGCCAGACCTTCAGGCGTCAGGTCCTGTTCCGTCAGCACCGTTGCAAGACCGAGCTCTTCGAGCATCAGAGCGCGACGCGTCTGCTCGGTTTCCCCGCCGGCTGCAAATGGAACGAGCAGCGAGCGACACCCCGCGCGCATGACATCGCAGACCGTGTTGTAACCCGCCTGCGAGACCGACAGGCGGGCGCCGGTCAGCAGGCTGGCGAAATCCTCGCGGAACCGGAAGATGGACAGGCGTGGGGAGGCATCGCGTGAAATCGCGTCAAACTCGTCCTTCGGCAGGTTTGGGCCGGTGATCAAACACCATGTCCAGGCGTTATCGGCATTTCGCGCCGCCGCGACGGTGGATCTGACAAGGCTCTTTCCGGCCGCCCCGCCGCCAACCGACACCAGAACGTCGAAGCGCTCTGAGGCCGCTTGCGCCGGCGGCGCGGCAACGAGCCCGGTGTAGGCGACCTCGGCCCTGATCGCCCCAGCCAGCGGAAATGTCTTGTCGATGGTTGCGAAAGCCGGATCGCCATGGACCATGACAAGATCGAAATGCCTGTTGACGAGATCGACCGTTTCTTCGTTTCGGCTCGGCTTCACGCGCTCCTGAAGGATGTCGCGGACGGACGCCGCCAGCAGCGGTCTTGGCGATGTCGCTTCGATGGCCTCGATCAGTGGCAAGAGTTCGAAACGCATCTGCCGGCGTCCAAAGGGAAACGCCTCGATAATGACGATGTCGGGCCTGTAATTCCGGAAAGCCTGCAGCAGCATCTCTGAGCGCCGCGTCTTGAAATCATCGTCGATGGCTTTGCCCTGCAGGTCGACAAGTCCGGAAAACCCTTCGTCACCGGAGGTGACAGGCGGCAGGGTCACGGATTTTACACCCGATCCCGGAAATCCCGCGATCGGCGCTCCGCCGGTCACGACGGTGACGTCGAACCCGTCATCGACCAGAGCCGCCGCAATGCGGCTGGCGCGCGCGAGATGGCCGATGCCGAGCAGGTGCTGAACATAGAAGAAAGCGCGCAGCCGCTTCATTCGGCGACCCGCCACTCCCGCTCGAACAGTTCCTTGAGCTGTCCAATGCCTGCCACATGGTCGAAATTGCTTCGCACGCGCCGCTCCGCGGCGTCGCCGAGGCGGGCGCGCAGGACGGGATCGCGGATCAGGCGCTCCAGCGCCTGTGCCAGGGCAGTCGGGTTTTCCGAGGGAATCAGCAGCCCGGTTTCATCCGACGATAAAAGCTCCGGCACGCCGGAAATATCGGTCGACACGCAGGCAAGCCGCTGGCTGGCCGCCTCCACCAGAACATTCGGCAGGCCGTCCCGGTCGCCGTCCGCGGTGATCCTGCAGGCCAAAGCGAAGATGTCGGCGCTGCGGTAGTGCTCAAGCACCTCCTCCTGCGCCAGCGCGCCTTTCCAGGAGACGCGCCCCTCCAGCCCGAGCCTTTGCGCCAGCGCCTTCAGCCGCTTCAGTTCCTCGCCGCCACCGATATGCTCGAAACACCACGCCAGATCGCCAGGCAAGAGGGCAAGAGCCTCCAGCAACGTATCATAGCCTTTCTTTTCAACGGCGCGTCCGACACTCAAGATCATGACCGGTTCGGCCGGCGCCGAGCCGTCACGCTGTTTTCGCGCCTCGCCGAAACTGCCGAAGCGGTCAAGGTCGAGCCCATGATAGCTCAGATGCACGGACGAACTGCCGTTGGCGAGTTTTTTCAGATGGTCGAAGCCGGTTTTCGTGCACGTGACCGTCCAGCGCGCCGAGGAAAGCTTGCCGGCCAGATCCCAGTCCGCCGACGTCCAGATGTCCTTGGCATGGGCTGAGCAGCTCCAGGGCAAGCCACGAAGCTGGCTGGCATAGCGCGTCACCGATGCCGGCGTGTGCGCGAAATGGGCATGCAGCCATCCGGCATCTTGCGGCCATTCGGCCGCCAGCACCAGCGCTTGCCCGAAGCGCCGCGCGCGATTGCGGGTAAAGTCGCGGCGGATATCGGCAGCGAGCGATTTGAGCGCGCGCCAGAAGCCAGGCCGCGGCAGACAGGCAAACAGCGACCGAAGCACGCGCAGCGGCTCTCTGTGCAGATATTCCGGCAGATAATGGACGGGGGCCTTGATCTCGTCATGCACGGGATGACGTTTTGCGTCGGTCGGCCGCCTGAGCGCGAAAAGTATCAGGTCGAACCCCGCACGCTCCAGACCGAGCAGCTCCTGCGCGATGAAGGTTTCCGACAGCCGCGGGTAGCCCTTCAGAACCACGACGATCTTGCGGTGTTGCAACTCAGTTCATGCCTTCAATGACCGAAAGGTGATGGCCGGCCCGCCGGTCGAGCAGTTCCGCGACGATTTCGGAAATATGAGGCAGCCCTTCCAGCGTCAGATGCGCATTGCTCTGCGATGGGCGCGGCCGGCCCGGCAAAACCTGCAGCGCATCGGCAAACCGCTGGGCATCCTCGGCCTCCTCGGGCAAAAGCATCTCGATGAGGCCGAGTTCGGCTGCGCGCCGTGCCCGGATCAGCTGTTCCTCGCGCGGCGTGACGCGCGGCACGATCAGCGCCGGCTTGTCGAAAGACAGTATCTCGCAATAGGTGTTGTAACCGCCCATCGCCACCACCGCCTTGGCGCCGGCAATCAGCTCTTCCATCCGGTTGTCGAATTCGATGATCTTGACATAGGGGATCTTGGCCCCCTTCCGGACCAGCTTGTTGCGCTTGCGCGCCGGCATGTAGGGCCCAAGCACGATCAGCGCCCGGTGCTGCAATCGCGGATCCTGCTGATAGGCCTCGATGACGTTGTGGATCAGGTCGGCGCCGTCACCGCCGCCACCGGTGGTAACCAGGATATAGTCGCCCTCGGGCCGGTGGCCGGGCAACTGGTTCTGCTGCAGGCTCCGTTGCAGGAAACCGACGAACTTCATCTTTGCCCTGACCGCCGGCGGCACGTCCAGGCCGGTCAACGGATCGTAGAAATCCGGCGGGCCATAGACCCAGACCTTGTCGTAGAACAGGCCAATCTTACGCATCACATCCCTGCGTGCCCACTCCGCTTCGAGCAAATGCGGCGCGTCCATCA
This sequence comes from Mesorhizobium sp. M0478, assembly GCF_040321305.1. Classification (NCBI taxonomy): domain Bacteria; kingdom Pseudomonadati; phylum Pseudomonadota; class Alphaproteobacteria; order Hyphomicrobiales; family Phyllobacteriaceae; genus Mesorhizobium; species Mesorhizobium sp. M0478. Next base: position 43,784 of record NZ_JAMYRH010000008.1, read on the forward strand.
CCTCGCGCAGGCCAAGCACGAGCGTGGTGCCCCGCGTCTTGAGGTAGGACAGCGTATCCTCGATCTCACCGCGCAGCCCCAGCGGTTCCTTGTCAACGATGAAGATATCCGGCCGGAAGCTCTCGGCCGTGTGGCGGATAATCGACTGCCGCATCCTTAGCGTCTCGTGCAGATCGATGTCCTTTTCCAGCGAGGTGTATTCGCCGTTGCGCAGCTTGATGACGCTGGGAATCTTCACGAAGTCGACGCGGGCGCGGTAGTCGAAGGCGCCGGCGATGGTGGCGCCCGAAATGATTAGCACCTGAAGTCCGCGGAAATCCCCGACCAGCGAATGAGCGATCGTTCGGCAACGCTGCAAATGGCCGAGCCCGAACGTGTCGTGGCTGTACATGAGAATTCGTGCGTCTTTTGCGTGCTGTGTCATTGTGAACGTCTTTTAGAATTCTCGCCGGACCGTGGGCAACCCCGCAGGCTTCGAAACCATTCTCGCGGGTCTATCGACCTGTTTTGAAACATGGGGGCGAGAGGTACGCAACGGCATTCTTCACCTGGTCACGAATGCCAGGGGGCGCTGATTGTGGCGCCATGCCTTGTCTTCGCCGACGATAGACGGCCCGAGCACAAATCTCTGTCATGAGGCTTGACCCCGTGGAATTAAATGCCCTGCGGCCTGAGGCAGGCAAAGCGCACATTGCGAAAAATCAAGGGCGACCAAGGCGAAACGAGGCTGCCGCACATTGTGAGGAGAACCCGCACCTTGGGAAAATGCTTCATAATCCATCGAAACACAACGGCCGCCAGAGGCCGCACGTTGCGGCCTTTTATCCTGCCATCAGCCTTGGCCTGTGGCAAGCGTCCGGTCCTTGCACCGTTCAAGCTGGTGCAATCTCGCGTCATCCGGCTTGCTCCGTCATGTGGAGGATAGCTGCGGCCCCAATGAGATTCGTCAGCCAGGCGACCCATTCGCCAGATCCGTCACAAAGCTTTGCGTGAACACGCCGGCCGGAAGGACGGCTACGCCAACCTTGCCCTTGTCGTCCTCGGCGTTGCCAGCAGCAGACTTGTCTCGCTGCCGGTTATCCCCGGGATGAGCCGTATCCGCCTAAGCACCGCGTCGAAATCGGTGAGCGATGCAGTGCCGAGTTCGACCACTAGGTCCCAGCGGCCATTGGTGGTGTGAATGGTCGAAACCTCGGCCAGGCCGCCAAGCGCCCGGACCACGCGATCCGCGGCATGGCCTTCGATCTCGATCATCATCACGCCGCGTATCCGCTGGTCGACGGCGTCGGCGCGCAGCACCACCGTGTAGCCGATGATCTCACCTGACTTTTCCAGCCGCTCTATGCGCGCCCTGACCGTAGCGCGCGACACCCTGAGATCGACCGCGAGATCGGAGATGCTGCGCCGGGCATCATGCCTGAGCAGCGTGACCAGCCTTTCGTCAAGCAAGTCCATGATTCTACCCACTTTGACCAAAGCGACTTATCGGAATGATAAATCATTCTTCTCGAAATGCCAATTTCGCCTGTTCAAACTGCCGGTCCAGGATGGTTCATTCCACGCATCAATTGCCCAATCAATTTGCAAGGACACCAAAAACCATGCGCTGCAGGATCGTTGGCGCGCCGGTGCAGGACGGCGCCGGCAGGATGGGATGCGAGATGGGGCCGAGCGCGCTGCGCACGGCCGGGCTTGTCTCGGTGCTGTCGGAACTCGGCCATGAGGTCGAGGACTGGGGCGCGGTGCAACCGGCCGCCGTGCGCGCAATCGTCCATGGCAATCTCGCGCTGAAGGCCCTACCGGAGATTTCCGCCTGGACCGCGGCGATAGCCGAGACCGCCTATGCGGCTTCGCGGAACGCCATGCCGATCTTCCTTGGCGGCGACCACGCGATATCGGCCGGCACGGTGTCGGGCATAGCCCGCCGCGCCGCCGAACGCGGCCGGCCGCTCTTCGTGCTGTGGCTCGACGCACATCCCGATTTCCACACGCTCGATACCACCGTCAGCGGCAATCTGCACGGCGTGCCGCTCGCCTATGCCAGCGGCCGGCCGGGCTTCAACGGTTATTTCCCGGACCTGCCTGTCGCCGTCGACCCTGCCCACATCTGCGTCATGGGCCTGCGCAGCGTCGATCCGGCGGAGCGCCGGGCGCTGAGCGAAGCGGGGGTTACCGTGCACGACATGCGCACCATTGACGAGCACGGCGTCGCACCTTTGCTGCGCGCCTTCCTGGCCATCGTCGAAAAGGCAAACGGCCTGCTGCATGTCAGCCTCGACGTCGACTTCCTCGACCCCTCCATCGCGCCGGCCGTCGGCACCACCGTGCCCGGCGGCGCCACCTTCCGCGAGGCGCATCTGGTGATGGAGATGCTGTCCGACAGCGGCCTGGTCTCCAGCCTTGATCTGGTCGAGCTCAACCCGTTCCTCGACGAGCGCGGCCGCACCGCCACGCTGATTGTCGACCTCGCCGCCAGCCTGATGGGCCGGCGCATCATGGACCGCCCGACCCGCAGCCATTCCGGAAGCATTGCATGACCCAGCCTTCCCGCCTTGCCATCGTCCCCTTCGTCAGCGTCGACCGCATGATGAAGCTGGTGCTGACCATCGGCGTCGAGCGGTTCCTCACCGAACTCGCCGCCTATATCGAGGAGGATTTTCGCCGCTGGGAGCTGTTCGACAAGACGCCGCGCATCGCCTCGCACAGCCATGACGGCGTCATCGAGCTGATGCCGACCAGCGACGGCAGGCTCTACGGCTTCAAATATGTCAACGGCCACCCCAAGAACATGCGCGAGGGCCGCCAGACCGTCACCGCCTTCGGCGTGCTCGCCGATGTCGGCTCCGGCTATCCGATGCTGCTCACCGAAATGACGATCCTGACGGCGCTGCGCACCGCGGCCACCTCCGCGGTCGCTGCCAAATATCTGGCGCCCAGGGGCGCGCGCTCGATGGCCATCATCGGCAACGGCGCCCAGTCCGAATTCCAGGCTGTCGCCTTCAAAGCGCTGCTCGGCATCGACCGGCTGCGGCTCTATGACATCGATCGCTCGGCTTCCGAGAAATGCGCCCGCAACCTCGCCGGCAAGGGCTTCGACATCACCATCTGCGCCACCGGCCAGGATGCGGTGGAAGGCGTCGACATCATCACCACGGTGACCGCCGACAAGCAGTCCGCCACCATCCTCACCGACAACATGGTCGGTTCCGGCGTGCACATCAACGCGGTCGGCGGCGACTGCCCCGGCAAGACGGAACTGCACCGCGACATCCTTTTGCGCTCCGACATCTTCGTCGAGTTCCCGCCGCAGACGCGCATCGAGGGCGAAATCCAGCAACTCCACGCCGACCATCCGGTGACCGAGTTGTGGCAGGTGATGACCGGCAAGGCGGAAGGCCGCAAGACGGCGGAACAGATCACCTTGTTCGATTCCGTCGGCTTCGCCACCGAGGATTTTTCCGCACTGCGCTATATCAGAGACCAGCTTCAGGCCACCGGCCTCTACGAGGAGCTCGACCTGCTCGCCGATCCCGACGAGCCGCGCGACCTCTTCGGCATGCTGCTCAGGGCAGCGCTGCAGCCGGCAGCCGCCTGAGGGCTTCAGCCGCGCAACGGCGCGCAGCTCTCCCGTTCGACGAGCACCGGGGTGAGCACTTCGCGGCGCGAATGCGCCGCCGGCTCGGCAACCCGCTCGAGCAGCAGGCTGACGGCGCGGGTGCCGATCTTCTCGACCGGCTGTGCGATCGTCGTCAGTGGCGGCCAGGTGGTGACGGCATAGGGTATGTCGTCGAAGCCGATCATCGACATGTCGCCGGGGACCCGCAATCCGCGCCCGCGCAGCACTGTCAGCGCGCCCATGGCCATCAGATCGTTACAGGCAAACAGCGCCGTGATCCCCGGCGCCTGCGCCATCAGCCGCTCCATCGCCGTGCGGCCGCCGGCGAAGTGGTAGTCGGAATCCACCACCGAGGCCGGCGGCAGGTCGAGGCCCGCTTCCTGCAGCGCCCTGGCGAAGCCGCGCAGGCGGGCGGGGCTGGAGCTGGAATCGCGCGGGCCGCCGATGACGCCGATCTTCTCGTGACCGAGCCCGGCCAGATAGCGGCCGGCGAGATAGCCGCCATAATCGTGATCGACCAGCACGGAATCGACATTGACCGAATGGATCTCGCGGTCGATCAGCACCGCCGGGACGCCGGGCAGAAGGCTGGAGAACACCCGCGCATGATCGGACGAGCCGGCAAAGATCAGCCCGTCGATCTGCTTGGCCATCAGCACCTGGAGGTAGCGCTCCTCCTTCTCGGCGCTGCCGTCGGAGTTGCACAGGATCACCGTATAGCCGGCAAGGAAGCCGGCATCCTCGATCTGGCGTGCCACGCCGGCGAAGAACGGATTGGAATTGTCCGGCAGCAGCAGGCCGATGGTCTTGGTCTCGCCGCGCCTCAGGCTGCGCGCCAGCGTGTTCGGACTGTAGCGCAAGGCGGCGATGGCCGAATGCACGCGCTCGGCCGTCTCCGGCTCGACATGGCGCGTGCGGTTCATCACATGCGAGACGGTTGCGACCGACACTCCGGCATGGCGCGCGACATCGGCAATCGTCGTCATTTCTTGTCCCCTGACTCGATTAGCCTAATTGATTGGGTAACCGGATGTGTCGCACGCTAGAGCGCAGCTTTCGAGTGTCAATGTTCCTTTGAGCAACCTGCTGAGCGGAGCGATCTGCCGCCAAGAAAAAGCCGCAAGGCTGGGTGCTTGGTGGTCGACCTGTTGTCGCAACCGGATAAGGTTCGAGAGCCGCGAACTGCTCAATCGCCAACCATCGGAACAACGATGCGACTTCTCCTTGTCGAGGACGACCCACGCACCGCCGACTATGTCGTCAAGGGCCTTGGCGAGGCAGGCCATATCTGCGACCTCAGGCGCGATGGCCGCGACGCGCTGTTTGCCGCGACACGCGATGCCTATGACGTGATCGTCGTCGACCGCATGCTGCCCGGCCTCGACGGCCTGTCGATGATCAAGGCGGTGCGGGCAGCGGGCGTGCGCACGCCGGCGATCTTTCTCACCTCGGTCGGCGGCGTCGACGATCGCGTCGAGGGGCTCGAGGCCGGCGGCGACGACTATCTCGTCAAGCCATTCGCCTTTTCCGAACTGCTCGCCCGCATCAACGCGCTCGGCCGTCGCCCTGCGGCGCAGGAGCTGAAGACGACGCTGCGCATCGCAGACCTCGAAATGGACCTGATCCAGCGCCGCGTCACCAGGCAGGGCCAGGCGATCGACCTGCAGCCGCGCGAATTCAGCCTGCTCGAAGTGCTGATGCGCGGCGAGGGCCGCGTCATCACCCGCACCATGCTTCTGGAACGGGTCTGGGATTTTCACTTCGACCCCAAGACCAGCGTCGTCGAAACCCATATCAGCCGGCTGCGCGCCAAGATCGACAGGCCGTTCGAAACCGCGTTGATCCACACCGTGCGCAACACTGGCTACAGTGTTCACGACTGAGGCGCGGCATGACAGAAACTTGCCATGACTGAAGCTTGCCATGACTGAAACGCACTATGACTGAGACAGGCTCTCGCCTGCTGCGCAGCACGCCGTTTCGGCTGGCCCTGACCTTCGCCTTGCTGTTCGTGCTCGCCTTCATCCTGTCAGGCGCCATCGTCTACCAGCTGATGAGCGCGGATCTTGCCGAGCAGCTCGACCAGTCGGTCAAGGAGACCTATTCGGTCGTGGCGGTGACCTATGCCGGAAACGACCGGGAGGATCTGGTTTCGGCAGTCGACAGCCACGCCGCGCTCAGCCCGAGCAAGGAACAGCTGTTCTCGCTCACCGATCCCGCCGGCAATCGCCTGGCCGGGAATTTCACCGCCGCCGACCTTCCCGATGGCTTTTCGGATTTTGCCGCTTCCCTGCCAGGCGTTGCGCCGGACACTATGTACCGCGCCTGGACCGGTTCGGTCGGGCCCAACAGCCTGACAATCGCCTTCTCGCTCTCCGAAACCGAGGAGCTGGAACGCATCGTTTTGATGAGCTTCGGCTGGGCCACCCTGATCATTTCAGGGCTGGCGGTGGCTGGCGGCGCCTTGCTGGCGTCGCGTGTGCAGCGTCGCCTCGACGGCATTGCCACCACCATGGACGATGTCTCCAACGGCCGGCTCGACGCCCGCATTCCACTGCTCGGCAATGGCGACGACATTGACGGCGTCTCGCGCCAGGTCAACGCCGCGCTGGAGCGGCTGGCGGCGCTGGTGGACGGCATGCGCCAGGTCAGCGCCGACATCGCGCATGATCTGAAGACGCCGCTCAACCGGCTGCAGATGATTTTGGAAGCTGCGGCCGACAGGACCGCGCGGGGTGAGGCCGTTGCCGATGAGCTGGCGGAGGCACGTGGGGAAAGCCTGCAGATCAACGATACTTTCGATGCGCTGTTGCGTATTGCCCAGATCGAGGCCGGCGCCCGCAAGTCGCGCTTTGTCGATCTCGACCTCACCGGCGTCATCGATGCCATTGCCGAAATCTACGCCGGTGTCGCCGAGGATGACGGCAAGTCGCTGTCGGCCACGATCGTCCACGGCACCCCATGCCTGGTCCACGGCGACCGCGACCTGCTGACGCAATTGTTTGCCAATCTGGTTGAGAACGCGCTGCGGCATTGCCCCGATGGCACGGCAATCCTTCTATCGGTGCGGCGGCAAGGCGACCGCATTCTGGCTGAGGTCGCCGACAATGGCCCCGGCATCCCGGCGCAGGAGCGCGAAAAAGTGTTCCAGCGGCTCTACCGGCTCGACTCCAGCCGCACCACGCCCGGCAGCGGCCTTGGCCTCAGCCTGGTGCGGGCAATCGCCGACCTGCATGGTGCAACGATTGCGCTGGAGGATCGCCGGCCTGGGCTGGCGGTAATTGTCGGGTTTCCTCGGGCGGAGGGCACCGGTCCCGGCTTGAAATGACAACGCCAGAGCCAGGTCGACCCCACTCCGTCGAGCGAAGCAGCGACGGAGTGGGGGAAGGCGCTCATGAAACGCCAAGTCGCTGACAACTTTCTCCAAGTTGATGATCGCATCCGACAAAGGCGGTCGCGATTAGCCTTGCACATGTTTCCACCCGGAACGGCTGCGGGTTGATCAAGATGACCGTTGAACCTATCGGCCCACCGCACCCCGGCGAAAATCCGAGGGCGACATCCCTGCCAGCTTGCGGAAGGATTTGTTGAAGGCGCTGAGCGAGCCGAAGCCTGAATCCATGGCGACGCGCAGCACATTGGCGTCTTCATGCATCAGCAGCGCCTGCGCGTAGCTCAGCCGCAGCAGATTCATATATTCGTTGAGCGTCATGCCGGTCGATTTCTTGAAAATGCTCATGGCGTATTTGGGATGGATGTCGGCCGCCGCCGCGATGTCGACGCAGTCTATGTCGTAGAGGAAATTCTCGGCGATGAAGTCGCACATGCGACCGACATTGCGCAGCGATTGCTGGTCGAACGGGCCGCCGGGTTCCTGGCCGATGGCGGTTTCCGGCACCAGCCGGTAGGGCTCGAAGCGCACCCGCTCCAACCGCAGCAGCAGCTCGTTCACGGCGTGCTCGGTTATCGCCGCATCGCCCGAGCGGAAATAGCGGTTCCAGCGCTCGAAATTGTGATGGTCGGCCTGGTCGGTCGCCGATGTCACCAGCGTGGCGCCGGTCATCAGCCTGTGGCGGACATCCGTCGGCAGATGCAGGCGGAAGAAATGCACCAGCGGCAGATGCGCGCCGGCATAGATGGCGTCGTCGGAGAGATCGTCCATCTGGTGCGGCAGCCCGCCCCAGAACAGGCACATGTCGCCCGCCGTGAGCGCGATCTCGTGCTCGTTCATGCGGTAATGCACGCTGCCGCGGACGATGAAATTGACCTCGACCTGGGCATGCCAATGCGGCTTCAGCATCACCAGCGGATGGTTGTGAAACATCTGCAAAGCCATCGGCAGGCCTTCGACGCTGCTGGCGCCAGGCTGGTAAAACGGCCGTTCCGGCATCTTACTTTCCGCCCATCTTTTATTCCCGTTGTCAGGGACAAGCCTTCCGCGCCGCCTAGTCTAGCCATGCTCGCGAAGAGAGAGCAAATGAAATGGGAGGATTTCAATGCGCACGACACTGATCTGTGCCGCGCTGGCGCTTGGCCTGGGCTCAACCCCGGCTTTGGCGCAGTCCGGCGAAATCACGATCTGGAGCTGGAATATCGCCGCTTCGTCGCTGAAGGCGACGGTGGCCGGCTTCAACAAGCAGCATCCCGACGTCAAGGTCACCGTTCAGGATCTCGGCAACCAGCCGACCTATGACAAGTCGATCGCCGGCTGCGCGGCCGGCGGCGTCGGCCTGCCCGATATCGTCTCGATCGAAAACGGCGAGGCCGAGAATTACTGGAGCCAGTTCCCCGATTGCTTCGTCGATTTGCACACGCTGGGCTACACCGCCGACGACCAGAAGAAATTCCCGGACTTCAAGCGCACCGAACTGGAGGTCGGCGACAAGGCCTATGCCATGCCGTGGGATTCCGGCCCGGTAGCCGCCTTCTACCGCCGCGACTTCTACGAGAAGGCCGGCGTCGATCCGGCCTCGATCAAGACCTGGGACGATTTCATCGCCGCCGGCAAGAAGGTCCAGGCCGCCAATCCCGGCGTCACCATGACCAATGCCGATTTCAACGGCGACACCGAATTTTTCCGCATGATTTCCAACGAACAGGGCTGCGGCTATTTCGCCGCCGATGGGCAGTCGATCACCGTCAACCAGCCGAAATGCGTCGACACGCTGGCCAAGATCAAGGACATGAAGGACGCCGGCATCATCTCGTCGGCCGACTGGGGCACCAAGATCACCAACAACACCGCCGGCACCGTCGCCACCCAGGTCTATGGCGGCTGGTATGAGGGCACCATCCGCACCGAATCCGCCGGCGAAAACGGCAAATGGGGTGTCTATCTGATGCCGAGCCTGACCGCCGACGGCCCGCGCGCCGCCAATCTCGGAGGCTCGTCGCTCGCCATCACCTCAGCCTCGAAGAACAAGGAGGCCGCCTACGCCTATCTGAAATACACGCTCGAGACCAATGAAGGCCAGATCACCATGCTCAGGGATTTCGGCCTGGTGCCGTCACTGATCTCGGCCCTCGACGACCCCTACGTCTCGCAGGGCCTGCCCTATTGGGGCGGCCAGGCAGTGTGGAAGGACATTCTCGCCACGCTGCCCAAGGTGGTGCCGAGCCGCGGCACGCCCTTCCAGAGCGACGCCGAAATCATCATGCGCGCCGTGCAGACCAAATATCTCGGCGGCGGCTATCCCGATGCCAAGGCCGCCCTCGACGACGCCGCCAGCCAGATCGCTTCGGCGACGGGACTGCCGATCAAGTGACCAAGGCGGTGATGCTGGCGGGCCAGATATAGGGCAATTTGCCGGACTGTTGGCGCTGCCCCTCACCTGCCTGCCGGCATCCTCTCCCCGTATAGTGGCGGGGAAAGGGACGCTCTCGCCCAACAGTTCGCCAATTGCCGGCGGCGTCCGCCGGCTAACAACACGCCGGATATCAACCGGGAAAGAGGAAGGAGGAGGAAACCATGCGCTACCAGAACGCCACGGCCTATCGCTTCCTTACGCCCTACCTTCTGATCTTTGCCATCTTCTGGGTGTGGCCGATCATCTCCTCGTTCATGATTTCCTTCCAGGCGACGCGCACGGTGCCCTGGCGCTTTGCGCCGACGTTCAACTGGGGCCGCCTGATCGGCGACCCCGCTTTCTTCAACGCGCTGAAGAACACGCTGCTCATCCTCGTCATCCAGGTGCCGGTGATGATCTCGCTGGCGATCATCATGGCGGTGCTGCTGAACTCGCCGCTGCTGAAAGCACGTGGCCTCTACCGCTTTGCCTTCTTCGCTCCGGTGGTGGTCGGCGAGGTCGCCTATTCCGCCGTGTTCCGGCTGATGTTCAACCTGGATTTCGGCATCATCAACAAGCTCCTCGCCGGCGTCGGCCTGGCCAAGATCGACTGGTTCTCCAACGTCACACCGGCCATGGCGCTGATCATGATCGCGGTAACCTGGCGCTGGGCCGGCTACAACGCCATCATCCTGCTCGCCGGCCTGCAGTCGATCCCCGAGGACGTCTATGAAGCAGCGACGCTCGACCGCGTCAGCAAGCTCAAGCAGTTCTTCTACATAACGCTGCCGCTGCTCAAGCCGGTCATCGTGTTTTGCGCCGTGCTGTCGATCATCGGCACGATGCAGCTGTTCACCGAGCCGTTCCTGATCACGGAGCGCGGCGGCCCCGGCGGCGGCACCGAGACGCTTGGCCTGCTGCTCTACCGCCAGGGTTTTCGCTCGCTCAATTTCGGCTACGCCTCGGCCGTCGCCTACACCATGGCGGGGCTGGCAATCGCCATCACGCTGGTGCAGCTGTGGCTGACACGAGAGCCGAAATGAGAGGGGAGCCGAAATGAGTTCGCTGTCGCAACGCCGGCTCGGCCGCAGCGTCCTGCTGCATCTGGTCCTGACACCGCTGGCGGTGATCTGGCTGTTTCCGCTGTGGATGATGGTGGTGTTTTCGACCATGCCCGACAACGGCATTTTCAGCCCCGGCATCGAGCTTCTGCCGCACGGCAATTTCGTCGACAATTTCAACAACCTGCAGCGCGACACCAATTTCGTCGGCGCTATCGGCATTTCGGTGGCGGTGGCGGTGACCTACACCTTCTTCTCGGTGCTGCTGACCTCGATGGCCGGCTGGGCGCTCGCCCGCTATCAGTTCTTCGGCAAGGGCGCGGTGGTGGCGATCATCCTCGGCACCATCACGCTGCCCTATGCGGTGGTGCTGATCCCGCAATTCATCATGGTGGCGCGCGACTTCCAGCTCGCCAACACCTGGATTGCGCTGATCGTGCCACCCTTGTTCAATTCGCTGGGCGTGCTGTTCATGCGCCAGGCTTTCTCGATGATGCCGGCCGACCTTTTCGACGCGGCACGTGTCGAGGGCGTCAAGGAATGGCGTATCTTCCTGTTCGTCGCTTTGCCGCTGGCGCGGCCGATGCTGGCGGCGCTCGCCATCATCCTGTTCCTCGCCTCGTGGAACAATTATCTCTGGCCGCTTTTGATCAACAGCCAGCCCGGCGCGATGACGGCCCCTGTGGCGCTCGGCACGCTGATCGGCCTGACCAAGGTCTCATGGGGCGGCATCATGGCCGGCGCCGTCATGCTGACCGTACCGATGCTGGTCGTCTTCGTGCTGCTGCAGCGCCATTTCATCGCCGGCATCGCCGCCGGCGCCGTCAAGTAGGGACAACAGAATATGGCGGCAGTCACCCTCACCAATGTCGTAAAACGCTTCGGCGTCTATGAGATCATCCATGGCGCCAACATCGATATCGCCGATGGCGAGTTCGTCGTCTTTGTCGGCCCGTCGGGTTGTGGAAAATCGACGCTGCTCAGGATGATCGCCGGGCTGGAGGATATCAGCGGCGGCGAGATCGCCATTGGCGGCAAGGTGATGAACGATGTCGAGCCGGCCGAGCGCGGCATCGCCATGGTGTTCCAGTCCTACGCGCTCTACCCGCACATGAGCGTGGAGCAGAATCTGAGCTTTGGCCTCAGGATGACCGGCAACCCCAAGGAGGACACCGAGCGGCGGGTGAAGCGGGCCTCCGAAATCCTGCGCATCACAGAGTTGATGGCGCGGCGGCCGAGGCAATTGTCCGGCGGCCAGCGCCAGCGCGTTGCCATCGGCCGCGCCATCGTGCGCGAACCGCAAGTCTTCCTGTTCGACGAGCCGTTGAGCAATCTCGACGCCGAGCTGCGCGTCCAGATGCGGGTCGAGATCTCGCGCCTGCACAAGGAGCTCGGCACGACGATGATCTATGTCACCCACGACCAGACCGAAGCGATGACGCTGGCCGACCGGATCGTGGTGCTGCGCGGTGGCCATGTCGAGCAGATCGGCCGGCCGCTCGATCTCTACGACAATCCCGACAACCAGTTCGTCGCCGGCTTTGTCGGCTCGCCGAAGATGAATTTCATCAAGGGCCGCGTCGTCGGGCGCAACACGAGCAGCGTCACCGTCGAGCTGGTGGGCGAGGAAAAGACCCGCATTATGCAACCATTGACCGGCGCCGTGCCGCAAACAGGAGCCAAGGTCATTGTCGGCGTGCGGCCCGAACATTTCGGCAATGGCGGCGAAGGCGACGCCGACCTCACTGTCGGCATCGACGTGGTCGAGCATCTCGGCGGCACCAGCTTCATCTATGCCAGGACCGCCCATGGCGAAGACCTGGTGATCCAGCGCGACGCGGCAAAGGTCCCCGACACCCAGGAGATCACCGTGTCCATCCGCAAATCCTATCTGTTCGATGAAAACGGCCAGCGGCTGCGCTGACCTTCCAGCTATGCAAGGAGAATGATCATGACTGCAACCGCGCCCATCCGCTGGGGGATACTTGGGCCCGGCGACATCGCCAAAGCGTTCGCCCGCGGCGTGGCAGGCTCGCGCACCGGCACGATCGTGGCGCTCGGCGCCCGCAATCCCGGCAAGGCAGGCTTGGCCGAGACGTTTCCCGGCGCCCGCATCCTCGACGGTTACGACGCGCTGCTCGCCGACCCCGAGGTCGATGCCGTCTATATCGCCATCCCGCATCCCGGCCATGCCGAATGGGCAATCAAGGCGGCGGAAGCCGGCAAGCATGTGCTGTGCGAAAAGCCGCTGGCGCTGACCGCCTTCGAGGCCGACGCCATGATCCATGCTGCGCGCAAGGCCGGCACCTTCCTCGGCGAAGCGTTCATGTACCGGCTGCACCCGCAGACGGCGAAGCTGGTGGAACTCATCAAGTCGGGCGGCGTCATCGGCGATGTCAGGCTGATGAAGTCGAGCTTCGGCTTCGCCATGCCGGGCTTCATGCCCGAGCACCGGCTCTACGCCAACGATCTCGCCGGCGGCGGCATCCTCGATGTTGGCGGCTATCCCGTCTCGATGGTGCGGCTGATTGCCGGGGCTGCGACTGGAAAACCCTTTGCCGAGCCGGACAAGGTTGTCGGCACCGCCCATCTCGGCAAGTCCGGCGTCGACGAATGGGCCTCGGCGCTGCTGCATTTTCCCGGTGGCATCGTCGCCGAGGTATCCTGCAGCATCTCGCTCAAACAGGACAATGTCCTGCGCATCCTCGGCACCAAGGGCCGCATCGAGGTGCCGGATTTCTGGTTCGCCGGCGGCGGCAACCGCGATGGCGGCCCTGGCCGGATCGATGTAATTCTCGCCGACGACACGCGCGAGACCATCAGCGTCAACGAAACCCGCCATCTCTATTCCTTCGAGGTCGACGCCGCCGGCGAGGCGATCCTGGCCGGCAAACAGGAGTTCGCCTGGCCGGGCATGAGCTGGGCCGACAGTCTCGGCACGCTGCGTGTGCTCGACAAATGGCGCGCTGCCGTAGGGCTCGAATATGAAATCGAAAAGCCGGCTAAGCGAACCAACACCCTTTCGGGCCGGCCGCTGCGCACCGGCGGCACCGCCATCGGCAAGCGCAAGATTCCGGGCCTGTCGAAGCCGGCCTCCGTGGTGGCGCTCGGCTTCGAGGATTTCCGCACCTTCTCGTCGGGCGCAATCCTGCTCGACGCCTTCTTCGAGGCCGGCGGCAATCTGTTCGACACCGGCTACGTCTACGGCGGCGGCTACACCGAAACGCTGCTTGGCCAGTGGCTCAGGAATCGCGGCGTGCGCGAGCAGTCGGTGATCATCGCCAAGGGCGCCCACTCGCCGCTCTGCTATCCCGATGTCATCGGCAAGCAGCTCGCCCAGTCGTTGGACCGGCTGCAGACCGACCATGTCGACCTCTATTTCATGCACCGCGACAACCCGGATGTGCCGGTCGGCGAGTTCGTTGACGCCATGGACGCCGAGGCCAAGGCCGGCCGCATCCGTGGCCCGTTCGGCGGCTCGAACTGGACGATGGCGCGCATGGACGAGGCGATTGCCTATGCCGAGCGCACCGGCAAGCAGAAGCCCGGCGTGCTCTCCAACAATTTCTCGCTGGCCGAGATGCTGGAGCCGATCTGGGCCGGCTGCATCACCTCGTCGACCGACGACTGGAAATCCTGGCTGACGAAAAGGCAGATGCCCAACTTCGCCTGGTCGAGCCAGGGCCGCGGCTTCTTCACCGACCGCGCCGGCCGCGACAAGCAGGACAATGAGGAGCTGGTGCGGGTCTGGTATTCCGAGAAGAACTTTGGCCGCCGCGACCGCGCCATCGAGCTGGCGCAGCGCCTGGGCAAAAGTCCGATCCACATCGCGCTCGCCTATGTGCTGGCGCAGCCCTTTCCGTCGGTGCCGTTGATCGGCCCGCGCACGCTGGACGAGTTGGAGGACAGTTTGAAGGCGCTGGATATCAAGCTGTCGGCGGAGGATGTGGCGTGGCTGGATAGCGGGCCGGAAAGGCGGCGGGCTTAGCAGCTAATCTCCCCCCTTGAGGGGGAGATGTCGCCGAAGGCGACAGAGGGGGTCGCCTCGCGTGGAGCGCTAACCTCCTTCTGCAGCGGCAGGTAGGCCGAGCCCAGTCGAACGACCCCCTCTGGCCTGCCGGCCATCTCCCCCGCAAGGGGGGAGATTAGCAGCTCATGCGTTCCACCTACCGATCGATCCGTGTCGACAAAATAATCGACGACGACGTCCGCTCGACCCCGTCCATCGCCCCGATCTCGTCCAGCAACGCATCCAGATCCCTGATCGACGGCGCGTCGACGATGACGATCATGTCGAAATTGCCGCTCACCGAGTGCAGCGTCCGTACCGGCGGCAGCGCCTGCAGCGCCCGCACCACCTTGTCGGCGAGCTTGGGCGTGACGGTGAGCAGCACATGCGCCCGCACAAGCCCCTGCTCGTAGTCCGGCGCCATCCGCACGCCATAGCCGGTGATGATGCCGCGCTGTTCCAGCCGCTCGATCCGGCTCTGCACTGTCGTGCGCGAAACGCCGAGCTGGCGCGCCAGCTCAGTGGTCGACGCGCGGGCATTGGCGCGCAGCAGGGAAAGCAGTTTTTGTTCGGCGTCACTGAGCATTTCGACGAACCTCGTCGGCGTATCGTTCAAGTGCAGGGTTCATTTCAAATGATCCCACGCTTCCTTTCGACAGGCAAGCTGCGATTCTTGAAGGCATCGCGTCCACCGCGCGGCGGTCTGGGCCAAAGAGTTTTCACGAGGGGCAAGGTCATGAAGAAAATCATCGTCGTCGGCGCCGGCAAGATCGGCTCCACCATTGCAGGCATGCTCGCCGACAGCGGCGACTACCACGTCACCGTTGTCGACCGCGCGGCGGCGCAGTTTGCCGCGGCCGAACTTCCCGCCGGCGTCGAGGGGCTGGAGCTCGATATCGCAGCGCCGGGCGCACTCGAGGCCGCCCTTGCCGGCGCCTTCGCCGTGCTGAGCGCCGCCCCCTTCCATTTGACCACGCGCATCGCCGAAGCGGCCGCCGCCACCGGCGTGCACTATCTCGATTTGACCGAGGATGTCGTCTCGACCCGCCGCGTCAAGGAGCTGGCCAAGTCGGGCAACAGCGCCTTCATTCCGCAATGCGGCCTGGCGCCGGGCTTCATCTCGATCGTCGCCAATGATCTCGCCAGCCGCTTCGACACGCTGGAAAGCGTTCGCATGCGCGTCGGCGCGCTGCCGCAATACCCGTCCAATGCGCTGAACTACAATCTGACCTGGAGCACCGACGGCGTCATCAACGAATATTGCGAACCCTGCGAGGCGATCGTCGAGGGCGAGCTGATCGAGGTGCCGCCGCTGGAGGAGCGCGAAGAGTTCTCGCTCGACGGCGTCACCTATGAGGCCTTCAACACCTCCGGCGGTCTCGGCACGCTGGCCGAGACGCTGAAGGGCAAGGTGCGCACGCTGAACTACCGCACCATCCGCTATTCCGGCCACGCGGCGATCATGAAGGCGCTGCTCAACGATCTCGGCCTGCGCCACCGCCGCGACGTGCTGAAGGACATTTTCGAGAGCGCCCTGCCGGCAACGCTGCAGGACGTGGTCATCGTCTTCGTCACCGTCTCGGGCCGCCGCAATGGCCGCCTGCTGCAGGAAACCTACGCCAACAAGATCTATTCGCAGCGCATTGGCAGCCAGGTGCGCAGCGCAATCCAGATCACCACTGCCTCAGGCATCTGCGCCGTGCTCGACATGCTGGCCGACGGCACCTTGCCGGCGACCGGTTTCGTCAAGCAGGAAGACATCGCGCTGGATGCGTTTCTCGCCAATCGTTTTGGGCGCGCTTATGCGCAGCACGAGATGGTGAGCCGGCTGGCGAGCTGAGCTACTTCACCCTCCCCCTTGTGGGGAGGGTCGGCGCGCAATCGGAGCGAAGCGGAGATGGCGAGACGGGGTGGGGGGTGAGCGCCGACGGTTGGCGAGGACCCCCACCCTGCTCCGCTCCGCGATCGACCCTCCCCACAAGGGGGAGGGTAAAGCGCCCGCTACTTCCGCAGAGCCATCGGTCGTCCGAGCAGAAACCGGATGAAGTTGCCTGCGGTCCGCGGCGCCATGCGGGGCTGCGTCGCCTGTCGTGGCGCGCTTTGCCTTCGCGCTGGCACCTTGGGTTCGACACCCGGTCGGCCCACCGTGAAGGAGGGCCCCGAGACCGGCTTCCCCCTCAACACGTTGGCGGCGTTGTTGTCATGGATGACGATGCACCATTGCGCGCCCTTCGATGCCGCCACGACGGTGTTGAAGCGCGTCGCCATTTTTGCGTGGTGCTCGCTGTAGACGCCGCTCATCGCCGGCGATCTCCTTTCGACCAGCGTGCCGAACGCCGACGTGACATAGTCGTGGTGCGTGTAGCGTCCGCTTGCCGTGTCGAAATTCTGGCCGTCCGGAAAGGCAATGTAGAGCGGCTGCAGGTCCACCACACGCTTTTCGATCTCCCGGCGCGCGTAGTGCTCGACGCGCTCCATGAAGGTCGGCGCCAGCGCGTCGTCGCTGTCGAGCCGCGTGAGCGAAACATAGTCGGCATCGGTATCGGCCTGGACGAAGGCATTGAAGCGATCGTTGTAATCCTCGCCCGCCTCGACAAGGATCGGCCTGACGTCGACACCGGCCACGCAGCTGCACACGGTGCGAATATAGTTCTCGTGCGTATCGGCATCGAACGCCAGAAGGACGGTAAAATCCTTCAGCGACTGGCCTTCGAGCGACGACGCGCAATAGGTGTCGAACAACGCCAGGCGCTCGACCAGCCAGACCGGGTCGAGATTGGCGCGGCCCTTTCCGTCCCACTGGCTTGGCTTGAAGCCAGCGGCGATGTTGTAGCGTATGGCGATGTATTTCTTCAGGCCGGTGTCCATGGACCGACACTTAGTACATTCCGCTGATCTGCGACAACCAACGGCTGAACGGCCACCCTCCCCCTTGTGGGGAGGGTCGGCGCGCAATCGGAGCGAAGCGGAGATGGCGAGACGGGGTGGGGGTGAGCGCCGACGGTTGGCGAGGAGCCCCACCCCGCTCCGCTACGCGGATCGACCCTCCCCACAAGGGGGAGGGTAAGCGCACCTCAAACATGCAGCGCGTGGCCCAGCGCCTTCAGCGCCGCTTCCTGGAAGCCTTCGCCTTGCGTCGGATGCGCATGGATGGTGCCGGCGATATCCTCCAGCCGCGCGCCCATTTCCAGCGCCAGGCCGAATGCCGCCGCCAGCTCCGACACGCCTTGCCCGACCGCCTGGATGCCCAGCACCAGATGGTTGTCCGCGCGGGCGACCACCCGGACGAACCCGTCCTCGCCGAGCTTGGTCATCGCGCGACCGTTGGCGGCAAACGGAAACTGGCCGATCTTGATTTCGCCTGAAGCCTTCGCCTCCTCCGGCGTTAGCCCTGCCGTCACCAGCTCCGGATCGGTGAAGCAGACGGCCGGGATCGAGCGCTTGTCCCAGCTGCGCTTGTGGCCGGCGACGATCTCGGCCACCATTTCGCCTTGCGCCATCGCCCGGTGCGCCAGCATCGGCTCGCCGGTGACGTCGCCAATGGCATAGATGCCGCGCATCGAGGTGCGGCACTGGTCGTCGATCTTGATGAACTTGCCGGCCATGTCGAGATCGATCTGATCGAGGCCCCAGCCCTCCGTCACCGGCTTGCGGCCGACCGTGACCAGGATCTTGTCTGCCGCGATTTTGGTGCTCTTGCCGTCCGCGGTCTCGACCAGCAGCGCGTCGCCCTTGACCCCCTTGGCCTTGGCGCCAAGCATCACCTCGACGCCGAGCTGGGCCAGCCGTTTCACCACCGGCCGGGTCAGTTCCGCATCATACTGCGCCAGCACGCGCGGCAGGGCCTCGACCACGGTCACCGCGGCGCCCATTTTGGCGAACGCCATGCCGAGTTCCAGCCCGATATAGCCGCCGCCGACCACGGCGAGCTTTTTCGGCACCTCGCCGAGAGCCAGCGCTTCTGTGGATGAAATCACCGGGCCGCCGAACGGCAGGAACGGCAGTTCCACCGTCGCCGAGCCGGTGGCGATCACAACCGTTTCGGCGCGGATGATCTGGGTGCCGGTCTCGGTCTCGACCGCGACGGTCTTGCCGTCGCGGAACGTCGCCCAGCCATAGACGGTCTTGACCTTGGCCTTCTTGAGTAGCCCGGCAACGCCCCCGGTCAGCCGGCTAACAATGCCGTCCTTCCACGCAACCGTCTTGCCGAGATCGAGCACGGGCGCTGCTACCGAGATGCCGAGCGGACTGCTGCCGCCGGCCATATGCGCGACCTTCTCGAACTCTTCCGCCGCATGGATCATCGCCTTGGACGGGATGCAGCCGACATTGAGACAGGTGCCGCCCGGCCTGCCGGCTTCAACGATCACCGTATCGATGCCGAGCTGGCCGGCACGGATAGCGCAGACGTAGCCGCCGGGCCCGGCGCCGATGACCAGCAGCTTGCAGGAGATTTCTTTCATGTTGGCATCCTAACTGTTTGTCGCGCCGGATCGGGGAGAACGCTCTGTTGCGATCCTTCGCGCCCCCCTCTGTCCTGCCGGACATCTCCCCCTCTAGTGGGGAGATTGGACGCCACTTCGGGTTTCGCCAATCTTCCGGGTTGGATGAGCAGGTGAAGCGCCGAAACAGCCAATCTCCCCCCTTGTGGGGGAGATGCCTGGTAAGGCAGAGGGGGGCGCTGTCCCGCCGTCATCTCGGTCGTTCCGCCCCTCAATCCACAAATATCAGCGCTGGCGTCTCAATCAGCGCCTTGATCCGCTGCACAAACACCGCCGCATCCCAGCCGTCGACCACCCGGTGATCGAAGCTCGATGACAGGTTCATCATCTTGCGCGGGATGAACTGGGTGCCGTCCCAGACCGGCCGCACCATCATCTTGTTGACGCCGACGATCGCCACCTCAGGATGATTGATGACCGGCGTCGTCGCCACGCCGCCCATGGCGCCGAGCGAGGTGATGGTGATGGTCGATCCCGACAGCTCGTCGCGGCTGGCCGTGCCGGACTTCGCCGCTTCGGCCAGGCGGTTGAGCTCGGCCGCGCAATCCCAGAGGTCGCGCGCCTCGGCGTGCTTGACCACCGGCACCACCAGGCCCGACGGCGTCTGCGCGGCAATGCCGATATGGACGCCGCCATGCTGATGGATGATGCCGGCCTCGTCGTCGAACAGCGCGTTGATGTTGGGCTGGTCGGCAATCGCCTTGACCATCGCCCGCATCAGGAACGGCAGCAGCGTCAGCTTCGGCCTCTCCACACCCTTGCGCTTTTCCTTGTTGAGCGCCGCGCGCAACTCCTCAAGTGCTGTGACGTCGATCTCCTCGACATAGGTGATGTGCGGGATGCGTGACTTCGCCAGCGACATTTTTTCGGCGATCTTGCGCCTGAGACCGATGACCTTGATATCCTCGACGCTGTCATTGCGCGCCAGACCCGACGCCTTCGCCACCTGCGGCCCGCGCGCGAGAAAGGCCTCGATATCTTCGTGGCTGATGCGGCCGGCAGGGCCGGTACCCGACACCTGGCGCAGATCGATCCCCGCCTCCTTCGCCCTGAGCCGGATGGCGGGCGACGCCAGGGGCTTTTCGCCCTCCGGGCGCGGCGCGCCGGAGGGTGCCGCACCTTTAGATGTCGGCGCAGCACCCCCACCCTTAGCCCCTCCCCACAAGGGGGAGGGGGATTCAGTCTCAGCTGCCCGTGCGCTTTTGGCTGCTGGTGCAGGTGGTGGCGACTTGGCGTCGGATTTCGTGGCCGAAACGCCTCCCTCTTGTGGGGGTCCGGAGGACGGGCGAGACCCGTGGCTCGCCCCGGCAGGGGTGGGGGTCGGTGCCGCCGTGACCTCTGACGATTTCGAGCCTTCGGCGACATTGCCCTCCCCCGCCACTTTCAGCCGCACGATGGGCGAGCCGATCGCCACCGTGTCGCCGATCTCGGCGCCCAGCCACAGGATCTCGCCATCGACCGGCGAAGGTATTTCCACCGTCGCCTTGTCGGTCATCACGGCGGCGAGCAAAGCGTCCTCGCGCACGAGGTCGCCGACCTTGACGTGCCATTCCACAAGTTCGGCCTCGGCGACGCCTTCACCGACATCCGGCAGCTTGATGATGTGTTCGCCCATCCCTAGGCTCCCATGGTTTCGAGAAGCGCGCGGCCGACACGGGCCGGCCCCGGGAAATAATCCCATTCCTGCGCATGCGGGTAGGGCGTGTCCCAACCGGTAACGCGCGCCACCGGCGCTTCCAGATGGTAGAAACAATTTTCCTGCACCAGCGCCGACAGCTCGGCGCCGAAGCCGGAGGTCAGTGTCGCCTCGTGCACGACGACGCAGCGTCCGGTCTTCTTCACCGAAGCGACTATCGCGTCGAGATCGAGCGGCAGCAGGGTCCGCAAATCGATGATCTCGGCATCGATGCCGGTTTCTTCCACGGCCGCCTGCGCGACATAGACCATGGTGCCGTAGGCGAGCACGGTGACGGCCGAGCCCGCCCGGCGGATCGCCGCCTTGCCGAGCGGCACCGTGTAATGGCCGTCGGCGACCTCGCCCAGTTCATGCTTCGACCATGGCGTCACCGGTCGGTCGTGATGGCCATCGAACGGTCCGTTATAGAGCCGCTTCGGCTCCAGAAAAATCACCGGATCGGGATCCTCGATCGCCGCGATCAGCAGCCCCTTGGCATCATGAGGATTGGACGGCACCACCGTCTTCAGCCCCGACACATGGGTGAACAGCGCTTCCGGGCTCTGGCTGTGCGTCTGGCCGCCAAAGATGCCGCCGCCGGTCGGCATGCGGACCACGATCGGGCAGGTGAAATCGCCGTTCGAGCGGTAGCGCAGGCGTGCTGCTTCCTGCGTCAGCTGGTCGTAAGCCGGGTACATGTAGTCGGCAAACTGAATTTCCACGCATGGCTTCAGCCCATAGGCGGCCATGCCGATGGCGGAGCCGACAATGCCGGATTCGTTGATCGGCGCATCGAAGCAGCGGGTCTTGCCGTACTTCGCTTGCAGGCCTGCCGTGCAGCGGAAGACACCCCCGAAGAAGCCGACATCCTCGCCATAGACGATGACGCGTTCGTCGCGCGCCATCGACACGTCCATGGCGTCGCGGATCGCCTCGATCATGGTCCGTCTCGGCATGGTCAGACTCCCGCCTGCTGGCGCTGGCGCCTGAGATGCGGCGGCATCTCGGCAAACACGCCCTCGAACATCTCGCGCGTCGACGGCTTGCCGCCGGCATGCAGCGTGCCGTGGCCTTCAGCTTCCTTCTGCGCCGCGATCACCGTCTCGAGGATTTCCGCTTCGGCCTGGGCGTGACGCTCGTCCGACCAGACGCCGCGTTGGATCAGATGGTTCTTCAGCCGCATCACCGGATCGCCGAGCGGCCAGGCGTCGGATTCCGTCTTCGGCCGATAGGCCGACGGATCGTCCGAGCTCGAATGCGCGCCGGCACGGTAGGTGACATATTCGATCAGCGTCGGCCCGAGATTCTGCCGCGCCCGCTCCGCCGCCCATTTGGCCACGGCATGCACGGCGAGATAATCATTGCCGTCGACGCGCAGCGCCGGAATGCCGAAGCCGAGGCCGCGCGCGGCAAAGGTGCCGGAGCCGCCACGCGCAATGCCTTGAAACGTCGAGATCGCCCACTGGTTGTTGACGACGTTGAGGATGACCGGCGCCTTGTACGTCGAGGCGAACACCAGTGCGGAATGGAAATCGGATTCGGCCGTCGAGCCGTCGCCGATCCACGCCGCCGCGATTTTCGAATCGTTGCTGATAGCGGAAGCCATCGCCCAGCCGACCGCCTGGATGTATTGCGTCGCCAGATTGCCGGAGATCGAGAAGAAGCCATGCTCCTTCGACGAATACATGATCGGCAGCTGCCGCCCTTTGAGCGGATCGGCCTCGTTGGAATAGATCTGGTTCATCATCGTGACCATCGGATAGCCGTCGGCGATGAGCAGGCCGGCTTGCCGATAGGTCGGGAAATTCATGTCGCCTGGCGCCAGCGCCTTGCGGAAAGCGCAGCTCACCGCCTCCTCGCCCAGATGCTGCATGTAGAACGAGGTCTTGCCCTGGCGCTGCGCCATCTGCATGCGCGCATCGAAGCTGCGCAGCGTCATCATGTGGCGCAACCCCTCGAGCAGCTCCTCGTCGGTGAGCAGCCCGGCCCATGGCCCGACCGCCTCACCGGTGCGGTTGAGCACGCGGATGATCGAAAACGCCATGTCGCGGATTGTGCGCGGATCGACATCGATGTCCGGTCGCGGCACCGAGCCCGCCTTGGGGATAGGCACGTTGGAGAAGTCGGGCGTTCCGCCCGGCCGCACTTCCGGCTCCGGCACATGAAACCGCAACATCCCAGCATCGGTCATGACCATCGTCCTCCCATGTTGCCCGGTGGTGGATATTTGCACATCCGCGCGGCCGGCACAGCGCCAATTCATCGGGCCTCGAACCCAACCCGGCATCTCGGCCGTCAAGCGACCGCAAGATGCAGATATGGCCGCGAAATTTCTTGTCGATGTTTTGAGGCGGGGCGCAATTTGGCGCAAGATTGCGGGCGATTGCCGCCAGATACGAGCGCGACTGACCTTCTCCCCTTGTGGGAGAAGGTGGATTGCCGCGAAGCGGCAAGACGGATGAGGGGTGTTCCAGCGGAGTGAGACGTTGGTGCCTTCTGGAACACCCCTCATCCGTCGCCTTCGGCGACACCTTCTCCCACAAGGGGAGAAGGGAAGACCGCTTCTCCGTTCACTCCGCCCTCTCCCCATGCTAACCAACGCTAATGGCGCAGAAAAAAGGATACGAAGTCGATTCGTGGCTGGCGAAGCCGGAAGCGCGCATATCGATCGTCCTGCTTTACGGACCCGACCGCGGCTTGGTCGCCGAGCGGGCCAAAACCTTTGCCGCGAAAACTGGCCTGCCGCTCGACGATCCGTTTTCCGTCGTACGGCTCGACGGCGCGGAGGTCGATCGCGACCAGGGCCGGCTGCTCGACGAAGCCCGGACCGTGCCGATGTTCTCCGACCGGCGGCTTCTGTGGGTGCGCAACGCCAGCGGCCAGAAGCCGCTGGCTGAGGACGTCAAGGCGCTGACCGCGGAGCCCGCGCGCGACGCGATCATTCTCATCGAGGCCGGCGACCTGAAAAAAGGCGTCGGGCTGCGCGCCGTGGTCGAGGCGGCCGACAACGCCATGGCGCTGCCTTGTTATGCCGATGAAGCGCGCGACATCGACAGCGTCATCGACGACGAGTTGCGCAAGGCCGGCATGTCGATGGCGCTCGATGCGCGCCAGGCGCTGCGCCGCAATCTCGGCGGCGACCGGCTGGCCTCGCGCGGTGAAATCGAAAAGCTGGTGCTTTACGCCCACGGCCAGAAGGACATTGGCCTCGATGACGTCAGGGCGATGTCCGGCGACGTTTCCGGCGCCTCCTTCGACGACGCGGTCGATGCTGTGCTGGAAGGCAAGATCGGTGACTTCGACACCGCCTTCACCCGCCACTGCCTGTCCGGCGGCCATCCTTTCCTGGTACTGTCCTCGGCGATGCGGCAGCTGCAGCAGCTTCAAATCATGCGCGGCCAGATGGACACCGCCGGCCGCAACGCCGCCTCGGCAGTGGCCGGCGCCCGTCCGCCGGTGTTTTTCTCGCGGCGCAAGCTGGTGGAGAAGGCGCTGGAGCGCTGGAACGTCGAGGCGCTCAGCCGCGCGCTGAACCGGCTGCAATCGGCCGTGCTGCAGACCAGGCGCAGGCCGGATTTGTCGGAAGCGCTGGCGCGGCAGGCGCTGCTCGGCATTGCGGTGGAGAGCGCGAGGCTGGCGCAGCGGTGATCTCCCCCCTTGAGGGGGAGATGTCGCCAAAGGCGACAGAGGGGGTCGCGGCGCGTGGAGCGCTGGCGCCTTTCGCAACGACGAACGAGGTCGGCGCTTGATGGGAGACGACCCTTCTGGCCTGCCGGCCATCTCCCCCTCAAGGGGGGAGATCAGCAGTTCGATCCCTTCGGCAATCGCCAATAAAAAGAAGGGCCGGCAACCGCCAAGCCCTTTCTTCATCCTAAGCCAGAACTTCATTCGCCGGCTAAATATGGCGCAACCCCAACCCTCTACCGCTCATCCTTCAACCGCCGGCATAGCTCGTCGAGCTGCTCCAGACTGCGGTAGTCCACGCGGATCGCGCCGCCTTTGCCCTTGTGCTCGATGGTCACGATCATGCCGATCGTGTTGGTCATCAGCCTTTCCAGCGCCAGCGTGTCGGCATCCTTGCCCGATGCGGCGTGTGCTGGTTTTGCCCTGGGCGGCGTGCCGCCCGCCGGCATTTGCGCCAGCGCCTCAGCCTGGCGCACCGAAAGCCCTTCTTCGACGATCTGCTTGGCTAGCCCGGCGGGATCCTGCGCCGTCACCAGCGTCCGGGCATGGCCGGCCGACAGCGCGCCGTCGACCAGCATGTCGCGGATCACGTCGGGCAGCTTCAGCAGCCGCAGCGTGTTGGCGACGTGGCTGCGGCTCTTGCCGATGACATTGCCGAGGTCGGCCTGTGTGTAGCCGTGGTCGTCGATCAACTGCTGGTAACCCAGCGCCTCTTCGACCGGGTTGAGGTCCGTGCGCTGCACGTTTTCTATGATCGCCAGTTCCAGCGCTGTGCGGTCGTTGACGTCGCGCACGATGATCGGGATCTCGGTCAGCCCGGCTCGCTGCGCCGCCCGCCAGCGGCGCTCGCCGGCGATGATCTCGTAGCGCCCGGCCTGCGTGGGCGAAGGCCGCGCCACCACCGGCTGCACCACGCCATGCTCGCGGATCGACTGCGCGAGATCGGTGAGGTCGGCGTCGCCAAAGTACCGGCGCGGGTTTTTCGGGTTCGGGCTCAGGAACTCTATCGGCACCTTGCCGTCGGCATTCAGGCCTGGCTTTTCGGCCGCTGCCGGGCGATCTATTTCGCCGATCAGCGCCGCCAATCCGCGGCCCAGTCTCTTTCTCGAAAGGTCTTCGCTCATCTCAATTCCAGATTCTTGATCGTTTCGGTAACGGATCGGCTTTGTTTATCGACCCTGCCTAATCAAGCAGCGCGCAATTTGCGCTCGCGGCGGATCACTTCGGACGCCAGCTGCAGATAGGCCTGGCTGCCCGAGCATTTCAGGTCATAGAGGATTGCCGGCTTGCCATAGGAGGGCGCCTCGGACACTCGCACATTCCTAGGAATGATGGTCTCGTAGACCTTGTCGCCCATATGTGCCCGCACGTCCTGCACCACCTGGTTGGCGAGGTTGTTGCGGCCGTCATACATGGTCAGCACGATGCCCTGGATGATCAGGTCTGGATTGATCGAACGACGCACCTGCTCCACCGTTTCCAGGAGTTGGCTTAGCCCTTCCAGCGCGAAGAACTCGCACTGCAGCGGCACAAGAACAGAATCGGCTGCCGCCATTGAATTTAAAGTCAAAAGGTTGAGCGAGGGCGGGCAGTCGATCAGCACATAGCCGAACGGCGCACCGCGCTCGGTGGCGGCGCGGAGCGCGTTGCGCAGCTTAAGCACGCGATCCGGCGCCGAGGCGATTTCCATCTCGATGCCGAGCAGATCGAGCGTCGACGGCACGATCGACAGGCCGGGCACCGCAGTCGGAATGGCGGCCTCTTCCAGGCCCAGTTCGCCGGTCAGCACATCGTAGGACGAGACGGTGCGGTCCTTGCGGTCGATACCGAGACCCGTCGAGGCATTGCCTTGCGGGTCGAGATCGACGATCAGCACCTTTTCGCCGATCGCGGCCAGCGCCGTGGCCAGATTGATGGCGGTGGTGGTCTTGCCGACTCCGCCCTTCTGGTTGGCGACGGTGATGATGCGAGGTCCGGTTTTCATGGGTCTGTGCCAGGTATTCATGTGGGCCAGGTATTCATTGCGTCGCCAAGGTTGCGAAGGAGAGCTTACGCCGTCCGCAGATCGGTCACTTCGAGGATGACGCCATGGGCGTCGGTCATGCTCGGATGTTCTACCAGATCGAAAGCCCAGCGGTGAGTGCTTTCTTCCACCTCGGAGCGGTAATCCCGGCCTTTGTGGAACAGCGCCCGCGATCCCTTGGTCAGCCACGGCGCCGACAGATCGAGCAGCGCCGGCAGCGCGGCAAGCGCCCGCGCCGTGATGATTTCCGGTGCGGAAACAAGCGCATAGCTGTCGTCGATGCGCCGGGCGACGACCCGTGCCGGCAAACCGAACTGGCCAATGACCGCCTGTAAAAACGATGCTTTCTTGCGGTTGCTCTCGACCAGATCGATCGACGCGCCATCGCGTTCGACCAGCAGGAAGGCCAATACCAGGCCCGGAAAACCGCCGCCCGAACCGAGATCGGCCCAGCATTTGGCCCGCGGTGCGATTCGCGCCAGCTGCGCGCTATCCAGAATATGGCGGCCCCAGACATCGTCCAGCGTCGACGGCGCGGCCAGATTGATGCTGCGGTTCCATTTCAGGAACAACTGTTCGAACGTCACCAACCGATCGAATGTTTCACGTGAAACCGGTCCCGCGGCCTCTTGCAGGCTCGCCCATGAGGCAGCGCTCACGCAACGGCCCTTTGGGCGGCCGATTCGGCGTTGCGGACGTGCGCGACGATGATGGCCAGCGCCGCCGGCGTCATGCCTTCCATACGCTGCGCGTCAGCGATCGACCGGGGCTGACGCGTTAGCATCTTCTGCTTCAGCTCATTGGACAGGCCAGGAACATCGGCGAAATCCACCGACGCCGGGATCAGCCGGCTTTCCTCGCGGCGGATCTGTCCGACATCCGCCTGCTGGCGATCGAGGTAAACCGAATATTTCGCTTCCGTTTCGAGCCGCTCGGCGGTTTTGGGGTCGATTGCGCCAAAGGCCGGCACAACACGGGCCAGCCAAGCGATATCGACGCCGGGATAAGCAAGCAATTCATAAGCGGAGCGGCGCACGCCGTCCCTGTTGATCTCCAGCCCATGCCGCGCCGCTTCGTTGGGCGTCATCGTCGTCGCAACTGCGAGTTCGCGCGCCCTATCAAGATCCTGTGTGACTTGATTGAACCGCTGCGTCCGCTCCGGCGACACGATACCAAGCCGATTTGCCAGAGGCGTAAGCCTTTCATCGGCATTGTCGGCGCGCAGCGATAGGCGAAACTCCGCCCGCGAAGTGAACATGCGGTAGGGCTCGGCAATGCCGCGGCTGGTGAGGTCGTCGACCATCACACCGATATAGGCTTCGGTGCGGCTGAGCACGATTTGGTCGTCGGCCGCCGCCTTGCGCGCGGCGTTGAGCCCGGCGAGCAGGCCCTGCGCTCCGGCTTCTTCATAACCGGTGGTGCCGTTGATCTGACCGGCTAGGAAAAGCCCCGCAATACGTTTGGCCTCAAGCGTCGGCTCCAACTCGCGCGGATCGACATGGTCGTATTCGATGGCGTAGCCGGGCTGCAGCATGGTCGCCCGCTCCAGGCCCGGGACCGTCCTCAGAATGTCGAGCTGGACGTCTTCGGGCAGGGAGGTCGAAATGCCATTGGGGTAGACCGTGTCGTCGTCCAGCCCTTCCGGCTCGAGGAAAATCTGGTGGCCTTCGCGATCGCCGAACTTGACGATCTTGTCTTCGATCGACGGGCAATAGCGTGGTCCGACTCCCTCTATCGAGCCGGAATACATGGCGGAGCGGCCGAGATTGGCGCGGATCAGCTCGTGCGTCGCCGGTGTCGTACGCGTGATGCCGCAATGGATTTGCGGATTCTTGATTGTGTCGGTGAGCAGCGAGAACGGCACTGGATGTTCGTCGGCCGCCTGGCTTTCCAGCGACGCCCAGTCGATGGTGCGGCCATCGAGCCGCGGCGGCGTGCCGGTCTTCAGCCGTCCAAGCGCGAAACCGGCGCGGCTCATCGTCGCCGACAGGCCAAGGCTCGCTTGCTCGTTCATCCGCCCGGCGACAATCTTCCTGTCGCCAATGTGGATGAGGCCGCGAAGAAAAGTGCCGGTGGTCAGGACGACTGCACCGCACGCCAACCGGCGCCCGTCGGCCAGGAGCACAGCGGCGATCCGTCCTTCTTCGATCTCGAAATCCAAGACTTCGCCTTCGACGACGTCGAGACCGTTCTGCTGCCGAATCGCTTCCTGCATGGCCAGCCGGTAAAGCTTGCGGTCGGCCTGCGTGCGCGGCCCGCGCACGGCAGGGCCTTTGCGGCGATTAAGCAGGCGGAATTGGATGCCGGCAGCATCGGCGATGCGGCCCATCAGCCCGTCCATGGCGTCGATCTCACGCACCAGATGGCCCTTCCCGAGGCCGCCGATCGCCGGATTGCAGGACATGACACCGATCGTGTCGAAGCGCAGCGTGATCAGCGCGGTCCTGGCACCGGCGCGCGCGGCAGCGCTCGCAGCCTCGCACCCGGCATGGCCACCGCCCACCACAACCACATCATAGTGATCGATCATTGTCCCTTCCAGATTCAGAGATTTCCCGACACATGTCCCCACGAGAGGACGCTGTCAAGGATTGCAGGTTGATTCGTTCACGGGGAACGGATTGCTGAAAGCCGCAGAGGTGTTTCACGTGAGTCAGGGAAGCGGCGACAATTACTCGGCTGGCGCTGCCCCTCATCTGCCTGCCGGCATCTTCTCCCGATGAACACGGAGGAGCTCAAGCGCTGGCGCGTTTCGGTGGTTGGCGAAATCCTGGATAATAGTATCTTTCTCCCCGTCACTGCACGTGAGAAATGCCCGGGAGGACAATGAGGGGCGGGGCCGGCCTTCGGCACTTGCCGTTTTTGCCAAACTCCTCATTTCACGTGAAACACGCACTAGGGCGGCCCCCTGTGTTTCACGTGAGTCACTCACACAGCGCGCCCCCCTGTTTCACGTGAGTCACTTTCCAATGCAAAACTGCGAAAAGATTACGTCCAGCAGGTCCTCGACATCCACCGCGCCGACAATCCGGCCGAGCCGGTCCGCCGCAAGACGCAGCTCCTCCGCCCGCAGCTCCTGGCCGCGCTCTTGCCCCGACAAAGCCGAGATCAGAAAGCGTCTGGTCTCATTGAGCAGCTCCACATGCCGCAACCGAGACGGCAGGATGTCACCGGCATCGCCGATAGCAGCCGCGGCGCGCCTGCCGATCTCGGCCAGGAGTTCAGCCAACCCAGTGCCGTCCACCGTCGAGATCAACGCATCATACGCCTCCAATCGCGGCGAACCTTTCAAGAGATCGACCTTGGTGCCGATTCTCAAGGCCGGGGCCTCGACAGGCATGTTGCCGATCGCACTCGGGTCCGCCAGATCTTCCAGCAACAGCACCAGGTCAGCCGTGTGCGCCTTGGCCCGCGCCTTTTCGATACCGATCGCTTCGATCTTGCCGGGCGCCTCGCGCAGGCCCGCGGTGTCGGTTACCCTGACCCGCACTCCGTGGACATCCAGCACCACTTCGAGCAAGTCCCGCGTCGTGCCGGGCTCGTCGGTAACAATCGCCGCCTCACGCCTGGCCAGCGCGTTGAACAGGCTGGATTTGCCGGCGTTCGGTGCACCGAGGATGACAACCTCAAGCCCGTCACGGATGATCTCGGCGGCATGGAAGCCATCGACATGCCGGCCGATCTCCCCCACCATTGCGCGCACATCGGACCAAACCGTGTCCGAAACGGAACCGGGCACGTCGTCTTCGTCGGCGAAGTCGATTTCCGCCTCGATCATGGCCCGTGCATGGATCAGGCGATGGCGCCAGCCAAGATAGAGTTCGCTTTGCACTCCTTCGGCATTCTGCACGGCAAAGCGCCGCTGCGCTTCGGTTTCGGCGTTGACCAGATCGGCCAACGCCTCCGTCTCGACCAGATCCAGCTTGCCGTTGAGAAGAGCCCGGCGCGTAAATTCCCCAGGCTCCGCATGACGCAGGCCGTCAAAGCCGGCGACGATCTCCAGCATCTTGCCGGCGACGGCGCGGCCGCCATGGACGTGGAACTCGGCGACATCCTCGCCGGTAAAACTGTTCGGCCCAGGAAAAAACAGCACCAGGCCGTTGTCGATAAGCGACCCGTCCACCGTTCGGAGCTTGCGCAGGGTCGCACACCGGTCCTTGACCGTGCCACCAGCCACCGTTTCGACAACGAATCGAGTCCTCGGTCCGGAAATGCGGATGACAGCGATGCCGGCGGGCAGGCGCCCGCTGGAAAGCGCAACGATCGAATCGCCCGAAATCATTTGCCCGTTCTCACCGGTCGCCTAGGTGTCAACAATCCCACAGTGTCGCGGCCGTCATGAACCGGCTGTCCGTCAATATCAAGGTCGATCGCGAGAGCGACCGGATTACCAAATCTGTATAGCCGCCTTGTCATCCATGTGCGAGCAGGCGGGTCCTAATCCCGACGCCAAGCAGTTCTGGGCGGGCCAGCAAGCCCTACGGCTGGCCGGCATCGTTAACACCTGTTCCTGGCCCGGAACCGTGAAGCTGGAGCCCATCTCCCCATGGGGAAAGCCTCGTTCCGGTTGCGAATCGGAAATCCCGACCCGCGTCACGCCGATCGTCGCCCGATTGGGACGGATGCGAATCGACTTAACATTGGCCAGTGGCATCCGGCCGCCGACGGCAGACCGGGGCTATGCACCGCTATCATGCCGGTGGCGACGGATTCCGTAGGAACCGAGCCGCTGCTGCGACGCCGGTAGCTCAACCCGTGTTTCCGTCCAACGCCGAAGGAAGCGGCTTCACATCAATGGATGGCGGCCGCGGCCGGAACAGCAAATCCTTGGCTGCGACCACCGCTCCGACCGTGATCAGGATGCAAGCAACAGCCACCGACCAGTGAAACACACCAAAGCCTGCCAGCAGAAGCACGAGGACCGAGAAGAGGGGCGCGGCATAGGAGAGGGCGCCGAGGATCATGATGTCGCCGTGCTTGCAGCCATAGTCCCAGGCGTAAAAGCCCGCGCCTAGCGGTATTACGCCCAAGATGACGATGGCGCTCCACTGCGTCGCCGTCTGTGGCCAGACGGTAGCCTCAAGCGTCAGGTGCAGCACCAAGGCGACCGCAGCGGTGATGAAGCAGTAACCGGCGACGACATCGGTCGGCACCTTGCCAAAGCGGCGCGATAGAACCGAATAGCCGGCCCAGATGAAAGCGCAGAACAGCGCGATGACATGCCCCTTCATCACACCATTGGCCAGTCCGATCGTGCCGCCCTTGGTGATCACCACAATGGCGCCGGCAAGGCCGAGCACGACGCCGGCGATGTGATGGGCCCTAAGCTTTTCTCCAGGCAGGAAGGCGGCAAAGACGACGATCAGCAACGGCCAGAGATAGGCGATCAGGCTGACCTCGACCGGCGGCGCCGACTGGATGGCGAAGAAATAGGCGCAGTGATAGATGCACAGCCCCGCTGTGCCGAGCGCCCAGACCTGCCACGGCTGGCGCAGCGACTTGGTCGCCGCCGGACGGACAAGCCAGCTCGACGCGCCGGCCAACCCGCCAAGCAGAAACGTCATCGCCGCCAGCTGAAAGGGCGGAATCGGTCCAGCCGCAGTCGAAAGCAGCGCCAGGAACGACCATGTCAGAATGGCCGAGAAGCCGATCAGGGTCGGGATTGTTTTCTTCATGCGGCCTCCGATCTTCGAGACGGGATTACTCGCATGACGACGGCGATGGAAATTGCCGCCCAAGGCCACGCCCTGTCGGAAATGCGACCTGTTTGCCCCCGCAATGAAAAACCCCGTCCCGGTTTCCCGGAACGGGGTTTCATGCATGACCGATGATCCGGTGAAACTGCTTACGTGTTCATTGAATCGAAGAAATCGGCGTTGGTCTTGGTCTGCTTCAGCTTGTCTATCAGGAACTCGATCGCGTCGGTGGTTCCCATCGGCGCCAGGATGCGGCGCAGGACGAAGATCTTCTGCAGATCCTGCTTGGAGACCAGCAGGTCCTCCTTGCGGGTGCCTGACTTCAAAATGTCCATGGCCGGGTAGATGCGCTTGTCGGCGACCTTGCGGTCGAGCTGGATTTCGCAGTTGCCGGTGCCCTTGAACTCTTCGAAGATGACTTCGTCCATGCGGCTGCCGGTGTCGATCAGCGCGGTGGCGATGATCGTCAGCGAGCCGCCTTCCTCGATGTTGCGGGCCGCGCCGAAGAAGCGCTTCGGCCGCTGCAGCGCGTTGGCGTCGACACCGCCGGTCAGCACCTTGCCGGAGGACGGCACAACGGTGTTGTAGGCACGGCCGAGGCGGGTGATCGAATCGAGCAGAATAACGACGTCGCGGCCATGCTCGACCAGGCGCTTGGCCTTTTCGATGACCATTTCGGCGACCTGGACGTGGCGCACCGCCGGTTCGTCAAAGGTCGAGGACACGACCTCGCCCTTCACCGAACGCTGCATGTCGGTCACTTCTTCTGGCCGTTCGTCGATCAGAAGTACGATCAGATAGCATTCCGGATGATTGGCCGTGATCGAGTGGGCGATATTCTGCATCAGCACCGTTTTACCGGTACGCGGCTGCGCGTTGATGAGCGCGCGCTGTCCCTTGCCGATCGGCGCCACCAGGTCGATCACCCGCGACGAGATGTCCTTGCCGGTCGGATTGTCGATCTCCATCTTCAGCCGCTTGGTCGGATAGAGCGGCGTCAGATTGTCGAAATGGATCTTGTGACGGATCTTTTCGGGATCGTCGAAATTGATCGTGTTGACCTTGAGAAGGGCGAAATAGCGCTCGCCCTCTTTTGGGCTGCGGATCGGCCCTTCGACGGTATCGCCGGTCTTCAAGGAGAAGCGGCGGATCTGCGAGGGCGAGATGTAGATATCGTCGGGACCCGGCAGATAATTGGCGTTGGCTGAGCGCAGGAAGCCGAAACCGTCCTGCAGCAACTCGACCACACCGTCGCCGATGATCTCGACGTCCTGGGCGGCCAGTTTCTTCAGGATGGCAAACATCAGTTCCTGCTTGCGCATGACGCTGGCGTTTTCCACTTCGAGCGATTCGGCATAGGCGATCAGCTCTGGCGGCTTCTTGTTCTTGAACTCTGCGAGTTTCATTTCTTGCATAGACGGACTCTGAATCTGCTTTGGGGAAAATATATCGGCTGGATGCGATAAATGCCGGGCGCGGCCGAAAGCAATCAAGGGCGGCGCATGACGGGAAGGAAGACCCGTCTTTTATCGTCGGTCGGGGGAAAGAGCAAGCTGCGTTTTGTCGACCGAAATGGGCCTAGAACGGCTTGACGATAACCAGGATGACGATGGCGATCATCAGCAATGTGGGGATCTCGTTGACGATTCGCCAGTGCCGCGCCGGTTTTTCATTGCGGTCCTCGGCGAATTTCCTGACAGCACCGGCCAGATAGCCATGCACGCCCGACAGCAACAGCACCAAGCCCATCTTGGCGTGCAGCCAGCCGCCGTGAAAGCCAAACACTTTCCAGGCAAGCCAAAGCCCGAACACCCAGGTGACGATCATCGCCGGATTGATGATGCCGCGCAGCAGACGCCGCTCCATCACCTTGAAGGTCTCCGATTGGACGGACCCCTTCTCTGCGTCGGCGTGGTAGACCAGCAATCGCGGCAGATAGAGCATGCCGGCCATCCAGGAGATGACGGCCAGGATATGGATTGCCTTCGCCCAGGGATAGAAACCCTCAGGCGCAAAGAAAAACAAAAGTGCGGTGAGAACAACCAGCACTCCGATGCCGATGGTCATGCGCATCATCGCCCCACGAGTGCTGTTGCCGCCCGTATTATCCGATTGAGCCATCAGCGTGTCGCGCTCCGCACCTGCTTCACCATCGCCTCGACATGCGCCACCGGCGTCTCCGGCGTGATGCCATGGCCGAGATTGAAGATCAGCGGTCCGTCGCCCAGCGCCTTGAGGATCGCATCGACGCCGTCCGACAGGGCTTTGCCGCCAGCCACGAGCCGCAAGGGATCGAGATTGCCCTGGACCGCCCCTGAATGCTGCAGTTCGTTCGCAACCGACAGGGGCACGGTCCAGTCGATCCCCAGCCCCGTCACCCCGGTCTTCTCACGATAGGTCTCGTAGCGGGCGCCGGCGCCCTTGGGAAAGCCTATGATCGGAACATCGCGATGAACCGCACGAACTTGCCTGACGATCTCCGCCACCGGTTGCACGCAGAACTGCTCGAAAGACGCATCATCAAGCACGCCGGACCAGGAATCGAAAATCTGCACCACGTCGGCACCGGCTTCGATCTGGCGGATCAAATAGGCCGCGGAGTGATCGGCGAGCACTTTCAGGAGATGCTTGAAGGCCGTCGGTTCGCGATAGGCAAACAGCCGCGCCGGCGCTTGGTCGGGTGTGCCGTGGCCAGCGATCATGTAGGTCGCCACCGTCCACGGCGCGCCGCAGAAGCCGATCAGCGTGGTCTCGTCAGGCAATCTTGCCCGCAGCCGGCGAACCGTTTCGTAGACCGGTTCGAGATTCACGTGAAACGTTTCACTGTTGAGAGCCGAAATCTCAGCTGCAGTGATTGGCGTCAGCAGCGGCCCGCGGCCCTCCTCGAAGCGGACATCGCGTCCCAGCGCATGCGGCACGACCAGAATGTCAGAGAACAGGATCGAGGCATCGAAGCCGAAGCGCTCGATCGGCTGCAGCGTCACTTCGACGGCCAGATCAGGATTGTAGCAAAGATCGAGAAAGGACCCGGCGCGCTTTCTGGTCTCGCGGTACTCCGGCAAATAGCGCCCGGCCTGGCGCATCATCCAGAGCGGCGGCGGAAACACTGCCTCGCCTCTCAGCACGTCCAGCACGATGCGGTTCTCGGGCATTGAGCGCTCTCTTCCCTGCCTTCTCTATAATTGAATAGTCTATTTCTAGAATCTTCTGATTCTAAGAGTCTGTTGGTATCGGTGGTTGTCACCTGTCCCGCTTTGCCTTGGAAAAGGCCAGCCAGCATTTTGTCGCGTGTTTCTTCCGCGGGATTGGCAATGAGTGTGGATGACCAGGATTCCATCACTGGAGTCAATGGTTTGGCGTAGCCGCTGAAAAACCGCCTCTGTGGATGAAGCGCTGGCAGAAACGCCCGTCCCCAGATTTGTCCCCAGCCGCACGGTGAAGCTGACAGCGCATCGAATTGTGGACAACTGGCCTTCTGATACAGTCGCCTCCAGCCGGTCGCCTTTGCGGCCCCGGTTTATCCACACAAGCCCACAGCCTGAGGCGCCCCCTGTGAACAAACCCCAGAGCTTCTTTCACCTGCACCTGATTTCCGACGCCACCGGCGAGACGCTGCTGGCGGCCGGCCGAGCCGCCTCGGCGCAATACAAGGATGCGCGCGCCATCGAGCATATCTATCCGCTCATCCGCACCGAAAAGCAGGTGGCGAAAGTCTTCGAGGACATAGAAGAGGAACCGGGCATCATCCTCTACACCGTCGTCGACCAGAAGCTGGCGCGCGGTATTGACGAGCGCTGCGCCGCCATGGGGCTGCCCTGCGTTTCGGTGCTGGAGCCGGTCCTCACCGTGTTCCAGTCCTATCTCGGCACGCCGGCCGGCCGCCGCGTCGGCGCCCAGCATGTGCTCGATGCCGATTATTTCCACCGTATCGACGCACTCAATTTTACGATGGAGCATGATGACGGCCAGCTGCCGCTCAACATGGACGACGCCGATGTCGTGCTGATCGGCATTTCCAGGACATCGAAGACGCCGACCAGCATCTATCTCGCCAACCGCGGCATCAAGACCGCCAACATCCCGATCGTGCTCGGCGTGCCGGTGCCCGAAAGCCTGGTCGCTGCCACCAAGCCGCTGATCGTCGGGCTGATCGCCACCGCCGAACGCATCTCGCATGTCCGGCAGAACCGCGTGCTCGGCAACAGCAGCACCTACGAAGCGACCGATTATGTCGACCGTGCCTCGATCGCCGAAGAGCTCGCCTATGCCCGCCAGATCTGCACCCGCCACAATTGGCCGATGATAGACGTCAGCCGCCGCTCGATCGAAGAGACCGCGGCAGCCATTGTTGCCCTGCGGGGGAAGAATAGATGATGGGATGGCAACGCGACCTCCTGCCCCAATCAACCACTATCGACCAGGCCCAGAACCCATGACCGAAAAAATCATCCTCGCCTCCGGCAGCCCGTTCCGCAAAGCAATGCTCATCAATGCCGGGCTCGGCATCGAAGCGGTGCCTGCCGATGTCGACGAGCGTGCGCTCGAGGCGCCGTTGCAGGACAGCGGTGTGTCGCCGGAAGATGTCGCCCTGATACTCGCCGAAGCCAAGGCGACCGAGGTCAGCGAACGCAGATCGGGCGCCTTGGTGCTCGGCTGCGACCAGACTTTGTCACTGGGAGATGAAGTGTTCCACAAGCCGGCCGACATGGAAGGCGCCCGCCGCCATCTGTTGGCGCTGTCAGGCAAGACGCATCAGCTGAACAGCGCCGCCGTGCTCTGCCGCAACGGCAAGGTGCTGTGGCGCCATGTCGGCATCGCCAGCCTTACCATGCGCAAGCTCGATCCGGCCTTCGTCGGCCGGCACCTGGCCCGCGTCGGCGCCAAGGCGTTGTCGAGCGTCGGCGCCTACCAGATCGAGGGCGAAGGCATCCAGCTGTTCGAAAAGATCGAAGGCGATTATTTCACCATTGTCGGCCTGCCGCTGTTCCCGGTGCTGGCGGAATTGCGTGCGCTCGGAGCCATCGATGGTTGAGAAAAAAGCTTTCGTCACCGGCCATCCGATCGCGCATTCGCGATCGCCGAAGATCCACGGCTATTGGCTGAACACATACGGCATCGACGGCAGCTATTATGCGATCGATGTCGCGCCGGCCGATTTTCCCGAGTTCCTCTCGTCGCTCGAGGCCAATGGCTATCAGGGCGGCAACGTCACCATTCCACACAAGGAAGTCGCCTTCGCCCGGGTCGAGCGCCGCGACGAAGCGGCGGAGATGATCGGCGCGGTCAACATGCTGTGGCTGGACGACGGCGTGCTATGGGGCGGCAATTCGGACTGGATCGGCTTTGCCGGCAATCTCGACGAGCATGCCCCGGGCTGGGAGAGAAACGCTCCGGCCGTGGTGCTCGGCGCCGGCGGCGCGTCGCGCGCGGTCATCCACGCGCTTAAAGTGCGCGGCATCAACGATATCCGCATCGTCAACCGCACACTGGCGCGGGCGCAGGAACTCGCCGACCGCTTCGGCGCCGGCGTCTCGGCGCATGGCGCGGTCGGCGACTTGCTTGGCGATGCCGGCTTGCTGATCAACACGACGGCACTTGGCATGCATGGCGATGCGACGCTGGCCGCCGATCCGGCCGGCCTGCCAGCTCACGCCATTGTCGCAGACATCGTCTATGTGCCGCTGGAAACACCGCTGCTTGCCGCTGCCCGCGCGAGAAATTTGAAGACGGTCGACGGGCTCGGCATGCTGTTGCACCAGGCTGTGCCCGGTTTCGAACGCTGGTTCGGCAAGATGCCGCAGGTCACGCCTGAGTTGCGACAGATGATCGTCGCCGACATCCTCGCCAAATGATGGGTCGCAAATGATGGGCGCCAAATGATGACCGTGCTCGGCCTCACCGGATCGATCGGCATGGGCAAGTCGACGACGGCGAAAATGTTCGTCGACGCCGGCGTGCCGGTGCATGACTCCGACGAGACCGTGCATCGCCTCTATGCCGGCAAGGCAGCACCTCTCGTCGACGCGGCCTTTCCCGGCACCGTGATTGCCGGTTCGGTCGACCGCACCGAGTTGGCGCGCCGCGTGCTCGGCAACGCTGCTGCGCTGAAGACATTGGAGGCGATCGTCCATCCGCTGGTGCGGGCCGATGCCGATGCCTTTCTGGCAAGGCACCGCGCCGCCGGCGCGCCGCTCGTCGTGCTCGACATTCCGCTGCTGTTCGAAACCGGCGGCCGCAACCGTGTCGACAAGGTCGTCGTCGTCACCGCGCCGGCCGATATCCAGCGCGCCCGCGTGCTGGCGCGTCCTGACATGAGTGAGGAAAAGCTGGCGGCAATCCTGGCCAAGCAGGTGCCCGACGCCGAAAAGCGCCGGCAGGCCGATTTCGTCATCGACACCGGCGAAGGCATGGACGCCGCCCGCACCGCGGTCGGCGCGATCATTGCCGAGCTCTCAGGGCGCTGAACTCGCCTGCTAACTCCTGGGGGATAAGTCGCGCCCATCAGGCTCCTGACGGCAGGCTGTCGGCATTGCCCATTGCCATTTTGTTCCGCTCCATGATTCTACTCCTCCAGGAGTGGGTTGATTCTATGCGTGAGATCATTTTCGATACCGAAACCACCGGACTCGACATGCGCGACGACCGCATCATCGAGCTTGGCGGCGTCGAGCTGGTCAACCGCTTCCCGACCGGCCGCACCTTCCACAAATTCATCAATCCGCAGGGGCGCGCCGTCCATGTCGAGGCGCAAGCCGTGCACGGCATCAGCGCCGCCGACCTCGTCGGCAAGCCGACCTTTGCCGAAATCGCCGAGGAATGGCTCGCCTTCACCGACGGCGCCAAGCTCGTCGCCCACAACGCCAATTTCGACATCGGCTTCCTCAACACGGAATTCGGGCGGCTCGGCCAGCCGGCCATAGACACCGGGCGCGTCGTCGACACGCTGGCGCTGGCGCGGCGCAAGCATCCGATGGGCCCCAATTCGCTCGACGCGCTCTGCCGCCGCTACGGCATCGACAACGGCCACCGCACCAAGCACGGCGCGCTGCTCGATTCCGAGCTCCTGGCCGAAGTCTACATCGAACTCATCGGCGGCAAGCAGGCCGCACTTGTCCTCGACGCGGTCGTGGTGCAGCTCAACAGCAATGGCGACGTTGCCGACATCGACATCTCGATCGCCGCCAGGCCAATCGCCCTGCCGCCGCGCCTGACCGTGGGCGAGCGAGCGGCGCATGCGGGGCTGGTGGCGACGCTGGGCGAAAAGGCGCTGTGGCTGAAGGTGGCGGCGGGGTGAACGGATCGCGGAGGTAGCGTTCCGTCACACCCCTCTCTGGCCTGCCGGCCATCTCCCCCTCAAGGTGGGAGATCAGCAGCTTCGCCGCTCCAGCCCATTCCTGCAACGTCTAAAGTTGGCGAAGGTCGCGATGACGGCCAATCTCCCCCCTTGAGGGGGAGATGCCTGGCAAGGCAGAGGGGGGTGCTGTCCCGCCAGCATCTCAGTATACAAAAAGCCCGGCACGAAGCCGGGCTTTCAACTCATGCGCGTGACGCTTGCCTTCAGCTCACCTTGACCTTCGATGCCGCCTGGTCCTCGGCCAGCTTCTGCTGGAACATCTGGGCGAAATCGATCGGGTCGAGCATCAGGGGCGGGAAGCCGCCATTGCGGGTGGCTTCGGCGATGATCTGGCGGGCGAACGGGAACAAAAGCCGCGGGCATTCGATGAACAGGATCGGCAGCATGTGTTCCTGCGGGAAGCCGGCGATGGCGAATACGCCGCCATAGACCAGTTCGACATTGAACAGCACTTCCTGGTCGAAGGACGCCTTGGCGTTCAAGGTCAGATTGACGTCGAACTGCTTGTCGGAGAGCGGGTTGGCATTGACATTGACGTTGATCGCAATGCCTGGGGCCTTGTCGCGGCCGCGCAGCGAGTTCGGCGCGCCGGGGCTTTCGAAGGACAGGTCCTTCACATACTGGGCAAGCACGTTGAGCGACGGCTGCGCCGTTTCGCCGTTGCCGTTGGCGGCGCCGACCGGCGCGTCATCTTTGCTGGCCATGAGCCTTGTTCCTTTTGCCTGGACAGCAGCGCTGACCGAATTGAAATCGGGCGTTGGCTAGCATGGTCGGCATGACAAGACAAGGTTTGCCGCCTTCAGGCCGAAGGGGTCGATGTAGCCTCAGTCGTCCTCAAGGCGACGTTCAGTCGTCCTCAAGGTGACGTTCAGTCGTCCTTCAGGCGGCGCCACGGCGAGTTATGGTCGGGACCGCGCTTGAAATCGTCCTCGCGCGAATAGTCGCCGTCGTCGAGGTCGATGACCTTGTCGCGCGACCTGCGGCGAAAACCGCCGGCGGTGAAATCGGTCGCGACGACGATGCGGCCCTTGAGCCTGCGCCAGGCAAGGTCGCGTACCGGCGGCAGGAACAGCAGCAGGCCGATAATATCGGTAATGAAGCCGGGGATGATCAACAGGATGGCGGCGACCACGATCATGGCGCCATGCGCGAGCTGGCGGCTGGGGTCGCCGCCGCCGGCCATCTCGGCGCGGACCCGCGCCATGACACCAAAACCCTGGTGCCGGAGCAGAAGCACGCCGGCAATGCTTGAAGCCAGCACCAGGCCGACCGTGGCGAGCGCCCCGACCTCGCGGCCGACAATGACGAAACCGGCGATTTCCAGCAGCGGCAGCGCAAGCAGGAACAGAGGAAGGAAGGAAATGCGCAAGTCTTGACCGATCGTTTCCATGTTTGCCGGGCGGCGCATAATCGCCGCTGGCACTGAGGCCGTTAGATAGGTATGCCTGCCTTTGATTTGAATGATTGCGCCATGCGTTCTATATGCTTTGCATGTTTAACGCCATGCGACCGCCGCCCGATTGGCTGGCGGTCCCGGCCAGGTCAGGGATTGATTGGCGAAAGTTATGGGATTCTTCGACTTCGGCACCATTTTCTTTCTGATTGCGGCGGTGGTGATCTTTTTCCAGTTGCGCAACGTGCTTGGCCGCCGCACGGGCAGCGAGCGCCCGCCCTTCGATCCGTACACGGCCAGCCGTACCGAGAAGGACGCGACCCAGAAGCCCGAAAATGTGGTTTCGCTGCCACGCAAGCGCATGCCGGGCGAGACGGCTGCCGAGACCTATGCGGCCATCGATGCCTTCGCCAAGCCCGACACCGACCTCAACAAGGGCCTGCGCGCGATCAAGGACAATGATCCCTCCTTCGACCCCAAAGTCTTCGTCGACGGCGCCAAGATGGCTTATGAGATGATCGTCATGGCCTATGCCGATGGCGACCGAAAAACGCTGAAGAACCTGTTGTCGCGCGAGGTTTTTGACGGCTTCGTTGCCGCGATTGGCGACCGCGAGGCGAAAGCCGAAAAGATCCAGTCCTCCTTCGTCGGCATCGATAAGGCCGACATCGTCTCGGCCGAGATGAGGGGCGGCGAGGCCCACATCACGCTGCGCATCGTGAGCGAACTGATTTCGGCGACCCGCGACAAGGCGGGTGCCGTCATCGATGGCGATCCCGAGACGGTGGCCGAGGTCAAGGATGTCTGGACCTTCGCCCGCGACACACGCTCGCGCGATCCGAACTGGAAGCTGGTCGCCACCGAGGAAGAAGACTGAGCCTATGCATGTCGCCCGGTGCGGGCAGCTTTTTTGGGATAGCGACATGCAGGCAAACATCGGCAGTGGCGAGGCTGAGGTGTCGCTCTCGCCGCTTTTCGTGGAAAAGTCCTTCGATGATCTTCCCGGTTGGAATTCCGATGACCATCTGCCCGCTTTCGAAGCCTTCCGCCGTTCGGCCTTTCATGTCCTGAACAAGCCCTACCGCACCGGTTCGTTGGGCGTCCGGTTCAACGCGTTTGCCGGCGCCTATGACGAGGCGCGCACCGTTTCGCCGGCGAATCGGTCGGCGGCCAAGGCTTTTTTCGAGCGCCATTTCGCCCCGGTCCAGATTCGATCCGAAAACCTCGGCCTGGTCACCGGCTTCTACGAGCCCGAGGCCGAGGCCTCACCAGTGCGCACGGATGAATTCACGGTGCCGCTGCTGGCGCGGCCTTCCGATCTCGTCGACATCGATGATGCCAACCGTCCTCGAGGGATGGACGACTATCTCGCCTTCGCCCGCGATACGCCGCAGGGCCTGGTGGAGTATTT
Organism: Mesorhizobium sp. M0478; assembly: GCF_040321305.1. Classification (NCBI taxonomy): domain Bacteria; kingdom Pseudomonadati; phylum Pseudomonadota; class Alphaproteobacteria; order Hyphomicrobiales; family Phyllobacteriaceae; genus Mesorhizobium; species Mesorhizobium sp. M0478. The sequence goes on from NZ_JAMYRH010000008.1 coordinate 85,994, forward strand.
CGACCGCAGTGAGATCGAGAGAGGCGCGCTGGCCGGCCAAGGCCTGGAAATCGCCTGGCTTGCCGACAAGGTCGACGTCTTCTTCATCCATGTGCAAGGTGCGGCCAGGCTGAAGATGACCGACGGCCGGCTTTGCCGCGTCACCTACGCCGCCAAATCCGGCCAACGTTTCAGCGGTCCGGGGAAGATTCTCGCCGAACTCGGCGAAATCCGACTGGAAAAAGTGACGATGCAGTCGATCCGCGCCTGGTTCAGGGCGCATCCGGATCGCGTCGACGAGATCCTCTGGCAGAACCGCTCCTACATCTTCTTTCGCGAAGCCGATGTCGACGATGCCGCACTCGGTCCTATCGCCGCCGCCAAGGTGCCGTTGACGCCCGGCCGCTCGCTCGCGGTCGACCGGCTGCTGCACACATTCGGTACCCCCTTCTACATCGACGCTCCGTCGCTGACCGCCTTCGATGGAAAACCGTTCCGGCGGCTGATGATTGCGCAGGACACCGGTTCGGCCATCACCGGGCCGGCGCGGGGCGATCTGTTCGCCGGCTCCGGCGATGCGGCCGGCGAGATCGCCGGCGTCGTTCGCAATGCGGCCGATTTCTATGCCTTGGTTCCAGGCGCTCTCGTTTCGGAATCGAATCGATGAGCAAGCGCCCCGATAAACTCAACGAAGACGATCGGGTGCTGTGGAACCTGGTGGCGCGCACCGCCCGACCGCTGAAGGGCCGGACCGCGGTCGAGATTCCCGACATCGTCGTAGACCCTAAGCCGGCACAGACGCCGGTCGCTGTCGGTCCGGTCCTCGCCGCCAAGCCGAAGGCGCAGCATGTATCGCACGCGCTGGACGAGCCGACATTGGACAAGCTGAAGAAGGGCCGGTTGCCGATCGAAGGCCGCGTCGATCTGCATGGCATGACCCAGGCCGAGGCCTATTCGCTGCTGTTTTCGTTCCTGCACCGGGCCCATGCCGGCGGCATCCGCTATGTCCTCGTCATTACGGGAAAAGGGTCGTCGTCGGGCGGCGACGGCGTCTTGCGGCGCGCCGTGCCTGCCTGGCTGTCGACGCCTGCCTTCCGGCCGCTGGTCTCCAGCCACGATGACGCCGCCCGCAATCACGGCGGTTCGGGCGCGCTCTACGTTCGGCTCAGGCGAACCCGCTGATGACGCCGTTCGGCGAAAAACTGCGGGCGCTTCGAGCCGAGCGCGGCTTGCGCCAGAAGGACATGGCGCAGGCGATCGGAGTCAGCGCCGCCTATTTGTCGGCGCTGGAACATGGCCGCCGCGGCGCGCCGACCTGGACGCTGATCCAGAAGATCATCGGCTATTTCAACGTCATCTGGGACGATGCCGAAGAGCTGGCGCGTCTGGCCGAGGCCTCACATCCGCGGGTGAGACTCGATACGTCCGGCCTCAGTCCTGCTGCCACCGAGTTGGCCAATCTGTTGGCCGAAAACATCGAGAAGCTGGACGAAGCCGAGCTTGCCCGCATCACCGGCTCGATCCGGGCGGCACTGGAGCGGCGTAAGTAGGGCGGCGCCAAGGCCACGAATGCTCATCAATAGCGCCGGCATTTCATCCTGAAGGCGATGCCCGCCGGCCGTTAGCCAGCGGGCATATAGCGAGATTACTTCGCGCCGGCCTGGCCGCCACGGCCGCCAGTGCTGTCATGATCGCCGCCGCGACCGCCACCCAGGCAGTCCGAGGTGAGATCGCAACAGCGATTGCCCCACTGGTTGTTCTTGGCGCAGCCGGTCTGGTCGGCCATAGCGGATCCGGCCAGGGACGATACCGCGATGGCGGCGAGGAAAGCATTACGCAGGAAAGCAGTCATTTGAAGTCTCCATGGTTGGGTTTCTGTTTACGGCTGTGTGTCGCCGCTGGAGACGGTTTGGTTCACGCAGGTAGCGAAATTTTTTGAGGAGGCGTTTCGAGAGATAAGATTTCGAGGGCAGCGCTGCCCTCATCCGCCTGCCGGCGACTATTTTGCAACGTTGACGATTGGCGAAATCACCGATGGCAGCATCTTTCTCCCGTCACTATACGGGGAGAAATGCCCGGCAGGGCAATGAGGGGCAGCGCCGACTTGCGGTTATCTCGTGAAAGTAATTAGCCGCGGGCTTCCGACGAAGCTGTTCGCAGCGACGCGCTCACATGCATCGTCCTTATTTACTGAACCGCGCCGACCAGCACCTGCTGGCCGCCGCGGATCGAGACCCAGCGGCCGGTGTTGTCGATGGCCTGCCGCTTGAGGAAGCGATAGCCGGTGGCGTCCCAGATCTTCACCTTGTCGGTCAGATTGTCGAGGACGTAGTCGCCCTTGTCGGTGCGCACCGTCAGCACGGCATGGCCTTCGCCGTCCGGCTTGCGCACGACGGTGATCAAGAGATCGGCCAGCGACACGCCAGAGCGCGAGAGCTGGCGGCGCTTTTCCAGCACATAGTCTTCGCAATCGCCGACGCCCTTGTCGGGATAGGCCCAGACCTCGTCCTTGCCATAGATGTCGTAGTCGCTCATCGGCTTGACGGCGGCGTTGACCCTTGACGTCACGTTGATCAGCTTGCGCATGAAGGCGTCGGTCATCGCGGCGGGGTTGAGGTTGCTCGGCCGGATCGAGCATTCGCCGGGCTGGGTTTTACAGAAATCATAGTGGCCGATCGGCTGCGAGGTCATGCCGCCCGTCGCCATGGCGCCGCCTGCAAGTGCCGGCACTGCCCAGCACACAGAGATCGCCAGCCCTGCTGCCGCCCACAAGCGCAGCGTCCGTGCCATCGGTGAGGAAGTCATTGTCCCCGTTCGCCCTTGTTCTTAACGAAAGGTTAAAGGGGATTTACACTCCGTGTCAATTATCGGGGGAGCCAGATTCTTCGGCATGGTTACCCGCGCCCGCCCAACAGCGTCTATTGTGCAACAGAACGCCTGTGGCGCGCAAAATCGCCCCGCTTTTGTGGGCAATGCACGCTGCAGCCGGATCGAGCCTCAGCTTTTGGCGGAGCGGACCAGCCTTGGTTTCACCGCAACCCGGTTCTGGCGGCCGTAGCTGGTGATGAAATCGACGATGCGCGGCACGATTTCCGAGCGGAATCGCGACCCGTTGAAGACGCCGTAATGGCCGACGGCCGGCTGCATGTAATGCGCATGCCGGTCAGCCGGGATGTTGGGGCAGAGATCGTGGGCGGCCTGGGTCTGGCCGAGACCGGAAATGTCGTCGTTCTCGCCTTCGACCGTGAACAGCGCGACATTGCGGATCGCCTTGGTGTCGACCACCTCGCCGCGATGCGTCATCTCGCCCTTGGGCAGCGCATGGCGCACGAACACCGTGTCGACGGTCTGCAGATAGAATTCCGCCGTCAGGTCCATCACCGCCAGATATTCGTCGTAGAAATCGCGGTGCTTCTCGGCATTGTCGCCGTCATGCTTGACCAGATGCATGAAGAAGTCCTTGTGGGCGGTGATGTGGCGGTCGAGGTTCATGCTCATGAAGCCCGACAGCTGCAGGAAGCCCGGATAGACTTCGCGGCCGAAGCCCGGCACCGGCCAGGGCGCGTGCATGATGACGTTGTCGCGGAACCAGTCGATGCCCTTTTCCTTGGCCAGAAGATTGACCGCGGTCGGATTGCGGCGGGTGTCGATCGGCCCGCCCATCAAGGTCATGGTCGAGGGCACGAAGGGATCGCCGCGCTTTTCCATCAGCGCCACCGCCGCCAGCACCGGCACCGAAGGCTGGCACACCGCCATCACATGGGTGTCCGGCCCCAGCGCATGCAGCATGTCAATGATGTAGTCGATATAATCGTCGAGGTCGAAATGGCCGTCGGTCACCGGCACCATGCGGGCATCGACCCAGTCGGTGATGTGCACGTCGGCATAGGGCAGCATCGCCTCGACCGTGCCGCGCAGCAGCGTCGCATAATGGCCCGACATCGGCGCCACAATGAGAAGCTTGGGGTCGGCCTTGCGACCGGCGGGCACCGACCGCTCGAAGCGGGTGAGATTGCAGAACGGCCGCGACCACACGGTCTTTTCGCTGACCTCGACGCTTTTCCAGTCGACCACGGTCTTGCTCAGGCCGAAATGCGGCTTGCTGTAGCGGCGCGTCGTGCGCTCGAACAGTTCGGCGGTGGCAGCGACCGAGCGGCCCCACGGCGTATGCGAAAACGGATTGAGCGGGTTGGTGTAGAACAGCCGCACTGCATCGGCATAAAGCCGCGCGGGCTGCAGGGCGGCATGGTTCATTTCGTAGAGCTGGTAGAACATCAGGTACTCCGCAGCTGCCGTGACCGAAGGGACGACGGACAGCGCCGAGCCTTGAATGTCTCGCGCGGAGGTTAACAAGATATTGCTGCGATGCAATACGTCACGTGGCGTGACATATGCCAATCTTTCGTCCAAGGCCTTGAGAAACCGCGTTGGGCGGCTGGAGCCGGCTGAATGTGCACTGCAAAATGCAAGGCTGTTGGACAACGGGGCAGGATGCGTCCGGCCCGATCGGGCCGGACTTGGACAGATCTAGACGCGCGCCATGCACACCGAGGTATGGCCCGAGCCGATGAAGCCGAGCTGGCCGGCGGCGCCCTTGGACAGGTCGAGCACGCGCCCTTTGATGAACGGTCCACGGTCGTTGATGCGCACGACGACGCTGCGGCCATTATTCTGGTTGGTCACTTTCAACTTGGTGCCGAAAGGCAGGCTGCGGTGCGCGGCGGTCAGCGCCGACGGGTTCATGCGTTCGCCATTGGCGGTCCTGGAATGCAGTGCGTACCAGGAGGCGCGGCCGCACTGGCCGGCGGCGGAGGAGGCGGACGCACCGACCATCAGGCCAGCGGCGACCGTTACCGCGACAAGCGCGGTCTGGTTTGTTTTCTTCATGTTGGGGGGGTTGGCTCCGTTTTCGACAGACCCCAGCCGTTAAGTGTCGAATAAGGCAGGAAATGCGGCAAGCATCGGGCGGTTCCGTGGCACTGGCACACGTTTGGAGTCGCTGGGAAACAGTTTGTCAGGCATCTTTCGTGTGGCGCGGCCGTATCGCCGGCGATATTGCGAGCTGTTTCACAGATTCCGTGAGCAAGGCAGGACGTTATAGTACAAGTAGAAGAGAGCGCGATTGGCGCCGTCCTTTCGCTCTGTCATCACGGTCATGGCGCAGTTGACGATCGACTTCGGAAAGGAATCTTGGCGATGAGACTGTTCAGATATCTGCTGGCGCTGATCGTGCTCGCCATTGGCGCGCTGTGGTCGCTGCAGGGCATTGGCGTGGTCGGCGGTAGCTTCATGACCGGCGAGTCGCAATGGCTCTATATCGGCATCGTGACCATGCTGGTCGGTTTCGCCGGGCTGGTATGGGCGAGCCGTTCGCGGGGGTGAGTTGCGACGAAAAATCGACCCACACAGATCGACCCCCACTCCGTCGAGCTTCGCTCGACACCTCTCCCCGATCGACGGGGGAGAGGAAAGGCGGAGTGGGGGAAGGCGCTGGTCAAACCCGCAGTCGCAAACAGGGCCAACCCGGCGAGCAAGAAAACAGCCACCCCATATTGCCGGTCCATTCTGTTACCTATCTATCCGGTTCGGATAGAATGCCCTGCCCGCGACAGCACTACCCGAACAGCTGATCCAGAATCCTGCCCTCCAGCCTGGCAAGCTCGACCGAACCGCGCCGGCGCGGCCGCGCCACCGACACGTCGAGATCGAGCGCGATGCGGCCGTCCTCGATCACCACCACCCGGTCGGCGAGCGCAACCGCCTCGGCGACGTCATGCGTGACCAGCACCGCGGTGAATTTTTGCTCCAGCCAGATGCGTTCCAGAAGCTGCTGCATTTCGATGCGGGTCAGCGCATCGAGCGCGCCGAGCGGCTCGTCGAGCGCCAGAATCTTTGGCTGTCCGATCAGTGCACGCGCCAGCGCCACGCGCTGCTTCTGGCCGCCCGAGAGCACCGAGGGCCATTCGTCGGCGCGGTCGGCGAGGCCGACTTCACCCAGGATGGCGAGCGCGCGCCGCCTGGCTTCCGCACCGGTGGCAAGCCCGGTCAGCCCGACCTCGACGTTTTTCACCACGCTGGCCCAGGGCAACAGCCGCGGCTCCTGGAACATGAAGCGGCTCTCTTCGCCAGCGCCGGCCTTGGCCTCCGGCCCGAATGTCAGCGATCCTGCCGTCGGCCGGTCGAGCCCGGCCAGCAGCCGCAAAAGCGTGCTCTTGCCGCAGCCGCTCTTGCCGATGACGGCAACGAACTGCCCGACCGGCACGTCGAGATCGATGCAGTCGAGCACGACCTTGTCGCCAAAGCGCTTTTCCATGCCCTTGAAGGCAAAGGCGCGCTGCCTTTCGACGGCCTCCTCCGGCCGTGACGGTTCCGGTGCGGCGACGAAGGAACGGATGGCGGTCAGGCTGGCGGTTGGCATCGAACCCTCAGGCGTTCTGGAAGGCGGGATGCCAGCCGAGCGACAGCCGCTCGAGCAGGCAGGCGAAGCTGTCGGCAAGCTTGCCGAGCAGCGCATAGATCAGGATCGACAGCACGACCACATCGATCAGCAGGAATTCGCGTGCCTGCATGGCCATGTAGCCGAGGCCGGAACTGGCCGAGATGGTTTCGGCAACGATCAGCGTCAGCCACATGATGCCCAGCGCATAGCGCAGGCCGACGAAGATCGCCGGCAGCGCGCCGGGCAGGATCACCTGAAAAAACAACGCGCGGCGGTCCATGCCGTAGACCGGCTACGTCTACATGACTGCAAGCCAAAAACGCGGCACGATCTACATCGGCGTCACCAACGATCTCGCCCGCCGCATGCCTGAACACAAATCCGGCCAGGGCGCAGGCTTCACCAGCCGCTACGGTGTTCAACGGCTGGTCTGGTATGAGGAATTCTTCGACATCACCGATGCCATTCAACGCGAGAAGTCGCTGAAGCGATGGCCGAGACAGTGGAAGATCGAACTGATAGAGAAGGCCAATCCGGAGTGGTTTGAGCTGTTTCGCGGAACCGGGTGGTAGGCGCCCGGTTTGTTGCTCCCCTGGAGCGTAGCATCAGCGTCTCGGCATGGATCCTAGGGTCTGCGCCGCGTCGCTTCGCTCCTTGCTTCGCCCTAGGATGACGAAATCGCGAAGGCTGGCGCTAATCACCATCACCTCACTGCGACCAATACTGCCAGGCCCAGTAAAATCCCTCGTCGCGTGGCGGCAGGCGGTCGCGTTCGGCGTCGAGTTGCACCGGGGCCGGCGATTTCGGTTGCGGCTGTGACGACGAGTTCTCCCGCCAGGCGAGCAGCCAGCTGCCGAGATGGGCGAACAGCACCGCGGTGGACTGGGTCATGACATCACTCCTTCTGTTCCGGGGTCGGCGGTCGCCGTGCTGCGAAGGGAAGCAGCCGGTCAAACCGGCAGAAACTTGTTGTCATTCCTTTCCCGCCCACGGAACCAGCTGACGCTCGATCCGGCGGATGATGAATTCCAGCACGAAGGCTATTGTCGCGATCACCACTATTCCCATCACCACGACATCGGTGACCAGGAACTGGGCGGCCGACTGGATCATGAAGCCGAGGCCGCGCGTTGCCGCCACCAGCTCGGCTGCAACCAGCGTCGACCAGCCGGCGCCGAGCGCGATGCGCAGGCCGGTGAGGATCGACGGCAGCGCGCTGGGCAGGATGACATGGCGCACCACTTGGCGCTGCGTCGCACCAAGCGAACGGGCCGCATCGATGCGCTCCTTTGAGACACCGCGCACGCCCGAGGCCGTCGACAGCGCCACCGGCGCCAGCATGGCAATGGCAATCACCAGGATCTTTGACGGTTCGCCGATACCGAACCAGATGATGACCAGCGGCAGATAGGCGAGCGGCGGGATCGGCCGCAAAAATTCGAGCAAGGGATCGAAGATGCCGCGCCCGACCGTCGAAATGCCGATAGCCAGCCCAACCGGAACGCCGATGACGATGGCCGCGAGCAGCGCCGCGAACACGCGGCCGAGGCTGGCGACGATATGCTGGAGCAAAGTCGCGTCGACGAAGCCGTCCTTGATCACCACGATGAACTTGGTCCACACGGCGGCGGGCGACGGCAGGAACACCGGCGACACCAGTTGCAGGCGCGCAGACAGCGCCCATGCCGCCAGCGCGGCCACGATGGTGACGGCGCTGATCGCCCGCGAGGAAACCCCGCGCCGCTTCCGCACCGGCCGCGACCACGGCACCGAAATGGCATCGGCCTCGCCGGTCCCGGCGGCCGGCCGCTCGCTGTAGGAGGTGACGCTCATGCCGCCTCTCCTTCGAAGATCGCATCGGTCAGCTCGCCGCGCGCCGCGGCAAAGGCCGGATCGGTCTTGATGGCGCGGATCGGCTCGCCTGCGGCATAGCGCCGGCTGAAACTGGTCTCGAATGTCCGCACCACGCGGCCCGGTCCGGGCGCCAAAACGACGATGCTTGTGGCCAGCACCAGCGCCTCCTCGATGCCGTGCGTGACCATCAGCACGCCGACCCGGCTTGCGGTCCACAGGTCGAGCAGCGTCGTCTGCATGCGCTCGCGCGTCAGCGCATCGAGTGCGCCGAGCGGTTCGTCGAGCAGCAGGAATTCAGGCTCGGCCGCGAGCGCTCGGGCGAGGCCGACGCGCTGGCGCATGCCGCCGGACAATTCCCAGATGCGTTTGTCGCCGACGCCGTTAAGCTTGACCAGCGCCAGCAACTGGTCGGCGCGGCGCGCCCGCTCGGCTTGCGGCACGCCGCGCAGCCTGAGCGCAAAGGCGACGTTTTCACGGGCCGTCAGCCAGGGAAACAGCGCATCGTTCTGGAACACGACCGCCCGGTCGGAGCCTGGGCCGGTGATCGGCCGGCCGCCGATCGTGGCGACCCCGCGCGCGGGCTCGACCAGGCCGGCGGCGACATTGAGCAGCGAAGTCTTGCCGCAGCCGGAGCGGCCGACCAGCACGACGAAATCGCCCTTGGCGACATCGATGGAAACCCGGTCGACCGCCGGCGCTGCCTGGCCGTCATAGTGAACCGAGACCTTGTCGAGTACGAGATGCGGGTCGAGTACGAGATGCGGCATGAAAAGGGGCTCCGGAAGAAAATCAGCCTGCCCCGGCCCTCGTTAAGCGGATCCGGGACAGGCAGCACGCGGCGTCAGGGAAGAAGAAACCGCGCGTGTTCAGGGCAATTCCAGGAAAAGTGTAAAGCGGTTTTCCGTCCGGAATTGCGTAAAACTGAAGATCAGTTCGAGGCCAGAGCCTCGGTCACGTATTTCGACGACACGTATTTCGAATAGTCGGGCAGCACGGCGTCGATCTTGCCCTGCTCCTTGAGGAAGGCCGAAGCTGCCTCGATCGCCTTGACCGTGCCGCCGCCGAGGAATTTGTCGGAAGCCTGCTCTTCCAATGTCGGGAAGACGTAACCCTTGAGGAGCTGCGGCACCTCTTCCAGTTTGGCACCGGTGATCTTGGCGATCTTGGCCGCTTCCGGCGACGAAACCGACCATGCCTCGGGCTTGGCCAGGAACTGGGCATAGGATTCGCCGGTCACCTTGACGAAATCGCGCACGGCGTCCGGGTTCTTTTCGGCGAAGTCGGTGCGCACGATCCAGGCGTCGAAGGTCGGCGCGCCCCAGGCGGCAACCTGCGAGGAATCCAGCACCACCTTGCCTGTCGTCTTGATCTGGCCGAGCGCCGGATCCCAGACATAGGCCGCGTCTATGTCGCCGCGAGCGAAGGCGGCGGCTATTTCCGGTGGCCTGAGATTAAGGATTTCGACCGACTTCGGGTCGACGTTTTCGTGCTTCAGCGCGGCAAGCAGGCTGTAATGCGTGGTCGACACGAACGGCACCGCCACCTTCTTGCCGGCGAGGTCGGCGATCTTCTCGATGCCGGATCCATTGCGGGCGACCAGCGCTTCGGACTGGCCGATCAGGCCGACGACAAAGATGGTCTGGATCGGCAGTTCGCGGCTGGCGGCCGCGGCCAGCGGACTCGAGCCGACATAGCCGATATCGACCGAACCGGATGCGACGGCGGCGATGACATCGGCACCGGAATCGAACTTACGCCAGTCGATCGTTGCCTTGGTCGCCTTTTCATAGGCGCCGTCGGCCTGTGCTACTTTCGAAGGTTCGACCACCGTTTGGTAGCCAATGGTGATGTTGAGGTCCTGCGCCTGGGCCGGGCCGAGGAAGGCCGCACCCGCCAAAGCTGCCGACGACAGGAGGACAATGCGTCGCGAAATGCTGGACATGAAAGGCTCCATGAAAAATGAGAAAAACCGGATGCCTGTTCATAGTCAGCTAATTCTATCATTCTTGTAGAGTTAAATCGTTCCAAGCAAAAAGCACTTGTTAGAAAAAAACCAACGGCTGATGCGGGCGCGGTGACCGGCCCGTGTCGGACCGTGCACAAACGCAAACGGCGCCCCAAAGGTGCTGAAGAGTTGGTGGTCCTGCCAACCCTCGCTACGGAAGAGGCCTGATTTGGTGCTCGGCGCGCCGCTTGCGGCCTGCCGCAGGATCGATGTCGAGCCGTTGAGCCTCACCGACTTCCGCAGCGACGGCCACCGCTGGATGCTGCGGTCAAGCGGCGTGCCGGTGGCCGCCAAGGCCGCCCGGTCTCAGAGCGGCAAGGCGGCGTCCTGATATCGGGCGCAGGGCGGCGCCCGAGTTGTCGGGAGTCATGTTCGCCGATCCGCGGGCTGCGACCCAAAATTCCCGGCAAAGCCCCAAATGGCGCAAATCCATGCTGTAAAAGACGGTTGATTTGAAAACACGTTCCGCGTGTTCGAGGGTAAGTATAGTAATCTTATCGACATTGGGAGCAGGAGCCGCCGTTCATCGCTGCAATCGCTCGCGGCTGGCTGTGACCGTAACGGCACAAAGCCTTGCTAAAGTGGCCCCTGCGGCGTGAAAACGAAGCAAAATCAAGGTTTCTCGGCTTGTATATCATGTCAGTAGAATTTATGTGTCGAAGCAGCTTGCACGCGGCGGGGAGGCACGTCAGGCGTTTCGCAACCGATGGTTTGGGCCATCGCCTGACAGAGAAACATTCGGTCTATGCTCACCAAAAAAGGCAAGTACGGCCTCAAGGCGCTGGTCCATCTGGCGCATCTGCCGGTGGGACAGCTCGCCTTCGTCGGCGACATCGCCAGCGGCAACAACATCCCGAAGAAATTCCTCGACGCCATTCTGGGCGAATTGCGCAATGCCGGTTTCGTCCAGAGCCGCAAGGGCAAGGATGGCGGGTATCGCCTGGCGCGCCCGGCCGACGAGATCAAGGTCGGCCATGTCGTGCGCGTCCTCGACGGACCGCTGGCGCCCATCCCCTGCGCCAGCCGCACCCAGTATCAGCGCTGTGAAGACTGCAATGAGGCGACATGCCAAGTCCGACATCTGATGCTCGAGGTCCGGCAGGCGATCGCCGAGGTGCTCGACCAGCGCACGCTTGCCGAGATGCGCGACATCGTCCTCGACGACCTTCCGGTCGCGAGGGACATCGACGAGCTTGCGCCGGCGCAAAAGGTCCCCGCCTGATCCTGAGCGTGCTCGCATGAGCGTCGCGCGCGCCATTTCGATCATCCGCAGCTCGATCATCATCGTCGGCGGCGGCGCCAGCGGCGTCGTGCTTGCCGCGCATCTGCTGAAGTCGCCCAACCCGGACCTTCGCGTCACGCTGATCGAAAAGCGTCCGCATTTCGGCCAGGGCATCGCCTATTCGACGCTCTTATCGGCGCACGTGCTGAATGTCAGCGCCGCGGGGATGAGCGCCTATGCCGACGATCCCCTGAATTTCTGGCGCTGGTTGCAGGGGCGCGGCCTGATAAGCCAGGAACAGACGCCGCAGACACCCTTCTATGCACCGCGCAGCGTCTATGCCCGCTACCTCAAGGAAGTGCTCGACGAGCTCGAAACGCGCGAAAAGGAAACCGGCCGTCTCAGGCTGATTCGCGAGGAAAGCCTGTCGATCTCGCCGACATCGTCCGGCGTCGAAGTTGTGCTGGCCAACGGCACCAGCGTCGTCGCGCATCTGGCGGTGCTTGCCACCGGCCATGACGAGCAGCCCGGCGCCGGCCAAGGGCACGCAATCCGCATGGGCACCGAGGCCGACACCGCGCTCGATCCTGAAGCCCGCGTGCTGGTGCTGGGCACCGGGCTCAGCATGGTCGACGCCTTCCTGTCGCTCGAGCAGCGCGGCCATCGCGGCGAGATCGTCGCCGTATCGCGGCGCGGGCTGCTGCCGTCGCCGCACCGCAAGGGCAACCCGATCAAGCTCGACGTCGCCGACATTCCGCTCGGCACGCAGCTCTCCTATTTCGTCGGCTGGTTCCGCGACCTGATCCGCGAAAACCAGAAGGCCGGCATCGACTGGCGCGACGTCGTCGATGGGCTGCGACCCTTCAATCAGAAGATCTGGCAGAACTGGCCGTCCTCGGCCAAGCGCCGCTTCGTTGAGCACACCAAGGCCTGGTGGGACATCCATCGCCATCGGCTGGCGCCCGAGGTGCATGCCCGCGTCACCGAAGCGGTGCGCACCGGCCGCATCCGCCCGGTCGCCGGCCGTGTCGTCGGCATCGAGGCTGGCGATGGATTCACCGTCGGCATCCAGTCTCGCCACACAAAGGCGCTGGAAACGCTGCAGGTCGCCCGCATCTATGATTGCACCGGCATCGCCCGCGACATCTCGACGACGTCGAACAGCGTCGTGCGCTCGCTGGTCGACCGCGGCCTGGCGCGGCCCGACCCGCTGCGGCTTGGCCTCGATGTAACGGCCAAGTGCGAAATCATCGCCGGCGACGGCACCGCATCGGCCAAGATCCTCGCCGTCGGGCCGCTGACCCGCGGCACCTTCTTCGAGATCGACGCCATCCCCGACATCCGCGTGCAATGCGCTAGGCTGAGCAAGCAGCTGCTAGGGTAAAGCTGTTGACGTCGGCGGGATAGCACGCCCCTCAGAGGGGGGTGGGAAGGATCGCTACGGAGGGTGTTGGGCTTGAGTCCAAAGCCGGCCTAAAACTGGAATTCCATTCCCCCTCTCGCCGGTTGATTGGCACGATCTACCTTCTTTCCGACTGCAAACGGCCGGAAAAGAAGCTACGCTGCCGCTCTGCCCCCGAGGCGGTCGCTTGTTCAAGGGAGCACATCGATATGAGCGAGCACGGAAAAGCTGCGCCAGGCAGTTCGGACGGCGCGTTATCCCGCCTGCGTCCGCCATACGCCTCGGTGCTCGACCTCATCGGCCAGACGCCGGTGGTCGAACTGACCAAATTCGACACCGGCAAGTGCCGGCTGTTCATCAAGCTCGAAAGCCAGAATCCCGGCGGTTCGATCAAGGACCGCATTGCGCTGTCGATGATTGCGGCGGCCGAGAAGGAAGGCAAGCTGAAGCGCGGCGGCACCATCGTCGAGGCGACCGCTGGGAATACCGGTCTCGGCCTCGCCCAGGTCGGCATCCCCAAGGGCTACCGCATCATCCTCGTCGTGCCCGACAAGATGTCGCGCGAAAAGATCCAGCATCTGCGCGCGCTCGGCGCCGAAGTGCGCATGACCCGCTCCGATGTCGGCAAGGGCCATGCCGAATATTACCAGGACATGGCCGAGAAGATCGCATCGGAAACGCCCGGCGCCTTCTACGCCAACCAGTTCGCCAACCCGGCCAACCCCGAGGCGCATGAGACCACCACCGGACCGGAAATCCTTGCCCAGCTCGATGGCGACCTCGACGCCGTGGTCGTCGGCGTCGGCTCCGGCGGTACGCTGACCGGGCTTGGCCGCTACTTCGCCAGAACATCGCCGAAGACCGAAATGGTGCTGGCCGATCCCGTCGGATCGGTGCTGGCGCCGCTGATCAAGACCGGCAAGATGGAAGAGGCCGGCAGCTGGACCGTCGAAGGCATCGGCGAGGATTTTGTGCCGCCCAATGCCGATCTGTCGCTGGTCAGGAAAGCCTATTCCATCCCAGACAAGCAGAGCATGCTGGCCGTGCGGGACCTGCTTTCGAAGGAAGGCATTCTCGCCGGCTCGTCTTCCGGCACGCTGCTGTCGGCCGCGCTTCGCTATTGCCGCGAGCAGACGACAGCAAAACGCGTCGTCACCTTCGTCTGCGACAGCGGCAACAAATATCTGTCCAAGGTGTTCGACGATTTCTGGCTGGCCGAGCAGGGGCTGGCCGAACAGGAACAGCATGGCGATCTGCGCGACCTCGTCATGCGCTCGCACCGCACCGGCGACACCGTTTATGTCGGCCCCGACGAAAGCCTGCTCAACGCCTATGGCCGCATGCGCCGCTCCGATGTCTCGCAGCTGCCGGTGCTGGACAATGGCAAGCTGGTCGGCATTATCGATGAGGGCGATATATTGGCCAAGGTCGACGGCCCCTATGACGGCCGCTGGGACCGCTTCAACGCTCCGGTGCGCACCGCCATGACCTCCAATCTGCACACGCTGCAGGCCGGCCAGACGCTGGATGCGCTGCTGCCGGTGTTCGACCGCAACGAGGTCGCCATCATCTTCGATGGCGACGAGTTCGTCGGCCTGATAACCCGTATCGACCTGATCAACCATTTGAGGCGCGCACGATGACTGCTGAAACACCCCCATCGGGCAAGAACCGCCTGGCTTTTTCCACGCGCACCATCCATGGCGGCCAGAGCCATGACCCGCTGACCGGCGCGGTGATGGTGCCGATCTACGCGACCTCGACCTATGGCCAGCAGTCGCCCGGCGTGCACAAGGGGTTTGAGTACGCCCGCAGCCAGAACCCGACCCGCTTCGCCTTCGAGCGCGCGGTGGCCGATCTCGAAAGCGGCTCGGCCGCCTTTGCATTCGCTTCCGGCCTGGCGGCGATCTCGACCGTGCTCGAGCTGCTCGACAGCGGCGCCCATATCGTTGCAACCGACGACATCTATGGCGGCTCGTTCCGGCTGATGGAGCGGGTGCGCAAGCGCTCGGCCAATCTGCAGGTGAGTTTTGTGGACTTCACTGATCTGGCGGCGGTGGAAGCAGCGATCCGTCCGGAGACAAAACTGCTCTGGGTTGAAACCCCGACCAATCCGCTCCTGCGCATCGTCGACCTCGAAGGCGTTGCGGCACTCGCCAGGCGCAAAGGGGTTTTGACGGTCGCCGACAACACGTTCTGCAGCCCCTACATCCAGCGGCCGCTTGAACTCGGCATCGACATCGTCGTCCACTCGACGACGAAATATCTCAACGGCCATTCCGACATGGTCGGCGGCGTCGCCATCGTCGGCGACAACAAGGATTTGGCGGCCCAGCTGAAATTCCTGCAGAACGCCATCGGCGCCATCTCCGGTCCCTTCGACAGTTTTCTCGCGCTGCGCGGCATCAAGACACTGGCGCTCAGGATGGAGCGGCATTCCACGAACGGCCTGAAGATTGCGCAGTGGCTGGAGGCGCGAAAAGATGTGCGCCGCGTCGTCTATCCCGGCCTGGCCAGCCATCCGCAGCACGCCATCGCCGTCCAACAGATGCATGCCTTCGGCGGCATGATCTCGGTCGACCTCGACCGCGACCTCGCCGGCACCAAACGCTTCCTCGAACGGACGCAACTGTTCACGCTGGCTGAAAGCCTCGGCGGCGTCGAAAGCCTGATCGAACACCCGGCGCTGATGACGCACGGCTCGATCCCGGCGGAAAAGCGCGCGGAAATCGGCATTTCGGATTCGCTGGTGCGGTTGTCGTCGGGGATAGAGGATGGCGATGATCTGATCGCCGACCTGGACCAGGCGCTGCGGGGGTAGGCGTACCAGATGCGTACCGATGACAATGAGGGGCGGCGCTGACCGTCGAGATTAAATCCCAATCCGCCGCGCGTTAACACATTCAGCAGCCTTTGCTTAACCCTTCGCCGCTATGTCCCGCCTGGGGAGGGATGGCGAGAGTGAGTATGATGGACAACAACCCGGAAAAGCGCAGCGAATGGCGCGCCATTTTTTATGTGCAGGCCCGCGTGGCCATCCTGTTCGTCCCGGTCGTCGCCAGTCTTCTGATCATTGCCGCACTTGCCGGCAACGACCACAATCCCAATGCCATAGACCGCACGGTTACTGGCTCGGTGAAATAGGCGCAGCGGTCGGCCGACAGTCGGCCGCCTCAGAAAAACTTCGGGATCGGGCCGTTCTGAGGCGTCACGTCGCCTTCCAGGTCGATGAACGCCTCGTCGACAAAGCACCATGCCCAGCCTTCCGGCGGGTCGTAGCCTTCGATGATCGGGTGCTTTGTGGCGTGGAAATGCTTGGTGGCGTGGCGGTTGGGCGAGTCGTCGCAGCAGCCGACATGGCCGCAGGTGCGGCACAGCCTGAGATGCACCCACATGGAGCCGCTCTTCAGGCACTCCTCGCAACCGAGCGCGCTCGGCGTCACCGTCTTAATGTCGCGCGTGTGTTTGCATTCATCCATTATGCTCTCCTGTCCAGTTCGGGCGCTGCTGCGTTGGGTCGCGCGAGATAGGCGTGCAAGGCAGCCACCACCTGGGCGCCTTCGCCGACGGCGGCGGCGACCCGCTTGACCGAGCCTGCGCGCACGTCGCCGATGGCGAACACGCCGCTGCGGCTGGTCTCCATCTGGCCCGCCCCTATGTCGGCGCCGGTGCGCACGAAACCCCTGGCGTCGAGCGCGATATCGCACCCAGCCAGCCAATCGGTGTTGGGGTCGGCGCCGATGAACAGGAAGAGATGTTGGATGGGCCGCGTCTCGACGCCGCCGGGGTTGCGCCAGCGCAACTGGGTGAGATTGCCGCCTTCGCCTTCCAGCGCCTCGATCTCGGTCTCGCCAAGCACCTCGATGTTGGGTTGCGCCTCGATACGCTCGACCAGATAGCGCGACATGGTTTCCCTGAGGCGGCCGCGGCGCGCCAGCATCGTCACCTTGCGGACCTGGCTGGCGAGATAGACGGCCGCCTGCCCCGCCGAATTGCCGGCGCCGACCAGCGCCACTTCTTGCCCTGTGCATAGCCGCGCCTCGATCGGCGAGGCCCAGTAATGCACCGACGTGCCCTCGAACTCGGCCAGCTTGGCGATGTCGAGGCGGCGGTAGCGGGCGCCGCTGGCGATCACCACCGTGCGTGCGCGCAGGCTTTCACCGTCGCCGACGGTAAGCGTGTAGCCCTCGCCTGCTGCACCGAGCAGCTTGGCCTCGTCGGGGATGACTATTTCGACGCCGAATTTCTGCGCCTGGTTGTAGGCGCGCGCCATCAGCGCCATGCCGGAAATGCCGGTGGGGAAACCCAGATAGTTCTCGATGCGCGCGGAGGCGCCGGCCTGGCCGCCGAAGGCGCGGCAATCGAGCACGATGGTCGACAGCCCTTCGGATGCCGCATAGACCGCGGCCGCCAGCCCCGCCGGCCCGGCGCCGACAATGGCGACGTCATAGACCATGTCGGGATCGATCGGCCGCAGCAGGCCGATGCAGCGGGCAAGTTCGGTTTCGCCGGGATTGTGCATCAGCTTGCCGTTGGGGCAGAGCACGATCGGCAGATGGTGCGGGTCGACATGAAAATGCTCAATCAGCGTCTTGGCGCACGGGTCGCTGTCGGAATCGAGCGCGCGGTGCGGCTGGCCGCTGCGGCGCAGAAACCCCTGCAGCCGCAGCATGTCGCCATTGCCGGCCGGGCCGATGACGACCGGCCCGCTCGAGCCGCTTTCCAGAAGCCCGACGCGGCGCAGGATCAGCGCCCGCATGATCCGCTCGCCAAGGCTTGCCTCCTGCACCATCAGGTCGCGCAGCCGCTGCGAGGGGATGACGAAGGCCTCGACCGGCTCGGCCGCCTCCGCATTGACCAGCGACGGCCGGCTGGAAAGCTGCGCCAGCTCGCCGATGAAATTGCCGGGACCATGAGTGACGATGGTCTCGCGCCGGCCGGGCCTGACATCCTGGGTGATATCGACCGTGCCCGACAGGACGACGATCAGCCCCGGCGCCACGGTGCCGGCGGTGACGATATGCTCGCCGGCGGCATAGGAACTCGCCTCGCCGAACCGGCGCATGCGCTCGATATCGGCGTCGCCCAGGATGGGAAACATCTGGTCGCGGCGGGTGACGGTGATCGGCTGGGTGGGTGGGGCCATAGGTGCGAGCGTAGCGCCACGGCCGCCGGGTTTGAAGTGGTTTGTTGGGGGACTGGCCGGAAGGGGAGGTGGCTCCCGCGCCAGCTGGTTCGGATGCTTCGCATGGCCCCGCTGCAAGGCAAACAGCGCGCCGACCAGTGCGACCTTTATAAGGGCGAGCCCGAGCAGTACCGCCAGCAGTCCTCGCTCACCAGTATGCTGCAAGAGCAGCGCGCCGACGGTCGGCGCCGGGCTATCGCGTTACGCCAAGCGCCTGGGGTGCGGTGGTATCCTTGGGCTCCGCGAAGGCAGATCCTGGCGAAATCCCATTCGTCACATTTTTGTAGAGCGCTATCGGATGCGGGCGCCCTACCAGATATCCTTGGATTTCGGGGCATCCTTCCTTCATCAGGAAGGCACGCTCGTCCTCTGTTTCGACACCCTCCGCGATGACAGGCAAGGCCAGCGCATTCCCCAGGCTGAGTATCGTGCGCACGATGGCGGCCGATTGGACATTCGAACCGACACCCGAAACAAAACTGCGATCGATCTTGATCTTGTCGAATGGAAACGCCTGCAGCGAGGACAGCGAGGCATACCCGGTGCCAAAATCATCCATCGAGACCCTGACGCCCAACGCCTTCAACCTCCGCAAAACCGACAAGGCGGTTGCCCGGTCGCGGATGAGAACCCCTTCCGTGATTTCCAGTTCCAGCCGCCCCGGAGCAAGGCCGGTCTCGTAGAGGATAGAATGAACGAGGCCTACCAGGTCCCCGAAACGGAACTGCACGGGAGAGAGGTTGACGGCGATCTGCAGCGGTGAGGGCCAGGAGGCCGCGTCTCTGCACGCCTGCCTGAGCGTCCATTCACCTATCTCAACGATCGTGCCATCCTGTTCGGCAAGCGAGACAAACGCGTTTGGGGAGATGAGCCCATGCTTTGGATGGTGCCATCGGGCGAGTGCCTCGAAACCGAAGATTTCGCCGTCTATCCTGGCTTGCGGCTGGTAATGAAGCACAAGTTCGCCATGGCCGACCGCAGAGCGCAAATCTCGCTGCAAGGCGTAGCGCTCTCTTAGTCGCTTATCCATCTCAGGGTCGAAGAATTGCACCATTCGGCGACCGTCCGCCTTGGCCCGGTAGAGCGCTGCGTCGGCATTTGCCATCAGCGCCGCGGCATTCTCTCCGTCTTTCGGATAGATCGCCGCGCCGATGCTCACCCCGATCGAAATGTGCTGGCCCCGGATTTCGAATTTGCCTGCCGCCGATTCGAACAGACGGTCCGCAACGTCCTTGGCACTCGCGGACCGGTCATCCATGGCCAGGACAACCGTGAATTCGTCGCCGCCCATGCGCGCGATAAAGGCCTCAGGCGCCGCGGTTTGGAGACGCCGGGAGATGGTGCAAAGCAGATCGTCGCCGGCGGCGTGCCCGAAAACGTCGTTCGCCTCTTTGAAATGGTCAAGGTCGATGCTGAAGACGGCAAAGCTGGCGTGCGTTGCTTTTGCACGCTCGAGCGTCGTGGCCAGGTGTGCTGCAAGCGCGGCCCGGTTCGCCAGGCCGGTAAGCGGATCGTGGTGCGCGAGATGCGCGATTTCCTCGTGCCGTGCCATCAGTTCGGTGCGCGCTACGTTCATGTTCTCGCGCGCGTCGTCCAGGCCGTGGGCGGCTTCCCTCACCTTGTCCTGGAGCAGGTTGAAGCTTTCGGCCATTTCTCCAAGTTCGTCACGAGAGTTTACCGTAACCGGCATGATATTCACGGAGGCATGCGCCGCAGCGAGGTCTCCCCGCCCCAGGGCGACCATGGCAAGAGAGAAATCCTTCAGCGTTCCGGATGTCAGACGCTTTGCCGCGTTGCTCACCTCGGTCGCCGAATGGGTGATCATTCCCGGCAAGATCAGGCCAACGCTGATGGTCAGCAGCGCGACAACGACAAAAATGTCCTCCAGCGCGGCGACCAATGAAGTGTCGCCTTGGGGAACGCTGCCGATCGCCAGGAAATAGCCGGCACCGTCAAGCACGAGCACAAAAAGCATGGCTCCGGTAAGCTTCAGGTGAAGCGTATGTGGCAGCAAGGGTAGACCGAGTGCGTATCGATCCTCCATAGCGCGCCAGGCGTAGAGCGCAGCACCCGAATATGCCAAAGCCAGACCGAACAGGACGGTAGGAAGGCCAAATTGCTGAAATCCCAGTATGGCGGTCAACAGCCATATTGCAGCCGCGCCTACGCCAAGGATGATCGTTCCCCTGGGAGCCCGGAAGGGTCGCTCGGCTTCGGGACTGTCACGGCGCAAGAGCCAGACTGCGATGTTTGGCATGCAGATGCTGATCAGGTACGTAAAATTGGCCGCGGCGATCATCCAGAGCGGATACCCGCACAGCATGAAGCCGATTGCCGCGGCAGCTGTGAGCAGCGTTGCCGCCCAGGGACAATCTGTTGAGGTGCGCCTGGCCAGGAAGCTCGGCAGCAGGCCGTCTTCGCTCAGTTGCGCAAGGGTCCGCGCGGCGCCTGCCAATGGCTGCAACGTTCCATGGAACATGTTCAGCATGATGAGCCAGATGGCGGCCGCCTTGCCGAAACTCCCCAACAAGGGCGCAAAGGTAGGCCCAAGAGCTATGGCGAGGTCGGTGCCGAGCGGCTCCGGCCCGAGCACACCCAGCCAGACAACCGGCAGGACCAGGAAATAGACGCCCGCCATTGCGGCGCTGGCCCACATCGCCAGAGGAATGTTGCGGTTGGGATCGATGGTTTCGCCAACATGGCAGGCTGCAGCCTCAAATGCCGGTGCGGCAAACCCGATCAGGTACAGTCCCGCCATCACCGACGTGATATCGCCGAACAGGCCGGCAAACGGGCTGGTCAGGGCAAAATCCGTCGCTTGCCGCCAGTCGACCGAGCCACTGATGACCGGGACAAGGGATGAGAGAAACGCAAGCGTCGCGGAGGCAGTGGCGATCGGGATCGCCAGTTGGACCACCCACTTGATTCCACACAGGTTGACCGCCGTAAAGAATGCGATAAGCCCGCAGGCGACCGCCTCCACGGGGAGGCCCGGCAGGTACCATTGCTGGATTGCAGACGCTGAAAGAACCGCTGTCAGTCCGCAGGTCGGCACCCAACCCCACCAATAGCAGGTGCCCGTCAGAGCCGAGAGAACGGGACTGTAAGGTCGGAAGGCTTCGGCGCACGCTGCAGAGATACCGCCGACGCGGTTTGGCCACATGAGAACCAATTCGGTCCACGCAGGCGCGGCGGCCCAGCTTAGAAGCAGACCAACAACGAGCAAAGGAACCGCAGCGCTTCCTTGACCGGGAATATTCCCCTGACCGACAAAAAGGGCGGCAATCAGAAACAGGCTTTGATTGCTGCCACCCATGGCGAGCGCTGTCGTGCCCATCCATCCCAAGGTTCTCGGGTGCGGTCGTGAAGGCGTGAGGCCCGGCATTCAGAGACATCCATTCGAGTGCGGAGCGCTGTCTGACTGGCGAATGTAACCTGCGGAGATATGTCTGTCGAACGTCGCGCTCCCGAAGTCAAAGTTGGAACTTAGGTGAGACGTATTAAGACTTCGTACCAAATCCGATCCCGCTGATGATCACTGTCAACTTCCGGTGGCTGCGGTTCAATCATGCTGATGCCGGTCCGAATGGCTCGATCTCCTCCGATCCGGGATATCATTTCCAATTTTATCTAATCGCCCACTATGGAAGAGCGATCGAATAGTCGCGAATACAGCCTAATATCGCTTATTATCGACAAATCTCGTGATTGCGGAGCGCCATCATTCGAAACGGCGGCTGAAGTCGACTGTAGATCGCTAAGCACATTGACCGCTTTTGACTTCGTAACTCGCCATCGTGGGGGGCAAGGACCGAGACTTCACGCCGTGCCTCAAGCTGGAGCTAACTTGTGCGAGCACGCCGCATAGCCCCGCGTTGCAGGGTAAACAGCGCGCCGACCACGCTGGGCGCGGCGGTCGGCCTTGGCGCGCTGGTGGGTCCTTCCCAGGCCGGCGCCCGTACGGTCGAGATGGCGATCGCCCGCTACCATCATCCGATCTGGACCAAACTGGCCTCGATGACATCTGTGACCATAGGCGTGGCGACGCTCTGGACCGGCCTGCCGGTTCTGACGGCCGCGCTGATTTTCTACGGCGCCGGCTTCGGCTAGCATGGCCGAGTATCGTCACATGCGGCGACATGGTGTTCTGGACGATGCTTGAGCGCGACGCGACCTCGCCAGCGGGCACGCCTTCGACGCCGGCCCGCAGCAGGAATGTGTTCAGCACCAGAACACTTGGGATCAGAGTTGCGGGCGCCTGCACACGTGAGTACTCCGCCTCACAAGCCTTCCGGCTGGTCCTCGAGGACGAACGACGCTGCAATCAGGTCATCGCCGCTGATGCGGCCGCTGCCGCCAACCATGATGGATGCGACTTTCTGAAAGGTCTTCATGTCGGCCTCTGTTATGCGGCATCGCGCATTCTCGCCCTGAGAGAACCCAGGCGGGTATCGAGGGCTGGCGATGTCTCGACGTCATCGATCATTTTCGATCATCCTGGAGCGCAATGTGATCCACAGCCCGCCGCCATGGTCGGCGGCGGGCGGCAGCTATTCGATCAGTCGTAGACCTTCACAATTTTCCGGGTGCCGGGGTCGACCAGGACGGTGCGGTTGTCGACCACGACATAGCGGTATTTGACGTTGGGAACTTCGTGCAGCTCGACCGTATCAGGCAAGGCACTGCCGACGTTCAGCTCCACGCCCGGGATCTTCACCGAAGCCAGCGGCTGCTTTTTCACATATTCGCGGACGACCGTATCCTGCTCCGGTGTGATGACGACATCCTGAGCTGCGGCGCTGCCGACGCCAGCCAAAAGCAACAAGCCTGCAGCGGCACTTGCAAAGTGGATTTTCATGGTTTTCTCCTCGCGTAATCCGGCGACGGCACCACGCCTGTTCGCCGAGGGACCGAACTTGAGATCAGCCAGATTGTTCCTGTGACTTCAGTCCGCGGCGAACCAGACCAAAGTCGGATATCAGCTAAGACCCAAGTCCCGAGGCGGAACGTTCAAGCGGGGCAGGCGTTTCCCAAATGCAACTAAATAAAACAGGAGAGGAACACATGGCCGACGGCCCAACTGTTGTTAATTCTGGGGGTGGCGGCGGCACTGCGATTGCTGTTGTTCTTGCACTTATTGCGGTCGTAGTGTTGCTTATTTTTACCGGCGTCATCAATATCCGCGGCGACGGCGGCAAGGATATCAACGTCAAGGTTGAAGCGCCAAAGGTGGAAGCTCCGGCTGCACCCGCAAAGCCTGCGGCACCTGCCCCAGCCCCTGCGAGTGGCGGCTGATCTGCTCGTATCCACGCTTCCGAACTGACCTATGAAAGGAAATTCCCATGACCAGATATTTCGTCAGCGCCGCCGGCGCCCTCGTCCTTATGGCGGGCATCGGCACCTCGTTTGCCGAGGATGTTATTGTTCTCAAGCCCGAACAACAGACGGTCGTTCGCGAATATATCCATAAGCAGAAGCTGGCCTCAGTCAGTTTGCTCGGCGTCGAACTCAACGTCGGCACGGCACTTCCCGACACTGTCGAGCTCCACGCAATCGACGTTCCGGATGTCCGCTACAAGTATACGGTTGTCGGAGATCACGCGGTTCTCGTCGATCCCGACACGCGCAAGGTCGTGCAGATCATCGAGTAACGCGCGAGCCCGCCGCTCCGATCAGGAGCGGCGGGCTTTGGCTGCGCTGTGAAGGCTCTATGGGCGGCCGTTTTCTGAACGGGAGGATGTCTGATGTTTAGCGACAAGGAAACTTGGGTCCTGGAAGCTGCCTTACTCGCGGCAATTCCAATTTGCGTAGCCGTCACCGCACTCGTGGCATTTTTGACCGCGGCCTGGATATGAACCGCTTTCTCTTTGTGATGGGCGACTTTCTATCCCGGCCACCGGGCTTCTATGTCCTTCTTGTAGCCATGCTGCTCTGTACTGCGTTGGTGCCATTCGGCCTGACGAATGTGGTCACCTACGCATTGTCGGTAGCGGCCATCGTGATCACCGGCGTTGTGCTGATCCAGGGTTACCGCGACACGGCCGCCATTCACGCCAAGCTTGATGAGATTATCGTTTCGCTGAATGAGACCAGAAACGATGTCGTCGGCTTGGAGCATGCCGAGCCGGAGGAGATTCGGGAGAAGCTCCAGACACTCGAAGAAGAAGCAATGAAAGCGGTTCGCCCGCCGCATTGACCCTCCGCTGGACAATCTGTCATCCATCAGCAAAAAAGCCCGGGAACCGGGCTTTTTTGCTTCGCGTCTAAATCATTTCGGACTTATCCGAAACGGGAATTTGGTGCCCAGAAGAGGACTCGAACCTCCACTCCTTGCGGAACACGGACCTGAACCGTGCGCGTCTACCAATTCCGCCATCTGGGCTGGTGCGGGCTCATGTAAGCGGGCAAACGATATGTGTCAACGCGCTTTTTCGAGGGCCGCTGCCTGCCGGCTTAGTTTCCCGGGGGTCAGCGCCGCCCCTCACCTGCCTGCCGGCATCCTCTCCCCGCACAGTGACGGGGAGAGGGGCGCTCTCATCGATGATTTTCGCCGGTCACCTGCGTCACAAGAAGAGCGCCGAGGCTGCGGCCAGCCCTTTCTCCCCGTCACTACACCGGGAGAACTGCCCGGCAGGGCAATGAGGGGCAGCGCCGACTCGGCGAATGCGTTGGCCGAAAACCTCACCCCTCCAGCACGTCCTTCGACGCCACAGTGGAATCGGCGTTGAGCTCGTAGATCACCGGCACGCCGGTGCCGAGCTCGAGCTTGACGATCTGCTCGCCGCTCTTGCCGTCCAGCGCCATGATCAGTGCGCGCAGCGAATTGCCATGCGCGGCGACCAGCACGGTGCCGCCTTTCAGAACATGCGACTGCATGTCGTGCAGGTAATAGGGCCAGACGCGGGCGCCGGTGTCCTTCAGGCTTTCGCCGCCGGGCGGCGGCACGTCGTAGGAGCGGCGCCAGATGTGCACCTGCTCCTCGCCCCACTTCTGGCGCGCGTCGTCCTTGTTGAGGCCGGAGAGATCGCCATAGTCGCGCTCGTTCAGCGCCTGGTCGCGGATCGTCTTCAAATCGCTCTGGCCGACCGCGTCGAGAATGTGCTGGCAGGTCTTCTGCGCCCGGATCAGCGCCGAGGTGAAGGCAATGTCGAATTTCAAGCCGCGTGCCTTGAGCTTCTGGCCGGCTTCCTTGGCCTCCTTGTGGCCCTGCTCGGTAAGGTCGACATCGCGCCAGCCGGTGAACAGGTTCTTCAGGTTCCATTCGCTCTGGCCGTGGCGCACGAGCACGAGAGTTCCCGACATGTTTGCTCCTTCAAAATTATGGATGGTTTAGCTCAAGCCGAGCACGTCCCGCATGGAATAAAGTCCGGGCTTTTTACCGCGCGCCCAGAGCGCGGCCTTGACCGCGCCGCGGGCAAAGATGGCGCGGTCCTCGGCATGGTGCGACAGCGTGATGCGCTCGCCGGTCCCGGCCAGGATGACGCTGTGGTCGCCGACCACCGAGCCACCGCGCAAGCTGGCAAAGCCGATCGTTCCTGGCTTGCGCACGCCGGTATGGCCGTCGCGTGACCGCACATCGTTGCCGGCAAGGGAAATGCCGCGTCCCGCCGCCGCCGCTTCGCCGAGCAGCAAGGCGGTGCCCGAGGGCGCGTCGACCTTGTGCTTGTGATGCATTTCGAGGATCTCGATGTCGAAATCCTCTGGACCGAGCGCGCGCGCGGCCTGCCCGACCAGCACCGCCAGAAGATTGACGCCGAGGCTCATATTGCCGGATTTGACGATCGTCGCGTGGCGCGCCGCGGCCTCGATCCTGGCGTCGTCTTCCGCCGAGCAGCCGGTGGTGCCGATGACATGGGCAATGCGTGCCTGCGCGGCATAGCCTGCGAATTCGACGGTGGCTGCCGGCATGGTGAAATCGAGCACGCCGTCGGCCTTGGCGAACACCGGCAGCGGATCGTCGCCGATCGTCACATTGATGATGCCGATGCCGGCAAGCTCGCCCGCATCCCTGCCGAGATAGGGCGATCCGGTTCGTTCGACCGCGCCGACGACGCGGGCGCCGGGGATCGAATGGATGGCGCGGATCAGCGTCTGGCCCATGCGGCCGGCCGCCCCCACCACCACCAGGCCCATTTCGCTGGATTCGCTCATGCTGTTCTCCCCACCGCCTTCTTGGCGCGGCTGCGCCGGACCGGAGTTTGGACGGGCTTCGAGTCGTCGACAAGCCCCAGTCCGTTCTTGCCTTGAATGCGGTGGAAGCGGGCGTAGACACTGTTTGGATCGGCCATCAGTGCGGCATGGGTGCCTTCCTCGACCAGGCGCCCCTCTTCAAGCACGATAATGTGGTCGGCGTTGACGACCGTCGACAGGCGATGCGCTATCACGATGGTGGTGCGCCCTTCCATCACGTGGGTCAGGGCCTCCTGGACGCGCGCCTCGGCCTCGTTGTCGAGCGCCGAGGTCGCTTCGTCGAGCAAAAGGATCGGCGCGTTGCGCACGATCGCCCGCGCAATCGAGACGCGCTGGCGCTGGCCGCCGGAAAGGGTCGAGCCGCCCTCGCCGACGGGCGTGTCGTAGCCCTGCGGCTGCTGACGGATGAACTCGTCGGCCGCCGCCAGCACCGCCGCCCGCTCGATCTCGGCGTCGGTCGCCGAAAGTCGGCCAAAACGGATGTTGTCGCGTATGCTGCCTTCGAACAGATAGGGCGCCTGCGAGACATAGGCGATCGAGCCGCGCAGCGAGTGCTTGGTGACTTTGGAAATGTCCTGGCCATCGATCTCGATCGAACCCTTGTCGACATCGTAGAAGCGCTGCAGCAGCGCCACGAGCGTCGTCTTGCCGGCACCCGAGGCCCCGACCACCGCCGTAACCTTGCCGGCCGCGGCGGTGAAACTCAGGTTCCTGATCACCGGCATGTCGGCGCTGTAGCCGAACGTCACATTGTCGAAGCGAACCTCGCCGGTGGTGATCCTGGCTTCGACCGCGTCGGGCGCATCGCCCTGTTTAGGCTCCAGGTCGAGCAGCTCGTAAATCATCCGGGCGTTGACCAGGGCACGTTCCATACCGACCTGCGTACGAGCCAGGCGCCGTGCCGGATCGTAGGCCATGATCAGCGCGGTGATGAAGGAAAACACAGCGCCTGGTGGTTGTCCGAGCACCAGCGCCCGGTAGCCGGAATAGGCAAGGACGGAGGTAATGGCGAGACCGCCCAAAATCTCGGAAATCGGCGACAGCCGCTCCGCGACCCGGGCGATCTTGTTGTTACGCTGCTCGGCCGTATCGGCCATGATGCCGATCCGGCGCGCCAGCTCGGCTTCCAGGGTGAAGGCCTTGACGATGGCGATGCCTTGCGTGGCCTCCTGTACGGACCCGTTCAGCCGCGAGTTGATCAGCACCGATTCCCGGTTGATGCGCCGCAATCGGCGGGTGATGTAGACGACGGCCCAGATCAGCGGCGGCCCGATCAGCAGCGAGCTGAGCGACAACACCGGATCCTGGTAGATCATGACGCCGACGAGGGCGATCAGCGAGACCGCGTCGCGGCTGATGGAGGTCAGCGTCAGCGACAGCAGATCGCGAACGCCGCCGACATTCTCGTTGACCTGTGCCGCCAGCCGACCGGAACGCGTATCGTTGAAGAAGTCGACGCCGAGCTTCATCAGGTGGTCGAAGCTGCGCTTCTGGTAGCGGGCGACCAGATTGTTGCCGATCTTGGCCAACGCGACCGCCTGGCCGTAACCGGCGAAGCCGCGCAGCACGGAGGCGGCCATGAACCCGGCGCAGATCCAGACGATCATGTCGCCGCGTCGTTCGTAGAAGATCTCGTTGATCATCGGGGCCATGATCCACGCCGTGAAGGCGGTGGTGGCGGAAACAATCAGCAGGCAGCCGACGGCAACGACATAGGTCCAGCGATATTCACTGCCGTTTTCGGCCAGGATGCGGCGCAGCACCGCAGTGACCTCAGCTGGCTGGACTTTCAGTTTGAGTGGACTTTGAGCGGTCAAATCGCGGGCGCTTCGTGGTTTGCTAGAGCATGATGCCGAAAAGTGTGAAGCGGTTTTCGGACGACATCATGCTCTATCTCTTTGATTTAGAGCCGGATTCAGATTTCAGGTCGATTCGATCCGAAATCATCAGGCCCTAGGGATGCCAGGCTGGAATTCGGCCCCTCTTAGCGCCCCGGCTACGGCTTGCCTATGGCGAAACTTCGTCGCGGCCCGAGGTTGGGGTCACGAAAGCGGCAGCCATTTCCAAGAAAATACCCGTTTTCGGGACGAAATGGATCATGCCCGCCAGCGCCGCCCCGCGGTCTGGACGCCGAACAGCGAAGGGTTGCGGGCATAGGCGGCAAGGCCCAGAAGTGCCGCCAGCGGGTGGGTGATGACATAGACCGGCATCGAGGCCATCAGCGCGCTGTGCGGCGCCTTGTCCTCGAAGGCGGCGCGGAAATTGCCTTCCTTCAGCGCGGGCACGATCTTTTGCGCGATGCCGCCGGTCAAGAACACGCCGCCGCGGCTCATGAACACCAGCGCGAGGTCGCCGGCGGTGCGGCCGAGGCAGGTGACGAACAGCGCCAGCGCTTCCTCGGCGACCGCATCGGTCTTGGCCAGCGCCGCCCCGGTGATTTCGGCCGGCGTGGTGAACGGCGCCGGCTTGCCGTCGGCCTTGGCGACCGCCCGGTAGACATTGACCAGACCGCGCCCGCACAGGATCTGCTCGCCCGAAATGCGGCCGTCCAGCTTTTCGATATGCGGGAACACCTCGAAATCGCGCGGCGTCCGCGGACCGATATCCATGTGGCCGCCTTCGCCAGGCACCGGTATCCAGTGGTGGAGGGCATGAACCAACCCGGCGACGCCGAGGCCGGTGCCGGGACCGAGCACGACACGCCCGGCATTCTCCTCCGGCGTGCCGCCGCCGATCTTTTCCATGTGCTCTTCGCCGAGCGCCACGACGGCCAGCGCCTGCGCCTCGAAATCGTTGAGCACGACGATGTCGCCCAGGCCCAGATTGGCAAACATCTGCTTCGGCTTCACCACCCAGGGACAATTGGTAAGCGGGATCTCGTCGCCATCGACTGGTCCGGCGATGGCCAGCACTGCCGAATTCGGCCGGATGGACGACCGGTCGAGCACCGCCGCCTGGATCGCCTCGTCTATGGTGGCGAAATTGGCGGTTTGCACGATATGCGGCTCACCGGCTTCCGAATTTGCGTCGAGCACGATCGAAAAGCGCGCATTGGTGCCGCCGATGTCGCCGATCAGCACTGGAAACCGCAACGCGGTGTCGTCGTCGCCTGACATGCTCTTGCTCGTCCCCTTTGCGGCGCCGTTGCGACCGTTTCAATCGCCCGGTTTTCAATCGCCCGGTTTTTCAATCGCCCGGTGTTCAATCGCCCGGTGTTCAATCGATTGACTAGCGCATGGCCCCGGAAAGGGAAAGCGTCAGTTCGCCATCACTGTCCGACGTTTGCCGGCGGCCGTCGCCTTGGCAGGGGAATGCCGATCTCCGGCGTGGCGGTGAAGGCGTTGGCTGCGTTTGGCAAGCCGCCCGCATTGCCCGCAATAGGCGGAGGCGCGTCGGGTTCCGGCGCCCTGGCGGCGATCGGCACGCCGCCGCCGCGATAGGTGACGGCTTCGGCCGAGTCCGCGTCGGGCTGGTCAAGCACGAACTGGCATTGTTTCGGCAGGTTCGCCATCGTCATCAGGTCGCGCGCCTTGGGCGCATCCGGGTTCTTGTTGGGGCGCCACGGCTCCTCGGTAAACCACCAGGCCAGCGGCTTGCCGCAGCCGTCATCGTCGGGCGTCGCTTCCTGTCCCTTGCAGTTGGGCGAACCCGGCTGGCAGCCGATGCGGATGTGGAAATGATAGTCATGACCCCAGAACGGCCGGATTTTTCTCAGCCAGGTACGGTCGCCGGTGACGGTGTCGCACAGCTTCTTCTTGATCCCAGGATTGACCAGGATGCGCTCGACTTCCGGATAGCTAGCCGCGCGCTTCAACAGCTTGGTATGCATCGGCTTCCACAGCCTGTCCTTCACCAGATGCGTCTTGTCGTCGACCATCAGCGTGGCGCTGATGTTTTCGCGCTCCTGGGTGGTGAGCTTGCGGTCGGGCATTGGCGTCAGCCAGATGTCGGCGTCGAGGCCGATCTGGTGCGAGGCGTGCCCGGTCAGCATCGGCCCGCCGCGCGGCTGCGAAATGTCGCCGATCAGAAGCCCCGGCCAGCCGTCGGCGGCGGCATCGCGCGACAGTTTCTCGATCAGCGCAATCATCGTTGGATGACCCCAGCGCCGGTTGCGCGAGGGACGCATCACCTCCCAGTTCTGGCCGTCCATCGGAATGGCGACGCCGCCAGTGAAGCAGCCCTTTGAATAGAAGCCGAAGGATTGCGCCGCAGCCACCGCCGGCAGCTTCTTGGCGCCGAACAGGTCTTTTGCCCGTGGCTCGGCCGTGATTGCGCCCGCCACCAGCCCGGCCAGCGCCACGATCGCCAGCGCCGCCGTCAGGAACGGCCGTCTGCCGGTCAAGGATCGCATCGAAATCGTCATGAACCCCACTGCAAAAGTCCGCAACACAATCGAATCATATCACCCTCGGGCTCGCGTTTCGATTATCTACCTTCATCGGGCTGCGCGGCTCGCCGTCGCGCCAGCTGCCGTCGGCCCACATCCGATCGAACGCCTGGCGGTAGTCCGGATAGCGGAACCGGTAGCCCGCCGCCTTGATCGCGGCGTTGGCGACGCGCTTGTTCTCGCCATAGAAGGACCGCGCCATGGGCGAAAGTTGGGCGGTCTCGAAAGGAATCTCCGGCGGCGGCTCGACGCCCATCAGCGAAGCGGCATAGGTGACGACATCCTGCGGCGGCGCCGGCTCGTCATCGGTGATGTTGAAAATGCCGCCTCTATTGCCACCGATGAGGTGCCAGAGCGCGCCGGCGATGTCGTCGCAATGGATGCGGTTGAACACCTGGTCGGGCTTGACCAGCCGCCTGGCCGTGCCGTTTTCCAGATTGACCAGCGCGTTGCGACCCGGCCCGTAAATGCCGGAAAGCCGCAGGATGGCCACCGGCTTGCCGGTCTCGAGTCCAAGCTGCAGCCAGCCCCGCTCGGCCGCCACTCGCATCGACGAGCGTTTCGACACCGGCCGGCATTCGGCCGTTTCATCGACCCAGGCACCGTCATAATTGCCATAGACGCCGACGGTCGAGAGATAGCCGATCCAGCGAAGCGCCGGCATCGCCTCGATCGCCTTGCGCGCGGCGAGAAGCACAGGGTCGCCGGCCTCCTCCGGGGCTACGGAGATGACAAGATGGGTGGTGGTCTCCAGCGTTTCGCCGATTTCAGGTGTCAGGGCGCCGTGAAACAGCAGCGGCGCGATGCCGGCCTGACGCAATGCCTCGAATTTCTCGGCCGAGCGCGTGGTGCCGAAGATCGTAATCGCCTCCGCATTGGCCCGTGCAAAGGCTTTGCCCGAATAGCCGGCGCCGAAGATAAAAACCTGTTTTTCGCTCATGCGTGCGCCTCAATTGGCAATACGGACAGCCATTCGCCCCGCACTGTCGTGTCGGTTTCAGTGTTCGAGTAGATCGCCGCCTGCCTGTTGAATTCGGCGGCCGGCACCAGCCGCGACAGCGCCCAGATCGCCGCGCCGCGCACCAGCGGCGAGGCATCGCCAAGCAGATCGCGCACCGGGCCGGCCAGCGAAACATCGCCGGAATTGCCGGCGGCAACCAGCACATTGCGGACAAAGCGGTCGCGGCCGATGCGCTTGATCGGCGAGCCGGAGAAAAAGGTCCGGAACGCCGTGTCGTCTAGCTGCAACAGCTCGCCCAGCGGCGGCTCGCGCAGTTCGTCGCGGGCAGCAAGCTTGGCTTCCGAAGCGGCGCGGGCAAACTTGTTCCACGGGCAGGCGGCAAGGCAATCGTCGCAGCCATAGATGCGGTTGCCGATCTTTTCGCGGAATTCTTGCGGGATCGGCCCCTTGTTCTCGATGGTCAGGTAGGAGATGCAGCGCCTGGCATCGAGCCGGTAGGGCGCCGGAAAGGCATCGGTCGGGCAGGCGTCGAGGCAGGCGCGGCAGGAACCGCAATGGTCTACCTCGGTCGCATCTGGCGTGAGCTCCGCCGTGGTGAAGATGGTGCCGAGAAACAGCCAGGAGCCGTGCTCGCGGCTGACCAGATTGGTGTGCTTGCCTTGCCAGCCGAGCCCGGCGGCCTCAGCCAGCGGCTTTTCCATAACCGGGGCCGTATCGACGAAAACCTTCACGTCGCCGCCGGCCCGCGCCACGATCTTGCCGGCGATCTCCTTCAGCCGGCCCTTCATCACTTCGTGATAGTCGCGGTTTTGCGCATAGACCGAGATCGCGCCGCGATCGCGCCTTGCCTGCAGCGCACGCGGATCGTGGTCGGGGCCGTAATTCATTGCCAGCACGATGATCGAGCGCACCTCGGGCCACAGCGTCGAAGGCTCGCTGCGGCGTTGGAGCGTCTCCGCAATCCACGCCATCGAACCGTGAAAACCATCGGCGACGAATTCTGCCAATCTGGCCGGCGCCAGCGGGATCGCGTCAGGCGTGATGACGGCAACCGCATCGAAGCCGGCGCGCCGCGCCTCGGCGTCGATCAGCGCGCGCAGGGTTTGGCTTCTAGAAGTCGAGGTCCGCATAATGCGAAACCGGCGACAGGCCGCGAACCCGGTCGGAGAGCAGCGGCCGGAACGACGGCCGCGATTTCACCCGCGTGTACCATTCGCGCGCCGCGGCATGCTCGCGCCAATCGATCTCGCCGAGATAATCCAGCACCGACAGCGTCGCCGCTGCCGCCAGGTCGGCATAGGTGACCTTGCTGCCGGCCAGCCAATGACGGGTGCCGGCCAGCCAGTTGGTGTACTTCATGTGCTGGCGAATGTTGGCGCGCGCCGCGCGGATCGCCGCCGAATCGGGGGAACCGCCGCCCGCCGTTTCCGGCATCACCGGCTTCAGCACGCGCTCGCGCACCAGATGCCGGGTCACTTCGCTCTCGGCCTTGTTGAGATACCAGTCGGTCAGGCGGCGGATTTCGGCGCGCTGCATCGGGTCTTCCGCAAACAGGCGCTTGTCGCGCTTCAGGACACCACGTGTTTCGTCGAGATATTCAGCGATCACCATGGCGCCGACGATCGGCACGTCGCCTTCGGCCAGCAGGATAGGCAAGGTGCCGGCCGGGTTCAGCGCCAAAAACTCCTTGCGCCGCGTCCACGGTTTTTCCTCGATCAGCGCCAGCTCCTCGCCATATTCGCCGAAGGCGAGGCGCACGAAGCGGCAGGTGGCGAACATCGGGTGATGGAAAAGCGTCAGCATGATTCCGCGATATTAAGGCGCACTGGCGAATCGCCGTCCGCACCGGTAAGTCTTGGCGGCCCGTCATGCGGCCGTCACGGTGCTGCGACCTATAGGGGGACTTCCGCGCCGTGACAAGCAAGCCCTTTTGCCAGCCGTTTCCTTCCGTCCCTTGAATGCCGAGGTTGCCATGGATAGCCACACCATCGTCGAAGCCCTGCTGCTCGGCCTGCTGGAGGGGCTGACCGAGTTCATCCCGGTCTCCTCGACCGGCCATATCCTGCTCGCCGGCCATTTCCTCGGCTTCCATTCCACCGGCAAGGCGTTCGAGATCCTGATCCAGCTCGGCGCCATCCTGGCGATCCTCAGCGTCTATTTCCGCCGCCTGTGGCAGATGCTGCTCGACCTGCCGCATGACCGGCTGACGCGGCATTTCGTCATCGGCATCCTGATTGCCTTCCTGCCGGCCGCCATCATCGGCGCGCTGGCGCATGATTTCATCAAAACGGTGCTGTTCGAATCGCCAAGGCTGATCTGCATCATGCTGATCATCGGCGGCGTCGTGCTGTTGGTCGTGGACCGCATGAAGCTGCAGCCGGTCTATCGCGATGTCGAGCGCTTCCCGACAAGGCTTTACCTGCAGATCGGCCTGTTCCAGTGCCTGTCGCTGATCCCCGGCACGTCGCGCTCCGGCTCGACCATCGTCGGCGCGCTGCTGCTGGGCGTCGACAAGCGCGCGGCGGCGGAATTCTCCTTCTTCCTCGCCATCCCGACCATGGTCGGCGCCTTCGCCTTCGATCTGTTCAAGAACCGCAACGTGCTGAGCAGCGCCGACCTGCCGATCATCGCTATCGGCTTCATCGCCGCCTTCCTTACCGCGCTGATCGTCGTCCGCTTCCTGCTCGATTACGTCTCGCGCAACGGCTATTCGCTGTTCGGCTGGTGGCGCCTGGTGGTGGGAGCGGTTGGGTTGGTGGCGCTTTTCATTTGGGGGTGAGCTTTACCCTCCCCCTTGTGGGGGTCCGAAGGACGGGCGAGACAGGCGGCTCGCCCCGGTCAGTCGATCCGCAAAGCGGATCGGGGTGGGGGCGCCACACCCCCGCCCCGTTTCGCCAACGACGCGTCGAGTCGCTTGCTCACCGACCCTCCCCACAAGGGGGAGGGTAAAGGCCGCTAACTCCTCCCAAAAAACGCGTTCTCGACATGCACCGGCCAGCGCCAGGGCAGCACCGCGATCATGTCGAAGCGCATCGACAATCTGCCGTAGTCCGGATGCCGCGACAGCCAGATGTCGGCGGCGCCCTCGATGCGGTGCTCCGATTCGTGGCCGATCGCCTCCATCGCTTCCATCAGCGTGCGCCGCGCCTTGACCTCGACGAACAGCACCAGGTCGCCGCGCCTGGCGATCAGGTCGATCTCGCCGAAGCGGGTGCGATGCCGGCGGGCGAGGATGCGATAACCTTTCAGCATCAGCGCCGCTGCCGCCAGCCACTCGCCGCGATGGCCGCGCCGATAGGCTTTTTGGCGGCTGGCGGCCGGGCGCTCAGCCACCTTCGCCTTCTCCAACCGCATTCCTGAGTTCCAGCAGCCGGCGGTAGAGCGACTGCTTCTGCCCGCCTGTCATCTTCGCCGCTTCCGCCGCCGCCTTGGACGCCGGCATTTCGGCGGCCAGCGACAGCAGCAGCCGGTCGATGTCGGCGGGTTGGTCGGCCTTGATCTCGGCGGGTCCGACGCAGATGACGATCTCGCCCTTCGGCGTGTCAGCCGCCGCATAGTGGTCGGCCAGCGCCTGCAGCGTTCCCGTCCGCATCTCTTCAAAAGTCTTGGTCAGCTCGCGGCCGATGGCGGCCTTGCGCCCACCACCCAGCGCCTCGACCATCGCAAGCAGCGTATCGGCCAGCCGGCGTGGCGACTCGAAGAAGATCAGCGTTGCCGGCACCGTCTTGAAGGTCTCCAGCCTGGTCAGCCGCTGCCCAGATTTCACCGGCAAAAACCCCGCAAACAGGAAGGCGTCGGACGGCAGGCCCGACGCCGTCAGCGCCGCCAGCGGCGCCGATGGGCCGGGGATCGGCACCACGCGCAGGCCGCGCTCCAGCGCTTCGCCGACCAGCCGGTAGCCTGGGTCGGAGATCAGCGGCGTGCCGGCATCCGAAATCAGCGCCACGCTCTGCCCGGCCTCGAGTGCCGCGATCAGCTTCGGTCCGGCCTCGCCGGCATTGTGTTCATGATAGGCCGTGGTGCGGCGGCGGATGCCGTAGCGGTCGAGCAGCACGCGCGAGACGCGGGTGTCCTCGCAGGCGACGACGTCGGCGGCCGCCAGCGTTTCCAGCGCGCGCAGCGTGATGTCGGAGAGATTGCCGATCGGCGTCGCCACCAGATACAGCGCCGGCGCCAGCGGCCGGACTGCGAGCTCGGTCTGCCCGATCACATAGCTGCGTTTCTCGCCGGTCACCGGGTCTCTCCATTTCGCCCTGTTTGGCATGGCGCGCGCCGGGTTGCAAAACTCCCGAACGTCGGGCCAAACCTGACGCCGATGTAACCCGGCGGCCATGTCTTTGCCACAGTGGGGAACGAAAGCGTGGCTGGCGGATTGAATACCTGAGTCTCTTGAGGAGGAGGACAGGATGGACAGCCTGGAATTGCAGGACGTTTTCGAGCCCTACTATGCCGGGCGCAACCGCGTGCCCGCGCCAAAGGGCAAGCGTGCGCTCGCCGAGAGCGACACCGGCCTGACCAGTCGGGCGGCCACCGCCTTGCCGACGAATGTCAGGCTTTCGGACAACAAACCGGACAGCACGACGGAGCACTGACCGTACGATGCCCAATCGTTTCGATATCTTCATCACCCGTCTTGAAACGAAGAGCGCCCGCGAAGGCGCGCCGCCGCATCCGATGAACGACCAGAACAGCGTCCGCCGGGACAAGAGCGACGCCAAGCCGGCCCGGACCGGAGAGGCGCATGCCGAGAAACACCGCGGCAAGCGCCGCTTCAAGCACGACGCTTGACGAAGAGCACGTTTTTCAAAGGCGTTATCGCGCCAAATCCGCCACCACGGCATCGAGCACGATCATGCCGGCTGGCGTGGCGCGTAGCCTGGCATTGCCGATCGGCGCCACCAGCCCCTCATCCTGCAGTACGGTCAGCCGGGCGCTCGACAGGCCACGCCCGGAAAACGCCTCGTAGCGGGAAAGGTCGATGCCTTCGGCCAACCTCAGCCCCATCAGCAGGAACTCGTCGGCCTCCTCCGAGCGTGTCAAGACCTCGCCGCCGGTGACGCCATGGCCTTTGGCCTCGACAAGACCGGCCCAGGTCTCCGGCATCCGCTCGGCGATCGTCACGATGCGCTGGCCGTTTTCGATAAAGCGGCCATGCGCGCCCGGTCCGACGCCGACATATTCGCCATACCGCCAATAGGTCAGATTGTGCCGGCTCTCGGCGCCCGGCCTGGCGTGGTTGGAAATCTCATAGGCCGGCAGGCCATGCGCCGCGGTGACCTCCTGAGTCAGCGCATAGAGATCGGCGGCCCGGTCATTGTCGGGAACGGTAAACTTGTGCGCCGCATGCAGCGCATGGAACGGCGTGCCTTCCTCGATGGTCAGCTGGTAGAGCGACAGATGGTCGGCGGCATGGCCGATCGCCTGTTCGAGCTCCACCTGCCAGTCGTCCAGCGTCTGGCCGGGGCGGGCGTAGATCAGGTCGAAGGAAAGTCTTGGGAATATGTCCCGTGCCAGGCCAATTGCATGCAGCGCCTCGTGGACATTGTGCAGCCGGCCGAGGAAGCGCAGATCCTTGTCGTTCAGCGCCTGCACGCCGAGCGACACGCGGTTGACGCCGGCGGCGCGGTAGCCGCGAAAGCGCTCGGCCTCGACCGAGGATGGATTGGCCTCCAGCGTCACCTCGATGCCGTCGGGCACCGTCCAGTTCTTCGCCACGGCGTCCAGCACCGCCGCCACCGTCTGCGGCTGCATCAGCGACGGTGTGCCGCCGCCGAGAAAGATACTGGTCACCTCGCGCGCCCCGGTCCGCTCGCGCATCGTCTTCAGCTCGGTCTCGAAGGCGCGGGCAAAGCGCTCCTGGTCGACCGGCTGGTGACGGACATGGCTGTTGAAGTCGCAATACGGGCATTTGGCCGCGCAGAACGGCCAATGGATGTAGACGCCGAAGCCCGGGCTGCGGTCCAGCGACATTAAGCTGAGCCTAACCTGGCGCGGGCGAATTTCTGGAAGGCGCGGGCGCGGTGCGACAGCGCCGTCGGCTGACCGGGCTTCCAGCCGTGTTTTTCCTCAGCGCTCATCTCGCCGAACGTCTTGTCGAAACCGTCGGGCAAAAACACCGGGTCGTAGCCGAAGCCGAGTTCGCCGCGCGGCGGCCACACCAGCGTTCCCTCAGCCTCGCCGCGATAATATTCAGCCTCGCCATTGGGGAAGGCCAGGCAGATGACGGCGACGAACCGCCCCTTGCGCTGCGCTGGCTTGGCGGCGCCGACCTCCTGCAAGGCCACTTCGGTGCGCTGCATGGCCATGCCGAAGTCGCGGCTGCCATCGGGAGCTTCGGCCCAATTGGCGGTGTAGACGCCGGGGGCGCCGTCGAGCGCGTCGACGCACAGGCCCGAATCGTCCGACAGCGCCGGCAGGCCGGTCGCCTTAGCCGCGGCGAAGGCCTTGATGTAGGCGTTTTCCTCGAAGGTGGTGCCGGTCTCCTCCGGTTCCGGCAGGCCGTAGTCCTTGGCCGACTTCGCCTCGAAGCCGAACGGACCCATCAAGTCGGCGAATTCGCGCAGCTTGCCTTCATTGTGGCTGGCAACGACGATCTTCTTTCCATCGAGAGAATGC
The DNA here is from genome assembly GCF_040321305.1 of Mesorhizobium sp. M0478. Lineage (NCBI taxonomy): Bacteria > Pseudomonadati > Pseudomonadota > Alphaproteobacteria > Hyphomicrobiales > Phyllobacteriaceae > Mesorhizobium > Mesorhizobium sp. M0478. The sequence goes on from NZ_JAMYRH010000008.1 coordinate 124,233, forward strand.
ATCAAAGGCCCCAGATCCCTGGCTCGGCGAATTCGATCGAATTGCCCGAGGGGTCGCGTATGTAGATCGAGCGCCCGCCCTGCGGCCATTCGAATTCGCTTTCGATGGCGATGTTTTTCGCCTCAAGTTGCGCCTTCCACTGTGCGAGTTCATCCGCACTTGCGGCAAAGCAGAGATGGCCCTCGCCGACCGTGCCATGTGGCGGCACTTTCAGCCGCGCATCGGGCGCCGGCGGGATTTTGGTGGCTTCGGCATTGAAGACCAGCAGCACGCCCGGGCCGCAGCGGAAGAAGAGATGGCGGCCGTCGACCTTGCCGAGGAGAGGGAGGCCGAGGACATCGGAGTAGAAGGTCTCGGCAGCCGGCAAATCAGTGACGTAAAGTGCCGATTCCAGAATCGCGGAGGGAGTCACGAGGCACCCCCCTCTGCCCTGCCGGGCATCTCCCCCGCAAGGGGGGAGATTGGCAGTTCCGCTGGCGGCGTCTCAACGTTGATGGTTGGCGAAAACGGTTGCGACCTCTGATCTCCCCCCTTGCGGGGGAGATGGCCGGCAGGCCAGAGGGGGGTGTGAAGGATCGCCGACGTCATCACGTTAAATTCAATCAGGCCACAGCCATCTGCTGCAAGCTCACCAGCCGCTGAATGCCCTTCTTTGCCAGGCCCATCAGCTCCGCGAACTGCCCTTCCGAGAACGGCTCGCCCTCGGCGGTGCCCTGGATCTCGACGATGCCGCCCTTGCCGGTCATGACGAAATTGGCGTCGGTGCCGGCAGATGAATCCTCGATGTAGTCGAGGTCGATGACCGGCTGGCCGTCATGGATGCCGCAGGAAATTGCCGCGACATGGTCCTTCAGCACCTTGGCAACACTGGCCATCTGCCGCGCTTCCATCCAGCGCAGGCAATCGTAGAGCGCCACCCAGCCGCCGGTGATCGAAGCCGTGCGGGTGCCGCCATCGGCCTGGATGACGTCGCAGTCGACGGTGATCTGCTGTTCGCCCAGCGCCTGCAGGTCGACGACGGCGCGCAAGGAGCGGCCGATCAGCCGCTGGATTTCCAGCGTGCGGCCGCCTTGCTTGCCGGCCGAGGCTTCACGGCGCATGCGCTCGCCGGTCGAACGCGGCAGCATGCCGTATTCCGCCGTCACCCAGCCCTTGCCGGAATTGCGCATCCAGCCCGGCACCTTTTCCTCCAGGCTCGCCGTGCACAACACATGCGTGTCGCCGAATTTCACCAGGCACGAGCCTTCGGCGTGTTTGGAGACGCCGCGCTCGAAGGAGATGGCGCGCATTTCGTCGGCTTGGCGTTTGGAAGGGCGCATCGAGGCCTCTTTCTGTTCTTTTATGGTTGCGTCGGCGGCTTGTAGACGCATGCAGCCCATGGCGCAAAGGAAAAGGCCCCCAGATAGACGCCGGGTTGCGCGGGGGCGATGGAAGTCTATATCCTTGAGCCGGAGGTTTTTGGCTCGAATGACCAAGGCAGTCACCGAACCCAGTTTGCTGGCGCCCGCGCTGCAGTCGCTCGACATGCGTTCGCGCGACATCTTTCGGCGCATTGTCGAGTCCTATCTGAAGGACGGTGAGCCTGTGGGATCGCGCAGCCTGTCGCGCATCCTGCCGTCGTCGCTGTCGCCGGCCACCATCCGCAACGTGATGAGCGACCTCGAGCATCTCGGCCTGATCTATGCCCCGCACATCTCGGCCGGGCGCCTGCCGACTCAGACCGGCCTGCGATTCTTCGTCGATGCCTTCATGGAGCTTGGCGATCTCTCCGACGAGGAACGCCGGGTCATCGAGGCGCAGGTGCGCGCCTCCGGCTCGGGCGCGACGCTGGAACACATGCTGACCGAGGCCAGCCAGATGCTGTCGGGCATGTCGCGCGGCGCCGGCCTGGTGCTCGCCACCAAGAACGAGGTGGCGCTGAAGCACATCGAGTTCATCCAGCTCGAGCCGACCAAGGCGCTGGCGGTGATGGTGTCGCAGAATGGCGATGTCGAGAACCGCGTCGTCGACCTGCCGGCCGGCATCACCGTGTCGCAGCTGCACGAGGCCTCCAACTTCCTCAACGCCAATATCAGGGGCCGCACGCTCGCCGAGGCGCGCATCGAGATCGCCCGTATCAAGGACGAGACCCGGGCAGCGCTGGACACGTTGTCGCAGGACCTGGTCGAGAAAGGCCTGGCGGTGTGGGCCGGCGCCGACAGCGGCCTGCCGGCGCGCCTTATCGTGCGCGGCCGCGCCAATTTGCTCGAAAACGTCACCGCCCAGGCCGATATCGAATTGCTGCGCCACCTGTTCGAGGATCTGGAGACGCAGGACGGGCTGATCCAGCTGCTCGACCTCGCCGAGGACGGCCCCGGCGTGCGGATCTTCATCGGCTCGGAAAACAAGCTGTTCTCGCTCTCCGGCTCGTCGCTGGTCGTGGCACCTTACCGCGACAAGGACGCCCGCGTCGTCGGCGCGCTCGGCGTCATCGGCCCGACCAGGCTGAATTATGCCCGCATCGTGCCGATGGTCGACTACACGGCCCAATTGATTACCCGGATGTTAAGATAATTCCGAAGCCGGGATCACCGTAAAGGAGGGCGCAGAATGGCGCTTGAATCGTTCAAGGCCCAGATCAGCATGCTGCTCGAAGAAATGGTCAACCAGCCGGAGGACGAGCACGAAATCCAGGAGCAGCTGCGCAAAAAACTGCGCGAAATGCGCGCCATGGGCTTGCCGCTGCCGGAAGATCTCGTCGCATTGGAAAAGCGTCTCGACGACGATCTGGACGTCGAAGAGGAAAGTTGAGCGGTTCTCTCGTCGAATCTGCGCGCGCACGCTTCTCTTTTGCGGCGGCCGCACAATATCTCCCTTGTCGTGACGCGCCGACCGGCGCGAGTTCGAGGAGAACAGCATGATCCGGATTGCCGGCTTCGCAGGCCTTGCCCTGCTTCTGGCCACCAGCGCCTTCGCCCAGCAGGCTGATCAACTGCTGCTGACCGGCAAGGACGCTTTCGGCGACTGGAAGGCCGACAAGCCAGGTGTGCGCCGGCTGATTAGGCCGGATGATCTGAAAAGACCCAACATCACCGGATCCGCCTCCAACAGCGCCGGCCTCGGCGATCGGCCCGAGGGCGCGAAGCCCGTCCTGCCGCCTGGGTTTTCGGCCGAACTGGTTGCTTCCGGCATTTCCAATCCGCGGGTCGTGCGCGTGGCGCCGAACGGCGACCTGTTCGTCGCCGACAGTGACGCCAACCAGATCCGCGTCTATCGGCTGGCCAAGGGTAGCGCGAAGCCGGCCGAAGAGGGCATTTTTGCCGACAATCTAAACCAGCCCTATGGCATCGCCTTCTACCCGCCTGGCGACAAGCCGCAATGGGTCTACGTCGCCAACAACGACAGCGTGGTCCGCTACGCCTATCGCGACGGCGACCTTAAAGCCTCCGGCGAACCGGAGACGATTGTCTCCGACATCCCTACCGGCGGCCACTGGACCCGCGATATCGCCTTCTCGCCGGACGGGAAGACGCTGTATCTCTCGGTCGGCTCCGGATCGAACGTCGCGGAGGGCATGCAGAAGGCACCGAAGGGCGGCCTTGACGCCTGGGCAAAATCACAGCCACTCGGCGCCACCTGGGGTTCCGAGGATGGCCGTGCCGACGTGCTGGCCTTCGGCCCCGACGGCAAGAATGGCCGCATCCTCGCTACCGGCCTGCGCAATTGCTCGGGCATGACCGTGCAGCCGGCCACCGGCGCGCTGTGGTGTGTCGTCAACGAGCGCGACGGTCTCGGCGACGATGTGCCGTTCGAATATGCCACCTCAGTCAAGGACGGCGCCTTCTATGGCTGGCCCTGGTATTATATCGGCGCCAACGAGGACCCGCGTCACGAGGGCGCGCGCCCAGACCTCGCCGGCTCGGTCGCCGTGCCCGACGTGCTGATGCAGGCGCATTCGGCGCCGCTCAACATCGCCTTCTATGACGGCGACAATTTTCCGGCCGAGTACAAGGGCGATGCTTTCGTCGCCCTGCACGGCTCCTGGAACCGTGGTATGAGGACCGGCTACAAGGTGGTGCGGCTGAGATTCAGCGACGGCAAGCCGACCGGCGAGTACCAGGATTTCATCACCGGCTTCGTCCTCTCCGACGACGCCGTCTGGGGCCGGCCGGTCGGCGTCGCGGTGGCCAAGGACGGCGCGCTTATCGTAACCGAGGATGGCAATGGCACCATCTGGCGCATCACCCATGTCGATGGCCCATCCTGAGCCGGCGAACAGCGCAATCCGGCCCTAATGCACGTCCCGATGGATCACCTTGGGATAGGTATGGATCACCTCGGCCGATGAGACGCGGTCATCGAAACCGGTATCCCTGAGATTGAAGAGGCCGACCGAGCCGAAGGACTTCTTCGCCCCTTGCGCGAAGCGGCCGTCGCTGAAATCGTGTTCGTAAAGCGTCACCGTGACGTGGCCGGCATTGAGCTTCGGCACGTAAACACTGCTGATGGTGTCGTTGGCGACGCCAAGCTGGTTGACGTTGAAGCGATAGAGGTCCTGCACCATGCGCCGGGCCGCATTGCCATTGATCATCCAGTATTCGCGGCGCGATGCGCGGTTCGGGTCGATGAGTTTGAGCGGCGCCTTGCGGCCAAGCCCGAGCCAGTGCTCGAACACCATCACATTGGCGCCCCACGGATAGGGATAGTTGGACTTGTCGATGATGCGTGGCGGGCCATCCTCGGCGATCTCGGCGGTATCGACATAGTCCAGCCATTGCAGCTGGAACGACGCTTCCACGTTGAGGTCGGTACTGCGCGGATCGGCAGCGATGATGCGCCAGTCGGAGACCGGCGGATATTTGGTGTCGAGGTCGATGTAGAATTCGCCTTTGGCGGTGTCGTCGGGGTCTATCTTTTGCGGTCCGTCACGCTCCATCGCCACCAGTCGCACCTTGAACCGGTTGTTGACTACCAGCGGATAGATCATCGGACGAATGGGGTGAGCGCCAGGGTCCCGGCTGTCGGTAAAATATCCAGTCTGCGGAACGACATCGCTATCGCCCTTGTCGAACAGGCTGAAAGCCTGACGCCCCTCGAACCACAGATACCATTCCAGCTCGTGGACATGACCGCGTGCTTCGGAATAGTTGTTGGGCATCCACTTCATGAGCTGGATGTGAAGTCTTTTGGCTAACATGGGTGCTCCTGCCGTTCGGAGCCATGCGAGATAGCCGACCGCCTTCGAGGCGTAAGTGAACCATCTCTCGCTTTCAGGCGATGATGACCGGCTTTCATGTCCTGCTTGGCGCAATCGAATCCGTTTTGCCGTTGCAGGCTTTTCATGGCATCAGAGTCGTTTCACGAGGTGCGACCGTCATGACCCTCACCGGCTTCCTTGCCTATAGTGCTGCGCTGGGCATCGCCGCCGCCATTCCCGGCCCCGGCGTCACCGCGCTTGTGGCGCGGGCGCTCGGATCCGGCTTCCGCTCATCGCTGGCGATGTCGTTCGGCCTGATGCTCGGCGACCTCATTTATCTCACCGCAGTGGTGCTCGGCCTTGCCTTTGTCGCGCAAAGCTTCGGCATGGTCTTTCTCGCCATCAAATGGCTGGGCGTCTCCTATCTCGCCTTCCTCGGCTGGCGTTTCTGGACGGCCGGGATCACGCCCGAGACTGTCGAGGCCAGGAAAGGCAAGGGCGGCCTGGTATCGAGCTTCCTTGCCGGCCTCACCGTCACGCTGGGCAACCCGAAAACGATGATCTTCTACCTCGCCATCACGCCGACCATCGTCGACCTGAAGACCATCACGCTCGCCGACTACGGCATCCTGGTCGCGCTCACCGTTATCGTGCTCTTTGTGGTGCTGGTGCCCTATCTTGCGCTGGCCGCCAAGGCGCGCTGGTTCCTGAAATCGCCACGCGCGCTGAAGGCGCTGAACCGCACCGCCGCCGGCTTCATGGTGGGCGCGGCCGCTGCCATTGCCGCACGTCAGTAGATCGGTTCAGGCCCATCCATTCCGCCGATCGGTCCATCCGGAAAATGCGGCTTGAGGAGACAAGCGTTTTCAGCAAGCGGCCCACTCGATATTTTCGGCCGGCAGCCTATCTTGCGCGGGCGAAAGCCCTATTCTGTCCGCCGACGCCAATTGCCTGATCTGATTTGGGAGCGAAACCAATGAACAAGCCTTCCGCGCGCGTGCCCGGCCGCGGCCGTGTCTACAACTCGATCACCGAGACGATCGGCGACACGCCGCTGGTGCGGCTCGACAAGTTCGCCAAGGAGAAGGGCGTCGTTGCCAACCTTCTTGCCAAGCTCGAATTCTTCAATCCGATCGCCTCGGTCAAGGACCGCATCGGCGTTTCCATGATCGAGGCGCTGGAAGCGTCGGGCCGGATCAAACCCGGCAAGACGACGCTGATCGAGCCGACCTCGGGGAATACCGGCATCGCGCTCGCCTTCGCCGCCGCCGCCAAGGGCTACAAGCTGATCCTGACCATGCCCGAAACCATGTCGGTGGAGCGCCGCAAGATGCTGGCGCTGCTGGGCGCCGAACTGGTGCTGACGGAAGGGCCGAAAGGCATGAAGGGCGCCATCGCCAAGGCCGACGAATTGGCCGCCACCCTGCCTGACGCCGTCATCCCGCAGCAGTTCGAAAACCCGGCCAACCCGGAGATCCACCGCCGCACCACCGCCGAGGAGATCTGGAACGACACCGATGGCGGGGTCGACATCTTCGTCGCCGGCATCGGTACCGGCGGCACGATCACCGGCGTCGGCCAGGTGCTGAAGCAACGCAAGCCCTCGGTGCATGTCGTCGCCGTCGAGCCGGAGGCCTCGCCGGTGCTGTCGGGCGGCCAGCCCGGCCCGCACAAGATCCAAGGCATCGGCGCCGGCTTTGCGCCCAAGATCCTCGACACCTCGATCTATGACGAGATCGTCAAGGTCTCCAACGAGGATTCGGTCGCCAACGCCCGCCTCGTCGCCCGCCTTGAAGGCGTGCCGGTCGGCATCTCGTCGGGCGCCGCCTTGCAGGCCGCCATCGTCGTCGGGTCGCGGCCGGAGAACAAGGGCAAGAACCTGGTGGTGATCATCCCGTCCTTCGCCGAGCGCTATCTGTCGACGATCCTGTTCGACGGGCTGGGCGCTTAACGTCTCAACGGGATAGGCGGCGATCCTTCGCACCCCCCTCTGCCCTGCCGGGCATCGGGGGGTGCTGTCCCTCCGACATCGGAAGTCTCGATTGGCTGGACCGCAGAAAACCCGGCCGTGGCGTCCGCCACCGGCTTGAGCGGGAGGCGGCTTCAGGGTCAAATCGCCCCGGCCTGCTTCGCGCGGGCAGGGGGAGAATCACATGTACAAGCTTTACACGCGCCCAGGCAGCGGCGGTTTCGTCGTCGAGGCCGCATTGGCGCTGGCAAACGCGCAATTCGACCAGATCGATGTGCCGAAGAAGGATCCGCCGGACCCGGCTTTCCTCGACATCAGCCCGTTGAACCAGGTTCCGGTGCTGACCTTGCCCAACGGTCAATCGATAACCGAATCGGCGGCGATCTGCATCCTGCTTGCCGAGCGCCATCCGGAGGCGGGTCTGGCGCCGGCCGCCGGATCGCCGGATCGCGCCGGTTTCCTGCGCTGGATGGCGTTCATGTCATCGGTGCTCTACCCCGCCATCCTGCGCCTCTATTATGCCCATCGCTACACCACCGATGCCGACGGCAAGAAAGCCGTCAAGCAGGCAGCCATTGCCGAGATGGACCGCGGCTTCGCCATTGTCGATGCAGCCCTCGAGGGGCGCGGCTGGCTGGTCGGCGACGCGATGTCGCTGGCCGACATCTACCTCGTCATGCTGGTGGCCTGGCACCCCGATATGGACAAGGCGCGAGCCGACTGGCCGAACATCGAACGCTTATGGTCGGCGCTGCGCGCGCATCCGCTGATGAAACGGCTCAACACCACGCATGAGATGTGGCCGGCCTGAACGGACGCTTCAATTTCGCAGGATCGCCCGTTTCGCCTGCAGGAAGCGGCGCACGGCGGGGTCGCGTTCAAGGCCGATCGCCCGGTCATAGGCTTCGACCGCTTGCGCCGCATTGCCGAGCCTGGCCAGCAGGCCGGCGCGGGCGGCCCAATAGGGCTGATAGTCGTTGAGCCGCTTGTCGTCGCCCAGCACGTAGAGCGCCGCCAGTCCTGCCGCCGCCCCTTCGGCCTCGGCAATCGCAACTGCGCGGTTGATCGAAATCACCGGCGAGCCTGATATCGCCGACAGCGCATCGTAGAAGTTACGGATCGCCGCCCAATCGGTTTGGCCGGTCCGTCGCCGCGTCGCATGCACCGATTGTACCGCCGCTTCGAGCTGATAGCGGCCGATGACGCCCATGGTGGCGGCGCGGCCCAGCAGCGCCTCGGCTTCGTCGATCAGCGCGTGATCCCAAAGACGGCAATCCTGGTCGGCGAGCGGCACATAATCTCCAGCCGCATCGCGCCGCGCCGGGCGCCGCGCCTCGGCAAACAGCATCAGCGCCAGCAGGCCGAGCGCTTCCGGTTCGTCCGGCATCAGTGACGCCACCAGACGCCCGAGCCAGATGCCTTCGGTCGCCAGATTGCGCGCTCTCGTCTCGGTCCCTGCCGGGTCGGTCCAGCCTTCGGCGAAAGCCGCGTAGATCGCTTCCAGCACCGTTTCCAGCCGCTCGCCGAGTTCGGCCCGATCCGGCACGCGGAACGGAATGCCGATCTCGCGGATGCGGCTCTTGGCACGCACCAGACGCTGGCCCATCGTCGCCGGCGAAACCAGGAAGGCCGAGGCGATCGTCGCCGCGTCGAAACCCAGAACCGTCTGCAGGATCAGCGGCGCCCGCACGCTGGCTTCGATCGCCGGATGCGCACAGGCAAACATCAGCCTGAGACGTTCGTCGGGCAGGTCTTCGTCTTCCATGCTCGCCTCCATCTCCTCGGCCATCAGCTTGAGATGGTCGCGGCTCGCCTCGCTGGTCAGCCGACGGCGCACCGCGTCGACGCGCCGCCGGCGCGCCACGGCCAGCAACCATGCTTCCGGCTTCTCGGGCACGCCGGTCTGTGGCCAGCGCTCAAGGGCCGCGGCAAAGGCCTCGGCCAGCGCGTCCTCGGTGCCGGCTACGTCGCGGGTGCGCGCAGCAAGGTAGGCGACCAGCTTGCCGTAACTCTGCCGGGCGGCCGCTTCGGCCGCCGCCCGCGCGATCTCCGGGCGATTGTCCATCACGGTGTCATTTCTTGGGCATGTAGTCGGCCATTTCCCAGATCGGCCGCAACTCGACCGTGCCGGCGCTCGCCGCCGGACAGCGCGCCGCCCAGTCGATGGCGGTATCGATATCGGCCGCCTCGATCATGTAGAAGCCGGCAAGCTGCTCCTTGGTGTCGGCATAGGGGCCGTCGATCACGTTGGTCTTGCCGTCTGTGATCCGCACCGAGGTGGTCGCCTGGGTCGGGCGCAACCGTTCGCCGGCGAGCCATGCGCCGGATTTCTTCAACGCTTCGGTATAGGCGGCATATGCTGCGCTCATCTGCTGAGCCTTCTCGATTGGCGTGTTCGCCTGCGCGGCTTCGTCGCTGTTGATCAAAAGCATGTATCGCATGGGTCTTCTCCCGTGGTTTCGAAGGCCGCGTCCTAGCGGGGCCAGACGTATGTCGCGCGGCGGCGGCCGATTTCGACAGGCTTCAGAAAAAAACTTCGCCTCCGCCAGGAGATTTCGCAAGGACCAGATGTTCCTCCGTCTGCTGGCGGATGACCGGCAGCGGACTGGCCGTGGCTCCGCCCAGCACTATCCTCTGTCGTTGGCGGGCACGTCACACGAGGCATGGGAGAAGAGAATGGAACTCGTGACCCACAAGAAATTCAAGAACGGCCGGTTGATGCCATGGGGCAAAGGCACGGTCGTCAGCGGTGCGAAAGGCACCGTCTATCTCTGCGGCAACACCGCGACATCGGCTGACTACGATCCGGCCGGCAAGAAGGGTGGCGGCTTCGCCGGCGATGCCGCGGCGCAGTGGCGGGAAGTTCTCGGCAACATCAAATCGGATCTGGAAGAACTTGGCAGCGGGCTCGACCATCTCATCAGGCTGACCTTTTTCGTCAAAGGGCCATTTCCCGACGGCGGCGTCCTCAGCTCGCCTAATTTTCGTCTCGACGTGCTGGACGCGTTTTTCGCCGAGCATTGTCCGAAGCATTGCAGCGACAACAATCCGCCGCCTTCGGAGGTAATCGGCGTCGCAGCGCTTGCCCAGGCAGACATCGTCATCGAGATCGTCGCCGTCGCGGCGCTGCCGGACTGAGGCGCGAACGAACAGGCCGGCCTTGCGCGACGTCGCCGTTGCGATCGAAGCGCGTCGGCACGAGCGGCGCCGCCGCGCCGGTGCGGGTTTTGCACCAGGCCTCGGCTTTGGCCAGTGAGCGCCCGGCGACGAGCAGGATCAGGCGTGGCTCGCTCTCCAGCAATTGCACGATGCGGCCGCCGAAAATGCCATAGCCGCCAACGACCAGAAGCCTCATGGCGCCGCTCTTTTTGCGTATGTCGTTTTCCCGGAACCGAGGTCACTTTTGGGTGACAGGCGATTAGCCGATCACGCGCGCACGTATCGCGGCGGACAGGATCTCGCAACTGTCCTTGCGGCCGAACATGGCGTAGCGGTTTTTGGCGATGCGTTCGTAGAGCCAGTCTCGCAAGGGGCGCGGGATGAACAGCAGCGCTTTCGCCGCCCGCCACGGCCAGCCGAGTTCGGCCATCACCGCGATGAAACTGTCCAGCCGCATGAAGGGAGCGCCGCCGACAAGGACCAGATTGGTCTCGTAGCTGTCGGTGCGCAGCCCGTATCTCTGGAACAGCGCCTCGCCGAAGGGCGACTGCGCCGTGGCGAAGCGGAAGCGGTTTTTGCGGTCGAGCCCGACCACCGTGCGTACGAAGCCCGAGCACAGCACGCAGACGCCGTCGAAAACGATCAATGGCTGGCTGGCATCGAAGGGTTCAGGAGAAGAAGTCACGGGACATCCGGCAACTTGTGTCTTCAGACACTAAGCCCGCCGGCAGCGGGATCAAAGCCGCGGCGTTGTCGCACGGCTTCTCGCGGCCAGCGCGGGGCGCTCGGCGCGATAGGTGGTTGCGCGGGGATCGGCCTCTGGTCTGCAGATCCGGCTGTCGTGACGCGTTTCGAATGTCATGATCAATGCGCGCCGAGCGAGCTGCCGCGACGGGCGCAGGCCGGACCCGGGCCGCGCATGTAGTAGCGCTCCGGTCGATAGGTCGGCGCGATGAACTCGCGGATGGCGGCGGCATAGCCGGCGATGTGGCCCCAGAATTTCATTTTACTCAAGTCCCTGTCCCGATTTTCGGATGTCCCGTCCGATTGCGGGGATCATAGTGTCGAGGCGTGAATAGTCGGTGAACACGATGTTAATCTTTGGTCGAAAACCCCATGCTTCGTGGCCGGAATGCGGCTGTTTGGGGGTCTTTCGGTGTGGTTCGTCGCCATTTCCGGCATTGTGACTTTTGCATCACATATGTTTCGTCTGGATGTCGCTTGAGCGCGGTTCTGTTTCAGATTTGGCGAGCCTCTCGAAATTTCCCTGCCCGCTGCCGAAATGCCGCTGGTTGCGCGCCCGGAACCGGAACGGGCCTTGCCCGTTCTCGCTTGAACCGCATCGCGCAGGAGTTCGCCATGGCACCTCGCCCCGCCTGGAAGGGCTATCTGAAACTGTCGCTGGTCACCTGCGCTGTCGAACTGACCAACGTCGTCACCCACGCCGAAAAAGTTTCGTTCCGGGTGCTCAACCGCAAGACCGGCAACACGGTCAAGCGCATCTATGTCGATTCTGAAACCGGCAAGCCGCTGGGCGATGGCGACGAGATCAGGGGCTATGAGGTGAGCCCCGGTGAGTTCGTCCATATCGAGGACGAAGAGATCGAAGCGGTGCAGATCGAGTCCTCGCACACGATGGCGCTGGATGGCTTCGTCGACAAAGCCTCGATAGAGCAGATCTATCTCGACACGCCCTATTATGTCACGCCCGCCGACAAGGTGTCGGAGGAGGCCTTTGCCGTCATCCGCGATGCCATGGCGGACAAGAAGATGGCCGGGCTGGCGCGCGTCGTGCTCTATAGCCGCGAGCGGCCCGTGGTGATCGAGCCGCGCGGCAAAGGCATGGTGCTGACCACCTTGCGGTACGGCAACACGGTGCGGGAGCCGGAGAGCATCTTCGGCGACATCAAGGCGGTGAAGACCGACCAGGAGATGACCGATATGGCCGAACGCATCATCGACAAGAAGAAGGGGAAGTTCGATCCGTCGACATTCGAGGACAAGTATGAGGAAGCGCTGCTCGAACTGATCCGCGCCAAGAAGGCCGGCAAGAAGGCGCCGAAAGCGCAGGCCGCGCCCAAGCCGTCCAATGTCGTCAATCTGTTCGACGCGCTGAAGAAGAGCCTGTCCGATGGCGGCCAGGCGGAAGTCTCGGCGAAGAAGGCCAAGCCGGCGGCAAAAAGCGGCAAGGCGAAAGCTTCTGCGCCCAAGCGCAAGTCGGCTTGAGGGTCGGCGCCGTGGCCAGCCTCGAACAATATCAGTCCAAGCGCGATTTCAAGAAGACGGCCGAGCCGGCGGGCAAGGTCGCGCGCGGCAAGCAGCCCGGCGGCATCTTCGTCGTCCAGAAGCACGACGCGACCAGGCTGCACTATGATTTCCGCCTCGAGCATGAGGGCGTGTTGTGGAGCTGGGCGGTGACGCGGGGCCCGAGCCTCGACCCACACGAAAAGCGGCTGGCCGTGCATGTCGAGGACCACCCGATCGACTATGCCGGCTTCGAGGGCACCATTCCCAAGGGCGAGTATGGCGGCGGCACCGTCATCGTCTGGGACGAAGGCACATGGACGCCCGAGATCGACCCGGCCAAGGCGATGAAGAAGGGCCATATCGACTTCGAACTCAACGGCCAGAAGCTGAATGGGCGGTGGCATCTGGTCAGATTAAGACCCCGCCCGGGCGAAAAGCGCGACAACTGGCTGCTGATCAAATCCGACGATGCCGCCGCCCGCCCCGGCGAGGATATCCTGAAGGACGCACCGAAATCGGTGAAGTCCGGCCTGACCATCGAAGAGGTCGCGGAAGGCAAGACCGCCGACGGCAAGAAGCCGAAGGTCTGGCACTCCAACAAGCCCGCGGCATCCAGCAAGGCGAAAGCCGGCAAGCGCCTCGACTTCGTCGAGCCGCAGCTGGCGACGCTGGAGCGCGAGGCGCCGCCCGGCGAGGACTGGCTGCATGAGGTGAAGTTCGACGGGTACCGCATGCAGGCGCAGATCGCCGGCACGGAGGTGCGGCTGCTGACCCGCACCGGCCTCGACTGGACGGGGAAATTCGGCCCCGAGATCGTCGCGGAACTCGCCCAGCTGAAATGCAGCGACGCCATCATCGATGGCGAGATCGTCGTGCTCGCCGACAGCGGCGTTTCGTCCTTCTCGCTGCTGCAGCAGGATCTCTCCGCCAATCGAACCGACCGCTTCACCTACTATGTGTTCGACCTGATGCGGCTTGACGGCAAGGATTTGCGCCGCGAGCCGCTGGTCGAGCGCAAGCAGGCGCTGCAGGAGCTGCTCGGCGAGACAGCCGAAAATGCCGCTGTTCGCTTCAGCGACCATTTCGCGGAACCGGGCAAGATCATGCTGCAGCACGCCTGCCGCATGGGCCTCGAAGGCATCGTCTCCAAGCGCGCCGATGCTCCCTACCGGAGCGGCCGTGGCCCAAGCTGGGTGAAGTCGAAATGCACGGCCCGCCAGGAATTCGTCATCGGCGGGTATCTGCCCTCGGACAAGACCGGCCGCGGCCTGCGTTCGCTGCTGGTCGGCTACCACGAGGGCGGCAAGCTCCACTATGCCGGCCGCGTCGGCACGGGCTTCACAGCCAGGAGCGCCACCGATTTGAAGAAAAAACTCGATGCTCTGAAGGCAGACGCCTCGCCCTTTGCCGCCGCGGTTCCGAAGGGCAAGGGCCTGGTCTGGGTCAGGCCCGAACTTGTCGGCGAAGTGGAGTTCCGCAGCTGGACGTCGGACCGTATAATACGCCACGCGTCGTTCCAGGGACTGCGCGAGGACAAGCCGGCGGAGGAAGTCGTGCAGGAAAAGCCATCGAAGGCGGCGAACAAGGCAAAGCCGGCGGCAAGCAGCGCCGGCAAGGCCGCCGGGGCTAAGGCGCCCCCGACGATCACGACCAGCGTAAAACTATCCCATCCCGACAAGCTGCTGTGGCCCGAGGAAAAAATATCCAAACAGGCTTTGCTCGAACACTACGCGCTGGTCTGGCCGCGCATGGAGCAGTTCATCGTCAACCGGCCGCTCAGCCTGGTCAGGGCGCCGGATGGCATCGGCGGCCCGCGCTTCTTCCAGAAACATGCCTCGGCCGGCATGAGCGACAAGATCGCCCGGATGAAGGACCCGACCGATGGCGAGGAAATCCTGTTCATCCGCGATTTCGACGGCCTTGCCGCTCTGGTCCAGTATGGCGTGGTCGAGGTCCACATCTGGGGCTGCAAGATCGACGCGCTGGAAAAGCCGGATCAGATCATCTTCGATCTCGATCCCGATGAAGGCGTCGACGTCAAGGCGGTGCGCGAGGCCGCACTCGACATCAGAGGCAAGCTTGACGATCTGTCGCTGCCGAATTTCGTCAAGCCGTCAGGCGGCAAGGGCTATCACGTGCTGGTGCCGCTGAAGCCGTCGGCGGACTGGGAGGCGGTCAAAACCTTCTCGCATGATTTCGCCAAGGCGCTGGAGCAGGCCGCGCCCGACCGCTACACGGCGACGCTGTCGAAAAAGGCGCGCACCGGGAAAATCTTCGTCGACTATCTGCGCAACGGCAGGGGCTCGACCACCGTCGCGCCCTACTCCTCGCGGGCCAAGAAGGGCGCGACGGTGTCGGTGCCGGTAACGTGGGCGGAGGTTGAAAAAGGGTTGGCGCCGAATTCCTTCCCGATCGGGGGCAAGACGACGCTGAAGGAACTAGCGGAGGCCGATCCGTGGGTGGACTTTTTCAAGCAGGGGAAGGTGCTGAAGCGGGGGTGAGCCATCGGCACATTCGCAAACGTAGCGATCCTTCCCACCCCCCTCAGTCCTGCCGGACATCTCCCCCGCAAGGGGGGAGATTGGGCAGCTTCGAGGTTTCGTTCATTGTTGCAACGTTGGAGATTGGCGAAAGCTGTTGAGCGCCTAATCTCCCCCCTTGAGGGGGAGATGGCCGGCAGGCCAGAGGGGGGTGCTGTCCCACCAGCGTCGCCCAACTAGCGCCGCCGAACCTCTACGCTAAAAACACCCGCTCGAACGCCTGCTTCCCCGGCGGTGAAAACATCACCGCGCGGCTGTCCTTCTCCCGTCTTGCCCATTTCTCCGCCAGGATCTTGTCCAGAATAGCCGCGCCCAGCGTTCCCGCAAGATGCGAGCGGCGCACGCTCCAGTCGAGGCAGGCGCGGCAGACCGGCCGGCGCGCCTTGGCGCCGACATCGACGCCGATGGCGGAAAAATGCGATGCGGCCGACGGCCCCAGCCGGATCTCCCCCGGCCTGGTCTCCCCGAGCCTGATCTCATTGTCGTCGCGCAACAGGATGCCGCGCGCGACGAGGCGGTCGAGCATCGCCACCGCATGTTCGCCGGCGAGGTGGTCGTAGCAGACGCGGGCGACGCGCATGGCGCCGTCGCGCGGGCCGGGCCGCACGCGCTTGGGGCCGACCGCTTCGGCCACCCCGGTGATGGCCTCGATCATGCCGGCAACCTGCGGCCCGGCGAGGCCGTAATAGCGATGCCGTCCCTGGCTGGCCAAAGTTAAAAGCCCGCCCTCCATCAGTTTCGACAGATGCGAGGACGCCGTCGGCAGCGAGACGCCGGCCTCCAGCGCCAGTTCGCTGGCCGTCAAAGCCGTGCCGCCCATCAGCGCATTCAGCATGTTTGCCCGCGCCGGATCGCCGACCAGGCTGGCGATGCGGGCAATGTCGGGTCCTTCACGCATGGTTAGGTCTCCATCGAAGCATTCTCGTCAGGTAAGCATTATTGTCGGGCGGGATCAAGGAGAACGCCGATGCCAACCGCTTCCGCCCCACTCGCCAGCCGCCGGCCTTTTCCATTCGTCACCTGGCTGCAACGGCGGCTACTCGCCCGCTGGTACGACCGCCACCTGCAGCGGCCCGGCCTCGCGGAGATCGACGACCATCTGCTGCGCGATCTCGGCCTGACCCGTGAGGATGTGCGCCGCGAATGCGCAAAATCCTTCTGGCAGGCCTGACCGCCAGCGCTTTTGCTTAGCAGACCCTGCGGCACAACGTTTCAACGCCGCTCGAACTATCGATGCGAAACCCAAGGAGATCACGATGACCATCACCTGCTTCATCCGCTATGAGATCGACCCGTTCGGCAAGCCGGCCTTCGAGCAATATGCCAAGGCCTGGGGCCAGGCGATCCCGCGCTGCGGCGCCGATCTGATCGGCTACTACGCCCCGCATGAGGGCTCGGCCACCACCGCCTACGCCGCCTACAGCATCGACAGCCTCGCCGCCTACGAAGCATATCGCGCCCGTCTCGCCGCGGATCCGGCGGGCAAGGCCAATTACGAATTCGCCCGCCGCGAAAAGTTCATCTTGAAAGAGGACCGCATCTTCCTGAAGCTGGTGTCGGGGCCGCATGGACCGCGGCAGCTGTTCCAGACCGCGGTCAAGGAGGAGATATGATCGCTGTCATCTTCGAGGTGCAACCGGCTGAGGGAAAGCGCGATGCCTATCTCGGCATCGCTGCCGAACTGCGGCCGCTGCTCGACGGCATAGACGGTTTCATCTCGATCGAGCGCTTCCAGAGCCTGGGCGATCCCAACCGGGTCCTGTCACTGTCCTTCTGGCGCGACGAGGAAGCGGTGAAAGCCTGGCGCAACACGGAAGAGCACCGGCAGGCGCAGCATGCGGGCCGCGGCGGAATATTTGCCGGCTACCGGCTGCGCATTGCGCATGTGGTGCGGGATTACGGGCTGACGGAGAGGGACGAGGCGCCAGAGGATAGCAGGGCGGTGAATGGGTGACTAGGTATCGGCGTCGCGCCAGGCCCCCTCATCCGGCCGCTTCGCGGCCACCTTCTCCCCGCTGGGGAGAAGAGACTGGCGCAGGCTTCGAAAATCTCCTCTCCCCTCGGGGAGAGGTCAGCCGAGCGAAGCGGAGGCTGGGTGAGGGGGCGCTTGGCGCTCACGCATTCCCGATCAGCACCCCGGCCGCAAACACCAGCGCCCCACCCAGCACCACCTGAAACGCCGCGCGCAGGAACGGGGTCTGCATGTAGCGGTTCTGCACGAAGGCGATCGCCCACAATTCGAAGAACACCACGACGGCCGCCACCGCCGTCGCCGTCCAGAAATGCGGGATGATGTAAGGCAGCGCGTGGCCCAGCCCACCCAGCGTCGTCATGATGCCGACAGTCAGGCCGCGCTTGATCGGCGAGCCACGCCCTGACAATTTGCCATCGTCGGAAGCGACTTCGGTAAAGCCCATCGAGATGCCGGCGCCGATCGAGGCGGCGAGGCCGACCAGCAGCGTCTGCCAGGTGTCGTGCGTGGCAAACGCGGCGGCAAAGATCGGCGCCAGTGTCGACACCGAGCCATCCATCAGCCCGGCCAGTCCCGGCTGCACATAGGTCAGGATGAACTGGCGCTGCTCGGCGCTGGCTTCCTCGTCCTTGACCTCGCCCGGCACAAGTTTCTGCTCCAGCCGGTGCGCCGAATTCTCATGGCTTTGCTCGGCCGCGGCCAGGTCGCCGAGCAGTTTCCGCGTCGAGGCATCGCTGGTGCGCTTGGCCGCCTCGACATAGAAGCGATAGGCCTGCTGCTCCATCGCTTCGGCTTGACGCCGCACATGCTCGATGCCGAGCGGCCGCACCAGCCAGTCGGGCTTGCGCTCGTAATAGCCTTTCACGTGCTCGCGGCGCAGCAGCGGAATGCGCTCGCCGAAACGCTTGCGGTAGAGCTCGATCAGGGAATCGCGATGGCCGTCCTCCTCCGCCGCCATCGCCTCGAACACTTTCGCCGATTGCGGAAAACTGTCCGCCAGCCCGTCTGCATAGGCGCGGTAGATGCGCCCGTCATCCTCTTCGGACGAAATTGCCAGGGCCAGGATCTCCTGTTCCGACAGCGTTTCGAAAGGACGGCGGCCGAAACCGAAGACACGGGAAAGCATGAGAAATTCACCCCAGTTTAGAACAATTCTAAACTAGGCGCTGCAGTCTCCGCGGTCAATCACCAGTCAAGAAATGTTGAAGCGCCGGATTGCAACGCGCCCTTCATTATCGGCAAATGTTCGCCTGTATCGGCCGCGATACGCAAGCGAAAGGCATGAGCAAGATGACGGCAAAGCCGCACGACCACTTCGATCCGAAACCCGTCCTTGATCTTATCGCCAGCATCGAGGCCGATTTGCAGCGGCTGAAAGGCCTGGTCGAACAGCAGGTCGAGAAATTCGACCCCGCCAATCCGCACAACAAGGCGCCCGACGGCAAGCTGACCGAGGAGGGCGTCGAGTGCTGCTACCGCCTGTTCGACGAAGGCAAGTCGCGCTACTCGGTCGCCCAGCAGATGAAGATCTCGTTTGCCGCCGCGACGCACCGGTTCAATTCCTGGCGCAAGGCGGGCGGGCCGAAGCGGCAGAGGGCGTTGCTGGGATAATTGGCGAAAGCCGCGGGGAAACCCGATCTCCCCCCTCGTGGGGGAGATGGCCGGCAGGCCAGGGCTGTCCCGCCGACCTTTCCCTGCCTAAAGCCCAGCACCGGCACCTTCAGGATGCGCCGCCAAGCCCAGCCGCAATCACAATATGCTGGCAGACATTGTCGATGTCGCGGATGACGTCGTCATTCCAGAACCGCAGGACGGTCCAGCCATCTTGTTCGAGGTGCGATGTCCGCGTTTCATCACCGGCAGCCGCGCCGGCGTCCGCATGCTGGGAGCCATCGACTTCGATGACCAGCTTCTTCTCCGGGCAAGCGAAATCGACGATGTAGGCGGCAATCGGAAATTGTCGCCGGAAGCCAAGCCCCATCAGCCGGTGGGCACGAAGTTCGTTCCAGAGCTTGAGTTCGGCTGGCGTCAGGACTTTGCGCATCGATCTGGCGTTTGCGCAATGTCGAGGCGGTAGAGGCGTGTGCGGCATTACGATGCTCGGTGGCTGCGGAGGCTTGCGCTCTATGGCGCCCCCCTCTGTCCTGCCGGACATCTCCCCCACTTGGGGGGAGATCGGCTGTACTTCCTACGGCGTCAGTTCAATCTCTTCCGTCTCGCCGCCATTGCAGGTGTAGCAGCAATCCTCGCATCTTTCCTTGTTGTTGGGGCCGACGCCCCAATAGGTTCCCTCGTCGCCATCGACCCAGGCGCCGTAGCAGATGGACTCGCCTTCGTCGCAGGACACCGGGATCTGCTTGGTCTCGCCATCGTCGAGATAGAAATCCTTGTCATTGCCCGGCCAGACATAGTCGCGGTCCTGGCTGTAGAGCTCGAGGCGCATGGCGTTGGGATGGCTGTTCTTGACGGCGAAGGTGATGTCGGCGGCGTGAGCGGCCGGCGCAAACAGCGCGGCAAGCGAGAGCGCGACGACGACGCGGCGCGTGATGGTGAAAGACATTGAAACCCCCGAGGCAAATCGGCCCCCCGGCCGAGGGAATCAGCATCGCATGATGGCGGCGGAGATTGAAGGGCGGGGCGTGACTGATTTTGGGGATTGGGAGAGGTTGGTGGAGCTGCTGATCTCCCCCCTCGTGGGGGAGATGCCTGGCAAGGCAGAGGGGGGCGCTGTCCCGCCGACCTCTCATTCCTGCAGCCGCGTCATTTCAATTTTAGGCTTGCTGATCCATACGCTGGCGATCCTTCGCGCCCCCCTCTGTCCTGCCGGACATCTCCCCCACGAGGGGGGAGATCAGCAGCTTCGGCGCCCCGCCCCTCACTCAACCAGATCGATCGTCTCCGTCGTCTTCTCCACGCAGATGAAACAGCATGTATCGCAAGGCTGGTCATTATCCGGCCCCACCCCGGCCGAAATCGCATCATTGCCATTCACCCAGGCGCCGTAGCAGATGTTCTCGCCCGGATTGCACGAGATCGGCACCGATTTCTGCGAGTTCGGCTCGATCAGAAACACCTGGTCGCCGCCCGGCCACGACATCTTGCGGTCACGGCTGAACAGCTCCACCGCCACCGCCTGCTTGCGCAAATTCTTGACGAAGAACGCCATATCGGCGGCATGCGCCGGGGTGGCGATGAGAAGGGCGGCAAGGGTGAGGCGGAGCATGGCGGCGGGTTTCCGAATCGGAGACGCACGCTCGCATGGTCGGGGAAGAAGCGCCATCTTCCCTTCTCCCCCTGTGGGAGAAGGTGGCCTCGCGAAGCGAGGTCGGATGAGGGGTGTTCCAGGGAACGCAAGCGTCTCACTCCGCTGGAACACCCCTCATCCGGCTCGGCGCTATCGCGCCGATCCACCTTCCCCCACAAGGGGGGAAGGAAAAGTCAGCGCCCCACCTTCACATGCGGAGCCAGCCGCCGGATCGCGTCAATCACCTCGGCGACTTCAGCAACGTCCAGATCCAGCCGGCAAACGTCAGCACCAGGAACGGATAGCCGGCGGCGGGCAGCGGCGCCGAGGTGGGCAGCAAGGGCGCGCCCCACCATGCCCACCGTCACGACAAACAGGATGGCGCGCCGGTGAGCCGCATCCACAGCGCAAACGTGTTCGCCGCGCCGATCAGGACGAGCGTTGCCGCCCACAGCGAGATGCCGCCGACATAGGGGGGCCTCTAGCCCCGCCGTGGCGACCACAAGCGCAATGCTGTCGATCGCAAAGTCGTAGCACCCTTGGAAGACGCGACGGCTTTCTCATAGAGATGCTTAAGCAATTGCTTTTATTTCGAGCGGAGGCCATGGTTATAGAATATTTTCGTTCCGAATAAGAATCGAACGTATCGATGGCAGTTACAGCGATAGGTCAACACGGGACAAGCCTCGCGGCGGCCGGGAGCATAATACGCGATGGTTTCCACCCAAGTTCAAAGCCTGAAGATTGGCTCGGAGACGGTGTCTACTTCTTCCAAGATGCTCCTCAACGTGCTCGAGAATGGGCAATTTCACGATACAACGATGACGCCGCAGTCGTCGAAGCGAGCATCGATTTGACCAACTTTCTAGACTTACTGGATATCGAATGGACGAATTGGTTGGCAGAGGTTCACGATCAGTATGTGGCCAAACTGAAAGCAGAGGGCACTGCTCTACCTACTCAAAAAGGGGGGGCTCATAGGCTTGACCGCGCTGTGCTAAATTATGCTGTCGACGTGCTGAAGGCCTCGGGGATTGAGATCGCTGGGATCCGCGGGGCATTTACTGAAGGTTCGGCGATATTCCCCAACTCTGCACTTTTCAACAGGAGCCACGTTCAGATCGCCGTTCGTGATTTGGCGGCCATTAAAAAAGC
Source organism: Mesorhizobium sp. M0478 (assembly GCF_040321305.1). Lineage (NCBI taxonomy): Bacteria > Pseudomonadati > Pseudomonadota > Alphaproteobacteria > Hyphomicrobiales > Phyllobacteriaceae > Mesorhizobium > Mesorhizobium sp. M0478. Next base: position 145,695 of record NZ_JAMYRH010000008.1, read on the forward strand.
CCGTATCATATTTCCTTAATGAGGTGAGACATGGCAGACCGTCGACTGACCCTTAAAAGTGCTCGAAACGCTCTGGCCGCCAGCAAAGACACCAAAGTGCCGATCTCTTCAAGAGATCTGAAGGCTTCTCAGGCTGACACGACAGGATTCCCCATGTCAGATAGAGAGCTACGGGCGCCCGATACCGATCAAACCCAACTAAGCCTTTTTCAGTCCTCTCCCTCCCCGCTTCCTCTGAGCGCATATTTGGCTAGCGCACTGACCGGTTTAAACGAGCAGGAGCGAGAGAACATCTTTTCAATCTCCGAACTAATATCGGAGATCTGCTCGAAGCAGGACATCGCGCTTTTTGAGCCACGGAAGTCTACCGATCCCGTTCTTCATTCCAATGTTCTTTCAAGCGATGTTTACACCAACGACAAATCACATGTACTGGAATCAGACCTGCTGATCCATCTCTGTCATCATCCAAGCACAGGCTCCGGCGAAGAGCTGGAATTTGCTCGCTCAGCATTACTTCCCATAATACTTGTCGCGCCCGACAAGGTGAAGGTAAGCAGGATGGTTCTCGGCATCCCGTCGCTTTTGATGGAGGTTAACTATAGATCATTCGACGATCTTCAGAGTAAATTGGAGAACGTATTATTCGACATACGCCCTCTGCTTGAGGAGAGAAAGCTTTCATTTACAAATTATAAGGTTAACGTGGTTGGGCAAAAGATCTTGGAGATACGGCAGACGCAGAATCTCACGAGAGCAGAGGTAGCAAAGGCTTCTCACAAAATGACCGAGAGACGGATTGCAGAAATCGAGTCCAAAAGTGACCTAGAGAGCAACCCGAGCTTGGTTGAGCTCAGAGAAATCGCCACGATATTGAAAACGACGGTTTCGGAAATCGTTGAGCCAAACTTTGTTCAGCAGGTTTACATTCAACTAAAGGCATGGACGGAGGGGCGGGAGGCTGCCCGAACCACCGTGTCGGAGGATGACCATAAAAAACTTCTTAGAGCGCTTCTCCATAGGATTGCAGATAATATTAAATGATTGACCTACCAGATCCCGATTATACAGCGGATGATGTCCTGAGAACATCTGGCATTCGAGGCTTGCCCATAGATGTTAATTTGGTTGCGTCGCGCATATCTGGATTAGAGGTTGTCGAGGACGACCTAGATGGGGAGGGGCTATTCTTTGATTTGGGCATCCGCGGGGCCCAAATTATGTTGAGACGAGGAGCCCATCCACTTAGAAAGAAATTCACTTTGGCGCACGAAATTGGCCATTTCTTTGTGCGTGAGCAGGCAGCCGTCTATGCACGGTCGCAGAAGCCTAAAAAAGTATCTCGAAATGTCGAGATCGAGCGCTGGTGCAATAGGTTCGCTGCCTCATTGATAATGCCTAGAGACGCGCTCTTAGATTATCTTCGGTCCGCCAAGCTAAAAGGTTTGCTTGACGCTGTGGGCTGCGGACCGACTTTGTTTGGTGTATCCAACGCGGCATTCCGTAGCAGGATTGCAGAGATTTCGCCAACCAGTATCTATGGATTTTTTCCGACAGACAGGCGTTCTCGGCGAGACAGCATGTATCTGTCAGAAAAAAAGGAGACGCACTGGAAGCCGGCCTACAATGAAATGCTACAAAAACTATTATCAAACACTCATCGCTCGGATGTCGTTTTTCTTAGTGACGTAGTAATAGTGTCAGGCTGGACTTCGTTTCCACAAAACTCTCCGGACAGTGAGCTCCTTATTATAATCATGCGCTCCCAAGCGACGCAAGCTTCTCAATCCCCCATCTTCAGCGCCTGAATAAACGCCTCCTGGGGAATATCCACCTTGCCGAACTGCCGCATCCGCTTCTTGCCCTCCTTCTGCTTGTCCAGCAGCTTGCGCTTGCGGGACACGTCGCCGCCGTAGCACTTCGCGGTGACATCCTTGCGGAGCGCCGAGATGGTTTCGCGGGCGATGACCTTGCCGCCGATCGCGGCCTGGATCGGGATCTTGAACAGGTGGTTCGGGATCAGCTCCTTCAGCTTCTCGCACATCTGGCGGCCGCGCTTTTCCGCCGCGGTGCGGTGGACCAGCATGGACAGCGCGTCGACCGGCTCCTCATTGACCAGGATCGACATCTTCACCAGATCGCCTTCCTTGTAGTCGGTCAGGTGATAGTCGAAGGAGGCGTAGCCCTTGGAGATCGACTTCAGCCGGTCGTAGAAGTCGAAGACGACTTCGTTGAGCGGCAGATCGTAGATCAGCATGGCGCGCTTGCCGACATAGGACAGGTCGGCCTGGATGCCGCGCCGGTCCTGGCAAAGCTTCAGGATGCCGCCGAGATAGTCGTCGGGCGTCAGGATGGTGGCGCGGATCCACGGCTCCTCGATGGCCGAGATTTTCACCACGTCGGGCATGTCGGCCGGGTTGTGCAGTTCCTTCATCGAGCCGTCGGTAAGCAGCAGCCGGTAGACGACTGATGGAGCCGTGGCGATCAGGTCGAGGTTGAACTCGCGCTCCAGCCGCTCCTGGATGATTTCCAGATGCAGCAACCCGAGGAAGCCGCAGCGATAGCCGAAGCCGAGCGCGGCACTGGTTTCCATTTCATAGGAGAAGGAGGCGTCGTTGAGGCGCAATTTGCCGACGGCGGCGCGCAGATCCTCGAAATCGGCGGCGTCGACCGGGAACAGGCCGCAAAACACCACCGGCTGCGCCGGCTTGAAGCCGGGCAAAGCATGCGCGGTCTGGCGCTTGTCCTCGGTGATGGTGTCGCCGACGCGGGTGTCGGCCACTTCCTTGATCGAGCCGGTGAAGAAGCCGAACTCGCCGGGGCCGAGCTCGTCGACATTGATGCGGGCCGGCGTGAACACGCCGGTGCGCTCGACCAGATGCTTTGCGCCGGTGCCCATCATGCGGATGGTCGCGCCCTTTTTCAGCACGCCGTCGATGATGCGCACCAGAACGATGACGCCGAGATAGGCGTCGTACCAGCTGTCGACCAGCATGGCCTTCAGGGGTGCTGACGCATCGCCTTCGCGCGGGGGGGGCAACTGGTGGACGATGGCTTCGAGCACATCGGGAATGCCGAGGCCGGTCTTGGCCGAGATCAGCACGGCGTTGGAGGCGTCGATGCCGATGACCTCCTCGACCTGCTCGCGGATGCGCTCGGGCTCGGCGGCCGGCAGGTCGACCTTGTTCAGCACCACGACGATCTCGTGATTGTTGTCGATGGCCTGGTAGACATTGGCCAGCGTCTGCGCCTCGACGCCTTGCGAGGCGTCGACGACCAGCAGCGAACCTTCGCAGGCGGCGAGCGACCGCGACACTTCATAGGCGAAGTCGACATGGCCGGGCGTGTCGATGAGGTTGAGGATATAGTCCTCGCCATTGTTGGCGCGGTATTTCAGCCGCACCGTCTGCGCCTTGATGGTGATGCCGCGCTCGCGCTCGATGTCCATCGAGTCCAGCACCTGCTCCTTCATGTCGCGCAGCTCCAGCCCGCCGGTGGACTGGATCAGCCGGTCGGCAAGCGTGGATTTGCCATGGTCGATATGGGCGACGATGGAGAAATTGCGGATGTGGTCGAGAGGCGTGCTCATGGCGCGCGCTTTAGCAGGGGCGGGTTGCAGGGGCAAGCGGGGTGGCGGTGCCCTTGCCTTCTCCCCTTGTGGGAGAAGGTGGATCGGCGCGCAGCGCCGAGACGGATGAGGGGTGTTCCAGCTTGACGCCGGCGTTCTTTCACCGCCATGGCTGCAAACTGACATCCCTTACATAAGCGATTATCGTGGTGCAGACGCTGTCCATGTCTTTCAGGACATCGTCGTTCCAAAAGCGCAACACACGAAAGCCTCTCGCCTCCAGTTCCGTTCTACGGGCCTGGTCTGACTCTAAGTCCGCATGCTGACTCCCATCGATCTCGATGATGAGGAGTGATTCAAGACAAGCGAAATCGGCGACGTATTTTCCAACAGGAACTTGGCGCCGAAATTTGATCCGATCGAGCCTGCGGTCACGTAGTTCGTGCCACAGTTTGTCTTCCGCCTCCGTCATTTCACGTCGGAGCGAACGGGCAAAGTTTCGTTTGGCAGGAGCGACGGGCTGATGTGGCATGACGTTAGATTAACCAACGTCTCACTCCGCTGGAACACCCCTCATCCGTCTCGGCGCTTCGCGCCGATCCACCTTCTCCCACAAGGGGAGAAGGCAACGACGCGTCCGCCCCCAATCACGAAGCGGTGAACCATGTAACGAAGCCTCGGGCAGCGGCGAAGTGTGGGATGAACCCGCCGCAACGGAGACCCCCGATGACTGGACTTAACCCAAAACGCAGCGCGATGCTGGCTGCCGCAGGCGCGGCGCTGATGATGCTTGGCGGCACCGCCTTTGCCCAGCCGCTCACCGTGGTCGAATTGTTCACCAGCCAGGGCTGTTCGTCTTGCCCGCCGGCCAACGCGAATCTGATCAAGGTCAAGGACCAGCCGGGCGTTCTGGCGCTGTCGTTCAACGTCACCTACTGGGACTATCTCGGCTGGAAGGACATTTTCGGCCGCGAGGAATTCACCCAGCGCCAGGTGCGCTATGAGCCGTCGCTCGGCCGCTCCGGCCCGTTCACGCCGCAGGTGGTGGTCAATGGCGGTGCCGATGCGGTGGGCGCGGCATCAGGCGAGATCGAGCAGCTGATTTCCGCAAGTGGCCGCACGAACGGGCCGACGCTGTCGCTCGACGGCGGCAAGATCAGCATCGGCGCCGGTTCCGCGCCGGCCGGCAGCGCCGATGTCTGGCTGGTCCGCTACAACAAGGGCGTCCTCGAAGTGCCGGTGGCGCGCGGCGAGAACACCGGCCGCACGCTGCCGCATGCCAATGTCGTGCACTCGCTGGAGAAACTCGGCAGCTGGAGCGGCGACGCCACCACGCTGCCGCTGCCAGCGGCGAACGGCGGGCTGAGCACCGCGGTGTTGGTGCAGGCGCAGGGCGGTGGGCCGATCCTGGCTGCAGCAGCCGACTGATTCTTTTTCTACCCAACGCCGCTAGCGCGGCATAACCGGGCTCGCATCCGCGCGCCCTCTTCAAGGAGGAAATACCATCATGAACAAGACCCTGACCGCGCTCGCCTTTGCGCTTTCGATGACCACCTTCGCCGCCGGCGCCCGTGCCGACGAAGCGGCCAACGCCATGAAGCCGGCGATGGCCACCGAGGCGATGAAGCCCGCGACCGATGCCATGGCGCCGGCGACCGGTGCCATGAAGCCCGCCGACCCAATGGCGACGAATGCGATGAAACCCGCCACCGACGCCATGAAGCCGGCCGATGCCATGAAACCCGCAACGGATGCGATGAAGCCGGCGGACGCCATGGCGCCCGCGCAATAAGGCTTGGTCCCATGGCCCGGCCGCACAATGGCCGGGCCGGCGCACGGCAATTTGAGAAACCAGGCGGGACGTTCTGTCGTATAGTCTTCGCCACCATCAAGGAGATCAGACATGACCGGGATTGCAAGGACGAGAACGCCGATCTTCAAGAGCGCGCTTGCCGCGCTCATCGTCGCCGCCGCGGCGGCTGCCTTCTGGCAGAGCCCGGCGCGTTCGGCCGAGGACGCGGTGGTGATCCCGCCGCCGGCAGTGGACGAGAAGGCCGCCAGCGGCAGCGAGAAGGCTATCTTCGCCGGCGGCTGCTTCTGGGGCGTGCAGGGCGTGTTCCAGCACGTCAAGGGCGTGACCAAGGCCGTCTCCGGCTACACCGGCGGCGCCAAGGATGACGCCGTCTACGAAACGGTCGGCAGCGGCCGCACCGGCCACGCCGAATCGGTCGAGATCACCTACGATCCGTCCAAGGTGACCTACGGCCAGCTGCTGCAGGTCTATTTCTCGGTCGCCCACAACCCGACGCAGCTGAACTATCAAGGGCCGGACTCGGGCACCCAGTACCGCTCGACCATCTTTGCCGAGAATGGCGAGCAGCAGAAGATCGCCCAGAGCTACATCGCCCAGCTCGACCAGGCCAAGGTGTTTTCAAAACCCATCGTCACCACGCTGGAGACGGGCAAAACCTTCTATCCGGCCGAGGAATATCACCAGGACTTTCTGACGCTGAACCCGACCTACCCCTACATCGTCTACAACGACCTGCCCAAGGTGGCGAATTTGAAGGCGCTGTTCCCGGGGTTGTATAGCGAGAAGCCGGTGCTCGTGCTGGCGGGGAAGAGCTGAGCACCTAATCTCCCCCCTCGAGGGGGAGATGTCGCCGGAGGCGACAGAGGGGGTCGGTCCGACCGGACGCGACCTCCTGCGGCAGAAGAAGGTTAGCGCTCCACGCGCGGCGACCCCCTCTGGCCTGCCGGCCATCTCCCCCTCAAGGGGGGAGATCAGCTCCCCTTCAATCATACGTCAGATCCGTCGCCTTGCCCCCAAACACCCGATACGCATAGAACGAATAGAAGATGATCACCGGCAGCACGACCACCGTGCCGGCGAGGATGATGGCCAGGCTTTCCGTCGCCGACGCCGCCTGCCAGATGGTCAGCCTCTCGGGCACCACGAAGGGGTAGAACGACCAGGCAAGCCCGGCAAAGCCGAGCGCGAAGATGGCGGCGAGCGTCAGGAACGGCCGCAGCGCATGGCGGTCGTCGGGCTTGGGCAGGTGGAAGGTCTGCCGCCACAGCCACAGGAACAGCAGCGCCGACAGGATCGGCAGCGGCGACAGAAAGAGCATTTCGGGCCAGACGAACCATTTGGCGAAGATGCGCGGGCTGGCGAATGGGGTCGCCAGCGACACCGCCGCCATGCCGAGCGCGGTCAGCACCAGGGCTGTCCGCAGCCAGGCCACCGCCTTCCTCTGCAATTCGCCCTCGGTCTTGTAGATGACCCAGGCAGCGCCCATCGCTGCATAGGCCGCCGACAGGCAGAGCGCCACCAGCGCCCCGAAAGCGATGCCGCCAAAGCCGACATCGAGGCCAAGCACATAGACGCCGAGCATATAGCCTTGCGCCAGCGAGGCGATGACGGAACCGAGGAAGAAAATGCGGTTCCAGCGATGCTTCTTGCCGGCGGGCACCTTGGCGCGGAAATCGAAGGCGACGCCGCGCAGGATGAGGCCGACCAAAAGCACGAAGACCGGAATGTAGAGCGCGGTGAGGATGACGCCATGCGCCAGCGGGAAGGCGACCAGGAGCAGGCCGACGGCCAGCACCATCCAGGTCTCGTTGGCATCCCAGAACGGGCCTATTGCCGCGATCATGGTGTCCTGCTCGGCATCTTCGGCGACCGAGAACAGGATGCCGATGCCGAGATCGAAACCGTCGAGAATGACGTAGATCAGGATGGCGAGGCCCATCAGGCCGGCGAAGATCAGGGGCAGCGCGGTTGGCCAGTCGAAGCTCATCGGTCTGTCATCCCTCTCATCAACGGTTCTGCCCTTCGCTATGGCTCCGGGCGTTCGTCATTCGGAAAGCCAAATCGTTGGCTTTTCGTCCGCTACGCGGACCATTCCTCACTCCGCTGCGGCCGGTTGCGACATCGCCGTCTTCATGACGCCCGGCAGCGGCGAGGTATCGCCGTCCTTGGCGGCCTTCAGCGCCAGGTGCACCAGCACGCCAAGATAGGCGATCAGCAAAAGCACATAGAGGATGAGATAGATGGCGAGCGTCAGCGCGACATGGCTGCCGGCGACCGGGCCGATAGCGTCGGCGGTTTTCAGCACGCCGGTGACCAGCCAGGGCTGGCGGCCGATTTCGGTGGTGTACCAGCCGGCCAGCGTCGCCAGCCAGCCCGACAGCGCCATCGGCACCATCAGCATGGCCAGCGGCCTCGGCAGGCTGTGGCGGCGCTTGAGGAAGAAGGTCGCCGACCACGAGACGATGAGCATCAAAATGCCGGTGCCGACCATGATGCGGAAGCCCCAGAACACCGGGAAGACCGGCGGATGCAGGCCGGGATAGTCGTTGAGCCCCGGCACGATGCCGCTGGTGGAGTGACGCAGCACCAGGCTGGCGCCGTCGGGAATGGCGATCTCGAATTTGTTTTCCTTCGCCGCCTCGTCGGGCAGCGCAAACAGCACCAGCGGCACGTTGGGGCCGGTGTTCCAGTTGGCCTCCATGGCGGCGATCTTCTGCGGCTGGTGCTCCAGCGTGTTCAGCCCGTGCTGGTCGCCGGCGAAGATCTGGATCGGGATTAGGATGGCGGCGGTGAAGACGCCGGTGCGCAGCGCCTTCCACATCGATTCCGACCGGTCGCCGGTGAGGTAGCGCAGCGCCGACAGGCCGGCGATCAGGAACGACACCGTCAGGCCGGAGGCAAGCAGCATATGCGTCAGACGGTAGGGCATGGACGGGTTGAAGACGATCGCCCACCAGTCGACGGGATGCGCCTTGCCATCGATCATCTCGAAGCCGGCCGGCGTCTGCATCCAGGAGTTCAGCGCAATGATCCAGAAGGCCGACAGCGTGGTGCCGCCGGCGACCAATACCGTCGCCAGCGTGTGGACGCGGTTGGAGACGCGGCGGAACCCGAACAGCATGATGCCCAGGAAGGCCGCTTCGAGGAAGAAGGCGGTGAGGATCTCGTAGGCAAGCAGCGGCCCGGCGATGTTGCCGACCTTTTCCATATAGCCCGGCCAGTTGGTGCCGAACTGGAAGCTCATGGTGACGCCGGAGACCACGCCCATGGCGAAGGACAGTGCGAACACTTTCACCCAGGTGAAATAGGCGCGCATCCAGGCGGAATCATTGGTGGTGTTGTAGCGGAGCTTGAAGAACAGCAGCACCCAGCCAAGCGCAATCGTGATGGTCGGAAACAGGATGTGGAACGAGATATTCGCCCCGAACTGCATTCGCGACAGGATGAGCGGGTCCATGCGGGCTCCGGCTGCTGTTTGTTGGCGCAGAATAGGCGGCGGATGCGGTCCGGTCAAAGCGGCTTGGCGTCACGCGGGGCGCGTTGTCGCAGCAGATGGGATCAATCCGTCAGTGCCCCGATACCCCCATGACGAAACGGCAAGAGGGGAACGTTTGTCCACAATTGTCAGCAGCGGCATTGACTTCCCGCCGTGCGCACCGACATTCAGCGCAATAATAATCCCCGCCTCTTTCAAACAGTCGTTTTCGGCCTCATGTCTTCCACTAATTTGCCTTCCATCATTTCGATTTCCGGGGTCACCAAGACCTACGCCACCGGCTTCAAGGCGCTGAAGGAAATCAACCTCGACATCGAACGCGGCGAGATTTTCGCGCTGCTGGGGCCGAACGGCGCCGGCAAGACGACGCTCATCTCGATCGTCTGCGGCATCGTCAACCGTTCGTCGGGAACGGTGACCGTCGACGGCCATGATATCAACCGAGACTACCGCGCGGCGCGCAGCCTGATCGGGCTGGTGCCGCAGGAGCTGACCATCGATGCGTTCGAGAGCGTCTGGGCAACCGTCACCTACAGCCGCGGCCTGTTTGGCAAGGCGCCCAATCCGGGCTTCGTCGAAAAGGTGCTGCGCGACCTGTCGTTGTGGGACAAGAAGGACGCCAAGGCGATCACGCTGTCGGGCGGCATGAAGCGGCGGCTGATGATTGCAAAGGCGCTGTCGCATGAGCCGCGCATCCTGTTCCTCGACGAACCGACGGCCGGCGTCGACGTCGAACTGCGCCAGGACATGTGGGCGATGGTGCGACGGTTGCGCGACGATGGCGTCACCATCATCCTCACCACGCACTATATCGAAGAGGCCGAGGCGATGGCCGACCGTGTCGGCGTCATCAACCGCGGCGAGATCATCCTGGTCGAGGGCAAGGCCGAACTGATGCGCAAGCTCGGCCGCAAGCGCCTGATCGTGGAATTGCGCAACCCGCTCCCCGCCATTCCCGATGCATTCTCGCACTACGCGTTGGAGCTGTCGGGCGATGGCACACAGCTGACCTACACCTATGACAATCAGAGCGAACGCCCCGGCGTCGCATCGCTGCTGCGCGAACTCGAGACGGCCGGCATCCAGTTCCGCGACATGGATACGCAAAACAGCTCGCTCGAGGAGATCTTCGTCAATCTGTTGAGGCAAGAGCCATGAATTGGCGAGCAGTATGGGCGATCTACCGGGTCGAGATGGCGCGTGCGTTCCGCACCGTGCTGCAGAGCATCGTCTCGCCGGTGATCTCGACATCGCTTTATTTCGTCGTCTTCGGCTCGGCCATCGGCTCGCGCATCACCGAGATCGACGGCATCAGCTACGGCGCCTTCATCGTGCCCGGCCTGATCATGCTGTCGCTGTTGACGCAGTCGATCTCCAACGCTTCCTTTGCCATCTATTTCCCGAAATTCGTCGGCTCCATCTACGAGCTCTTGTCGGCGCCGGTGTCGTATCTGGAGATCGTCATCGCCTATGTCGGCGGCGCCGCGACCAAGTCGATCATCCTCGGCTTGATCATCCTGGCGACGGCCTCGCTGTTCGTGCCGCTCACCATCCAGCATCCGTTCTGGATGCTGGCCTTCCTTGTCTTGACGGCGGTGACCTTCAGCCTGTTCGGCTTCATCATCGGCATATGGGCGAAAAGCTTCGAGCAATTGCAGCTGGTGCCGCTGTTGATCATCACGCCGCTGACCTTCCTCGGCGGCAGCTTCTATTCGATCAACATGCTGCCCGAGACCTGGCGCACGGTGACGCTGTTCAACCCGGTCGTCTACCTGATCAGCGGTTTCCGCTGGAGCTTTTACGGCAAGTCCGATGTCTCGGTCGCCGTCAGCCTGGGCATGACGATGGTGTTCCTCGCCATCTGCATCGCCATCGTCGCCTGGATCTTCCGCACCGGCTACCGGCTGCGCAACTGACCCTGCCGCTCTAAAGCGCGTCGCGTTTTCTTGCTAGATCGCCTTGATGAGGCGCAGCAACCCCAGCATCTCGATCAGCCTGCCTTGGCGGAAGGCGATGTAGGTGGGTTCCTCGACGCCGTGGAAGCGGCGCTTGAACGCCGCCTGGCCCTTGAGGTTGAACTTGCTGCGGTTGACCCAGGGCGACTCATAGGCCCGCTCGAAGGCGTTGCGCCAGAAGCTCGATTCGGCAAAGCCGTTGGCTCCGACGTCGAGCATCGGCGACAGGCCGAGCGTGACGACAGAAATGCCCTCATTGCGAAACCGGTCGACGGCGAATTTGGTCAGCCCGATTTCGGCATGCGGCGAGGCATCGATGTGCTTGCGCTTGAACGAGGTGGTGTAGCCGATCACCTTGCCGCCACTGAACATCGGATCGAAATCGAGCAGGGCGACGAGCTCGCCTTCCGGGCTGTAGAGCACGAAACGGCGCATATCGATGCCGAGATGATCGGCAAAGGGCCTGTTGAGGAACGCCATCTCCCAGCGCTTGACGATGCGGTCTGCCCGCCAGTTCTGCGACAGGCGCTGGACCTCGTCGAGATAGACCGCTCCTTCGCCAAAGGAAAACCCCTTCTTCAAGAGCCAGCGTTCGGAATAGCGCACGGTTTCGTTGCGCTTGCCGGAAAAATCGTGAGCCGGCAGTTCCAGCCGCGTGTCGACGCCGAGACGGTTGACCTTGTAGCCGAGCCCGGACAGCACGCGCGCCGTCGGTTCGCCGATCTGCACGAACCACGGGCTGTCGGCGGCTTCGACAAAGCGCCTGATATAGTCGGACCGATCGGCCGGATGGGCCACCGGGTCACCTAGCGCGAAATGGTGCTTCATCTTGGTGCCGAAGGCGATGTAGCCGTCGGCGTCGCCGAAATAGGACAGTTTTTGCTGCACGGCGGTCGAATAGGCCAGCGAGAAGTCGCCGTGCTGGCGGACAAGCGCCAGCCGCTCGACATGCGAAAAATCCTGGCGCGGCACCTTGGCTGCGGCGCCCTCCAGCAGTCTGTCGAGAAAGATGCGCAAGGAGGGCATGGTCGAGCTTCCGCGTGCCGATGATAAACAGAGGCTTGCCCCCAAGGCCTCGAATCAGTCGCATTGACGCGACCTCATTATCGATCATATCGCCCCTGTGCCATATGGGACGTGCCATATTGGACGGGTCCCCATGGCGCACCTGAAAGGAAATCTCGACCGAATGGCGGCTACGACAAGCGAAACGATGCCTATCGTCCCGGGGCCGAAAGGACTCGACTATACGGTTATCGTCATCGGCGCCGGAGCGGCGGGGCTGGCGGCCGCCGACGCGCTTGGCCGGCGCGGCGTGCGGGTCGTCGTGCTTGAAAAGGAGCCGCGGATCGCCGAACCGTGGCGAGGGCGGCACGAGAAGCTGACCCTCAACACGCATCGCGCGCTGTCGGCCCTGCCCGGCCTTGCCTATCCGCCACGCACCGCCGCCTTTCCGAACAAGGATGCCATCGTCGGTTATCTCGAGGATTTTGCCCGCGCGCGCGGCGTAAGGGTCGAATTCGGCACCGCCGCCGAGCGGATCGGACGCAGAGGCAATGGCTGGCTCGTCCATACGGGCCGGGAAACGCTGAGCGCCCGCAATGTCATCGTCGCCACCGGCCGCGACCGCTTGCCATGGACGCCGGACTGGCAAGGCAAGGCGACTTTCACCGGCAAACTTGTCCACGCCGCCGATTTCGGCACAGCGCAGGACTATGTGGGCAAAAGCGTGCTGGTGGTCGGGGCCGGAAATTCCGGCTTCGACGTGCTCAACCACCTCGCCCGTGCCGACACAAAGGCCATCTGCTTGTCAGCCAGGCAGGGTCCGTCGCTGATGCCGAAACGGATCGGCAAGGTCGCCGTGGCGCGCTTCGGCGGTTTCATGGCGATGCTGCCGACGTGGATTGCCGATGCCGCGATTGCCGCGACGCAGCGGCTGGTGTTCGGCGACCTCACCCGCTTCGGCCTGCCGCCGGCGCCGAAGGGCGGCGCCAGCCGGCTCGGCGTCGAGCAGATCGCTATTGCCATTGACGACGGCGCCGTCGCAGCGCTGAAGGCCGGACGGATTTCGGTGGTGGCGCCGGTGGCGGCTTTCGAAGGCGCCGGCGTGCGGCTGAACGACGGCACGGTGCTCGAGCCGGATGTAGTGATCGCGGCAACCGGCTATCGCACCGGCCTGGAGGCCATGCTGGGCGATCTCGGCGTGCTCGACGCCAAGGGCGTGCCGAAGGCCAATGGCGGCACCCCGAGCGGCCAGCCCGGCCTGTGGTTCATCGGCATGCGGCCAAGTCTGACCAGCTATTTTCACAGCGCCGGCCTGCAGGCCGAAGCGATTGCCCGTCAGATCGCCAAGGGGTTGTAGACGAGCGCTTCTGGACGGAGAAACACCGCGCACTTCGGGCTGCTGCTATTGGCGCGGACTAGTGGTTCAACGCATCTGCAAGACGGATCGAATATCCTGGCGATTGGCTGAAACGCCGATCCCGTCGTCATCCACGGGCGAAGCAAGGAGCGTAGCGACGGCGCAGACCCGAGGATCCATGCCGTGACTTCTGAACTACGCTGCGTTGCAGGTTCTGCTCCGCTGCTTCCACGGCCAAGGCATGATCCCTGGGTCTCCGCGACGGAGCTTCGCTCCTGCTTCGCCCAAGGACGACGAAGTTGAGATGCTTGCGGCCAACCTCCAAAGCAGGCGCTTGAACTCGTTCATTGCATCATTATATAACATGTTATACTTATCCAGGAGACGGACCACCCATGGAAGACATCATTCGATCCCTTGGCTATCTCACCCTCGGCAGCAGGCTGAAGCGCATCGGCGAGCAGTTGCAGGCCGATACGCAGCGCATGCTCAATGGGCTGGAGGTGCCGGTGCAGTCCAGCCAGTATCCTCTGCTGGCCGCGCTCGACCGGCTTGGGCCGCTGCCTGTCGGCGAACTGGCGCAGTCAATGGGGATCACCCAGCCGGGGGTGACGCGCAGCGTGGCGCTGCTGGCCGAGTTGGGGCTGGTCGAGGCCGCGCCATCGAACGACGACCAGCGCCGCAGGATGATCTCGCTGACCGCGAACGGCCAGCGCCTGGTCGATGTGGCGAAGCGGGACGTTTGGCCGCGCATCGAGAACGCCGTTGCCGACTTGTGCAAAGACCTTGCAGGGCCGCTTCTCGAACAACTCTCGGCAATAGAGGACGGCCTGGCGGCGGCCCCACTCGACCGTCGTGTGAAACAGGATGTCGCGCCATGAGCCATGTCCTCGATCGTCCGGTCTGGAGCGCGCTCGACACGCGGCATCGGATCTTTGCGTATGGCGACAGGCTCGCCAGGCGCTATCCCTCCTCGATCGTCCCCTTCGCGGCTTCCGGGGCAGACGACGCTGAGAGCCTGCAGGCGCTCGCAAGCCTCATTCCTGCAGGTGAGAGCGTGTTCATGCTCCAGGCGGACCCCATTGCCCTGCCGCCGGAACTGACCGCGACCGTGACCGCCTTCGGCGTTCAGATGGTTGCCGAGGCGCCATTGCCTTCCGTGTCGGACGAGCGTGTGCAGCAGCTGACGCAGGACGACGCGGCCGAGATGCTTGCTTTGGCGTCACTGACCAAGCCCGGCCCGTTCACCCTCAAGGCGCTGAGCCTCGGCGAGTTCTGGGGCGTGAAGATCGACGGCCGGCTGGCGGCGATGGCCGGCGAGCGCATGAAGCAGCCCGGCTACAGCGAACTCAGCGGCGTCTGCTCGCATCCCGAATTTCGCGGCAGCGGCCTCGGCCGGCTGCTGTCGGTGTTCGTGGCCAACCGAATTTTTGCGCGCGGCGAAGTTCCCTACCTGCATGCCTATGCCAGCAATGCCGGCGCGGTCCGGTTGTACGAGTCCATCGGCTTCAGGCTGAGGGCAGAGATGAATGTGGCCGTCGTGCAGCGCGCCGGCTAAAGCGTTTCACCGTTTCACGGAAACGGCGAACCGCTCCTAGGCCTTTATTTTTACGCAATTCCGGACGGAAAACCGCTTCACACTTTTCCTGGAATTGCTCCAGGCCGCCTTGCGGTCCTCAGGCTGATTTCGGCTCCAACCGGCGGAAACCCACGGTTTCCATAAGCATATCTTCCTCGACCATGCCGGCATTGTGCAGCGCAAGCAGGTTCAGCGCGATCTCCCGCGCCTCCGCCGAATCGGGATGCACGTCGCGCCTGCGGCAGGCTTCGTCGAACACGCGTTGCAGCCTGGCGATGTCGTCGGGTTTCAGCAGGCCACGGTCATAGACGGACTTTGGCATGGCACTCTCCTCCAGAAGACGTAGGACGCCATGTTTAAAAGTCCATTCTTTTCCAATGCTTGAGCGCAGCTGCCTGGGTTTGCACGAATCCGACCGAGCGTGGCAGTCAGACCGCGATCGCGCTGCCATTCATTCAGCACCTCGGCCGTGGCCTGTTCCGCCGCAGTCTGCTTGACGTGCCGCCACGCTTGCGAAACAAGAGCTGCCACAAAGGACAGCGAGGCACAAAAGTGAGTTTCTGGGGACTGGCGCAGCTCGTCATTTCGACGGTGATCTTCCTGCTGGCGGCCATCGCGGCCAAGCAATGGGGGCTGGCGCCAAGCCTTGGCAAGATCGTGCTGACACTGGCGCTCTATACGGCGGGCAATCTGATGATGCTGCGGCTGGTTCGTGAGTTCGGCATGTCGGTGTCGTTCAGCCTGTCGGCGGTGATCCAGCTGGTGGCGGTCAATGTGGTGGCGCTGGTGTTCTTCGGCGAACGCGTCAATGCCTTGCAGGCGACCGGCATCGTGCTGGCCATCGCGGCGGTGGTGCTGATCTCGCTCGGGCCTTACCTGCAGGGGCGACTGTAATCCGATGAAGACCCCGCGTGCGTTCACCAACTGGCTTGAATTTCCGGTGCTGCTGGCCGGGCTGGTGATAGCCGCCGGGCTGTGGGGCTTCGAGGAACTGATGGAGGTGGCGCGGGCCACCACGCCGCACGCTTTCGATACTGAGATCCTGCTTGCTTTCCGAAAAGTGGGTCAGCCGGATGTTCCCGTCGGCCCGGCATGGCTGGAAGGCGCGATGCGCGACATCACCAGCCTCGGCAGCTCCAGCGTGCTGGTGCTGATCGTAACGGCGGTGATCGTCTACCTCCTGCTGATCCGTAGGCCGAGGACGGCGCTGCTGATCTTTGTCGCGGTGGCTGGCGGGCAGCTGCTGTCGACCTTGCTCAAGGCCGGCATCGACCGGCCGCGCCCCGATCTTGTCTCGCACCTGGCCAACGAGACGTCGCTGTCGTTTCCCAGCGGCCACGCCATGCTGTCGGCGGTGACCTATCTCACGCTGGGCTCGCTGGCAGCGCGCTTCCTGCCGGGACGAACGACGAAAATCTATGTCCTCAGCCTGGCGGTGCTGGTAACGCTGCTGGTCGGCGTCAGCCGCGTCTATCTCGGCGTCCACTGGCCTTCCGACGTGCTGGCGGGATGGTGCGCCGGCTTCACCTGGGCGACGCTGTGCTGGCTGGCGGCGCGAATGCTGCAGCGGAACAAGGCGGTGGCCGGTGGCAACGAGCCCGAAGACTGACGATCCGGAGCGACATTCAAATCAGCCGGTTGATCAGCCCGTGTCCGCAGCCTGCCAGCAGAAAAACCGCCGACAGCAAGGCTGCCGACGTCGTCAAGGTCCTGAAAATCTTCAACTGATATTTCCCCGCCAATAAGAGCCAAGGCGGTTAACGTAGCATGCTCATCCCGTATCCCGGCATCCGGCTTTGTGAGGAGATCATGTTTCATGTATGCTTTATGATGGTTGAAACATCACTATGATTGTATTACACGTCGTCTCCGCAGACTCAGACGGGGGTTCCGACCGATGATCACTGCCGCCCAGATGCGCGCCGCGAGGGCGCTGGCCGGCATCGATCAGAAGACACTCGCCGAGCGTGCCGGCGTTTCGCTTCCGACAATCCAGCGCATGGAAGCGAGTGACGGCGTGGTCAGGGGTGTGGTCGATACGCTGATGAAGGTTATCCAGGCTCTCGACGAGGCCGGGGTGGAGCTCATCGGCGAGAACCAGACCAGCGAGCGCGGCGGCCGGGGCGTGCGCCTCAAGCCGGTCGCGCCGCCGAACCCGCAAGGCTGAGCCGGCATATAGTCGCGACGGCGACCGCCGACAGTCCTGCCGACGATCCCGCCGCCTTCACGCAAGCGGAAGGCAGTCCATGGATCAGATCCGGCGGGCAGTGCATCAACCGGCCCAGAAGTCGGCAAAGCCGACATTTTCAGAGCTGTTCACGCCCAAGCTGGTGACGGTCTGGCGCGAAGGTTACCGCCTGCCGCAGTTCAAGGCCGACTTCATGGCCGGGCTGACCGTCGCTATTGTCGCGTTGCCGCTGTCGATGGCGATTGCGATTGCTTCGGGCGTGACGCCGGAGCGCGGCCTGTTCACCGCCATTGTCGGCGGCTTCATCGTCTCGGCGCTCGGCGGCAGCCGCTTCCAGATCGGCGGCCCGGCCGGCGCCTTCATCGTGCTGGTGGCGGCGACGGTGCAGCGCGAAGGCGTCGACGGACTGCTGCTGGCGACGATGATGGCCGGCATCTTCCTGCTCGCCATCGGCTATCTCCGGCTCGGAACCTATATCAAATTCATCCCTTACCCGGTGACGGTCGGCTTCACCGCCGGCATCTCGATCATCATCTTCTCCGGCCAGATCGTGGAACTGTTCGGGCTGAGGCTTGCCGGGCCGGAGCCCGGGCCGCTGCTGCCGAAGCTGATGGCGATCGGCCACGCGGCCGGCACGCTCAATATCTCGGCAACGCTGGTGGCGGCGCTGACCATCGCCACCATCGTCGGGGTGAAGCGCTGGCGGCCCGGCTGGCCGGGCATGCTGATCGCCGTCGGACTGGCCTCCCTTGTCGTGGCGCTGCTTTCGCTGCCGGCGGAAACGATCGGCACCCGCTATGGCGGCATTCCGCGCAGCCTGCCGTTGCCGGCACTGCCGGGACTCAACCTCGACAAGGCGATTGCGGTGCTGCCGGATGCGGTGGCTTTTGCGCTGCTCGGCGCCATCGAATCGCTGCTCTCGGCCGTGGTCGCCGATGGCATGACCGGGCGGCGTCACCGTTCCAATTGCGAACTGGTGGCGCAAGGCTTTGCCAACATCGCGTCTGCCCTGTTCGGCGGCATCTGCACCACCGGCACCATCGCCCGCACCGCCACCAATGTGCGGGCCGGCGCGCATGGGCCGGTTTCCGGCATGCTGCATTCGCTTTTTCTGCTGGTCTTCATGCTGGTGGCCGCACCGCTGGCCAGCTACATCCCGCTTGCCGCCCTTGCCGGGGTGCTGGCGGTTGTCTGCTGGAACATGTTCGAGAAGCAGGCCTTCGCCACGTTGCTGCGCGCTTCGCGCGGCGATGCCCTGGTGCTGATGGCAACCTTCCTGATCGTCGTCTTCCGCGACCTCACCGAAGGCATCGTCGTCGGCTTCGCGCTAGGCTCGATCCTGTTCATCGACCGCATGGCCAAGTCGATCGCCGTGGAGGCGGATTTGCCGCTGGTGCAGGACGATGTCGCCGACAGCAGCGGCCGCGCCTACGATGCAAGCGAGGCAAGCGACGCCGACACCGTCGTCTATCGCATCTCCGGCGCCTTCTTCTTCGGCGCCGCCTCTACTGTCGGCACGGTGCTCGACCGCATCGCCGACCAGCGCAAGAACTTCATCCTCGATTGTTCGGCGGTGCCCTTCTTCGATTCCACCGCGGCCAATGTCATCGAGGGCGCGGCGCACAAGGCGAAACGCGCCGGCGTGCGTTTCATCATCGCCGGCGCCTCGCCGCAGACACGGCGCATGCTGATCAACCACGGCGTCAAGCGGCCGCTGGTGACCTTTGCCGCTTCGATCAAGGATGCGCGGGCGCAACTCAAAGCCGTGCCCGTTGGCTGAGCCGGCAAATGTGCGCCGTCAGTCCAGGCTCAGCACCGCGATCTCGCCCTCGTTCATCAGCGGCACGAAAATCCGCGTGCCGTCTGTGCCGATATCGGCGCTGCCCGGCTTGAACTGCTCTACAGCCTCCGGCGCCTCGCCGACTTTGTACCGATAGAGCGTGCCGGTCATGAAGGCGGTGGCGTAGATGCTGTCGCCGATGGCGACGACGCCGTCGAGGTCGGCAAAGTTTTGTGCGCCAGGCAGCG
Source organism: Mesorhizobium sp. M0478 (assembly GCF_040321305.1). Taxonomy (NCBI): domain Bacteria; kingdom Pseudomonadati; phylum Pseudomonadota; class Alphaproteobacteria; order Hyphomicrobiales; family Phyllobacteriaceae; genus Mesorhizobium; species Mesorhizobium sp. M0478. The sequence goes on from NZ_JAMYRH010000008.1 coordinate 164,684, forward strand.
GCGTCACGGCTTTCGTCGCGAGATCGACCGACAGCAGGCCCCCGGGCGCGGCAGTGCTGAAGTCCGGCTTGATGCCCTTGCCCCAGGACGCCACGATCAGCCGATCGCGATCGGCAAAGATGCCGTTGGGTGCGGCGAGCTTCGCATCCTTCACGAACAGTTCCGGCTTGTCGCCGTCAATGCGGTAGATCGCATCGGCCAGCATGTCGGTGACATAAACCTTGCCCGAACTGTCCGATGTCACGTCATTGAGGAAAACGGCGCCGGGCACATCGATCGTCGAGATGAGCTTGCCGCTGGCGAGATCGACGATGCGCACCTTGGTGATGTCGGCGACGTAGAGCTTGCCGCCAGAGATCGCCGAGCCCTTCGGTGCATCCATGCCGGCGGTCCAGTGCCGGCTAACGACCTTGCCGTCCAGCGACAGCACCGAGAGATAGCCGTTGCCGTCGGCCTCCCCGGGATTGCCGACGATGTTGGAGACGATAATGCGATTGTTGGCGGCATCGAACAGCGCCGATTCGGGTTGCTCGAAGCCCGAGGCGCGCCAGAGTTCGGCGGCCTCGGCCGCAGGCACGAGCGCGATACCGAAGGCGGCGAGACAAATAGAGGGGATGAGGGTTTTCATGGCCAGGTCTCCTGTGATGGATGGCGGAGAGGTAGGAGTTTCGATACTTTTCCGGAAGGAAGATTCGAGCTAGTATCGGAAACCGATACGAAATGGCGCAAAAGAGGTGCATTCCATGAACGGCTTGATTTTCGAGGCGCTGAAGCGGACGCTGAAGGCCAAGGGCGTCACCTATCGTGAGCTTGCCGGGCGGATGGGCGTTTCCGAGCCGACGGTGAAGCGCATCTTCCACGAGCGCAACTGCAAGCTCGACCGTCTCATCGGGATCTGCGCTGCCGCCGGCGTCGAGCTGGAAAACGTGCTGGGGTCGATGAACCGGGGGCCGGGACCGGTCAATCGCATCGCGCCGGAGATCGAGCGCAAGCTCGCGGGACGGCCGGCGCTGCTGTTCATCTTCGTCATGCTGTCGGAGAAGTTCACGCCCGAAGGCGTCATGCGCTCGCAAGGCTTGAGCGAAGCCTCGATGTTCCTTTATCTGCGCGATCTCGAAGCGCTCGGCCTGATCGCATTGGGCGGCGGGCTGTCGGCACGGCTGCTGGTCGACACACCGATCCAGTGGAATTTCGAAGGGCCGCTCAGGCCGCTGTTCGAGATGACAAACAAGAATTTCATCGGCTGGGCGATCACCCATCTGGAGCGGGAAGCGACCTTCGTCTCTTTCTCCAGGCGGATGCGGCCGGAGACGGCGGAGATGGTGAGGCGCGAGGCGGAGGAACTGGCCGAGCGCGCCAAACTGCTCGCCCATCACGACCAGCACACGACGCCGGAAGACGGGCTGACCGGCTACAAATGGACGTTTGCTTTTGGCGCAACCCCGTTTCCGGCGATCATGCCGATCGGCCCGCACCCCAGGGATGCCGGTGCGTCCGACCGGCCCACCGCTCCGGCAAAGGGACGCCGCCCGTTGCCGGCCTGACTGGGCCATCATCCGAGCAGGATTGCATCTGGCGGCTGAGCTTGTCGCGCTCCAGTCCGGAGGTGCTTCAAAAATGAAGCCACATTCATGATAGAGTTCGCGCGCTGATTTGCCAGACTGTACGGGGCGGGTTTGCCGAATGCGTGACCGTCCCCGCAAAATCGAAGTGATCCTATGCCGACCGCGCCAACACTTGAACTTCGCCGCTATTCGCGCCTGAAAAATTTGCGGGAGCGGGCAGAACGCCAGGGTGCTGCATTGCAGTTCTGGGCGCGCACGGCATCGCTCGCCGTGATCTCCTGCTTCTTTTCCTTGATCAGCCGCTGGGATGCCTCGCTGCTCTTCGTGCTGGCGGGCCTCGCGCTGTTCCAACTCGTCGGCCTGATCCAGTTTCGCTTTGCGCGCCGTCGCAACGCGCCATGGTGGATCGGTTACCTCGTCGGTACGCTGGACATCATTCTGTTGACCGTTCTGCTGGTAACGCCCAACCCGTTTTCCCTCGAGGTCGCGCCGGCCGCGATGCAACTGCGCGAGGGCAGCTTCAAATTCCTGCTGATTTTCGTATGCCTTGGCGCGCTGACCCTTTCGACACGATTGGCGCTCTATCTCGGCGCGCTCGCGGCCTTGACGTGGACGATCGGGGTGGGATGGGTGGTTTTTCATGCGGGAACCGTCATTCCGGCAACGAACCTCTATTCGCTGCCGATGACAGAGCGACTGAATCTCTATCTCAACCCCAATTTCGTCGATACGTTCGCGCAGGCGACCAATGTGTTGGTTGTGCTGATTATCGGCGCGATCATGGCGCTGGTCGTCTCTCGTTCCCGACATCTGTCGGAAGACTATGTCAAGGCGGAGCGCGCCCGCGCCAATCTCGCCCGGCATTTTTCGCCCAATGTCGTCGACCAGCTCGCCACGGATGACGAGCCCTTCGGCCCGGTCCGCCGGCAGGATATCGCGGTGCTGTTCGCCGACATCGTCGGCTTCACACACTATTCCGAGGATCATCCGGCCGAAGCAGTGTTCGAACTACTGCGTCAGTTCCACCGTCGCATGGAGCAGGTCGTTTTCGACCACCATGGCACCGTCGACAACTATATCGGCGATTGCATCATGGCGACCTTCGGGGTTCCGCAAGCCAGCCATGACGACGCAACCCGGGCCATCCGGTGCGCTGAAGCGATGATCGCCGCTATCGAAGACTGGAATGTCCAGCGTGTGTCCAGAGGATATCCGCCGCTGGACGTTCGGATCGGTGCACAATATGGCGCCGTCGTCCTCGGCGCGGTCGGCAGCGAGCGCAACCTGTCCTTCGCGGTGGTGGGCGACACCGTCAACGTCGCCAGCCGTTTGCAGGCGCTCTGCCGGGAGCTTCAGGCGAATATTTGCTTTGGGTCACGACTGATTGAGGCCGCGAAGGCGGAATCGCTCGGGACACAGCTGAATGCGCGCGATCATGGACCGGTTAGCATCCGCGGCCGGGACGAACCGGTCCATGTCTGGGTCGAACACAGAGCCGAAAACCAGGGCGCCATCGCGGTTTCGGCGTGATGCAGGCCGCCATGTGAGACGCCTGCACCTCGGCAGGATGGACGCCAGAAACCTCGACAGGATCGCGCCCGCCAGCGTGCGCAAAGCTGGCCCGTTCGAGAGCGACTTTCGCTGCCGCATCGATGCGGTTTGGTCGAAATGGTTAGCCGTGCGTTTTCAAATGCAGCATCGGATGGTGTTCGTAGTGCCCGGCGCCATTCTTCACGATCGGGTCCTCCGAGGTGATCGCCTCTATGTCCAGATCATCGGCAATCCGATAGAGCGACACCCCATAACCGCCAGCCGGGTCCATCACGGGGCCGTGCGCGACGATAAGCCTCTTTTCAAGCAGGTCATCCAGGAATGCTCCGTGCTGCTTCATCCACTCTTCCTCATCGGTGGTCATCGTTGCCAGAAAGTCGGAACGCGGCGGAATATATTTGCACAAATAGGACTTCATTCGTCGCTCCTCGGCGAAAGGAGGCTCGCCTGCCGGACTGGCCTGGCCATGCCTTGATTTTAGATCAATCGGCCACGCCCATCTGCTTGCGGAAGCTCTTGTCGAACATGTTTTCGGGCACGAAGCGCCGCATGAAGCGAAGACGGCCTGCCGTTTTGCCAGGCGTATAGCGCATGCTCGGCGTCTTTTCGGTGGCTGCCTGTACCACTTTGTCGGCCACCGCTTCCACCGGATCGCCGCTCGCGATTCTGTTGCGCCAGGTCGAATTCATGGCTGAGCGCCCCTGTTCGTAGACGCCGGAAATCCGGTCAGGCTGTTCGGCGTTCTCTTCCAGTCCGGTGCGGGTGAAGGCGGGCTCGACAAGGGAAACCCTGATGCCGAACGTTCGAAGTTCGTGATCGAGCGACTCGGAATATCCTTCGACTGCGTGTTTGGTGGCGGTGTAGAGGGCGGTGAATGGCCCCGGCAGGAAACCGGACACCGAACTGATGTTGATGATCCGGCCCTCGCCCTGTCTGCGCATGATGGGCAGCACTTCATTGGTCATGCGAACGATGCCGAAGACATTTATGTCGAACAGGCTTTGGGCTTGAGCGACCGATGATTCCTCGGCGCCGCCGATCAGGCTGCGGCCCGCATTGTTTACCAGTACGTCGATCCGGTCGGCGAGGGCGACAACTTGCTTGATGGCGTCTCTGACGGACCCATCATCGGTGACGTCGCAAGGGACCATGTGAATGCCCTGACGCACTTCGTTGGGCGCAGCTCGGCGGCTGGTGCCGAACACGCGATACCCCGCCCGGATGAGCGCAAGTCCGGCCGCATGCCCGATGCCACCCGAAGCGCCGGTGATCAGCGCGATCTTCTCGGCGCGCGACTGAACTTGTGTCATCTCAACTTTCCTGCCTAATGATTATGATCGTAATCATTGGGTGATAATGACCGCCATAATCATTGTCAAGCGCCTCCGCCACGTCTTATATGTCGATCATCATCAATAGAAGAGGATGCGGTCGTGAAGGTGAGCAAGGAGATGGTCGAGTTAAATCGAGAGCGGGTCATCGATACCGCCGCAAAGCTCTTCCGCGAACAAGGGATCGACGGGATCGGCATTGCCGATCTGATGAGCGCGGCCGGGCTTACCCACGGAGGCTTCTACCGACAATTCAAGTCGAAGGACGACCTCATCGTTCAGGCCATGCAGCGGGCCTTCAGTGACATGAGCGCCGATCTATCCGCCCGGCTCGCTTCGACCGATACTCCGTTTGAGACGCTGGTGCGCCACTACATCTCGGACCATCATCGCGACAATCCGGGGCACGGATGCAGCCTCACCGCACTGGCGGCCGATGCCGCCCGGCACGACGATCCAGCGCTTCGATCGTTCTTCGGAAGCATCGTCAGCAATTATGTCGCGTTGATCATTTCACTCCTGCCGGGAAGCGACCCGGCCGCGAAGCGGAGTGCCGCGATCGCATTCCTAGCGGAAATGGTCGGATCGGTGATCCTCTCCCGCGTCGTGCCCGATCCGACGCTTTCCGCTGAGATCATCGACACTGTCTCGAATGATCTCATAGGGCGCCACTCGCCATCGGCGCCGGTTTGAATGGTTGCTATTCGGCGGCCTTCGCCTCAGCGGCCCTATCTTCCCAGGTCACCGCCCGGTAGTCGAACCCAAATTCCAGCGTCGGTTTCACGATGCGGAAGAAGGGCGACAGGTCGAAGTCGCGCGGCGTGTAGAGCGAGTGGTGGCGGATGTGCAGGATTTCGCGGCGCGAATAGTTCGACTGCGCTGAGGCGCGGCCGGGCGCGCGGGTGATCTCGGGCAGGATCGGATAGCGGATCTCGCCATAGGCTTCGGCGATCAGGGTCGAGCAGATGGCGCGCGTCGGGTCGCCGGAGCCGAAAGCCAGCATGCGGCGGCGCCAGCGCACCGGCACCGGCGGCGTCGGCAGGAAAAAGCGCAGCATGTCGAAAATGTTCTTGAGATCGTATTTCAGGCCGAGCTTGCCGATCATGAAGGCGACGACATGGTCGCGGTCTTCCGGGGTCAGCCCGCTCGCCCGGCAGATACGGGTGTTGTAGGTGCGGTAGCGCGACAGCGGCACGGCGACACAGCCTTCGCCGAGCGTGACTTCGATCAGCCGACGCCGTTCCGATCCGTCCTCCGGTTCGGACAAGGCATCGCCGATATAGAAGGCCGCATGCGACCAGGTCGACTGGGTCAGGTATTTGATCGCCGCCGAGATCTTCTGGTTGCCTTCGATGAGCAGGATGTCGCCGGGCTCGAGCGTGCGCCGCAACGTCTCGGCGTCGGACGGCGTGTAGGGCTCATAGCCGGAGGATTCGTCCTGCAGCCGGCCGGCAAGCCAGCGGCCAAGTCGGTCCAGAAGCGTGTCGGCAGGTGCGGTCATGGTAGAGCGTGACTAGCACGCGCCGGCGGGGGAGTGCCAGCGTCAGCCGGCCGGCACTGTCTCTTCCGGCAGTGCCGGCCCGGCGAGGTCGTCGCGCGCATTGCGGGCGAGCTTCTTTGTCGAGCGCTTGGGACTGTCGCCGAACAGTTCGGCCGCCCCGGCGAGGCAGCTCTTTTTCAGGCTTTTTTCCGAGCGCTTCAAAAGCTTGCCCAGGAGCTTGGTGTCCTGCGCATCGCCGAGCGGCTCGCCGTCGGCTTCGAGCAGGGCGCGCATGACGAAGACATCGTGCAGTTCGCCGAGCTTTTCACCCAGTTCGTCGACCGCCTTGCGCCGCACCTTGATCGGCGTCGGCCACAGCCGGCCGAGCAGCGAAAGATGCATCGAGTGGGTCTTGGCCGCCTTACGCAGATCGTGGAAATCCTCGGCTCCTCCGTGGGATCCGGCCTTGTCCAGCGCCTTCCTGGCCCGGCGCAAGGTCTTGCGAGCGCCTTCCGCAAGCACATCGGCTGCATGCTCAGGCAGATCGGGGAGCAGCAGCCGCTCGATCCGGATCAGGCCTTCCTCGCAGGCGGCCGTGGCCGCGCCTATGGCGGCGTCGAGACCAGCCCCGGCATGGATTTCATGCTGGCGGGCGATAAGCCGGTCGCGCACGCTGTCGAGGCCGCCGCCGGCAACCTGCTCGGGAAAGGCGGCTGCCAGCCGGTCGACGGTCTCGACCAGCGCGGTCGCCTCGCGCGGCCCGGCAAGCAGCGCCGCCACCTGACGGTAGCATTGGTTCTCAGTCCGACAGAATGTTTCATTTCCGGAACGGACCAGCCGCAGCAAGGCGCGCGCGCTCTTCAGCCGCTTGCGGCATTTGTGCAATGCCTGCTCCGGCTGGTCGCGCGCGACGGCCAGATGGGCAAGCGCCTTGCCGATCTCCTCGCCAAGGATACGCCTGACCTCGCCGGTCAGCGGCAGGCGCGGATCGATGCGAAAGCTCATGCGGCGATCTCCGGAATCCCCCTAGAGCATGATGCCGAAAAGTGTGAAGCGGTTTTCGGACGACATCATGCTCCATCTCTTTTGATTTAGAGCCGGATTCCGATTTTAGGTCGACCCGACCTAAAATCATCCGGCTCTAGGGCGAGCGACGCGTTGTAAAATCTCTGCTCGCCGGTCACTTCGCGGCCGAGCCAATCAGGCAGCATTTCGTCAGGTACATCCTCCGGCGTCTCCAGTTCGGCCACCACAAGGCCGGCTAGAATCCCGCCGAAAACATCGACTTCGTAGAGATAGCCGCGATGCCTAACATGGTGGCGTGTCTTCTCGATGACATGTCCGATGGCGAAGGCCAGCATCTCCTCTGCGTCCGCCAGTGGAATTTCATATTCGTATTCGTCACGCTCGCGGATCTTGCTGCCGAATTTAAGCGTCAGCTTCGCCGAACTGCCGTCGCTGATGCGCACGCGCACGGTGCGGCCGGGTGTTGCGGCAAGATAGAACTGGCGAATGCGTATATTCGCCTCGGCCATTTCCAGCCATTCGGCGCTGGAGACCAGGAACTTGCGTTCGACTTCCTTGCCCATGGCCGCCCACTAAAGCGTCTGCGGCCCGACATGGCAAGCCGCCGCGGATAATCAATTTGACTTTAATCAATCGATTGATTAAGTGCCCAGCATGATCAAAACCGTAGCCGATAAAACGCCCCGCCAGGAGACATCCCCCGCAGAGCAGACGCGCGCCGCACTCGTGCTTTCGGCGCTCAAGCTGTTCGGACGGCAAGGGTTCGACGGCACGTCGACGCGTGAGATCGCCGCCGAGGCCAAGGCCAACATCGGCTCGATCGCCTATCACTTCGGCGGCAAGGAAGGGTTGCGCGCGGCCGCCGCCGACCACATCGTCGAAACCATCCAGTCGGTTGCCGGCCAGGCGCTCGGCGGCACGCAATTGCCGGGTCAAGCCGGCCCGGAGGCGGCGAGGGCACAATTGTTCGCCGCGCTGGAAGCGATGGTGGCGTTTATCGTAGCCAGACCGGAAGCTGGCGATATCGTACAATTTGTACTTAGGGAATTGACGCATCCGACCGCCGCACTCGACCGCATCTATGACGGGGTGTTCGAACCGACCCATCGCCGCCTCTGCCAGATCTGGGAACAGGCGACGGGCGAGCCGGCCGAAAGCGAGGCCACCAAGCTCGTGGTCTTCACGCTGATCGGCCAGGTCATCTATTTCCGCATCGGTCGCGAAGCAGTGATGCGTCGTATGGGCTGGCGCGAGATCGGCAACACCGAGGCCGCCAAGGTGGTGGCGGCGGTGACAGGCAATCTTGGCGCCATACTGGCGGCCCGCAATCCGGTCGCCCGCAAGGAGGGCAAGCGATGAGTTTTCTCTGTTCCCTGCCTCTCGCGGCCAAGCTGTTCGGCGCCTGCGCGCCGGCAGCGCCGCTTGCCGTCGGCTATGTCGAGGGCGACTATGTCTTGCTGGCTCCGATCGAGGTGGCGCAGGTCGAGACCGTCGCGGTCAAGCGCGGCGACCGTGTTGTATCAGGCACGCCGGTGGTGACTCTCGAAAGCGCCGACGCAAAAATCGCCGTCGCCCAGGCAGGGGCCGCGCTCGCCCAGGCGCAGGCGCAGCTGGCCGACCTGCAGATCGGCAAGCGGCCGGAGGAGATCGCGGTGCTGAAGGCCGAGGTCGACATGGCCAAGGCCCAGGCCACGGATGCCAAGCGCAAATACGACCGCGCCGCCGACCTGTTCAAGCGCGGTGCCGGCACGCAGGCCGACTACGACACCGCCGCCGCGACGCTGGAGACCGCCAATGCGCAGGTCGGCCAGGCGCAGGCCAACCTCGCCGTCGGCGGTCTGCCTGCGCGTCCCGAAACGATCAAGGCGGCAGACAATCAGGTCAAACAGGCGCAGTCGGCGTTGAAGCAGTCTGAGTGGCGGCTGTCGAAGCGCGTGCTGGCGGCACCCTCGCCCGGCCGCATCAATGACGTCATCCGCAATCCCGGCGACACCGCCGGTCCGACCGCGCCTGTCATTTCGATGTTGCCGGACGGTGCGGTAAAGCTCAGCGTCTATGTCCCGGAAAGTGCGTTCTCGTCGATCAAGGTCGGCACGCTGCTTGTCGTCCATTGCGACGGCTGCGGGCCGGAGGTGAAGGCGCGCGTCAGCTATGTCTCGCCCGACCCGGAATTCACCCCGCCGGTGATCTACTCGCTCGAGAACCGGCAGAAGCTGGTCTACCTCGTCGAGGCGCGGCCTGAGGGCAAGGCGCAAGCGCTGCAGCCGGGACAGATCGTCGATGTCGAGCTGGCGGCCGCGGCAAAATGAACGCCATCGACGTTCATGGCCTGGTCAAGCGTTTCGGCGACAAGACTGTCGTCGACCATGTGACGATGACGGTGGCTGAGGGCGAGATCGTCGGCTTTCTCGGGCCCAACGGGTCCGGCAAGACGACGACCATCCGCATCATGTGCGGCCTGCTAACGCCCGACGAGGGCGAAGGTACGGTGCTGGGTTTCAACATCCGCACCGAGTCGCTCCGCATCAAGCGCGAAGTCGGCTACATGACGCAGAAATTCTCGTTCTACGAGGATTTGACGATCGGCGAGAATCTCGAATTCGTGGCGCGGCTCTACCGGCTGAAGCCGGTCGAGGAGCATGTGTCGAAAACGCTGGAAGAGCTTGGCCTGACGAGCCGCCGCAACCAGCTCGCCGGCACGCTGTCGGGCGGCTGGAAGCAGCGGCTGGCACTGGCCGCCTGCATCATGCACAAGCCGAAGCTGCTGCTGCTCGACGAGCCGACCGCCGGCGTCGATCCGAAGGCGCGGCGCGAATTCTGGGACGAGATCCACCGGCTGGCGAGCGGCGGTCTGACCGTGCTGGTGTCCACCCACTACATGGACGAAGCCGAGCGCTGCCACCGAATCAGCTACATCTCCTACGGCAAGATGCTGGCCACCGGCACGGTGGACGAGGTGGTGACGAATGCCGGTCTGACCACCTTCGTGCTGCAGGGACCGCGCCTCGACCAGGTCGCCGATGCACTCAGGGACCGGCCCGGCGTCGACCAGGTGGCGCCGTTCGGCGCGACGCTGCATGTCGTCGGCTCCGACAAGGCAAAGCTCGAAAAGGCGCTCGCCGATGTCGAGAAGGAGCACAAGGGCGTCAGCGTAAAACCCGGCGAGACCAGCCTCGAGGATGTGTTCATCCAGTTCATGTCCGGCTCGAAGGACAATATGGCATGAACAGCGTCTTCTCCTTCGCCAGGCTCGGTGCGCTGCTGATCAAGGAATTCATCCAGATGCGGCGCGACCGCATCACCTTCGCCATGATGCTGGGCGTGCCGCTTTTGCAGCTGGTGCTGTTCGGCTACGCCATCAACAACGATCCCAAAAGCCTGCCTGCCGCACTGGTGGCGACCAGCAACGACCCCTACACCCGCGCCATTGTCGCGGCCCTGCAGACCACCGGCTACTACCGCTTCGACCATGTCGCGCAAAGTGCCGAGGATGCTGAATTCCTGATGGCGCGCGGCGATGTCGCCTTCGTCGTCACCATCCCGGCCGATTTCGGCCGCCGGGTGGAGCGCGGCGACAATCCGCAGATCCTGATCGAGGCCGACGCAACCGACCCGGCCGCCGCCAGCGGCGCCATCTCGACGCTAAGCAAAGTGGCCAGCCAGGCGCTGCTTCGGGCGCAAGGCATGCAGGAGGCGGCGAGTGAGGCCGCCAGGGGCCAGCTCGATGTGGTGGTGCACCAGCGCTACAATCCGGAAGGCATCTCGCAATACAACATCGTGCCCGGCCTGCTCGGCGTCATCCTGCAGATGACCCTGGTGATGATGACCTCGATCGCGCTGACCCGCGAGACCGAGCGCGGCACTATGGAAAACCTGCTCGCCATGCCGTCCAGCCCGTTCGAGATCATGCTGGGCAAGGTGCTGCCCTATCTGGTGGTCGGCGGCGTCCAGGTGGTCGTCGTGCTGGCGGCGTCGAAGCTTCTGTTCGCCATTCCTTTCACCGGCTCGATGTCGCTGCTGCTTACAGCCGTATTGGTGTTCGTGCTGGCGCTGGTGCTGCTTGGCTACACCATCTCGACCATCGCCCGCACGCAGATGCAGGCGCTGCAGCTGACCTTCTTCTTCTTCCTGCCGTCGATCCTTTTGTCCGGCTTCATGTTCCCCTATCGCGGCATGCCGGGCTGGGCGCAGACCTTCGGCGAGATTTTTCCGCTGACGCATTTTCTGCGCATCACCCGCGCGGTGATGCTGAAGGGCGCCGAACTGCCGGCGGTTGCGGGCGAGATCGCCTGGCTGGTCGGGTTCGTGGCCTTGTTTGCCGGCGTCGCATTGGTGCGGTTCAGGCGCACGCTCGACTGAGCGTTCAGGAATTGAGCGATCGCGGACCGCTGACGAACGGACTGCCCCTGACATAGAACCGCAGCGGGCGGTCCGCATCCTTCGTGATGCCGATGCGGATGCCTTGGCCGATGTCGCCGGCCTGATGCTCGTCGGCTGCCAGCCATAGCGGGCCTTGGCGGCACAGATCGAGGCCGTCCAGCGAACGGTCGATCCGCAATGCCTGGGCGAGCCGCCCCGGCCCGCGCGCCAGGTCGCGCAGGCGCTCCACGCCCCGGTTCAGCCGCATGATGGCGATGCCTTCGAGCGGCTCCAGCGCCCGGATCAGCACGCCGGTGCCCGGCCCCTCGCTCGAGACATTGAGCATCCAGGAGACCCCATAGGCGAGGTAGACGTAGGCGTGTCCGGGCCCGAGGAACAGCGAACGGTTGCGCGGCGTCATGCCGCGATAGCCGTGCCCGGCGGCGTCGCCGGTGACATAGGCCTCGGTCTCGACGATACGGCCGCTGACGATGCCTTCCGGCAGCTCCCGCACCACGAGCTTGCCGATGAGATAGCGGGCGAGATCGGCCGTATCATCAGGCAGTTCGGCACGATCGAGCGGATGGTGGCCGGTCATCTACCGCCGCCGTGTTTCAAGGTATCCGTTCGACCCATTGCGCGCGCGACTGCCCCGGCTCGAACGGATCGCCGAAATACTGGGTCTCGCGAACCACTTTGCCATCGACGAACTCCATGATGCTCACCGTATAGGACGGAATCCCGTCATAGGTCAGGACATATTCGGTGATCCAGAGGTCGCCTGACCCGGTGATCCGCCGCACGGCAAAGCGCTTCCGGTTGGGCTGCGTGGCGCGCGACGACTGGATGTTGTGCCGTCCGCTGATGCGCTCGCCTGATTGCGGATAATCGAGCACCGCGTCCTCGCGATAGATCTGATGCTCCGTCTCGAGATCATGGCATCGGAGGCAGCCCAATGGCGATGGAGAGCCGCCCTTATCTCAGCGTCTGCCATATCGGTTCTCAGGCCGCGGCCATGATCTCGGCATAGGTGGTGAAATCGACATTGCCGCCTGACAGCACGACGGCGACGCATTTGCCCGACAGTTCGATCTCGCCTGACGAGAGCGCCGCCAGCGCCACGCAGCCGCCGGGTTCGACCACCAGCTTGAGATGGGCCATGGCGTCGCGCACCGCCTGTGCGGCCGCCTTGTCGGAGACGGCGATGGCGCCGGCGAGGTTCTTGCGGTTGATCTCGAAGGTGATGGCACCGGGCTCTGCGGTGAGGATGGCATCGCAGATCGAACTGTGGCCGGGCTCGTTGGAAACCCTTTTTCCCTCGATCAGCGAGCGGCGGGTGTCGTCGAAATGCTCGGGCTCAACGGCCCAGACTGCCGTGGCCGGCGAGGCATCCTTGATGGCGATCGAAATGCCGCTCGTCAGGCCGCCGCCTCCACAGGGAATGACGACCGCGTCGAGGCTGACGCCGAGCGCTTTTGCCTGGCGCATCAGTTCGAGACCGATCGTGCCCTGGCCGGCGATGATGGCCGGATCGTCGAAAGGAGGCACCAGCACCATGCCCTTGTCCATGTAGGGTCGCACCACCGTCATGCGGTCGTCGCGAAAGCGGTCGAACGGCACCACTTCGGCGCCCATCTTGCGGACATTGGCGATCTTCATCGCCGGCGCGTCGGCCGGCATGGCAATGACCGCCTTGACGCCGAACATGGCAGCCGCCGCGGCGACGCCCTGAGCATGGTTGCCTGAGGAGAAGGCGACGACGCCGCGGCTGCGCTCTTCTTCGCTCAGCGAAGACAGTTTGTTGTAGGCGCCGCGGAATTTGAACGAGCCGGTGCGCTGCAGCGTCTCCGGCTTGAACAGGATGCGGCCGCCGAAGCGTTTGTTGAGTTCCAGCGATTCGATCAAGGTCGTTTCGGCGATCAGGCCGGAGAGCCGCGCGGCGGCGGCATGGATGTCGGCGATGCCGGGAAGCGTGGTCATGGCGAAGTCCTGAAAGGGATGAGATCGGCGCATGGTGCACGCAAAGGCAGGCCACGCACCAATGAAAAAATGTGACCGTTACAAAGTTTGGCGGGCATGAGCGGCGACGAGGGTCAAACTGGCCCACCTCTCCCGCCTTTATCAGCCGGGCCGTATCGGCTAAGGGCGGGGGAGCAGAATCCCGGACCGCCAGACATGACCGCCAAGCCAAAACCCCTGTTCCTCGGTATCGACACCGGTGGCACCTATACCGATGCCGTGCTGTGGTCGGAACAAGGCGGGCCAAAAGGCAAGGTGCTGGCCAAGGCCAAGGCGCTGACCACGCGGCACGATCTTGCCGTCGGCATTTCCGGCGCGGTCGATGCGGTGCTGGGAAAATCGGCCACCGATCCGGCCGCGATCAAACTCGTGTCGATGTCGACGACGCTCGCCACCAATGCGCTGGTCGAGGGCCAGGGTGGGCGTGTGGCGCTCATCATGATCGGCTTTACCGGGGCCGACCTTGCGCGCGACGGGCTGAAGACGGCGCTCGGCACCGATCCGGTGGTGTTTTGTCCGGGCGGCCATGACGTGCACGGCAATGCGGCCAAGCTCGATCTGTCGGGGCTGGAAGCAGCACTCCCTGAACTCGGCGCCTCGGTGTCGGGCTTTGCCGTGTGCGCCTATTTCGCCACCCGCAACCCGGCGCATGAACTCGCCGCGCGCGACCTCATCCGCGAAAAGACCGGCCTGCCGGTGACCGCCAGCCATGAATTGTCGGCCAAGCTCGGCGGTCCGCGTCGCGCGCTCACCACCTTGCTCAACGCCAGGCTGATCTCGATGATCGACCGGCTGGTGGCGGCAACCGAAGGATTTTTGGAAGCCCGCAACATCGCAGCGCCCCTGATGGTGGTGCGCGGCGATGGCGCGCTGGTTTCGGCGGCGTTTGCCCGCCAGCGGCCGATCGAGACCATCCTCTCCGGCCCGGCCGCCAGCCTGGTCGGCGCCCGCCACATGACGGGCCTGGACAACGCCATGGTGTCCGACATTGGCGGCACCACCACCGATGTCGCCGTGCTCGACGGCGGCCGTCCTCGGCTCGATCCCGAAGGCGCCACTGTCGGCGGCTTCCGCACCATGGTCGAGGCGGTCGCCATGCGCACCTTCGGCCTCGGCGGCGATTCCGAGGTGGCGCTGGAAGATGGCGCGCTCAACCCGAAAATCCTGCTCGGGCCGCGCCGCCTGGTGCCACTGGCGCTGGCCGGCATGATGCATGGTGCTTCAGTGACATCGGAGCTCGAGCGCCAGCTCAGGGCGCCCAACCCCGGCCGCATGGACAGCCGCTTTGCGTTGCGCACCGGCGTGCCGGACAGGCTCGCCGCCGGCCTGACCGCGCCCGAGGCGAAACTGTATGAACTGATTGGTGCCGTGCCGCTCGCCATCGACAGGCTGCTCACCTCGAACGCCCAGAACGCCACGCTGAACCGGCTGGTCTCGCGCGGTCTTGTGCATATCTCGGGCTTCACCCCCTCGGACGCCGCCCATGTGCTCGGCAAGCAGGCCAACTGGGACCCGCTTGCGGCCCGGCTCGCCGCCGAACTGTTTGCCCGCAAGCGTGATGGGCGAGGCCAGTACATCGCGCCGTCTCCGGAGGTGATTTCCGAACGCGTGCTGCTGACGCTCACGCGCTGGTCGGCCGAATACATTCTGGAGACAGCCTTTGCCGAGGATGGGCTGGATGGCGCCGCCACCGTCGCGCACGCGCTGGTGCAGCGCGCCGTCGATTCCCATCCCGGCATCGCAAGGCTCAGCGTCGCGCTCGATCGTCCGGTCATTGGCCTCGGCGCCTCGGCGCCGCTGCACTATGCCGGCTTGGCCGAGCTGGTCGGTAATGAGTGCGTGGTGCCGGAGGATACCGACGTCGCCAACGCGCTCGGCGCCGTCGTCGGCCAGGTCCGCGTCTCGGCCGAAGCCCGCGTCAGCCAGCCCAGGGAAGGTTTGTTTCGTTTGGCGTCGGGGCAAACGGTGCGCGACTTCACGGACGAGGCCGAGGCGATCGCGGCAGCGGAGGCTGATGTGCGGGCGATTGTGGCCGAGCGGGCGAAAAATGCCGGCACCGACAACGCTGAGATAGAAGTTTCGACCGAGTTCAAGGTGTCTACGGTTGAGGCCCAACGGATGTTTATCGAAGCGCATGTGGTGGCGGTTGCATCGGGTCGGCCGAGGATTGCGGTTTAATGCATGTCGCCCAGAAGTGTGCCGCGGTTCTGGGACAACGACATGCATCAAAACAAAGACTTAAAGCGCGTCGTATGAATCCGTTCAGCGCGACGAGCTTTAGGGTAATCTCCCCCCTTGTGGGGGAGATGGCCGGCAGGCCAGAGGGGGGCGCTGTCCCGCCGACCTCTCATCGACGCTCACCCCGCGACTCGGCCTGTTTCGATCGGTCATGGAAAGGTTTGCGTTCCTTCGCGCCCCTCTCTGCCCTTCCGGGCATCTCCCCCACGAGGGGGGAGATCAGCAGCTTCAAATTCCCCGCCTTCACCCTAAGCTGAATTGACCCTTCACCCCTGACATGCCAAAGGCCGCAAAGCCTTTCATCTGGAGAAGCCCTGATGACCGATCGCGTCGAGATCGCCGGATTGCGGATTGCCCGCGAACTGCATGACTTTGTCGGCGAAGCGCTGCCGGGTACCGGTATTGCCGCCGACGCCTTCTGGAACGGCTTTTCGTCCATCGTCCATGATCTCGCGCCGAAGAACCGGGCGCTGTTGGCCAAACGCGACGCCATGCAGGAAGAGATCGACGCCTGGTACCGCGCCAATGGCGCGCCCATCGACATGGAGGCCTACAAAACCTTCTTGCGTGAGATCGGCTATCTCGTGCCCGAAGGGCCGGCCTTCTCCGTGTCGACCGACAATGTCGACCCCGAGATCGCCACCGTTGCCGGGCCGCAGCTGGTGGTGCCGGTGATGAATGCGCGTTATGCGATCAACGCCGCCAATGCCCGCTGGGGCTCGCTCTACGATGCGCTCTACGGCACCGACGCCATTGCCGAGACCGGTGGCGCCGAGAAGGGTAAAAGCTTCAACCCCGTGCGCGGCGCCAAGGTGGTTGCCTGGGCGAAGAGTTTTCTGGACGAGTCCGTGCCGCTCACCTCGGGCAAATGGGCCGGCGTGAACGGGCTGACGGTTTCGGGTGGCACCTTGCGGCTCGGCGCCGGCGCCGGCGGCACCACGCTGGCCAACCCGAAACAATTTGCCGGCTATCGCGGCGACGGTGCCAACCCGGAAGCCATCCTGCTGGTCCAGAACGGCCTGCACATCGAGATCCTCATCGACCGCACCAACCAGATCGGCCGCACCGACCCGGCCGGCATTGCCGACGTGATCCTGGAATCGGCGCTGACCACCATCCAGGACTGCGAGGATTCGGTCGCGGCGGTGGATGCCGAGGACAAGGTCATCGTCTACCGCAACTGGCTCGGCCTGATGAAGGGCGATCTGGCGGAGGAAATCAGCAAGGGCGGCAAAACCTTCACGCGCAAGCTCAATCCGGACCGCGCCTGGACCGCGCCCAGTGGTGGCGCGCTGAGCTTGCCCGGCCGCTCGCTGATGCTGGTGAGAAACGTCGGTCACCTGATGACCAATCCGGCCATCCTCGACCGCGATGGCAACGAGGTGCCGGAAGGCACCATGGATGCGGCGCTGACGGCGCTGATCGCGCTGCACGATGTCGGCGCCAACGGGCGGCGGATGAACTCCCGCGCGGGCTCGATGTATGTGGTGAAGCCGAAGATGCATGGGCCGGAGGAAGTCGCCTTCGCAGTCGAGATTTTCGACCGCGTCGAGGCGCTGCTCGGCATGGCCAAAAACACTATCAAGATGGGCATCATGGACGAGGAGCGGCGCACCACCGTCAACCTCAAGGAAGCGATCCGCGCGGCGAAGGAGCGCGTCGTGTTCATCAACACCGGCTTCCTCGACCGCACCGGCGACGAGATCCACACCTCGATGGAAGCCGGGCCGATGATCCGCAAGGGCGACATGAAGCAGGCCGCCTGGATCTCCGCCTATGAGGCGTGGAATGTCGACATCGGGCTCGAATGCGGGCTCGCCGGTCATGCCCAGATCGGCAAGGGCATGTGGGCGATGCCGGATCTGATGGCGGCGATGCTGGAACAGAAGATCGCCCATCCCAAGGCCGGCGCCAACACCGCCTGGGTGCCGTCGCCGACAGCGGCGACGCTGCACGCCACGCACTATCACAAGGTCGATGTCCACGCCGTCCAAGCGGCGCTGAAGAGCCGGCCGAAGGCGAAGCTCGATGATATATTGTCGGTGCCGGTGGCGGTGCGGCCGAACTGGACCCCCGACGAGATCCAGCGCGAGCTCGACAACAATGCGCAAGGCATTCTGGGCTATGTCGTGCGCTGGATCGACCAGGGCGTCGGCTGCTCGAAAGTGCCCGACATCAACGATGTCGGCCTGATGGAAGACCGCGCCACGCTGCGCATCTCCTCGCAGCACATCGCCAACTGGCTGCACCACAAGGTTTGCTCCGAAATTCAGGTGATGGATTCGCTGCGGCGCATGGCAGCGATCGTCGACCTCCAAAATGTCGGCGACCCGCTCTACCGCCCGATGGCCACCGATTTCGACAATTCCATCGCCTTCCACGCCGCCTGCGACCTGGTGTTTAGAGGCCGCGAACAGCCGAATGGCTATACGGAACCGGTGCTGCACGCACGGCGGCTGGAGCTGAAGGCGAAAGCGCGGGCGAATTAGCGCCTGCGTTTCCCTCCCCCTTGAGGGGAGGGTGGCCCGAAGGGCCGGGTGGGGTCCTGCGTGAAGTGCGGCGACTCCCTTCGGACGACACTACAAGCAATGTCATCGCAGAGGCCCTTTCTCGGCTCGGCTTCAAAAAAAAGATCGAGCATTCTTCGGCGACCCCACCCGGCCGCTTCGCGGTCACCTTCCCCTCAAGGGGGGAGGGTTAAGCCGCCTGCGCCACCCGCTCCGACATCATGCGGTAGGAAATCGCCTCGGCCAGGTGAATGCGGCCGACGGTTTCGCTGGCGTCGAGGTCAGCCAGTGTGCGCGCCACTTTGAGCACGCGGTGATAGGCGCGCGCGGAAAAGCCGAGTTTCTCGCTGGCGTCTTTCAGCAGCGACAGGCCGGCGGCATCCGGCATCGCGATGTCCTCGATAACAGAAGGCGAGCAATGGGCGTTGGTGGTGGCGCTGGTAACGCCCAGCCGCTCGAAACGTTCGCGCTGGATGGTGCGGGCGCGCGCCACGCGCTGGGCAACGGCGGCACTTTTCTCCGCTCGGTCGGGCCGGATCAGGTCGGCGGCCGAGACCGCCGGTACCTCGATCCTGAGATCGATGCGGTCGAGCAGCGGGCCGGAAATGCGCGCCTGGTAGTCGGTGCGGCAGCGCTCACCGCGCAGGCAGCGATAGCCGGGCTCGCCGGCCATGCCGCAACGGCACGGGTTCATCGCCGCCACCAGCTGGATGCGCGCTGGATAGGTGACGCGGTGGTTGGCGCGCGCGATCATGCAGTCGCCGGTCTCCAGTGGCTGGCGCAGCGCATCCAAGGTCTGCGGCGTGAATTCGGGAAACTCGTCGAGGAACAGGACGCCGTTATGGGCAAGCGATACTTCGCCCGGCCGCGCCCTGATGCCGCCGCCGACCATTGCCGCCATCGAAGCCGAATGGTGCGGGGCGCGGAACGGCCGCCGGTCGGTGAGCTTGCCTTCGCCGAGCTCGCCGGCCACCGAGGCGATCATCGAGACTTCAAGAAGTTCCTTGGGCGCCAGTGGCGGCAGAATTGAAGGCAGCCTCTGCGCCAGCATCGATTTTCCCGAGCCGGGAGGCCCGACCATCAACAGATTGTGGCCGCCGGCCGCCGCCACTTCCAGCGCCCGCTTGGCGCTTTCCTGGCCCTTGATGTCTGAAAGGTCGGGCAGGTCGCGGGCCGAGACATGGATGCCGGGCTCGGGCCGCGACAGCACCTGCGTGCCGCGAAAATGATTGGCGATGGCAATCAGGCTGCGCGGCGCCAATATGTCGAAATCCTTGCCCGCCCAGGCCGCTTCCGGCCCGCAGCCGAACGGGCAGATCAGGCCTTTTCCCTCGGCATTGGCGCCGATCGCCGCCGGCAGCGCACCGGCGACCGTGGCAATGGTGCCGTCGAGCGACAATTCTCCGAGCACGACATAGGAGGCCAGCATGTCGCCCGGAATGGCGCCAAGGGCGGCCATCAGGCCGAGCGCGATCGGCAGATCGTAATGGCTGCCTTCCTTGGGCAGATCGGCCGGAGCGAGGTTGACCGTCACCTTCTTCGACGGCATCGACAGCCCCGACGCATGCAGTGCCGCCTGCACGCGCTCGCGGCTTTCGGCCACCGCCTTGTCGGCCAGCCCGACGATCTGCATGCCGACCTTGCCCGGCGCGATCATCACCTGGACATCGACCGGTACGGCCTCGATGCCCTGGAAAGCAACCGTGCGAACCCGCGCCACCATCTTGCTCTGCCCCCGGATATCGGCTCGCCTCGGCCTTGTGGTTCAGACCGCGAGCGACGTCAGGACAAGACAACCATAGATTTCAGGCCAAGACAAGAACATTACAGGAACATGCATTCGTGGTGGTTGCAGCGCGCTGTGCCGGTTGCAAAAACGGAAGATGGTTGAGCAAAATGGAACGGCTGCTCCGCCTCCTCGACCGCGTTAACAAGGCGACTAGGCCCTTCGGCAATCTGAGGGTGTTGCTTCTAAACGGTGATGAAGGCATCGACCGAACCTGAAAGCGATCGATCGATCGCGACCTGCGGTGGAAGCCACTCCATGACAGGATATCTGAAAGGCCAAGGCAGGGCGATCCGGCGCGAAGAGCCGCTCTCCAGAAAAATCTCGTTTACAAGGTCTATGAACCGCCCGCGGTCTCGTTCGATTCGTTTCAAAGTTTGCGAACGAATGTAATCCCGGGGAATTCGTCGCTCCTTCAGCGCTAAGACAGCCTCCGCGATGGATCGAGGATCGGGTGGAACTGTAAGCGAATAGTCGTCATCCAGATAAAGGTCTCGGCCGCCATGGTTCGGCGTCGTGACCACTGGAAGCCCCGCGAGAAGATATTCCGTGCTTGCGAACATTGGTCCTTCCAGGTGAGAGAGACAGATTCCCACGGCTGCACGATTTAGATGCGTGTTCACCTGAGCCGGTGCCAATCGGACAGGCTTGCCGGTGCCGTCAAACTCGTTGATAAAGACGTGATGCGGCGCGAGCTCCCTATGCCGATTTATTCGCGCTCTTTCCGACTCCGTCGTGGAGGATCCGCTTGAATCTCGATAGAAGACAAATGCGCAACGCTGGATGCCAAGCGACAAGTCATGGCGCTTCCACGGAGCCAGCTGCGCATTGTAGATTGCATCAAATTCTACAGGGACGTCATCGAGAGGCCTGAATATGTGTTCGGAGGTTGTTGACGTCTTGTTGTGCAGGACGGCGGCCTCGCCGGACTGGTTCAACAGATCAGCCTCTGGCTGAGTGTTGGAAAGGAAGATTAGCGAGTGACGGGGGTTCTTGAGTCTATGCAGAACGGCATAGGTCCGAATGGTTTTGACGCTAGCACTGTTTTCGATGGACCAGGTTGGCGAGATGAGAAACCAGGCGCGGTGGCTGCGTGGACGGAAAGGCATATGACTTGCTAATCCGAGCGGCGTACCGGACATTCCCGAATAGGATATGAACGGATCGTCCGACAGCAAACTGGCCTGAAGAGCAGGTTGCGACTTCGCGGAAGGGTGCCCTTTTCTGAGGTTGTGGCCATGACGCAGCATGGCTCTGACAATCTCGAATTTGGTAGGAGGGCGATACCCGTGCTGTAGGGTCAACATGCGGCAATTGCGATCTTGAGTGCGGAGAAAAACTCGCTTCGATAGAGAGAAATTTGGCAAAGAAACACCGCCATTTGATCGACGGAATATCTCAGGCGATCAAATCTGGTGTACGGAGAAGCGCCTCTTGAAAGAAAACATCGTCCCAAGCGGAGCTGGTTCTCACATCGCGCTACCAACCGTATCCGTTTGCGTAGGCTGTTTCAATCAAGAGGCATTCATCGACACTGCGATCCGATCCGTAGCGGCGCAGACATACACTGCGTTCGAATGCGTGGTGGTCGATGATTTTTCGACCGACGGTTCCCGCCGAAGGATTGAAGAGTGTCTGTCCCAGCTTGGCGACAGTCGTTTCCGCTTTCTGCCCCGACTGCAAAATGGCGGGCAGTTGACAGCAATGATGACCGGGCTTGACGCGACAGCCGGGCCCCTGATCTCCTTTCTTGACGGTGACGATGCTTGGCATCCTGACTTCATAGAATGCCATGTGAGAGCGCATCTCAGCCAAACCCGTATCGCGGCAATGTCGAGCTCCGATGAGGTGGTGATAGATACGGCCGGCAACCTGCTTGCGGGCGGTCATCCCGTATTCCACCTGAACGACCCGCGATCGATGCCGAAAATGAGCGGCTACCTGCATGTCGACACCGAAGCTGACCCGACATTATTATTTATTGATCGGGGTACCGTGGGTTGGTTTTGGTCAACCACATCGGGGATGATGTTTCGTCGAGCTCCGCTTGAAATCATGCGTCCATCCGATCCGGACGAAATAAAGATATGTGCCGATGGTTATATGGCTCGTGCCGCCCATATGATCGGCGGAACCGTGAGGATTGGGCGGGCTCTTGGCAGTTATCGGCTTCACGGCGGCAATGGCTGGGCGGACGGGCGCATCCTGGGTACCGGAGTTGGCCTCGGCAGGATGTCGCCTGATACTGAAATAGCGATACGGCGGGCACTGGCCAATCGTTGGTGCGAAGTGGCGCCGGGACTGGCGCATTTAATCTCCCGCCACTCAATGCGCAGGACCTTGGTCGACCTGATCGGACTGTCTGCGGCTTTTGCATTGCTGGAAAAGAACTCCGATGCGGGTTTTCTGCTGAAAGACTGGGCAACACCACAGCGAAAATTGCAGACCAGACTTATCGGTCTCCTTCCTCCGAAACTGAGGCCTCGGCGCTTCCGGGACATAGTTTGATTTGATGAGCCGCTTGCTCGGCAGTCTTACCCGATAAAGAGCATCTTTCGATGCTTCTCTGGACCCACCAAAGTCCTCCGTAGCAACGCACACTACGCGGCCAAATTCCGCCGCTTCGCCTCTACCGCGTCCCAGAACAGGCTGGCGATATCCGCGCCACCAAAGCGTTGCACTTCGCGCACGCCGGTTGGCGAGGTCACGTTGATCTCGGTCATGTAGTCGCCGATCACGTCGATGCCGACCAGGATGAAGCCGCGCTCTTTCAGCGACGGGCCGATGCGGGCGCAAATCTCGCGTTCGCGCTCCGTCAGCTCAGTCTTTTCGGCGCGGCCGCCGACATGCATGTTGGAGCGAGAATCGTGGTCGGCCGGCACGCGGTTGATGGCGCCGACCGCCTCGCCGTCGATCAGGATGATGCGCTTGTCGCCCTTGCGCACATCCTTCAGATAGCGCTGGACGATATACGGCTCGCGTGACAGCTGGGCGAACATTTCGAGCAGTGAGGCGAGGTTGCGATCGTCTTCCTTGAGATGGAAGATGCCGGCGCCGCCATTGCCATAGAGCGGCTTGACGATGATGTCGCCGAATTCCTTGCGGAAGGCCGCGACCTCCTGGGGATCCTTGGTGATCAGCGTTTCGGGCATCAGATCGGGGAATTCGGTGACGAAGATCTTTTCCGGGCTGTTGCGCACCCAGGCCGGGTCGTTGACGACCAATGTCTTCGGGTGAATGCGCTCCAGAATATGCGTGGTGGTGATGTAATTCATGTCGAAGGGCGGATCCTGGCGCAGCAGGATCACATCCATCTCCGACAGGTCGGTGCGCACCTTGTCGCCCAGCGTATAATGATTGCCCTTCTCGTCGCGGAGCTTCATCTCTTCGATGCGGGCAAACACCTTGCCGCCCAGCATCGACAGCCGGTCGGGCGTGTAGTGGAACAATTGGTGGCCGCGCCGCTGCGCCTCCAGCGACAGCGCAAAGGACGTGTCGCCGGCGATCGAGACGGTGGAGACATGGTCCATCTGGACGGCGATCTTCAGGGTCATCTTCTGGTCTCCAGCGGGTCGAGCAAGTCCAGGAAAAGTGCGTAGTGGTTTTCCGTCCGGAATTGCGGCAAGGCAAGTCGCCGATATACGGAACTTGGCGGCTTCTGCCAATCGCGCTTGCTTGGCCCAGACCTTTACCGGTCGAAGACCAGCCGGGAGTAACCGAGGAAGGACAGCGCCATGGCGACCAGCGAGGCGACGGCAAGTGCCGCCAGCGGCGGCATTGCCGGCAGCGCGAACAGGATGGCGCAGTAGACGAGATAGTTGACAATGCTGGTGGCGATGCCGACGCCGCCATAGCGCGCGCCCTCCTGCGCCACGCCGCGGCTCGACGGCGAAAAGGTCAGGTGCCGGTTGATCTGCCAGGTGACGCACAGCGCAAAGCCGATCGACAGGACACGGGCGACGAAGGGACCGAGCGGCGTCACCGCCAAGAACAGCCAGAGCACCGCGGCATCGGCGACGAAACCAACGCCGCCGGCCAGGACGAAGCGGGCGAGCCGGCTCACGGCCTCAGGCGGCCCGGGGCGTCTTGCCCGGTTCGGCCTTCGCTGTTTCGCTCGTGCGTTCGCGCCGTTCGACCCGGCCCGACGGGACGGAGAGATAGAAAATGCGCTTCTGCTCGGCGCGTCCGCGCGATACCGAATCGAGGATCAGTCCGGTCACCATCGCAAGCATCGACAAGAGCAGCAGGCCGACCGACAGCACCCAGGTCGGCATGCGCGGCACGAGGCCGGTCTGGGCGAATTCGATCAGCACCGGCGTCATCAGGGTAAGGCTCGATGCCAGGAAGAAAATGGCGAAGGCGCCGAAGAAGCGCAGCGGCTGCGTCTCCTTCATCAGCATGGCGAACATCCACAGGATCCTGGCGCCGTCGCGATAGGTCGACAGCTTCGACGACGATCCCTCAGGCCGGCGGCCATAATCGAGCGCGATCTCGCTCACCGGCAGTTTCAGCTGCGAGGCATGCACCGACATTTCGGTCTCGATCTCGAAGCCGCCGGAAACGGCGGGAAAGCTCTTGACGAAGCGCCTCGAGAAGACGCGGTAGCCGGAGAAGATGTCGGTGAAGTCGGCGCCGAACAGCCGCTTGTAGAGGCTATTGAAGATGCGGTTGCCGAAGGCATGGCCGGAACGGCCGGCATCGTCGGTGACGCCGCGCCTGGTGCCTACCACCATGTCGCAGCGCTCGGTCTGCAGGATGTTGATCAGCAGCGAGGCATCTTCCGGCGCATAGGTGCCGTCGCCATCGGCCATCAGATAGATGTCCGCATCGATGTCGGCGAACATGCGCCGCACGACATTGCCCTTGCCCTGGCGCGGCTCGCGGACGACGATGGCGCCCGCTGCGCGGGCCTTTAATGCCGTCAGGTCGCGCGAATTGTTGTCATAGACATAGATGTCGGCCGATGGCAGCGTCTCGCGAAAGCGCCGCACCACCTCGGCGATGGTCAGTTCCTCATTGTAGCAAGGCAGGAGCACGGCAATGGCCGGCTCGTGGCGGACTTCGTGCGGCATTTCCGTCTCCCGACACCCGGCGGAGCCTCCGGCCGCGCTCATATGCGGACTCGCTCAGGCGACTTTACTATTTATTGAAGCTGTTAAGGCTAGGTTTAAGGCCGCAGTCTTTCCGACGAAGGTCATGATGATGAACGCAGCCAAGGCGGGTGCTTCCTCCTGGAAGTCCGATATGACGCTGGCGCTGCTTGCCATGCTGGTGGTGCTGGCCGTCAATGCCGCCACGGGCTTTCGCGAATTGAGCAATGCCGGCGGCGACAATGACAGCCTGCTGCGGCTGGTCGAGGTTCGCGACATGCTGGCCGGCCAGGGCTGGTTCGACCTGCATCAGTACAGGATGGGGCCGGAAGGCGGTTTCGTCATGCACTGGTCGCGGCTGGTCGACGCACCGCTCGCCGCCATCATCCTCGCCGCCTCGGCGCTGACCGGCAGCATGGCCATGGCCGAAGCGATCGCACAGGTGCTGTGGCCGTCGCTGCTGTTTTGCCTGGCGGTGTTTTTTACAGCCCGTGCGGCACGAAGCTTCGCCGGCGTCGGCGCCGTGCTGCCCGCTATCGTCATCGGCGCGGCGGCGCTGCATTTCATCGGCATTTTCTTGCCGGGTGCGCTCGATCATCACAATGTCCAGCTGACGCTGACCATGGCCAGCCTCAGCCTGCTGCTCGAGGCGCCGGCGCGTCGCTGGGCGGCGCTGATTTCCGGGCTGTGTGCGGCCCTGACGCTGGCCGTCGGCATGGAAACCGCGCCCTATGTCGCCACCATCGGCGCCTGCATCGCTTTGCTGTTCGTCGTCGATCCCGGCGGCGAACACCGGATCGCCAGGGATTTCGGTCTCGGCTTTGCCGGCGTTTCAGCCCTCGTCTTCGTCAGCACCATCCCGCCATCGGCCTGGGGCCAGGCGCAGTGCGATGCCTTCTCGGCCGTGCAATTCGTCGTCGCGGCAATCGCCGGACTGGGCCTTGCCGCCGTGACGTCGCTCAAGGTGTCCAACGGCACGGCCGGACGCCGCCTGATTTCGCTCGGCCTGCTCGCGCTTGTGCTGGGCGCCGTTGTCGCGGCGCTGTTTCCGCAATGCCTTGCGGCTCCCTACGCAAATCTCGATCCGCGCCTCAAGGAATTGTGGCTCGATCACATCGACGAGGCGCAGTCGCTGTTCAGTATTGCCGCCAGCGAGCCGGCCTCGCTGGCGGCGCGCTATGTCACGCCGCTGGTGGCGATCGCGCTGATGGCGCTTCGCCTGCGTGGGCCATGGCGCCGCCAGGACAGCCTCGTCGGCGCCTTGCTGGTCGGCGCCTTCATCGTCAGCGCCTGGCAGGTCCGCGGCTCGACATTCTCGATCGCCTTTGCCGTCATCCCGCTGTCGGCCTGGATCGCAAGCTGGCGCGAACGGGCGAGGATCAGCCCTGCGCGCAGCGTATCGCTGCGCATGGCGGCGGTCTGGGTGGTGTCGGTGAATGCCGTCTGGGCCGGTGCTGCCGCCGCGACGTCGAGCGTATTCGAGGCCAACAAGGTCTCGGTCGAGGCACAGGACACCGACAGCGATCCGTCCTGCGAGCGCAAGGCCTCCTTCGCGGCGTTGGCCCGGCTGCCGCACACCACGGTGCTTGCCATCTCCAATCTCGGCTCGCCCATCCTGGCCTATTCCGGGCACCGCGTCTTTGCCGGCCCCTATCATCGCAACATCGCCGGCGACCTGCTTGCGCTCGATGCCTTCCTCGGATCGGCGGACCAGGCGAGGACGATCGCGGCGGCTCACCACGTCGGCCTGATGGCGCTCTGCCGCGGCAGCGCCGAAAGCAAGATGCTTGCCGCCAAGGCGCCGCAAGGCTTCCTGGCCAGGCTGATGCAGGGAAGCGTCCCCGATTGGCTCGAACCGGTGGCCGAAACGCGCGGAACCCCGGTCGAACTCTACCGCGTCCGCTAAAGCATCATTCGCCAGCGAAAAATCGATTTCGCGATACGCTTCCTAAACGCTTTGCTGCCAGTCTCAGCCTAAATTTCGGGCGTCACAAACAGGGATACCGATGCAAACGACGTTTGGCACCGGGCAGGCAAGCAGGGAAAACTCGGATCTGGCGTTCACCGATGCGCTGACCGGGCTCGGCAACCATCGCCGCTTCTTCGACAAGGTCGATCGCCTGATCAGCGACCGTGCAGACGATCCCGCGCCGTTCACGGTCGGCATTCTCGACCTCGACGGCTTCAAGCCGATCAACGATCTGTTCGGCCACAAGGCCGGCGACGACATATTGATCCAGGTGGCGATGCGGCTGCGCGCCTCGATGGACAGCCACTCTACTGTCTGCCGCATCGGCGCCGACGAATTCGCCTTCCTCTACCCGATGGTGTTCTCGGAGGAGGCGGCGGCCGAGAAGTCGCGCATGATGATCGAAATCCTGTCGGCGCCCTACGATGTCGGCGAACGCACCGCCAGGCTTTCGGCCTCGGTCGGCTGCTCGCTCTTTTATTCCGGCGACGAAACCACGGAAATCCTCGTCAACAAGGCCGAAACGGCGCTCTACCACGCCAAGCGTTCGGGCCGTGGCCGCGTCGTCGTCTACACCCGCGAAATGGAAGAGGCGGCCAAGCGCGTCACCCGCATCGAACAGGCGCTGCGCCGCGCCGTCTCGGCCGGTGAGGTCGAGCCGCATTTCCAGCCCATCGTCGATCTGACCACCCGCCGCACCATCGGCTTCGAGACGCTGGCGCGCTGGACCGATCGCGACCTCGGCGTCGTCCCGCCGACCGTGTTCATCCCCATCGCCGAAGAGCGCGGCATCATCGGCCCGCTATCGCAGCTGGTGCTGCGCAAGGCGACCGAAGCGGCGCGCAGCTGGCCGAAGGACCTGTTCCTGTCCTTCAACCTGTCGCCCTCGCAGCTCGTCGACCAGAACACTGGCCTGCACATATTGTCGATCCTCGACCGCACCGGCTTCGATCCGCGACGGCTGGAGATCGAGATCACCGAAACCGGCCTGATGAACGATCCGGCCTCGGCCGAGAAGATCGTCGAGGACCTGCGTCGCGTCGGCATCCGCGTCTCGCTCGACGATTTCGGCACCGGCCAGTCCTCGCTCGGCCGCTTGCGCGAATTCCATTTCGACAAGCTCAAGATCGACCGCGCCTTCGTCTCCTCGATCCTCGACGACCGACCGTCGGAACACATCATCCGCGCCATTCTGGCCATGTGTGAAGGGCTCGGCATGGATGTCGTCGCCGAAGGCATCGAGGAGGAGGCGCAGGCCGACCGCCTCGTCCAGTTCGGCTGCGCCGGCGGCCAGGGCTATCTCTTCGGCAAACCGGTCGACGCCGACGCCACGCTCGGCTACCTCCGCGATTCCTATCGCGGCGCCCTCTACGCCAAGGCAGTCTGACCGGCGGTCTGGCCTGCGTCGAGCAAGTCAGCGGCGCGAGCCAAGATCGACTGTGGCCGCCATCTTGCGGCCTTTTGTCTGACATAAGCCAATCAAATCGCCGTTTTCGCCCTTGCTCCCCGGACTTGGCTGGATAGGATGCGCGCCGACCGGACCGGGAGATGAAGATATGATGCCATCGGCCGATTTTGCCGACCTCAGGGGAGCCTCGGTGCTGATCACCGGCGGCGGTTCCGGAATTGGTGCGGCACTGACCGAGGGCTTCGTTCGCCAGGGCGCCCATGTCGCCTTCATCGACATCGCCGATGGCCCAAGCACGCTGCTTGCCGATCGCGTCGAAAAAGAACTTGGCCGGCGACCGCTCTACCTCAAGACCGATTTGCGCGACGTCGAGGCGTTGCGCGCTTCGGCCGCCAAAGCGGCTGAGGCACATGGCGACGTCACCGTGCTGGTCAACAATGCCGCCTGGGACGAACGCCACGACGTCGCTGACGTTACCGTCGAGTTCTGGGACAACAATCTCGCCGTCAATCTGCGCCCGCATTTCTTCACCGCACAGGCGGTCGCGCCGGGCATGAAGCGGGCCGGCGGCGGTTCGATCATCAACTTCACCTCAACCTCCTATCTCATCAACCACCCCGATATGCCGGCCTACACCGCCGCCAAGGCCGGCATACTCGGCCTCACCAAAGGTCTCGCGGGCAAGCTTGGGGTCGACGGCATCCGCGTCAATGCGATTGCGCCGGGCTGGGTGATCACCGAGCGGCAGCGGGAACTCTGGGTCACCGAGGAGAAGCTCGCCGCCCATGTCGCCAAGCAATGCATCAAGCAGGTCATGCAGCCCGACGACATCGTCGGCACAGTGCTGTTCCTGGCCTCCGACGCCGCGCGTATGCTGACGGCGCAGATGTTGATCGTCGACGGGGGTTTCCTGTGAGTCCGGTGAATCAAAATCCGGCAAAAGGCACGCCGGCAGTCGCCGCCGTCGACTGGGGCACGACCCGCATGCGGGTCTGGCTGGTCGACGGGGCGGGCGGGGTGCTTGCCGAGCGTCGCGGCGATGATGGGTTGATCACCGCGCAGCAAAAAGGCTTTTCGACCATCCTCGAGGGCCATCTGGCGGCGCTCGGCGCACCTGACACACTGCCGGTCATCATCTGCGGCATGGCCGGCTCGCGCCAGGGTTGGCTGGAAGCGCCTTACGTCACCGTGCCGGCGCCGCTCAGTGCCATTCTCGCGGGGGCCGCCCGCATTCCCGGCCAGCGCCGCGACATCCGCATCGTGCCTGGCCTGGCGCAGCGCCTGGAAGATGCGCCGGACGTAATGCGCGGCGAGGAAACCCAGCTTGCCGGCGCCGGTTTGCCGGCAAAAGGTCGCCATCTCGTCTGCATGCCCGGCACCCATTCGAAGTGGGTTCTGGTTGAAGACGGCGCGGTCGACGGCTTCTGCACCTGGCCGACCGGCGAGCTGTTTTCGGTGCTGGCCACTCACTCGATCCTGCGCCATTCGCTGGGCGAGAGCCCGAAGCCGGTCATTCCGGACAATCCCTTCTTCCAGGAATGGTGCCGCAAGGCTTTGGCCGAGGGCGGCGACGTCACCTCGCGGCTGTTCTCGATCCGCGCCGCCGGCCTGCTGCAGGACCTCAAGGCCGACGATGCCGCCGCTTGCCTGTCCGGCCTGCTGATCGGCGGCGAGATCGCCTCGGCGGGCCGCCGCTATGGCGAAAGCACCACTGCAATCGTGCTGGTCGCCTCGGGGTCGCTAGCAGCCCTCTACCGCCAGGCGCTCGACCTTGCAGCGCTTGCCGTCAGGACGGTCGACGCCGACGAGGCGGTGCGTGCCGGCCTTATCGAGGCGGCGCGAGAAAATGGCATGATCGCCAAATGACTCACCAGAGTGGAGTGATAGCGTGACCCAGACCGCACCCTTCCCGAAGCTCAAGCGTGGTCTTGTCGCCATTCTGCGCGGCCTCAAACCCAGCGAGGCGGTTGCCATCGGCCAGGCGCTGTTTGACGCCGGCATCGAAGCCATCGAGGTGCCGCTCAATTCGCCGGAACCGTTTTCATCGATCGCCAGCATTGTCACCGCTTTGCCCAAGACAGCGCTGGTCGGCGCCGGCACGGTGCTGACTTCAGCCGATGTCGACACCTTGGCCAAGGCCGGCGGGCGCTTGCTGGTCAGCCCCAACATCGATGCCGACGTCATGGCCCGCGCCATGCACCATGGCATGGTGACGATGCCAGGCGTGTTCACCCCCACCGAAGCTTTTCAGGCGATTAGGCTTGGGGCTTCGGCGCTCAAATTCTTCCCGGCAAGCGTGCTCGGGCCTAGCGGCATTTCGGCGATGCGGGCCGTGCTGCCGGCCGATACCGTGGTCGGCGCCGTCGGCGGCGTTTCCGACAAAGACTTTGCCGGCTACAAAGCCGCTGGGGTGACTGCTTTTGGTCTTGGCTCCAGCCTGTTCAAACCCGGCATGAGCGTCGACGAGGTGGCCTCGCGCGCGCAGGCGGCGGTGACGGCCTGGGATGCGGCCTTCGGCGGAGCGGCATGATGGAAAACGTTTCGGTTTTCTCGGACCATGTCTGCGAACTCGGCGAGGGGCCGAGCTACGATCCCGCCACCGATACGCTGTTCTGGTTCGACATCGTCAACGGCCTTCTGCTGGAGCAGGGCGTCGCTTCCGGCGCGCTGAAGGTCCACGACCTCGGCCAGATGGCCAGCGCCATCGCCATCATCGACGACCATCGCCAGCTCATCGCCACCGAGACCGGCCTGCATGTCCGCGACGTCTCGACCGGCAAGCTGACGCTGCATACGCCCATCGAGGCCGACAATGCGCTGACCCGCTCCAACGATTCGCGCGTCCACCCTTGTGGCGCCTTCTGGGTCGGCACGATGGGCAAGGGTGAGGAGAAGGGCGCGGGCGCCATCTACTGGTTCTTCAAGGGCGAATTGCGCACGCTTTACACCGGCATCACCGTGTCGAACTCGATCTGTTTCTCGCAGGATGGAACGATCGCCTACTACACCGATACCGCGACCGGCCTGTTGATGCGCGTCGCCTGCGATCCGGCGACGGGCCTGCCGGTCGGCGAGTCCAAAGTGTTCGTCGACCATCGCTCGTCGCGGGGCTATGTCGACGGCTCGGTTGTCGACCGTGACGGCGTGCTGTGGAACGCGGTCTGGGGCGGCAAGGCAGTGAAGGCTTATGCGCCGGACGGCACATTGTTGCGCGAGATTGCCGTGCCGGCGGGGCAGTCCTCGTGCCCGGCCTTTGTCGGCGCCAAGGCCGATCGGCTGGCGGTGACCTCGGCCTGGAAAGGCAAGGACGACAAGCAGCGCAAGCTCGACCCACAGGCCGGCATGACCTTCCTGCTCGACATCCCCGTCAACGGCCGCTTCGAGCCGCGCGTGCTGATCGCCTGAGCGTACCGGTTGTCGTGCAGGCGGCGGGCGCGGGTCGATTTCGCGCAAGCCGATCGCATTGGCCGTGCGATGGTGTGGCTGCATCACCGAGAAGCTTTGACCCATGCCGCGCCCGACCTTGATCCTCGTCTACGAGCCTGAAAAGGCCTGTTTCGACAGGCTGGTCGCCGATGGTTTTCCTGCCGAGCGTGCCTTGGAAATCTCGTCCTATCTGGCGCAATCGACCGATCTCGCGCCCGAATTCGATGAAATCACCGCCGCTTGCGGGCGGCGCGGCCTCGCCTTCATGCCGGTTGCACTCGACGATGCGTCAAGCGCGCTGGCGAAGGCCGATCCCGCAACCACGCTTGTCTGGACGCTGACCGACGGCATTGCCTATTTCCGCGGTGCTGCAGCGCCCGCACTTGCCAGGCTGAATGGGCTTAGAACCATCGGAGCCGACGATGCGCTGTTCGCGCTTTGCCAGGACAAGTTCCGCTCCGGCGCCGTGCTTTGCGCGCTCGGCCTGCCGGCGCCGCAGGCAGGCCTGGCCCGCGACGGCCGCTGGCTGGCCGCCCCGCCAGCTTCGGAAGCCGGCTGGTTCGTCAAGCCGAACCGGCTCGGCTCTAAGGTAGGCATCTGGCCGGATTCACGCTGCAACGACCTGGCCCATGCGCTGGAGCTTAGCCGGCGGGTCTATGCCGCTTATCGCGACGATGTCGTCGTCCAGCCCTATGTCGGCGGTCGCAATGTCCGCGCCAGCTTCCTTGGGCTGCAAACGGATGCCGGGGCGGAAGCGCTCGGCATTGCGTTCGTCGACTCCGGCGGCGATTTCCAGACCATGGCGGACTCGATGGCGCTTTACGGCGACACCGGCGAGGCCGCCAAGGCGGCTGGACTATACAGCGAGCCGGTGCTGGAGGCGGTTGCCGACACCCAGCCGGCAGCCGCGGCAACCATCCGCCGCATCGCCGAGCGGCTGGTCAGCGGACTTGGCCTGCGCGACGTGTTTTCCATCGATTTCAGGGTCGAGGCCACCGATCATGCCCACCTCATCGAGTTCGAAGTCTGTCCCGGCCTGCCCTGCTTCGATTTCCGCGCCTATTGCCGGCTGCAATGGAGCATGACGCTGGCCGATGCGGTTGCCGAGACGGCGGCGAACCGACTGAACCGACAGGCGATCTGAAAGGCCGCGGGGACCGGCACGACCTACCGCGCCTTGACGGCTTTTGCTCCACCTTTAGTGTCGCGGGACAGTCCTCAGGCAAGGCCGCGCGATGAGCACACCAGCAAGCTCCCTCCATCATCACATAAGGCGCATGGCCGGGCGCGATCCGCATGAGGCGCATCGCGTCGCCACGCCGCTCGAGCTGCTGTTCGATCTGACCTTCGTCACCGCCTTCAGCCTTGCCTCGTCGCAACTGGCGCATGCCTTGGCCGAGGGCCACTACGCGGCGGCGCTGATCGGCTTCGGCTTTGCCAGCTTCGCGATCTGCTGGGCGTGGATCAATTTCTCCTGGTTTTCCTCCGCCTATGACACCGACGATTGGATCTTCCGCCTCGTCACCATGGTGCAGATGATCGGCGTGCTGGTGCTGGCCATCGGCCTGCCGCGCATGTTCGCCTCGATCGAGCATGGCGAACACCTCAACAATTCGGTGATGGTGCTGGGCTACGTCATCATGCGCGTCGCCATGATCTTCCAATGGCTGCGCGCGGCGCGGCAGGACCCTGGGCGGCGGCGTGCCTGTCTCACCTATGCCATCGCCATCGCGATCGCCCAGATCGGCTGGGTGGTGCAGATCCTGGTCGATTTCTCGCTGGCGACGAGCCTGGCTTTCGGCGCGGTCCTGCTTCTCATCGAGCTTGCCGGACCGGTCATCGCCGAACGCCGGGATGGCGGCACGCCCTGGCACGCGCATCACGTCGCCGAGCGCTACAGCCTCTTCGCCATCATCGCGCTGGGCGAAGGGGTGGTCGGCACGCTGGCGACGCTGTCGGCCGTGGTCGAGGAGCAGGGCTGGAACCTCGATGCCGCCTTGATCGGCATTGCCGGAATGGGTCTCACCTTCGGCATGTGGTGGGTCTATTACATGCTGCCCTCGGGGACAGTGCTGCACCAGCACCGCAATCGCTCTTTTGTCTGGGGCTATGGCCAGATGCTGATCGTGGCGGCCATCGTCGCCACCGGCGCCGGGCTGCATGTCGCGGCCTATTTCATCGAGCACAAGGCCCATATCGGCCCGGTAGCGACCCTGCTCTCGGTCGCCATTCCGCTAGGCGTGTTCCTGGGGGCGATCTACGCGCTGTATTATTATCTCGTCCAGCGCTTCGATCCCCTCCATGTCTGGCTGCTGGCGGGAACGGCTGCGGTCGTCGCACTTGCCATCATCGCCGCCCTTGCCGGCGTCGACATGGCGGTCTGCCTCATCTTACTCACGCTAGCGCCGGCCGTCACCGTTGTCGGCTATGAGCTGTCGGGGCACCGCCATCAACTGGAGGTGCTGGCGCAGGAGGAAGCGCCGCACTGAGCAGAGCAGCTTCGCGCGTCAGATACCCTCGACCAGCACGATCTCGCCATCGGCTACTTTCTGACGGATGGCCACGGCGCGCTGGTACTCCGGCGAGTGGTAGCAATCGTGCGCCGCGCTGAGCGATTCGAACTCGATAATGACATTGCGGGCGCGGCCAGGCCCCTCGGCCTTTTCATGCTCACCGCCACGGGCAAGGAACTTCACGTCGAAACGGTCGAAAGCGAGCTTGGCGGCAGCGACATAGTCCTTGTAGCCTTCGGCGTCGCGCACATCGACGCGGGCTATCCAGTATCCCTTGGGCATTTTCTTCTCCTCGTTACGCGGCGCGCATCTCTTCCAGTATGGCTTCCGCCGCCGCGCGCCTGTCGCTTGCCGCCACGATTGGCCGGCCCACAACAAGATGGCTGGAGCCGTTGCGGATCGCCTGGCCGGGCGTCACCACGCGTTTCTGGTCGCCATGGTCGCTGCCCTTGGGCCGTATCCCCGGTGTCACCACCGCCAGGTCGGGTCCGACGATGCGGCGCACCGCTTCCGCCTCCTCGGCCGAGCAGACGACGCCGCCCATGCCGGCATGCAACGCCTGTTCGGCGCGTCTCAGCACCAGCGTGTGAGGGTCGTATTCATAGCCGGCGTCGATCACGTCCTGCTCGTCCATCGAGGTCAGCACGCTGACCGCCAGCAGGCAGAGGTCGCTGCCCCTGGCGGCCTCCACCGCGGCTCGCATCGCCTTGGGATAGGCGTGGATGGTCAGCATGGTCATGCCCATGCGCACGATGTTCTCGACACCCTTCGCCACCGTGTGGTCGATGTCGAGCAGCTTCATGTCGAGGAAGATTTTCGTGCCGCCGCTGGCCAACTCCCTGGCGAAGTCGAGCCCGCCGGCGAAGGCCAGCTGATAGCCGATCTTGTAGAAGGAGACGACGCCGTCGAGCTCCTGCACCGCCTGTTCGGCCTCTTTCACCGTCGGCACGTCGAGGCCGACGATCAGCCTTTCTCTCATGGTATGGGCCTGCATGGCTGTGGAAATCATGCCCCGGTCCGGGTCGACAGCATGCGCGAGGTTTCGATCAGCGTGCGGCATAGGTGCTCCATCGATTTGGTCAGTCTCTCATCCCTGAAATTGCCGTCGCCGTCGAAGGCACTGCCGCCATCGGATACCGAGCATTCCGGCGTCACCATCTCCAACTGGCAGCGCACCAGCACGGCGCGCAGATGGTTGATGCAGCGGATCCCGGCGAAATGTCCGTTGGAAGACGAGCACAGGCCGGCGACCTTGCCGACAAGCGGCCTCACCGGCCAGCCGCCATCGAGGCGCACCCGGCTTACCCAGTCGATCGTGTTCTTGAGCAGTGGCGGGATCGAGCCATTATATTCCGGCGTCGCGATCAGTAGCCCGTCATGGGCGGCGATCAGCCGGCCGAGCTTCACGGCGTTGTCGGGAACGCCTTTTTCCTTTTCGAGGTCCTCGTCGATGATCGGCAGCGGATAGTCGGCCAGCGAAATGCGCGTCACCTCGGCGCCTTGCATGGCCAGCTCCTTCTGCGCCACATCGGCGGTCCTGCCGCTGAAGGCGCCGCTGCGCACCGAGCCGGCGAAGACGAGGATTTTCGCGATCACAGCCATTGGCCACTCTTGTTCCCGGACAGGTACAGCCAGAGGCTGCGCAAATCAACGCACTGGCTCAAAAAACGGAAACGATCGTGGGGCAGGCGCGCGAAGGTGTGCCGAGCAGCTGGGCTATTGCTAGTGGGTGACCGCAATTCTTGCACTCAGCGCGATGAGTGCAACTCCGAGCAAGGCATCTATCGGCCTGCGGACGCTGCCATATACCGACCGAACCCTTCTTGTGGAGAACATTAGCGCGACAAGCCCAAACCACGCCATCGCGACCAGCCCGATTATGGCCAGCGACACTGCCTGGACCCAGATCGGAGCCTGCATCGGCAATACCGATATGAACAGGCTCGCGAAGAACGCGGCCGTCTTCGGATTTGTAATTCCGACAACGAATCCGCTTCGCCAAGGAGCCGTGGTCTCTGCGCCACCGACGGCCAGCGGTGGCCGCGCCTGCCAAGCCGACAAAAGGATCTTGCTGCCCAGGTAACCGAGATACACGGCACCGGCGATCCGGACGGCAAGGTGAGCCCATGCAATCTGCGTCAGTACGAGGCCCAGGCCACACATCGCGAGAGCCGCCCACACCATGATCGCTGCGGCAATGCCAAGCGCCACATGGAACCCCGCGCGACGGCTGATCAGCGCATGGGAAGTCACGGCTACAAAATCGGGTCCTGGGCTCATGGCGCCGAGCAGGAAGACCGAAGCAAGGGTCAGGAATTGCGGAAGGTAGCTCATGCGATACTCCAGTTTCAGTCTCGTCGTACCGCACGCCTGCATGCCGGAGAGGCCAGGAAAGCCGCTCGCCGATTTCGAGGGTCGTTTCCCTCACCTTCACAAAACCTACAGCGCTCTTTAATATGAGCGAAATGAAAGATATTTCGGCAGCCATGAACAAAGCTAATATCAACATCACGATGGTGCGCGTCCTGACATCGCTCAGCGAGACGCGCAGCTTCACCAAAACCGCCGAGCGGCTCTGTCTTTCTCAATCGGCCATAAGCCATGCAATGAAGGCGCTGGAGGAGATCGTTGGCGCGCCCCTCGTCATACGTGATCGGCGCGGTGTCGCTTTCACCGCAACCGGCGAGGCGGCTTTGGACGCGGCGCGCGCCGCTTTGCATGCTTTAGGCCGTCTTGTCGGCCTACGGGAACACTCCATCAAAGGCAGAGTACGGCTCGCGCTGGTCAGCAGCGCCTCGGTAAAGATTGCTCCATATGCGTTGAACATTACTTCCGTCCGGCACCCGGAGCTTGCTGTCGAACTGCTCTTGGGCACGGATACCGAGGTGGCGGAGTGGGTCGATCGCGGTGCCGCCGATATTGGACTGTCCTACATCGCCGGCAATTGCCAAGCCGAGGAACTTGTCGACGACGAACTCTTTGTGGCGTCATCGCAAAAGAACTCAGTCCAAGGCGGGTCATTTCCGATCCGCGCTCTCGACGGCCAGCCATTCATTATGTCGAGCGGCGGCTGCGGACCAATGCTTGCCGAATTGTTCCAGGATTTTGGCGTTGCGCCAGTTGTCATCCTGTCGGCGAGCGATATGGCGGCGCTGCTTGCTCTGGTTGGGGCCGGGCGCGGTTTGTCGATTGCGCCAGGCCTGGCGTTTCCGGCCGATTGGCAGCGAACCGTCGCGAGGCGTCCTCTTGAGCCGCGTGCGCGTCGGCCTCTGCTGCTTCTGTTCTCCAGCAGCGCCGAAGCAACGGCCGTGCGGGCCATGTGCGCGGCGATCAGAGAGGTCGCCACGAGTTTGCGAGGCGGATAACAGTCAAGGATGTGGATCGACCCTCAATCGAGCTTCCTTCGGGAGACGTCGATCCTTTACAAGGCGCCAGAGACTTCTCCCGCCCCCAATACCAGCTAATGCGCTTCGCGCCGGTAGATCCACAGCTGCGTCGGCGGGATGTTGCGGAAGATGAAGTCGAAATGCTTGACCGTGTAATTGCCGCGGCCGGGCGGGATCGGCGACAACGGCCCATAGGTCAGCTGCACGATCGGCCGTCCAACCGGGATGCGGTCTAGCAGGCTTTCAATATAGGCGATCCGCTGTGCGACCGGAAAATTGAGCAGCGGCACGCCGGAGACGACGGAATCGAAAATCATCCCGCTCTTCTCCCCAAGCGTGGCGTTGAGATTGAAGGCATCACCCTCGATGACGTTGACGCCGGGATAGAGCTGGCGCAGATGGCGCACGAAATCGGTGGAATATTCGACCGCGTAGAGGTTTTCGGGCTTAACGCCCTGGGCGAGGATTGCACGCGTGATGACGCCTGTGCCGGGGCCGACTTCAAGCACCGGCAGGCCAGACTTCGGATTGACGATGGAAGCCATCTTGCGGGCGGTGACGGAGCTTGTCGGCACGATCGAACCGACCGACTTCGGCTTGTCGATCCAGCCTTTGAAGAATTTGAGTTCGTCGTCGAACTTTTCCGCCAGCGCCTTCCGCAATCCCGGACCACGTGCCATGCAAGTTCTCCTCAACACTCCCCGAACGCTACTTAGCAGCTAACAGGTCCAAGGCAAGGCGCGATCTGGCATAAGATGTTGATGACGTTCGGGAAGCGTGGCGGCCTTGGTTTGGGTTCAGTGCTCGCCGAAGGATTCGAAAAAGTCCTTCATGCGGGCGAAAAAGCCGCTCGACTGGGGCGAATTGTCCTTCGACGACAGCTGCTCGAACTCTTCCAGCAGCTCGCGCTGGCGGCGCGACAGGTTTTGCGGCGTTTCGACCGCGGTCTGGATATAGAGGTCGCCGACATTGGGCTGACGCAGCACCGGCATGCCCTTGCCCTTGAGGCGGAACTGGCGGCCGTTCTGCGTGCCTTCGGTCACTTTCACCTTGGTCTGACTGCCGTCCAGCGTCGTCACCTCGAACGAGCCGCCAAGGGCGGCCGTCGTCATCGATATCGGCACCTTGCAGTAGAGATCGGCGCCGTCGCGCTGGAAGAATTCATGCGGCTTCACGGCCAGGAAAATATAGAGGTCGCCCGATGGGCCGCCGCGCAGGCCCGCCTCGCCCTCATTGGCAAGCCGGATGCGGGTGCCGTCCTCGATGCCGGCCGGGATATTGACCGACAGCGAGCGTTCCTCGGTGACGCGGCCCTGGCCGGCGCATTTCGGGCACGGGTCCTTGATCGTCTGGCCGCGGCCTTGGCATTGCGGGCAGGTACGCTCGATCGAGAAGAAGCCTTGCGTCGCTCGTACCTTGCCGTGGCCATGGCACATCGAGCAGGTCACCGGCTGGGTGCCGGGCTTGGCGCCTGTCCCGGAGCATTCCGTGCATGAGATCGAGGCCGGCACGCGGATTTGCGCGGTCTTGCCGGCAAACGCTTCTTCCAGCGTGATTTCCATATTGTAGCGCAAATCGGCGCCGCGTTCGCGGCCGCCCGACGAGCGGCGCTGGCGCCCGCCCATCATGTCGCCGAAAATATCCTCGAAAATGTCGGCGAAGCCGCCGGCGCCAAAACCTTGCGCGCCGCCATTCATGCCGCCCTGCTCGAAGGCGGCGTGACCGAAACGGTCATAGGCCGCGCGCTTCTGCGGGTCCTTCAGCGTTTCGTAGGCTTCGTTGATTTCCTTGAACTTGTGCTCGCAGGAGTGATCGCCGGGATTGCGGTCGGGATGGAACTGCATGGCGAGCTTGCGGAAAGCGCTCTTGAGCTCCTTCTCGTCGGCGCCCTTTTGCACGCCCAGCGTCTCGTAGAAATCAGCTTTCATCTTTTCCCGCAGTCCGGATGCTCAACGTCTTGATGCATGTTGCGTCGTTTGCCGGCACGTTGTCTCGATTTAGGAGCGGTGATGCCCGGATGCTAGGGCCGGCGCGCTTGTGCCTGTGTTTTTCAGTGACTTTTTCGGCAAGGCCCGCACTTTTTCAGCGAGGGTTGCAAAAAAGCCCGGCTTTGCGCCGGGCTTTCCGCTTTATTTGCCGTCAACCGGTCAGGCCGACTTCTTCTTCTCGTCGTTTTCGTCGATTTCCTCGAAATCGGC
Organism: Mesorhizobium sp. M0478; assembly: GCF_040321305.1. Classification (NCBI taxonomy): domain Bacteria; kingdom Pseudomonadati; phylum Pseudomonadota; class Alphaproteobacteria; order Hyphomicrobiales; family Phyllobacteriaceae; genus Mesorhizobium; species Mesorhizobium sp. M0478. Next base: position 204,536 of record NZ_JAMYRH010000008.1, read on the forward strand.
GTCGACCACGTCGCTATCCTTGGCCGCGTCCGCCTTGGCGTCGGCTTCCGCCGCTTCCTTCTGCGAAGCTTCGTACATGGCCTGGCCGAGCTTCATGGATGCTTCGGCAAGCGTCTGCGACTTGGCCTCGATGTCGGCGGCATCGTCGCCTTCGGCAGCAGCCTTCAGCGCCGTGATAGCCTCCGATATCGCCGTGCGCTCGGTTTCCGAAACCTTGTCGCCATATTCCTTCAGCGACTTCTCGGAGGAGTGCACCAGCGCCTCGGCCTGGTTGCGGGCCTCGACCAAAGCACGCCGCTGCTTGTCGGTCTCGGCATTGGCTTCGGCGTCCTTGACCATCTTCTCGATGTCGGCGTCCGAAAGGCCACCAGAGGCCTGGATGCGGATCTGGTGCTCCTTGCCGGTGCCCTTGTCCTTGGCCGAAACGTTGACGATGCCGTTAGCGTCGATGTCGAAAGTGACCTCGATCTGCGGCACGCCGCGCGGCGCCGGCGGAATGCCGACCAGGTCGAACTGGCCGAGCGCCTTGTTGTCGGCAGCCATTTCACGCTCGCCCTGGAAGACGCGGATGGTCACGGCCGACTGACTGTCTTCAGCGGTCGAGAACACCTGGCTCTTCTTGGTCGGGATGGTCGTGTTGCGTTCGATCAGGCGGGTGAACACGCCACCCAGCGTCTCGATGCCGAGCGACAGCGGCGTCACGTCGAGCAGCAGCACGTCCTTCACGTCGCCCTGCAGCACGCCGGCCTGGATGGCGGCGCCCAAAGCGACGACTTCATCCGGGTTGACGCCCTTGTGCGGCTCCTTGCCGAAGAACTGCTTCACGATCTCCTGGATCTTGGGCATGCGGGTCATGCCGCCGACCAGGACCACTTCGTCGATCTCGCCAGCCTTCAGCCCGGCATCCTTGAGCGCCGCCTTGCAGGGCTCGATGGTGCGCTGGACGAGATCGTCGACCAGCTGCTCGAACTTGGCACGGGTCAGCTTCAGTGTCAGGTGCTTGGGGCCGGTCGCGTCGGCGGTGATGAAGGGCAGGTTGATTTCGGTCTGCGTCGTCGACGACAGCTCGATTTTGGCCTTTTCAGCCGCCTCCTTGAGGCGCTGCAGCGCAAGCTTGTCGTTCTTCAGGTCGATGCCCTGTTCCTTCTTGAACTCGGCCGCTAGGTATTCGACGAGACGCATGTCGAAATCCTCGCCGCCGAGGAAGGTGTCGCCATTGGTCGACTTCACTTCGAACACGCCGTCGCCGATTTCGAGCACCGAAATGTCGAACGTGCCGCCGCCAAGGTCATAGACGGCAATGGTCTTGCCATCCTTCTTGTCGAGGCCGTAGGCAAGTGCTGCAGCCGTCGGCTCGTTGATGATGCGCAGCACCTCAAGGCCGGCGATCTTGCCGGCGTCCTTGGTGGCCTGGCGCTGGGCGTCATTGAAATAGGCCGGAACGGTGATGACCGCCTTCTCGACCTTCTCGCCGAGATAGGCCTCCGCCGTTTCCTTCATCTTCTGCAGGATCATGGCCGAGATCTGGCTGGGCGACTGCTTCTTGCCGCCGGCCTCGACCCAGGCATCGCCATTGTCGCCCTTGACGATCTTGTAGGGGACAAGCTTCTTGTCCTTCTCCGTCACCGGGTCGTCATAGCGGCGGCCGATCAGGCGCTTGACCGCGAAGATGGTGTTTTCAGGATTGGTGACCGCCTGGCGCTTGGCCGGCTGGCCGACGAGACGTTCGCCGTCGCCCGAGATGGCGACGATGGAAGGCGTCGTGCGCGCGCCTTCCGCATTTTCAATGACCTTGGGCTCCTTGCCATCCATGATGGCGATGCAGGAGTTGGTGGTGCCGAGATCGATACCGATTACTTTTGCCATTTTTCTAGTCTCTCCGCTAAGCAGGCTCTCAGGACCCGTAAGGCGTTCCGACGAAAGCCCCTGTTCACAAGAAATTCCGCTCCGGCAACCGGCATTCCGGCACTGGGCGGCTTGGCGCGTATATAAGAACAGGCGGCATCGGGCGCAAGCATTCTGCGCATGGCATCCACCGCGCCGCGCTTGGCGCCTTTGAACAGCCGCCCGGCGGCCCGGATGTGCTCAAACCGCGCTCAAAACCCCAGGATCTGCGCGATCCCCCGGCGAAGCGCCCAGTCAGGGCTTCGAAACCACAAGAAAACGTCACCTATGCGTGAGAGAGGCGGCTCCTGGCTGAGGAAGGCGCCTGCCCACAGCAGACACAGGCAAAAGCGTCACGCGGCCTGCGACAGCGATTTATGCGCCTCGGCCAGGATTTCGAACGAGCGCACGCGTGCCGCATGGTCGAAGATCTGCGCGGTCACCATCAGCTCGTCTGCGCCGGTGCGGCGCACGAACGCGTCTATGCCTTGCCGGACGGTTTCGGGGGAGCCGACGACGGCGCAGGACAGCGCCTGCGAAATCATGGTTTTTGCCATCGGCTCGAGCGTCTGGTCATAGCCCTCGACCGGCGGCGGCAGGCGGCCGGCCCGCCCCGTGCGCAGATTGACGAAGGCCTGCTGCAACGAGGTGAACAGCAGTTTGGCCTCTCCATCGGTCGGTGCGGCGAAAACGTTGAGGCCGAGCATGACATAGGGCTTGTCCAGCTGTTCCGAAGGCTGGAAGCGCGAACGGTAGATCTCCAGCGCATGGTCGAGTTCGGCCGGCGCGAAATGCGAGGCAAACGCATAGGGCAGGCCGAGCATGGCGGCGAGCTGCGCGCCATAGAGGCTGGAACCGAGGATCCAGACCGGCACCTTCTGGCCTTCGCCGGGCACGGCGTGGATACGCTGGCCTTCCGCGGCCGGCTGGAAATAGCCCATCAGCTCGACGACATCCTGGGGGAAATTGTCTGACGCCTCGAGATTGCGGCGCAGCGCGCGCGCTGTTCCCATATCGGTGCCGGGCGCGCGGCCGAGGCCGAGGTCGATGCGGCCGGGGTGCAGTGCCGCCAGCGTGCCGAACTGCTCGGCAATCACCAGCGGCGCATGGTTGGGCAGCATGATGCCACCGGCGCCAACGCGGATGGTCTTGGTGCCGCCGGCGACATGGGCGATGACCACGGCGGTCGCCGCGCTGGCGATGCCCGGCATGTTGTGGTGCTCGGCCAGCCAGTAGCGCCTGTAGCCGAGCCGCTCGGCATGGCGGGCCAGGTCGAGCGAATTTGCCAGCGATTGCGAGGCGTCGCTGCCTTCGACGATCGGCGACAGGTCGAGAACGGAAAGTGCGGTCATGGGCCTCAAGCCTTTACGATGTTCAACTGCCTGACCCTGGTTTCGAAGGCGCGGTCGGGAATGACGATGTCGAGCTGGCACCAAGCAACGGGTCCAGATTCTCGAACGGGATCGCCTGCGGATGCTGGCGATGCAGCGCGCTCAGCGTGTCGAGCGACGCATCGATCGGACCGCGATAGCCGATGCGGTCGAAATAGGAATCGAGGTCGAAGGAGGCATCGTTCATCGCAGGGTCCGGCTTGACCGGCTCGATATAGGCACTCCGCCTGAAGACAACAAATGCGGGATGACGGACAGGCGCGGCAAGCTTATGGCGCGGCCTTTCCGTTCTCTTCGGCCGCTTCCTCCTCCACCACGGCCGTCTGCTGTGCGGCGAGAAAATTGCCGACATGGCTGAGGCCATCGAAATGATCGCAGAACACTTTGACGACGACCAGCAGCGGCACCGCCATCAGCGCGCCGACAAAGCCCCAAAGCCAAGACCAGAAGGCGATGGCGATGAAGATCGCCACGGCGTTGATCTCGAGGCGTCGGCCGACAACCATCGGCGTAACGAACTGGCCTTCGACGATGTCGCACAAAAGCACGAAGCCCGGCGCCAAAAGCGCGTAGGTGATCGAGTCGAAGCTGATCATCGCAATGACGCTGACCAGCACGATGGTGATCAGCGCGCCGACATAGGGCAGGAAGTTGAGCAGCGCCGCCATCGTTCCCCAGACGAGCGGGTTGGGCATGCCGAGCGCCCACAGGCCAAGGCCGATAACCGCGCCGAGACCGGCATTGATGACGGTGACGGTGAGCAGATAATGCGAGATTTCGCGCTCGACGTCATAGACGACGCGCAAGGCCCGCTTCTTCTCACTGAGGCTGGCGAAGGACTGGATGATCTTCTCATAGAACATCGTGCCTGACGCCAGCAGGAACAGCGACAGCACGAAGATGATGGTCAGGCTTGTCCCCGCCGACAGGACGTTGCTGGCGGCGGCCGACAGGACGCCGGACTGCGCCATCGCCACCTTCTGGATGCCCGGCTCCTGCGAGGTCTCCGTCATCTGTTCGATCTGATGCGAGATCTGCATGATCCTCTCGAGCGGACGCCGTAACTGCGCCAGCCGTTCGGTAAGTTGTTGGCCGATCGACGAGGTGTTGTTGAGAAGGTCGATGACCGGGCCGCTGAGCAGATAGCCGGCAACGCCGAAGACGCAGATCGACAGCACGACCAACATTGTCGCCGAAACCACTTCCGGAATGCCGCGCTTGCGCAGGAAGCGCACGATTGGTGTCAGCGTCAGCGTCAGCAGGAAGGCGAGGATGACCGGCATGAAGAAAGCACGCGCGAAATACAGCGCGTAGATGGCCATGAACAGGAAGATCCCGATGAGCAGCGAACGCATCAGATGCGTGTCGGCACGCGCCACAACTCTCGCCTCTTCGGTCTCGGCAAGGCCAGCACCCAAAGCGGCGGGTTCGGCTTTCATGATTTTCCCTCAGCGGCGCACCGCAATTGGTGCATTCCCCTGACGGAAACGCCTCTGCAAGCCCAAGGTTCCGTTAGCCGGCAAGGCCCTCAATCCGGGCCGCCCGTCGCTCAGGCGGCTGGCGCTGCGACGGCGACGCCGGGCTTGGCGGTCTCCTTGCGCACGATCGGCGCCACCTTGGTGCCGTACAGTTCGATCGCCTTCATGATCTTGGCGTGCGGCATGGCGCCGATCGCCATCTGCAGCAGGAAGCGGTCATTGTTGAAGATCTTGTGCTGGGCGACGATCTTTTCCGCCACCTGCTCCGGATTACCGACAAACAGCGCGCCGTTCGGACCACGCGACTGATCGAAATGCGCCCGCGAGGTCGGGCCCCAGCCGCGCTCGCGGCCGATGCGGTTCATCACTTCGGCCTGCGGGCCGTAGAAATCGTCGGCCGCCTGTTCAGTGGTCCCGGCGATGAAGCCGTGCACATTGATGCTGGTGGCAAGGCCCGAGGGGTCGGTACCGGCCCGCCTGGCGGCATCGCGATAAATGTCGAACAGCGGTGCAAACCGCGCCGGCTCGCCGCCGATGACGGCCAGCGCCAGCGGCAGGCCGAGCACCCCCGCGCGCGCCGCAGACTGCGGCGTTCCACCTATTGCGATCCAGATCGGCAATTTGTCCTGCAGCGGCCGCGGATAGACGCCGCGGTCGTTGATGGGCGCGCGCAGATTGCCGGACCAGGTGACCTTGACGCTGTCGCGTATGGCCAGCAGCAGGTCGAGCTTTTCGGCGAACAGCTCGTCATAGTCCTCGAGATTGTAGCCGAACAGCGGGAAGGATTCGATGAACGAGCCGCGCCCGGCCATGATCTCGGCCCGGCCGCCCGACAAAAGGTCGAGCGTTGCGAACTGCTGGAAGACACGCACCGGATCATCGGAGGACAGCACGGTGACCGCGCTGGTCAGCTTGATGCGCTTGGTGCGTTCGGCGGCAGCGGCCAGCGCCACCACCGGCGCGGACGCGGCATAGTCGGGGCGGTGATGTTCGCCCAGACCAAAGACGTCGAGGCCGACCTGGTCGGCCAGCTCGACCTCCTCGATCAGATTGCGTAGTCGCTGATGCGGGCCGATCGCGCCGGGGCCGGGCTCCGGGCTGACGTCGGCGAAAGTGTAGAGACCGAGTTCCATGGCATGTCATCCAAATGTTCTGATTTGCCGCTAGAGGTAGCGGCGAGCCGCCCCGGCCGCCAGAGGGGCGGATGGTGAACAGTGCATGTCGGTTTCGGCCGGCTTTGTTTCAGGGGAAACGCGTCTCCCGGCTGCAACAGCATAAACTTTCATGGCTGGCATACCGTTTTGGCGCTTGAACTCTCGGTTTTCGCGCGTATGTAAGCGTCGCGAATTGACTTCAGGGAAGTGGACTTGGCTATCTACAGGGAAAAAGACATTTTCGAGCGGCGCAATGCCGCGAACGAGGCAAAGAAGGCGCTTCTGGAGCGCTTCAAGTCAAAGCCGGCGGCTGATGATCCTGCGGTTCTGGCCAAACAGGCCGAACGCAAGGCGATTCTTGAGGCTCGCGAGATACGCGAGGCCGAAAAGGCCAGGCTGAAGCAGGAAAAGCTGGCACGCGAGGCGGTCGAGAAGGCCGAGCGCGAGGCAGCAGCCGAAGCGGCGCGTATTGCGGCCGAAGAGGCAGCGCAGGCTGAAGCGAAGATCAAGGAAGCCGAAGAAAACGAGCGCATCGCCCGTTTGCTGGCCGACGAAGCCGAACGCAAGGCCAAGCGCGACGCACGCTATGCGGCGCGCAAGCAGCGTACCGGCAGGACGCCTCCGGGCTTCTCCGCCCGCTAACGCTTCGATCGAAACGATCGGACATCAGGGTCGCCTTCCAGCGGCCCTGAAGGCGTTTGCCTAATTTAAGGGTTTGATGCCTCGGAGCTCAGGCGGCGAGCTTCAGCCCCATAATGCCGCAGACGATGAGCGCAATGCAGGCGAGCCGGATGGCCGTCGCAGGCTCGCCCAGCAGCCAGATGCCAAGCAGCGCCGTGCCGACCGTGCCGATGCCGGTCCACACCGCATAGGCCGTCCCGACAGGCAGCGTCTTGAGCGCCAGGCCGAGCAACCCGAGGCTGATGATCATCGAGGCGACAGTGAGCACCGTCGGCAGCGGCTTCGAGAAGCCGTCAGTGTATTTGAGGCCGATCGCCCAGCCGATTTCGAACAGACCAGCGAAGAACAGAAAAATCCACGACATCGGGATGCACTCCTTCCATGAGGATGGCGGGGCGTCCCGGCCGGACTTTTGAGAAAGGCGCGAGGTCGTCCTCGCCGCTTCGGTATAAGCGGCTGCGCCGGTGCGATCAACAAAAACACCGGCCGCATCGTTCATGCCGCCGGTGTCAAAATCTGCGCCGAAACGGTTGTCCGGATTTCAACCGTCCAAGATCTTCCGAGGCGGGCTTACTTTTCCTTGAGCCTCATCGCCTTGACGGGCGGCGCCTTGAGTGCCGGAGCCGCTGCGGGCTTCTTGGCGTCTTTTTTCGGCTTCCGAGCTTCCTTGCCCGCCTTCATCGCACCTTTAGCCATGATTCGCTCCTCCAGTTGCTGGGAGGCCAAGTGAAACAAGAGAAACGCCGGACTGCAAGGGGGCGGGCGTCTGTCGCCGGCGCCGTCGGGCCGCTTTCAACCGGTTTCTAATTTGCTCGTAAACCATTCCGGTCCGTGCCATGGTTGCCTTCGCACTGCAGCATCGGCCATGCCTTCGCCCGGCGATGATCAGGCAGTGCGGTCAGGACGACAATGCGAATCCGCATCGGCAGCGAGATGAGTTTCGATTTTCCGCAGGAAACGCCGCTCATCGCGATGCTCAACGTCCACTACTCCAGGGCCTCCGATCTCGAGCGCCCGGATTTCCTGACCTCCAGCCCGCCGGTGCCGATCCAGAGCTACCGCGACAGTTTCGGCAATTGGTGCAACCGTTTCGTCGCCCCGCCCGGGCGCTTCACCTTCGGCACCGATTCGGTAATCCGCGACCCCGGTACCTTCGAGATGGGCGACCTGATGGCCTGGCAGCACGAGGTTCGCGACCTGCCGTCGGACACATTGCTGTTCCTGTTGCCCAGCCGCTTTTGCGAGAGCGATCTGCTGGCCAGCGAAGCCTGGCGGCTGTTCGGGCATACGCCGCTTGGCATTGCGCGCGTCCAGGCGGTCTGCGACTTCGTCCACAACCACATCGTCTTCAGCTACGGCAATGCGCGGCCGACCCGCACCGCGGCGGAAGCCTATCGCGAGCAAAGCGGCGTCTGCCGTGACTTTGCCCACCTCGCCGTCACCTTTTGCCGTGCGCTAAACATCCCGACCCGCTACTGCACCGGCTACATCAGCGACATCGGCCTGCCCAAACCGTGGGCGAGCATGGATTTCGCAGCCTGGATGGAGGTCTATCTCGGTGGCCGCTGGCATGTCTTTGACCCGCGCAACAATTCGCCACGCATCGGCCGCATCCTGATCGCGTCGGGTCGCGACGCCGCCGACGTGCCGCTGACCCACATCTTCGGACCGGGCACGCTGGCTGGTTTCAAGGTGTGGACGGACGAGATCATCGAATAGGGGCGTCTTTCCGCAAGCTGGCCTTCAACCTGAACGACCAGGCGATTCGTGCGTTGTGATGCCTGTGGAGCTCGGCGGCAGGCCGTTACATTGGGCGCCTTGGAGGGACAGCATGGCAGCGCATGGCGGGTCGAAGACGGTCATCTACGCGGCGCTCGCCGGTAATTTAGCTATTGCTGTGACCAAATTCGTCGCCGCCTTCTTCACCGGCAGCTCGGCGATGCTGTCGGAAGGCGTGCACTCGCTGGTGGATACCGGCAATGGCGGGCTGCTGCTCTACGGCATGCACCGCGCCGCCCGTCCGCCGGACCGCACGCATCCGCTCGGCCATGGCCGCGAGCTGTATTTCTGGAGCTTCATTGTCGCCCTGCTCGTCTTTGCGCTCGGCGCCGGCGTGTCCTTCTATGAAGGCGTCGTCCACATCATGGCGCCTGAGCCGGTCGCCAATCCCAAAATCAACTACATCGTGCTTGGCCTCTCGATGCTGTTCGAGGGCAGCTCCTGGTACGTGGCGCTGAAGGAGTTCCGCCAGCAGAAGGGCAAGCAAGGCTGGCTGCAGGCCGTGCAATCGAGCAAGGATCCGAGCGTCTACACGATCCTGTTCGAGGACAGCGCCGCCCTGCTCGGTCTCTTCGTCGCCTTCGCCGGCATATTGGCGGCCGAACTCCTCGACATGCCCGAACTCGACGGCGTCGCCTCGATCGGCATCGCGATGATCCTCGGCGCCACCGCCATCTTTCTGGCGCGCGAAAGCAAGGGATTGCTCATCGGTGAGCCGGCCTCGGCGGAAGTGCAGGCCAAGGTGCTGGCCATCGCCCAGCAGGATCCGGCGGTGCAGCGGGCCAACGGCGTTCTCACCGTCCATCTCGGCCCGCAACAGATCGTCGCTGGGCTGAGCATCGAATTCGAGGACCATCTGACGGCGCCTGAGATCGAAGCCTGTGTCGAGCGCATCGAGGCGCTCTTGAAAAAAGAAATGCCGGAGATCACCAGACTGTTCGTCAAGCCGCAGACGACCGGAACGTGGGAGCACCGGCGCAAGCAGGTCGAGGCGGCGTCGGACTAGTTCTGGACCAGCAGTGCACCGTTGGCCCCATCGCCTGGTCCCGCTAAGATCACCCGACGGATTTCGGAGAATCAACCATGAAAATCGATGGTGGGTGCCATTGCGGCGCCATAACTTATGAAGCAGACGTCGACCCGGAAAAGACCTCTATCTGTCATTGCACCGACTGCCAGCAACTGACCGGCACCGCCTTTCGTGTCACTGTTCCCGCGCCTGAGGATCATTACAGGATCACCAAGGGCACACCGAAGGTCTATATCAAGACGGGATCGAGCGGCGCCAAGCGTGCCCAGGCGTTCTGCGGCGACTGCGGTTCGCATCTTTACGCAACGTCGGTTGGCGACGGGCCGAAGGTCTATGGGATCAGGGCGGGGACCGCGCGGCAACGCGAGGATCTCGTTCCGACCCAACAGAAATGGCACCGATCGGCCCTGCACTGGCTTCCGGAATTCGAGGGCGTAAGCATCGTAGAGGCGCAGTAGCACCTGCCTCCCGGTTAAACGCGGCCCAAACCAGCCAATAATGTGCTAGGCTAGCCATCAAACGGATGGCGGGGGATAGCAATGTCGGAAACGGACAAAGTGTTTGCCGGCTCGATTCCGGAAAACTACGACCGCTACATGGTGCCGCTGATCTTCGAGCCGTTCGCCGCGGATTTGGCACGACGGGCAGCGTCCTTGTCGCCCGGCGCCGTCCTGGAAGTCGCCGCCGGCACCGGCGTTGTTACCCGCGCATTGGCGCCAAAACTGTCCCCTGGCGCAAGCTATGTCGTGACCGACCTCAACCAGCCTATGCTCGACTACGCGGCCTCGCGACAAGCTCCCGACAGTCGCATACAATGGCGTCAGGCGGATGCTCTGGCGCTGCCGTTCGAAGATGCGGCTTTCGATCTCGTTTGCTGTCAGTTCGGCGCGATGTTCTTTCCCGACCGAGCCGCCGGCTATCGCGAAGCAAAGCGGGTCCTGAAGACCGGCGGCCATTTCCTGTTCAACGTGTGGGATCGCATTGAAGAGAATGTATTCGCCAATGATGTGACGAATGCTCTTGCGGAGATTTTTCCGAACGATCCGCCCCGCTTTCTCGCCCGCACGCCGCACGGCTACAATGACACTGCATTGATCCGCGGCGAGTTGGAAGCCGCAGGTTTCTCCCGTGTGGTGATCGACACGAGGGCCGAACAAAGCCGTGCCTCCTCGCCGCGCCTTCCGGCGGTTGCCTATTGCCAGGGAACTCCGCTTCGCAATGAAATCGAGGCCCGAGGAAAATTGGAAGCCGCAACCGATCACGCCGCGTCCGTGATTGCAGCCAGACACGGCAGCGGCGAGGTTGCGGCCAAGATCCAGGCACACGTGATCGTGGCTACGGTCTAATGCATGGCGCCAGAAGTGTGCCGCGGTTCTGGGGCAACGACATGCATCAAAACAAAGACTTAAGGCGCGTCGTATGAATCCGTTTCAGCGCGACGCGCTTTAATCGTCGCCTTCGACGACACGTAGCCTGAGCTGCCCCGTCTTGGAATCCGCCACCCGCACCCCGGCTTCGGCCTTGGCGGGTCCGCCACCGCGCACTTCGGCTTCGTTTTCGCCAAACTCCAGCGCTTCGATCTTTTGGCCGCGCTTGGTCACCTTCGACGTCGACACCAGTATCTCGTCGATATCCTTGGCCGACTGGCCAAAATGCGTCTGCAGCCGGCGCACGCGTTCGTCGACGCGCGCGACGTCCTCCATCAGCCGGATCACCTCGCCCTGGATCAGATGCGCCTGTTCGCGCATGCGGGCGTCCTTGAGGATGGCCTGGATGACCTGGATCGACAGCATCAAAAGCGACGGTGAGACGATGATGACACGCGCCCGGTGCGCCTTCTGGACCACGGCGTCGAAATTCTCGTGGATTTCGGCGAACACCGATTCCGACGGCACGAACATGAAGGCGGTGTCCTGCGTCTCGCCCTGGATCAGGTATTTTTCCGAGATATCGCGGACGTGAATTTCGATGTCGCGGCGGAAAGCCTGGGCCGCGATCTTCTGTTGTTCGGCGCCATCGGCGGCGCGGATGGCGTTCCAGGCTTCCAGCGGAAACTTGGCGTCGATGGCAAGCTGCGGCGCACCGTTCGGCATCCTGACCAGGCAGTCGGGACGGCTGCCGTTTGACAGCGTTGCCTGGAACTCGTAGGCGCCCATCGGAAGGCCGTCGGCGACGATCGCCTCCATGCGCGACTGGCCGAAGGCGCCGCGCGTCTGCTTGTTGGACAGGATCGCCTGCAATTGCACGACCTGGCCGGCCAGCGACTGAATGTTGCCTTGCGCGGTGTCGATGACCGCCAGCCGTTCCTGCAGTTTGGCGAGGCTCTCATGCGTCGATTTGGTCTGTTCGGTCATGGTTTGGCCGAGTCGGCCGGTCATGGCGTCGAGGCGCTGGCCGATCGACTGGTTGAGTTCGGCCTGCCTTGCGCCGAACACGTCGGCGATGGCGCCCATGCGGCCCTGCATCTCGGCCTGGCTTTGCAAAATGCCGGCCATCCGCGCCTCGGCGTCGCGGGCGTGGTCGGCGGCTTCCGCCGCGGCGATGGTGCGCGCCTTGGCCGATCGCCACAGCGCCACGACAAGCGCCAGGAACAGGCCGAGAAACACCAGCGCGCCGATGGCCAGTGCATGGCCGAGCGTGATCGTCGTCGCGCCAAGCCGGGCAACGGGTTCGGAAAGGATGGTGCTCAGGTCGTTCATCCCGCCAGCATAGCCGATTCGCAGACCTGGCACAGATCAAAACGTGAACGAGACCGATTCGCACCGGTTGACGCTTCTCCTGCGACGTTTTAGGTGAGGCGCCATGTCGATCAAGCCGCTCATCATCCTTCCCGATCCTATCCTGCGCCAAGTTTCCAAACCGGTCGAACGCGTCGACGCGCCTTTGCGCAAACTGACCGACGACATGCTGGCGACGATGTATGATGCGCCGGGCATCGGCTTGGCCGCAATCCAGATTGGCGAGCCGCTGCGCATGCTGGTCATCGACCTCGCCAAGGAAGACGAGCCGCCGGCGCCGCATGTCTTCATCAATCCCGAAATCCTCGAAAGCGCCGACGCTCGCTCCGTCTACGAGGAAGGCTGCCTGTCGATCCCGGACTATTACGCCGAGGTCGAGCGTCCCGCCTCGGTGCGCGTGAAATATCTCGACCGCGACGGCAAGCTGCAGGAGATCGAGGCCGAAGGCCTGATGGCGACCTGCCTGCAGCACGAGATCGACCATCTCAACGGTGTGCTGTTCATCGACCACATCTCGAAGCTGAAGCGCGACATGGTGGTCAAGAAGTTCAAGAAGCTCGCCAAGGACAAGGCGCCGGGCAAGCTGGTGGGATAGGGAAGATGCCGCTTCGCGTCATCTTCATGGGCACGCCGGAGTTTTCGGTGCCGGTGCTGCGCGCGATTGCCGAGGCCGGGCACGAGATAGCAGCCGTCTACACCCAGCCGCCGCGCGCCGCCGGCCGCCGCGGGCTGGAGCTCACACCGTCGCCGGTGCAGCGCGAGGCTGAGCGGCTGGGCATCGAAGTGCGCACGCCGCTGTCGCTGAAGGGCGAGGCCGAGCAAGCTGCTTTCCAGGCGTTGCGTGCCGATGTCGCGGTCGTCGTCGCGTATGGTTTGCTGTTGCCGAAGGCTATTCTGGAGGCTCCGCGCCTCGGCTGCCTCAACGGCCACGCCTCGCTTTTGCCGCGTTGGCGTGGTGCAGCTCCCATCCAGCGCGCCATTATGGCCGGCGACGTCGAGACCGGCATGATGGTGATGCGCATGGAAGAGGGCCTGGACACCGGTCCGGTGGCACTGGTTGAAAAATGCGCCATAGAGCCCGACATGACGGCCGGCGATCTGCACGACCGCTTGATGAATATTGCTGCCACGCTGATGGTGGAAGCGCTGTCCCGATTGGAGACAAATACCCTGGCATCGACTTTGCAGGCGGCTGACGGGGTGACCTACGCCAGGAAAATCGATAAGTCGGAGACACGTGTGGACTGGACGCGCCCGGCTGCGGAGGTCCACAATCACATTCGCGGGCTGTCGCCATTCCCCGGCGCCTGGTGCGAGGCCGACATCGGCGGCCGCACGGAACGGCTGAAACTGCTTCGCTCGACGCTTTTGGAAGGCACGCTTTCTGAAAGCATGGGCGAGTCGGGAGGAATTCTCGATGACCGGCTGACGGTCGCCTGCGGGTCGGGCGCGGTCAGGCTGGTCGAAGTTCAACGGGCGGGCGGAAAGCCTGCTGCCGCGAAGGAGTTTCTGCGCGGGGCCAAGATCGAAAAAGGAATGAAGTTCTCATGAGCATGATGTCGATACGCGGCGCGACGCCGCGGGACCGCGAGGCCATACGCCTGGTCGAGGAACACGCATTCGGCCAGCAGGCGGAGGCCGGGCTGGTCGACGCTCTGGTCACCGGCGGCGACGCCGTTGTCGAACTGGTGGCGGAAGAAGACGGCCAGGTGGTCGGCCACATCCTGTTTTCCAGGCTGTTCGTTAGGAACGGCGGCAAGCAGTTCGCAGCCGTGGCGCTGGCGCCGTTGGCGGTGGAACCTTCGTTCCACGGCTCGGGCATTGGCGGTGCGCTGATCCGCGAGGCGCATGTCCGCCTCAGGGATGGCGGCGAGACGCTCGCCGTTGTGTTGGGCGATCCGGCCTATTACGGCCGCTTCGGCTACAATCATGCGCGCGCCGAAAAGTTCGAGAGCGAATATCAGGGCGAAGCGCTGCAGGCGCTGGCCTGGGGTGACGCACCCGAAAAAGGCAAACTGGTCTACGCCCAGGCCTTTACCGCACTCGCCGCCTGAACGAAGGGTGTATGCCGCGTTTTCGTCTCGATATCGAATATGACGGCAGCCTCTTCGCCGGCTGGCAACACCAGGCGGATCAGCCTTCGGTGCAGCAGGCGATAGAGCAGGCGATCGAGAAATTCTGCGGTGAGGCGGTGCGGATACGCGCCGCCGGCCGCACCGACGCCGGGGTGCATGCGACCGCCCAGGTGGCGCATGTCGACCTCGCCAAGGCATGGCCAAACGACAAGGTGCGCGACGCCGTCAACGCGCACCTGCAGGCGGCAGGCGCGCGCATCGCCATCCTGCAGGCGACGGTTGTCCCCAATGAGTTCGACGCCCGTTTCTCGGCCACCGGACGGCACTATCTCTACCGCATCCTCAACCGGCGCGCGCCTGCAGCGATGGAAAAGGGCAAGGTCTGGTGGGTGCCGAAGCGGCTCGATGCGGACGCCATGCACGAAGCGGCGAAAGTCCTGCTCGGCCGACATGACTTTACCACCTTCCGCTCGACGCAATGCCAGGCCAACAGTCCGGTGCGGACGCTGGAGCGGCTCGATGTAAGCCGCCAGGGCGACCTGATCGAAGTCAGGGCCTCGGCGCGCTCTTTCCTGCACAACCAGGTGCGCTCCATGGTCGGTTCGCTGAAACGCGTCGGCGACGGCGGCTGGACCGCCGCCGACCTCAAGGCAGCGCTCGCGGCGCAAGACCGCGCCGCCTGCGGCCAGGTGGCGCCGCCCGACGGGCTTTTTCTCGTCGGTGTAGACTATCCGGAAAAGTTCTAGGCCGGAGCGGCGGTCGGCACCGTGATGCCGAGCAGCGCCACCAGGCCGAACAAGACGGCCAGAGACACCACCAACATGCCTGCGAACACGGCGCTGCCGACAGCCGCGCCCTTGCCGATCGCGGCGTTGGTCATCCGCCAGGTGAGTACCAGCGACAGCACCACCAGAACCAGCCACACCAATTCGGCAACCGGGTTGCCGGACGGCAGGAAAAGCCTGATCAACGCTGAAGGCAGCAGCATCCAGGCGGTGATCGCCGACGCCCAGTTGCTGGCGACGACATAGTGGACGAAGCGGTCGCCGATGCCGGCGCGCGATGCGACCAGGGCAAGCACAACCAGGGGCAGCAGCCACGAGCCGAGGTCGACGGTCGCCAGGCGAACCAACATGCCCAGCCGACCGGCGAACGCATTGGGATCGCCGATCTCGTTGGCCGTGCCGACCCAGCCGACGATCATCGCCGGCGCGGCGACGACGATGGCGAAGAAGGAATTCCAGAAGCCGTCCGCCGAAAGGTCGAGCAGCCGCAAGCCGTCGGCCTTTCCGAGCATCAGCCGCCAGGCGCCGTTAAGCGATGAAGAGGTCTCGTCAACCGAAAGCATGATCAGCCCTGCTCGAACCAGTCATCGATGAAGCGCTGGTAGATTTGGGTCAGCGTCTCGAGGTCGGCCAGTGCGACGCGCTCGTCGACCATGTGCATGGTCTTGCCGACCAGGCCGAACTCGACCACCGGGCAATAGTCCTTGATGAAACGCGCATCCGAGGTTCCGCCCGAGGTGGACAGCGCCGGCTCCTTGCCGACCGTCGCCTTGATCGAGCCGCGCAGCGTCTCGATCAGCTTGTCGTCGCGCGTCAGGAAGACATGGCTCGGCCGGTCGCGCCAGATCAGCTCGTAGTCGACCGGCGTCTTGCCGGTCCGGTATTTCTTGCGCTTCGCCGCCTGGTCGAGGCGGTTATGGATCTCGGCCTGCACCGTCTCGGCAGTCCATGTGTCGTTGAAGCGGATGTTGAAGGTGGCTGTCGCCTTGGCCGGAATAACATTGGTCGCCGGGTTGCCGACATCGATCGAGGTCACTTCCAGATTGGTCGGCTGAAAATCCTTCGTGCCCTTGTCGAAGACGGGCGACAGCAAGGCGTCGACCAGGCTGATCAGGCCGCGCACCGGATTGTCGGCGAGCAATGGATAGGCGACATGGCCCTGGCGGCCGTTGACCGTGACACTGCCCGACATCGAGCCACGCCGGCCGATCTTGATCATGTCGCCGAGCGTGTCCGGATTGGTCGGCTCGCCAACGATCGCGGCGTCCCATCTCTCGCCCTTGGCCGCCGCCCAGTCGAGCAGTTTTGTCGTCCCGTTGATCGCCGGCCCCTCCTCGTCGCCGGTAATCAGCAGCGAGACCGAGCCTTTCGGACCACCCTTTTTCTCGACATGGCGCGCCACGGCGGCGATGAAACAGGCGATGCCGCCCTTCATGTCGACGGCGCCGCGGCCATACATCTCGCCCCTGGCGATCTCGGCGGCGAAGGGCGGATGCGTCCACGACGCCTCGTCGCCCGCCGGCACCACGTCGGTATGGCCGGCAAACATCAGATGCGGCCCGTTGCCGGAGCGACGCGCGTAGAGGTTCTCGATGTCGGGGGTGCCGTGTTCGGAAAACACAGGGCGTTCGACGGAAAAGCCGAGCGGCTTCAGCATGCCTTCCAGGGCAGCCAGCGCGCCGCCCTCGGCGGGCGTTACGGAGGCGCAGCGTATGAGGGTCGCGAGGTTGGCGGCGGGATCGGTCGGCAGTTTCATGGGCAAAGCGATAGTCGAAAGCGAAAGGCCTGTCACGGCCAGAGATGATGACCGATCCTGCCGCCGACATTATGGTTTTCCTGTCGTATAGTGCAGGCCAACACGAGATAATCGCATGGCCAACGCCGAAAAGACCATCGTCATTGCCGGCGCCGGCAGCATCGGCTGCTATGTCGGCGGTTGCCTGGCGCTGGCCGGACGCAAGGTGGTGTTTTTGGCGCGGCCAGGCATCGCGACAGCCTTGCTGGACGGTGGCCTGCGCATCACCGATCTCGATGGTCGCGACCGATCCATCCGGCCGGGGTCCGTCACCACCGATCCCGCCGCTGCCCTCGCCAGTGCCGACGTGGTGCTGGTGACGGTCAAGAACGGCGCTACCGAGGAGATGGCGTCGCTTGTTGCCGGACATGCGCGCGGCGATGTCGTGGTGGTCAGCCTGCAGAACGGCGTCGGCAATGCCGACCGGTTACGCGCCGGGCTCGGTGGACGGACTGTGCTCGCCGGCATGGTGCCGTTCAATGTCGTCCAGTCGGCCATAGGCAATTTGCCGCTTCACGTGCATCGCGCCAGCGACGGCAAGGTCATGATCGAAGATGGCGTGACCGGCCTTGCCGGCCTTCTCGATGTCGAAGGGCTTGGCGTGGAAACCCATCCCGACATGAAAGCCGTTCAGTGGGGCAAGCTGCTGATCAACCTCAACAACGCGCTTGTCGCCTTGTCCGGCCTGCCGCTGGCGAGCGAACTTGCCGACCGCCGCTGGCGGCGAATCCTGGCCGGTCAGATCGACGAGGCCCTGACGGCGATGAAGGCGTTACATATCGCGCCGGCACGAATCGGCGGCTTGCATCCCGTCCTGCTGCCGAAACTGCTCCGGCTGCCGGACTGGCTGTTCGGGCTGGTCGCCCGCCGCATGCTCGCCATCGACCCGCAGGCGCGCTCGTCGATGTGGGACGACCTCCAGCGTGGTCGGCCGACCGAGATCGGTGACCTGCAGGGGGCCGTCCTGAACCTCGCCGAAAAGGCCGGCACGCCGGCGCCTCTGCTGAAGCGGGTCACCGTGCTGGTGCGGCAGGCCGAGCGGGAAAAGCGCGGCTCACCCGGGCTGACGCCGGAAGCCGTCACTGGATAGTCTACTTGCCGCGAGCCTCGGGCCTTGGCCCGCATAGCCCGAAAACAGGCGCGTGGGCCCCGCGTCACAGCTTTGGTGCGCGCCTCGGAGCCGGCGCTTTGCTCGCCGGGCCTGGCGCCGGCACGGGCTGCGCCGCCGGGTGGTTCTCGATCAGCGTGATCTTCTGCCAGATCTTGCGCGACAGGTTGGACGCTAGGTTCTCGACGTCGTTGACGCCGTCGATGACCACATCGTCATTGACGGACTGCGCAAACAGCGCCGCGATCTTGCCGGTGATCGACAGCATTTCCGAGCAATAGTCGAGGTAGCGCGCCAGGTCGGCGGCATTGGTGATGCGAGCCGGCGAATGCGCGGTCGGCCTGAAATTGGCGGACAATGCTGCCGGATCCTTGGTCAGCTGGTGCATGTCGATGACATGGATCAGCGATCTCAACCCATGCAGCTGGCGAAACACCCGCTTGCGCTTGATGCGCTCCTCGGTGCGGATCAGCGCCAGCAGGCCGAGCACGGCAAGGATCATCATGTTGATCGTGGCTTCGATGCCTTGCACCGACTGCACCGCATCGTCGGCCTGCGAGATATGGATGAGCGGCAGGATGGTGCCGACGAACAGGAAGATCAGCGCGCCGGCGGCAACAGCGGCGACGATGGCGCCGCGCAGCCACCAGATCGGCGCTTCCAGCGCCTGCGCCGCCTTGGCCAGGTCGCGCGACAGCGACACCAGTTCGGCGGCGACGCCGCGCAGGCCGGCATCGGGAAAACGCTCGGCGACGCGCTCTTCCAGCCGCTCGGCGGTGTCGATGATCAGTTTCGGATCAAGCGTGCGGTAGCGCATGGCGAGATATCCGGTCGGCGCTCATGGTTCAGCCGGCGCGTTGCTGCGTTTGCCGTAGCGGTTCGGACCGGGGTCACCGCGGAAACACGCTAGAACGATGAGAAGAATGGGGCCGATGACAAGAGAGATCAACGCGTAATAAGTCGGCTTGCCGAAATCATGAAACCGCTTTGCGGTTACCGCAAAGCTCGACCATGTCGAGATCAGCAAAACGACCCAGAACACAAGTGCCCAGTTCTGGCTGGTTGCGGTGCCGGGTTCCAGTCTCGACAACTGGTAGAGCGGGAAAAACTGTGCAAGCACCAGCAGCAGCCCGGCGAGCACGTAGGCACTTGGGCTGACGCGCCCTGAGAGGCTGAAGAAAAGCCAGGGAAGTGGTGGTGTGTTGGGCAATCTGGAGCGCTCTGGTTGCTCGGACAGGATCAATCACGCAGCAGTTCGTTGATCGAGGTTTTCGACCGGGTCTTGGCATCGACGCGCTTGACGATGACGGCGCAGTAGAGGCCAGGGCCCGGCTCGTTGTTCGGAAAGGCCTTGCCCGGCATCGAGCCGGCGACGACGACCGAATTCGGCGGCACCTCGCCATAAAACACTTCGCCGGTGGCGCGGTCGACGATCTTGGTCGACTGGCCGATGAACACACCCATTCCGAGCACCGAGCCTTCGCGCACGATGCAGCCCTCGACCACTTCGGAGCGCGCGCCGATGAAGCAATTGTCCTCGATGATGGTCGGGCCGGCCTGCATCGGCTCCAGCACCCCGCCGATGCCTACGCCGCCCGAGAGGTGCACATTCTTGCCGATCTGGGCGCAGGAGCCGACCGAGGCCCAGGTGTCGACCATGGTGCCGCTATCGACATAGGCGCCGACATTGACGAAGGACGGCATCAGCACCGCGCCCGGCGCGACATAGGCCGAGCGGCGCACGATCGAAGACGGCACGGCGCGGAAGCCTGCCTTCTCGAAATCGACCGCGCTCCAGCCGTCGAACTTCGACGCCACCTTGTCCCACCAGACCGCCTGGCCGGGGCCGCCCTTGATGATCTCCATCGGATAGAGCCGGAACGAGAGCAGCACCGCCTTCTTCAGCCATTGGTTGACATGCCATTTGCCATCGGCCTGGCGCTCGGCAACGCGCACGGTGCCACGGTCGAGCAGGTCGAGTGAGGACTGGATGGCGTCGCGCGTTTCGCCCCGGGTCGCGGTCGAAATCGTGTCGCGCTCCTCGAAGGCCTTCTCGATCGTCTTTTCGAGGCTGGCCAGATCAGGCTTCGACATGAATTCGCTCCGTTACCACGCTGTTAAGGCCGTCGGCCTTAACCTTGTTTTGAAAGTCGCGCGGACCCTATGTTAAGGCGTATTGGGGGTCAATCGCGCGTGCGCCATGGGACGGCGCAAGTGAACTGTTGGGACGGGTAGAAAGCATATGACTCCTATGGAAAAGGCGGGATGGACGCCGCTGCCGCATTCGGACGAGGATCTGGAGCGCTCGAAAAGCGTTCCCGACACGCCGCAGACGCGCGCCGAAACCTACCGGCTGGCCTGGAACGATCCCGACTTCATGACGCGCCGGGAATTGCGCGCTGTGCGCTTGCAGCTTGAGCTCTTGAAGCCCGAAATGATCCTGGCCGAGCGCGGCATCCGCTCGACGGTCATCCTGTTCGGCGGCGCGCGTATTCCCGAGCCCGGCGGCGAGGCCTGGGCCGCCAAGAACGAGACGCAGAAGAAAAACCTCGAGGAAAACAGCAAATACTACGAGGAGGCGCGCAAATTCGCCCGCCTCTGCTCACAGCAATCGGCCACGTCCTACTACCGCGAATTCGTCGTCGTCACCGGTGGCGGCCCAGGCGTGATGGAGGCGGGAAATCGCGGCGCCGACGATGTCGGCGCGCCGTCGATCGGCCTCAACATCGTCCTGCCACACGAGCAGGCGCCGAACGCCTATGTGACCCCGGAGCTGTGCTTCAACTTCCACTATTTCGCCATCCGCAAGATGCATTTCGTCATGCGCGCCAAGGCCGTCGCGGTGTTTCCGGGCGGCTTCGGTACCATGGACGAATTCTTCGAGACGCTGACGCTGATCCAGACCGGCCGCATGGAGCGCGTGCCGGTGATCCTGTTCGGCAAGGCGTTCTGGCAGCGCGCGATCGACCTCGATTTCCTGGCCGAACAAGGCACCATCACGCCCGGCGACCAGGATATCATCGACTTTGTCGACACCGCCGACGAGGCCTGGGGGATCATCAGCCGCTTCTACAAGTTGGGGGAGTAGGGGAACCGGGAATTGAAGAACTGAAGAATTGAGGAAAAGGAGGTCCGGATCGGTCTCCCTTTCACCAGTTCTTCAATTCTTCAGCTCCTCAATTCCTCTACCCCCTCCACTATCCCCGTCAGAAACGTCGCGAGATCGTCGGTGACGAAATCGACGTCGTCCTCATTGGCCGGATCGCGCTCCCAGATCTCGGCAAAGGTCGGCTCGAAATTGCGCGGCACCACCAGCACCGTGGTCATGCCCAGTGATTTCGGCACCTCGAGGTTGCGGGCGAGATCCTCGAACATCACCGCATTGTGTCCGGTGACGGCGTGCAGTTCGGCAAACTTCTCATAGGTCTGCCGCGACGGCTTCGGCGTCAGCCCGGCGGCGACGATATCGAAAATGTCGTCGAAATGGTCGAGTATGCCGAGCTGGCGCGCGGTGCGCTCGGCGTGCCTGCGGTCGCCATTGGTGAAGATGAACTTGCGGCCGGGCAGCTGGCGGATAGCGGTGCCCAGCACCGGATCCGGCACCAGCCACGAATAGTCGATATCATGCACCTTTTCGAGAAAGTCGTCGGGGTCGATGCCGTGACGCGTCATCAGCCCGTTCAGCGTCGTGCCATATTCCTGATAGAGTTCCTTCTGCAGCTTGCGCGCTTCCTCGCGCGGCAGCGTGAGCAGTTCTCCGACATAGGCCGTCATCTTGACGTCGATCTGCGAAAACAGATTCGAATGGTGCGGATAAAGCGTGTTGTCGAGGTCGAACACCCAGTCGGTGACATGGGCGAAGCGGGCGGGATCGGGCAGCGTGGTCATGGCGTCCTTATGGCATGAAATATCTGCCGTTCGAACCCCTTTCTGATGTAGAGCTTATCCACAACCTATGTGCATCTAGAGTTGTAAAAATGGGCTCACCATTCAAATTTTAGCCATCACGGAAAGGTGGCCTTCAGGGCTTGCTGGCACAGAGACGGTTCAGTGGGAGCCAGCGATGAGTCGCATAGTCTTAAAGTCCGCCGCGGTCGCATTCGGCTCGGTAGCCATCTCGCTTTTGCTGACGCTGATCATCGTTCCCGCCATGGGTTTTCCGGTCGACCGCACTGTCTGGCTGACATCGACGGTGTGCCCGCTGGCGCTCGCCTGGATCGCCTGCGCCAGCACCTTCTGGCAGAGCGACCGACTGAAAAACGCGCATCGCGATCTCGCCCGCGCGCATGCCCAGCTCGCCGCCGCGCATCGGCGCCTGTCGGCGAAGGCGAGCCGCGACGACATGACCGGCATGCTCAACCGCGAGAGCTTCTTTGCCGCGTTGGACGGCTCGCGGCGCAAATCCGATCGCGGCGCGCTGCTGATCATCGACGCCGACCATTTCAAGGCGATCAACGACAGTTTCGGCCATCTGACCGGCGATGACGCACTGGTGTTGATCGCCAGCGCCATCGAGCGCGGCGTCCGCAGCGGCGACGTGCTCGGCCGCATTGGCGGTGAGGAGTTCGGCGCCTTCCTGGTCGGCGCTACGGAAGCCGAAGCCCGGCGCGTGGCCGAGCGCATCCGCCGTGAAGTCGAGCTGGTCCGCTTTCGTCCGGTCGACGAGCGCACGGTGCCGCTGACCGTCTCGATCGGCGGCATCACCTGTGCGCAAGATGCCGATGTCTCGGACCTGATGCGCGCCGCCGACCGCCGGCTCTACGAGGCCAAGCACCGCGGCCGCAATTTGTCGATCCTAGACCGGGATATTTCCGAAGCTGCCTGAGGTGTTGGTGGTGGGGCTGTTAACGGTTCGCCGACATTGTTTCCACGCAACTGCGCCGTTTACCGGGTTGTAACTCGTTTACACGCAAGGCTTGGCACGGGAATGGCATGTCTGGCCGGTACGTGTGCCGTTCAGGGAACGCTATGCGTGGATCGAAGCCCCCATCCAGAGACGTGTCATGAGTTTGTTCATCAGGAAAATATCGCGCCGCACCATCGTGCAGGCGCTGATTGCGATGCCGGCGCTACAGCTTTTTCGCAAGCTGCCTGACAGCGACCGCCCCCCGGCCGATCCCGACGAGATCGTCGTGGTCAATGGCTGGATCCTGAAGCGGAGCGACCTGGCATGATCTTCGACAGCTATGAGGCGTTTCGAGCCTCGGATTTCAAGCCCAAGGTCTGCATTCTCGGCTCCGGGCCGGCCGGCACCACCATTGCCAGAAAGCTCGGCGCCGCCGGCATTCCGGTCGTGGTGCTGGAGGCCGGCGCACGCGAATTCAGCGACGAGTCGCAGGATTTCTACCGCGGCTCCACGGTCGGCGATCAATATTTCGATCTCGACATCACCCGGCTGCGCTTCATGGGCGGGTCGTCGAACCACTGGGCCGGCTGGTGCCGCGTGCTCGACAAGCAGGACTTTGAGCCCAAGGCATGGGCGCCGGACACCGGCTGGCCAATCGCCCGGACCGACATCGAGCCCTATCTGTCCGAGGTGCACGACATACTCGAGCTTCCCGACTTCAAGCCCGATGTGCCGATTTCAGACGACATACGCTGGGTGCAGCTGATCAAGAGCCCGGCCGTGCGCTTTGGCGAGAAATTCTCCGACGAGCTCGACAAGAGCAAGAACATAGCGCTCGTCCTCAACACCTATGCCACCGAACTTGCCGGCGACGGCAAGCGAGTGACCGGCGCCAGGCTGTGGTCGAACGGCAAGGATGCCGGCGCCTTCAGCGCCGATTATTTCATCGTCTGCGCCGGCGGGCTGGAGAATTCGCGGCTGCTTCTATGGTCGAACCAGCGCTCGAATGGCGGCGCGGTGCCGAACGCCACGGCACTTGGCCGCTACTGGATGGAGCACCCGACCTTCGAGGGCGGCAATGCCATCCTGGCCGATTACAGCGAGTTCGAGGTCGATGCCGTCAACGAGGCGTTCTTCTCGCCGACGCTCGCCGCCATGGAGCGGCTGCAGATCATGAATTTCGGCATACGCCTGATCGAGACGCCCTATGCCGGCGTCAAGAGCCTGATTGCCGACCTTGCCTGCACCGCGCCCGAGGCCGCCGAATGGGTCGCCTACCAGCTCAGCCAGAACCTGCGCTGCGCCGCCCAGCTCTACGTCGCCTGGGAACAGGCGCCGCTGGCCTCGAACCATATCGAATTGTCGAAGACCGATGTCGACCGTGCCGGCGTGCCGCGCATCGAGCTGCACTGGAAGAAGTCGCCGTTGGAGCGCCGCACCATCCTCGAGGGGCTCAAGTTGTTCGGAACGACGCTGATCGAGAAGGACCTCGGCCGCGTCCGCATCATGGACTGGCTGACCAATGGCGAGGACTACCCGACGGATGAGGAACTGGCCGGCCACCACCACATGGGCGGCACGCGCATGGGCACCGATGTCGTCAAGAGCGTGGTCGACGCCAACTGCAAGGTGCACGGCATGGATAATCTCTATGTCGGTGGTTCCTCGGTATTCTGCACCTCTGGCGAATGCAATCCAACGACGACGATCACAGCGCTTGCCTGCCGGCTAGGCGACCATCTGACCAAAGTGATCACGGTGTGACGAAGTCATCCACGATGTGACGAAGTCATTACCGTCTGATTGTCAAAAAAGGGAACGGCGCGACAGGATTGCTGCCGGCGCTACCCATGCCTTGGTGTCGAAACCCTCGGAAATCAGCGCCAACGAGATCTCCGTCCTCCTTTGTGGGGAGGGATTAAGGGTGGGGGTAGGTGCCGCGCAAACCCTTCAGGATTTGCTAAACCGTCGCTGGATCCAGCGCCGGCTGCCCCTTGCGGCGGGCGACGATCGCCTTGAAATCGGCGGTCCGGAACGCATCGCGCAACACGTCGAAGGACGGCAGCACGAAATAGGCGCGCTGGAACTTGTCGATCTCGTAGCCGGTGCGCATCACCGTTTCGAGGTCGAAGGGCACGTGGTGCGCGTCCGGGCTCGCGACGGCGAACTGCAATTCGGTGAACGACGACATCAGCCCGGCGCCGAAAGCTTTCCGCTTCTGGCCCTCCTCCTGTATCAGCCCGTATTCGGCGGTGTACCAGTAGAGCCGGGTGATCATCTCGTCACCGCCCAGTGCAATCACGCTCTCGGCCTTTTCGCCATACATCTGCATGAAGTCGGCAAACACCGGCTGTGTCAGGATGGGCACATGGCCGAAGAAGTCGTGGAACATGTCGGGTTCGACGATGTAGTCGAGCTCGTCCTTGGTGCGCAGCCAGTTGGTCACCGGAAAGCGCCGGTTGGCGAGATGGTCGAAGAAGGGCGCGGCCGGGATGAGGCCAGGCACGGCGACGATTTCCCAGCCGGTCAGCTTGCGCAGCTTGTCTGAGACCGCGCCGAAATCCGGGATCTTGTCGAGCAGGCCGAGTGCGGCGATCCCATCGAGATAGGAATGGTGCGCCAGCTTCTGCGTCAGCTTGGTCTGCCGGTCGCACAACGTGCGCCACACCGCCTGTTCGTCGGCGCTGTAGTTGTAGCCCTGCGCCACGGTGAAGTCGGAACGGCACACTGAATAGTCGCCACGCAGGCCTTGCGCCGCGCAATCACGGGCATATTCGGCAACGCTCATCGTCGTCATGGTTCTTCTCCCCTGATCGTGACACTTGAATATGTCCGCAGAGTCTAGCGGCGGCCGGCGAGGCAGTTCAGCTTTGATGATGGCTTGGGTCCATGATTTGGGGTAAAAATCACCAAGCAGAAGCTGAAAGAGAGTGAAAATGCCTCAGTTCGACGATTTCGAGATCAAGATGCTGGATGTGCTTCAGCGCGATGGACGCAAGCCCGTGTCCGAACTGGCGCAGGAGATCGGCCTGTCGACGACGCCTTGCGCTCGCCGCTTCGAGGCGCTGCAGGAGGCCGGCATCATCAAGGGCTTTGCCGCCGTGCTCAACCGCCGCGGCGTCGGCCTGATGGTCGAGGTGTTCATCCAGGTGCGGCTCACCAGCCACAGCGACGGTTCGCCCGAAACCTTCATCGCCGCCGTGCAACGCATGGATGAAGTGTCGTCATGCTGGACGATGACCGGCGACCACGATTTCCTGCTGCACGTCATGGTGCCGTCGGTCGACGAACTCAACGCCTTCGTCATGCACCGCCTGATGCGTCTTGCCGGCGTGCGCGACGTTCACACCCAGCTGGTGCTGCAGAACATCAAGGGCCCGGGCCACGTGCCGCTCGCCCACCTCAGGCGGTAGGACACGCACCGCCATTTCTGCGGAAAAGCTGCACGCAAACTGCTGAACGGAGCCCAAATGCGAAACTGAAACGCCGGCTACGCCATGCGGACCGTCGCTCAAAGGTCCGTCATGAACATCGTGCTGATCAATCCGCCGCACACCGCCATCGGCAGCCGCGTGCCCGATGACCATCTGCCACCGCTCGGCCTGCTGGCACTGGGCGGCCCGCTTATCGAAGCCGGCCATAAAGTCCGGCTGGTCGATGCCGAATTCGGGCCGATGCCGTTGGAAACGCTGGTGCGCGATGCGCTCAGCGGCCAGCCCGATTGCATCCTGATCGGCCATTCCGGCTCGACCTCGGCGCATCCCACCGCGCTCGCGATCGCCCGCATGGTCAAGGCGCTCGAGCCGGCGACGCTGGTGATCTATGGCGGCGTGTTCCCGACCTATCACTGGCGCGACATACTGGCGGCGAGCGATGTCTTCGACTTCATCGTGCGCGGCGAGGGCGAGGCAACCATCCTTGCCCTGGTCGTGGCACTGGACAATCGCCGGCCACTGGCCGATGTCGCGGGCATCGCCTATCGCGACGATCTCGGCCGCCCCTTCGCGACGCGGCCGGCCGGGACCATTGCCGATCTGGACGAGTACCGCGTCGGCTGGGAGCTGATCGATCACCGCCGCTACAGCTATTGGGGCGGCAAGCGCGCCGTGGTCATGCAGTTTTCGCGGGGCTGCCCGCATCTGTGCAACTATTGTGGCCAACGCGGTTTCTGGACTCGCTGGCGGCATCGCGACCCCAAGAAATTTGCGCAGGAGATTGCCTGGCTGCACCGCCAGCACGGCGTCGAACTGATCAACCTCGCCGACGAAAACCCGACCGTGTCGAAGAAGGTTTGGCGCGCCTTTCTCGATGCGCTGATCGCCGAGAACGTGCCGGTGCTGATCGTCGGCTCGACCCGGGCCAATGACATCGTGCGCGATGCCGACATCCTGCACCTCTATCGCAAGGCCGGCGTCATCCGCTGGCTGCTCGGCATGGAAAACACCGACGAACAGACGCTTCAATTGATCCGCAAGGGCGGCAGCACCTCATCCGACCGCGAGGCAATCCGGCTGCTCCGCCAGCATGGCATACTGTCCATGGCGACCTGGGTGGCCGGGTTCGAGGATGAGACCTTTCGCGATCTGTGGCGCGGCTTTCGCCAGCTGCTTGCCTATGACCCCGACCAGATCCAGGCGCTCTATGTCGCGCCGCACCGCTGGACGCCGTTCTTCCGCATCGCCAAGAACCGCAAGGTGATTCAGACGGATGCCCGGCTGTGGGACTACAAGCACCAGGTGCTGCAGATGACCCGGCTGAAACCGTGGATGCTGTTCTTCTCGATCAAGCTGATCGAGGTCGCGGTGCAGTCGCGGCCGAAGGCGCTGACGCGCATTCTCTTCCACCCCGATCCCGAACAGCGCCATTCGATGCGCTGGTACACGCAAATGGGCCGCCGCGTCTGGTTCCGCGAGGTCTGGGGTTTTCTGGCCCGCGACCGCCGCCTTAAGGATGGTCCGACGCTGGCTGAGTTCGGGGGCGCGCCGCAGGATGCCGATGAGGAATCCATGGTCGTCATGCGCCCGCCGCTCAAGCCGGCCGAAGCGGCTGTCGCGATCTCGGCCGGCGCCTGACGGGCTCGCTGCCCTTCATACCTACCGTATGCGTATTGACATACGCAGCGTATGTACCCACCTCATGCATACGGGACGTATGTGAGTGCCCCGGACAATGGAGTGAAAATGACCAAACGTGACGCGATCTTTCCTGCCGGCCGGCAGGCTCTCTACGAGATAAATCGCTATTCTGCTGCAATCCGATCAGGCGATCTTTTGTTTGTCTCGGGCCAGGTCGGCAGCCGCGAGGACGGGTCGCCCGAACCTGTCTTCGAAAAGCAGGTCCAGCTTGCCTTCGATAATCTCGCGGCAGTGCTGAAAGCAGCGGGCGCCACGTTCGACGATATAGTCGACGTGACCACCTTCCACACCGATCCGGCAACGCAATGGCCCGTGATCGATGCCGTTCGGCTGAAGGTGTTCGGTGAACCGCCCTACACCAATTGGACGGCGGTCGGCGTCAACTGGTTAGCCGGCTTCGACTTCGAGATAAAGGTCATCGCGCGCCTGCCCCAGCCTGCCTAAGGGCTGGCCAGCCGACCAACTGGCCGCCAAGCCAGTTGCCGATCAGGGCACGATTAGCGTGCCGGCGCCGTGTTCGGTGAACAATTCCAGCAGCACCGCATGCGGCGTCTTGCCGTTGAGGATGACGACGCCTTCGACGCCGCGCTCGATCGCCTCGATGCAGGTCTCGACTTTGGGGATCATGCCGCCCGACACCGTGCCGTCCTTGATCAGCGCCTTGGCTTCGGCCACCGTCAGCTCGTCGATCAGCTTCTTGTTCTCGTCGAGCACGCCGGGCACGTCGGTCAGGAACAAAAGGCGCGTCGCCTGGCAGGCGCCGGCGATGGCGCCGGCGAAGGTGTCGGCATTGATGTTGTAGGTATGGCCATCGCGGCCGGGCGCCACCGGCGCCAGCACCGGGATCATTTCGGAGCGCGCCAGCAGGTCGAGCAGGGTGCGGTCGACTTCGACCGGTTCGCCCACGAAACCGAGATCGAGCACACGCTCGATGTTGGAATCCGGGTCGATCATGGTCTTGCGAGCCTTTTCGGCGAACACCATGTTGCCGTCCTTGCCGCACAGGCCGATCGCCCATTCGCCCTCGGCGTTGATCAGCGCGACGATCTCCTTGTTGATCGAACCGGCCAGCACCATCTCGACGATTTCGACCGTCTTCTGATCCGTGACGCGCAGTCCGCCTTCGAACTTGGATTCGATGCCCATCTTGGCCAGCATGGCGCCGATCTGCGGCCCGCCGCCATGGACGACGATCGGGTTGACGCCGGACTGCTTCAGCAGCGCGATGTCACGGGCGAAAGCCTTGCCGAGCTCGATATCGCCCATGGCATGACCGCCATATTTCACCACCACCGTCTTGTGCTCGTAGCGCTGCATATAGGGCAGGGCCCGCGAGAGCAGGGCGGCCTGCATTTCGGCGGTGGCGGTGATCTCCGTCATCGGCATGGTTCCCTGGATGCGGGTAAGGACGGCGGCGTCTTAGCGGGAATTGGCCCAGGCCGCAAACAGCTTTGCTATCACGATGATGAAATCTGCCGGATCAGGCCGGCACCTTGAGCGGCGCCCGCCGCGTCAGCCAGCCGGAAATCTTCTCCATCTG
Source organism: Mesorhizobium sp. M0478 (assembly GCF_040321305.1). Classification (NCBI taxonomy): domain Bacteria; kingdom Pseudomonadati; phylum Pseudomonadota; class Alphaproteobacteria; order Hyphomicrobiales; family Phyllobacteriaceae; genus Mesorhizobium; species Mesorhizobium sp. M0478. The sequence continues at coordinate 233,955 of NZ_JAMYRH010000008.1, forward strand.
CGCGGCGAGCGACAAAACCGTCTGCTCGTCGCCGGGGCGGCCGACGCCCTGGATGTCGAGCGGCAGGCCGGCATCGGTGACATGGGCCGGCAGCGCGATCGACGGCTGGCCGCTGACATTCTGGATCGCCGGCCAGTGGTGAACCACTGGCTCTTGTCCATCAATTGCCCAAACAGGGATCTGATCTCCAAGAGACGGGTCAAATGCAATTTGTCGAGCAGGTTTTCGATGAGCTCGTCGGCCCCCTTCGGGTCCATGGCGCCTCAGGCAAGCGGCGGATGCGCAATGATCGGGTTGCCTCGGCGCGCGCGATCGCAGCATCGACAAGGTCTGGCGGCGAGATCTCGCCTCTGTGCACAGCCTGCCAAGTCGGTTGCATCGTTCTCCCACAGCATCTGTTCGGCCGACATTGCTGTTCCCCTTTCTGCGGGAGGCTAACGACAGCCGATTTCCTTGGCACCGACCGGCGATTACTGGCGATCGGGCGCGGACATCGTTTGCGTGGACAACAAGATTTCTGCCTTTGCAAATAAATTGTGATCGCTTAGCTTGTCCGTATGACGCCGCAGGATATCTCCACCCTGATTGTCCGGACCTCGATGAAGGATCGGACTGCGTTCGATCTGCTTTACCGGCAAACCAGTGCGAAACTTTTCGGCGTGTGCCTTCGTGTATTGAAGGATCGCGGAGATGCGGAAGAAGCGCTGCAAGAGGTCTTCGTCAAAGTGTGGACGAAGGCGGATCGTTTCGCTGTTTCTGATCTCAGCCCAATCTCCTGGCTGGTGGCCATAGCACGCAATCATGCGATTGATCGCATCCGCTCGCGACGCAAGCCTGCTGCCGATATCGATGCCGCGCTCGACGTGGCTGACCCCGGTCCCGGGCCAGAGGCTATGGTTGTTGCGGGCGGTGAATCCGAGCGCATCTATCAGTGCCTTGAAGAGTTGGAACAAGACCGGGCGCAAGCCGTTCGGGGTGCGTATTTGAACGGCGAAAGTTACGCCGAGCTCGCGGAACGTCATAAGGTTCCGCTCAACACGATGCGGACATGGCTGCGCCGCAGCCTGTTGAAACTTAGAGAATGTCTGGAAAGATGACCCTGGCAGAAGAAAATGGACCGGAACGTGGAGGCGACGACCTGCTCGCAGCCGAATACGTTCTCGGCGTGCTGCCGGCGGATGAGCGCCAGATAGCCTCCGGACGCATCGACGCGGAGACCGGCTTTGCCCGTCTCGTCGATTCCTGGGAAGTGAACCTCTCGCCGATCGCTGCCGCTTATGCTGAGGTAGAGCCGCCGGCCACGGTCAAGCCGGCTATCGATCGCCGGCTGTTCTCCTCCACCGCGGCGTCGATGACGGCGCCGAGCGGCAGTCTCTGGTCCAGCCTTGCCTTCTGGCGCGGCCTCACCGCAGCGGCTCTCGCGGCCCTGGTACTCTATGTCGCCGTGCCCTACGTCAGGTCGCCGGTCGTCGTGCCACAGGAGCGCCTCGTCGCCTCGCTGGCCGCCGAAGGCAGCGATGTCAAATACCTCGTCGTCTACGACGCATCCCGCCGCGATGTCGGCCTGTCGCTGGTTTCGGGCGAACGCGCCCCCGGCAAGGACTTCGAACTGTGGATGATCGAAGGCAAGAATGCGCCGGTCTCGATGGGTGTCATTCCCGCCGGCCAGGTCACGCACATTCCGGTTACCCCGGCAGTGCAGCAGAAGCTGGCGCAAGGCGCCGTGCTTGCCGTCAGCGTCGAGCCGACGGGCGGTTCGACGACCGGACAGCCGACCGGACCGGTCGTTGCCGCGGGCGACCTGAAGGGCATCTGATAAATCGTAAGATCATGACGTGACAATGAAGGCAGCGGAAGTACATCTTCCGCTGTTTTCGTTTTGGATACGCTGCTGGAGATTAGAGATTCGATCTCCGGAGATAATTCGCCGACAAGATAAAGGATAAATTTTTCCCGGCGCGCGGAAACTCAGGCAGTTCTATTACGTATCTCCTCATGTTCCCGAAAGAGGAAACAACAACCCTGAGGAGTTCGAACACTATGCGTAGAATCGCCACCCTTTTGCTCGCCGGTACCATTGCCGTCTCCGCCCTCGCCACAATCGCCTATGCCGAGAATCCGATGGTTGGCGGCGCCGCCATGTACGCCAACAAGAACATCGTTGAGAACGCCGTCAATTCGAAGGATCACACGACACTGGTCGCCGCCGTCAAGGCTGCCGGCCTGGTCGAGACACTGCAGGGCGCCGGCCCGTTCACCGTGTTCGCGCCGACCAATGAGGCCTTCGCCGCGCTTCCGGCTGGCACGGTCGAGTCGCTGCTCAAGCCCGAGAACAAGGACAAGCTCACCAAGATCCTGACCTGCCATGTCATCGGCGCCAAGGCGATGGGCGCCGATGTCGCCTCGATGGCCAAGGCCGATGGCGGCACCCACAAGGTCAAGACGGTCGGCGGCTGCGAGCTGTCGCTCAAGGCCGATGGCGGCAAGGTCACCGTAGCCGACGAGAACGGCAATGTCGCCAATGTCACGATCGCCGATGTCGAGCAGTCGAACGGCGTCATCCACGTCATCGACAAGGTCCTGCTGCCGAAGATGTAACAAAGCCCCTGCCGCCGACGAACAGGCGGTAAGCTCCTGCAGATTGCGCGGCCCCGCCCCCGTGGGCCGAGCAACGACCGAGCGCTCCATCCCGTCCGCAACAAGCGCGGAGCCGGTGTGGAGCGTTCGTTTGCAGGACAACCGTCACCGGCTTTTGATTTTCCAGTGGCGGCCAAAATTGGCAAAACAACCCGCAGGAGGATTTCTGTCATGAACCGTCGAGATTTGCTTTTGAGCGGCGCCGCCATCGTTGCCGTGGCCGGCGCGGCGGCAACGTTGCGCATGGGCGGGCCCGCTAAGGCTGCCGAAACCTTCGAGGTCACCAAGACCGACGCCGAATGGCACGCCATCCTGTCCGACGAAGCCTTCAACGTGCTGCGCAAGGAAGGCACCGAGTATCCCGGCACCAGCCCGCTGCTGAACGAGCATCGCAAGGGCATTTTCGCCTGCGCCGGTTGCGACCTGCCGGTCTACCCCTCAGACACCAAGTTCGAGTCCGGCACCGGCTGGCCGAGCTTCTGGCAGGAGATTGCCAACGCCGTCGGCAAGACCGAGGACCGTTCGCTGGGCATGACCCGCACCGAGGTTCATTGCCGCCGCTGCGGCGGTCATCTCGGCCATGTCTTCGATGACGGTCCCGCACCCACCGGCCTGCGCCATTGCATCAACGGCGTGGCGCTCAGCTTCAAGCCGGCCACTGCCTGACCGTTCGGCGTCTTTTGGCGGGATTGGGGATTTGGCGCCGGCGTGACGACCGCCTCCTATCTCTTGAAATGGGGCGAAAACAGTCAACTTCAAGAATTGGCAGACGGCTTTTTATGCGTAGATTCCGCAGCCCTTAACGAGAGGGCCAGAACCTATGCAACTAACTGAAGCACGGGCTCGCGACGGCGAGCCCAAATCGACCTCCAAATCGACCGACGGTGTTGATGCGGACCGGCCGCGAATATCCCATTCCGTGGTGATCGCCGGCGGCGGCCCGACCGGGTTGATGCTGGCCGGCGAGCTTTCCCTGGCCGGCATCGATGTCGCCATCGTCGAGCGGCGCGAGAACCAAGACCTCGCGGGCGCGCGCTCGGGCGGCCTGCATTCGCGCACCATCGAGATCTTCGACCAGCGCGGCATTGCCGATCGGTTCCTGTCGCAAGGCCAGACCGCACAGGTCGCAGGCTTCGCCGGCGTTTCGCTTGATATCAGCGACTTCCCCACCCGCCACAATTACGGGCTGGCGCTGTGGCAAAAGCACATAGAGCGCATCCTTGCCTGCTGGGTCGAGGAGCTTGGCGTCACGTTCTACCGTGGCCGCGAGGTGACAGGCTTGGTGCAGGATGGCGGCGGCGTCGATGTCGCGCTGAGCGATGGCGGGTCGCTTCGTGCCGATTATCTCGTCGGCTGCGACGGCGGCAGAAGCCTCGTGCGCAAGGCGGCGGGCATCGAGTTCCCCGGTTCCGAGCCGACAACCAGCAATTTGATCGCCGAGATCGAGGTAACGGAAGAGCCGCAATGGGGTATCCACCGCGATGCCATCGGAATTCACGGCCTCAGCAGACTGGAAGACGGTACGGTGCGGGTGCTGGTGACCGAACGCGAGGTCGGGGCCGGCGGCGTGCCCACATTGCATGAGCTCAGCGAGGCGCTCATTGCCGTCTACGGCACCGATTACGGCGTCCACAATCCAACATCGCTGGCCCGCTTCACCGACATGACCCGGCAGGCAGCCTCATACCGCAAGGGGCGGGTGCTGCTCGCCGGCGACGCCGCGCATGTGCATCCACCGGACGGTGGAGAGGGGCTGCAGACCGGCGTGCAGGACGCGGTCAATCTGGGCTGGAAGCTCGCCCAAGTGGTCAGGAAAACTGCGCCCGAAAGCCTGCTCGACAGCTACCAGGCAGAGCGCCACCCGATTGCCGCGCGTGTGATGAAAAACACCATGGCGTCGGTCGTGCTCCGTCGCGAAGACGAGCGCACCAAGGCGCTGCGCGATACAGTGTCGGAACTTCTCGGCATGGAAGAGCCGCGCAAGCGTTTTGCCGGCCTGTTGTCCGGCCTGGACATCCACTACGATATTGGCGAGGGGCATCCGCTGCTGGGGCGTCGCATGCCGGATCTCGACCTCGTCACCGCTGCCGGTCCGCTGCCGGTTTTCGCCCTGCTGCACGACGCTCGGCCGCTGCTGCTTAATCTTGGTGAGCCCGGCGCTTTTGGTATCGGCCAGTGGGTGGAGCGGATTCAGCTGGTCGACGCCAGCTACGATGGCGCGTGGGAGCTTCCGGTGCTGGGGGCAGTCGAAGCCCCACGCGCAGTGCTGGTCCGGCCTGACGGTTATGTGGCCTGGGTCGGCGGCCCTGAAGCAGCCGGGCTAACCGACTCGCTGACCAAATGGTTTGGGCCGCCTCGACCAAGGAGCTTGACAACGATCGATGCTTAAGCGTGACCCCGGAAATCGGGGGTGATTTCCGGGGTCACACATGAGGGAGCCAGGCGGGGGATCCGGCGCGCTCAATGGCCTCCGCCACCGCTGCCCGCGGGCGGCGCCGGCTTGGCGATGACCAGGGTGAAGACCGCCATGGTCGCGAACAGCACGGTCAGCATGGTGAACACGTCCATGAACGACAGCAGCGACGCCTGCTGCTGGACCATGCCCGACAGTTTGGAGATCGCCGCCTTGGTGGCGTCGAGGCCGGGAGTCTGCTGGAAGTCGAGCGTCATGTTCTGCAGCTTGGTCTGCGCCGCCGCACTGCCCCATTCCACATGCTCGGCCAGCCTGGCGTAGTGGAAGGCGCTGCGATCGATCAGCACGGTGTTGATGACGGCAAGGCCGACCGCACCGCCGAGGTTGCGGGTCAGGTTGAACAGGCCCGACGCGTTCTTCAGCCGGTCCGGCGGCAAGGTGCCGAGCGCAATGTTGTTGATCGGCACCATGCACAGCATCATCGAGCTGCCGCGCAGGATCTGCGGGATCAGCAATTCCCAGAAATCCCAGTCGGCGGTCAGATGCGTCATCCACCATGTGCCGGCAGCGAAGCCGAACAGCCCGATCATCATCATGATGCGCAAATCCATCTTGCTCGACAGGATGCCGGAAATCGGCGCAGTGACGAACATCGCCAGGCCGCTGACGAACAAGGCTTCGCCGATCATCATGGAATCGTAGCCGCGGATGCGCCCGAGGAACACCGGGTAGAGATAGGTCAGACCGTACAGGCCGATGCCGATGACGAAAGAGAACAGCGAACCGAAGGCGAAATTGACGTTGGTGAAGGCCCTGAGATCGACGATCGGCTCCTCGGCGGTGAAGGCACGCCAGAAGAACAGCGCCGCACCGACAACCATGATGATGGCGCAGATGAACACGGCCTGTTCCTGCAGCCAGTCATGGTTCGGACCCTCCTCGAGCACATATTCCATGCAGCCGAGAAACGCCGCCATGCCGGCAAGGCCCCACCAGTCGAACTTGCTGAACAGGCCGAGATTGGGCTTGTCAAAATCGATCAGGGTCCAGGTCGTGACCGTCACCAGAATGCCTGGAATGACATTGATGAGGAACAGCCAGTGCCACGACATGGCATGACTGATATAGCCGCCGACGGTCGGGCCGATGGTCGGCGCCAGCGTCGCCACCAGGCCGATCATCGGCGACACCATGGCGCGGCGCGACGGCGGGAAGATGGTGAAGGCGGCGGCGAAAACGCTCGGGATCATGCCGCCGCCGATAAAGCCCTGGATGGCGCGGTAGACGATCATCTGGTCGATGTTGGTGGCGGTCGCGGCCAGCGCGCTGGCCGCCGTGAAGCCGGCCGCGGCGCCTGCAAACAGCACGCGCGTCGACAGCATCCGGCTGAGGAAGCCCGACAGCGGGATCATCACCACTTCGGCGATCAGATAGGCGGTCTGCACCCATGGGATTTCGTCGGAACTGGCGCTGAGGCCGGCCTGGATCTCCGCCAGCGAGGCTGAGACGATCTGGATGTCGAGGATCGCCATGAACATGCCGAACACCATCGCCAGGAAGGCGATGAGGCGGCGCGTCGAGATGGTCGTCGGTACCGCCGGCATGGCAGGCGCCGGCCCCGCTCCTGCAGTTATGGTTGCGGTTGCCATGGCGTTGCTCCCGGCTTTCGCTCAGTTCGTCGTAGCCGGAGCCGTGCGGCTGTCGACGGCGACGACGACGCTCAGGCCGGCGCGCAGCCTGCCTGCCTTCAGCACATCGGCCGGCACGTCGATGCGAACCGGGATGCGCTGCACCACCTTGGTGAAGTTGCCGGTGGCATTTTCCGGCGGCAGCAGCGAGAACACCGCACCCGAAGCCGGCGCCAGCGACGACACCGTGCCTTCGAAATCATGGCCGTCCGTGGCGTCGACCGAGACCCGCACCTTCTCACCGGGCACCAGCTTGGCCAGCTGCGTCTCCTTGAAGTTGGCAACGATGTAGAGCTTGTCCAGCGGCACCACGACGGCGAGCTTCTGGCCGGGGCTGACGAGGTCGCCCTGCTCGACCGAGCGGTTGCCGACGACGCCGTCATAAGGCGCCTTGAGCACGGTGAAGGACAGATCGCGCGCGGCCTTGTCGCGGTTCAGCCGCAGCGAAGCCAGCGTGCTGGCCGATTCGGCGCGCTGCGCTTCGAACACGCCGATATTGGCCTGTGCGGCTGCAATCTGCGCGTCGGCGCCGACGAGGGCTGCATTGGCCTGGTCGAGAGCGGTCTGGGCATCGTCCAGTTGCGCCTGTGTGCCGACATGCGTCTTGACCAGTTGCGCGGCGCGCTGCTGGGCGCGAGCGGCGTTGTCGGCTGCCGCCTGGTCGGCGACCTTCTGCGCCTGCGCCTGTTGCAGCGAAGCTTGCGCCGCCTTCGTCTGCGCGTCGATACGGTCGAGCGTCTTGGCCAGCGTGGCGATCTGCGCCTCCGCCTGGGCAACGGCTATTCTGTAGTCGCCGTCGTCGATCGTCAGCAGCGGATCGCCAGCCTTGACCTGCTGGTTCTCCGAGACCTTGACTTGATCGACATAGCCGGAAATCTTCGGCGAGACGAACGACATGTCGGCCTGGACATAGGCGTCGTCGGTCGAGATCAGGAACCGGCCGTCCGTCCAGTAATTATAGCCATACCAGGCGCCGGCGCTGAGCAGAGCGAGGCCGATGATCGGCAGCATGAACGAGCGAGCCGACCGCTTCTTCTTGGCCGGCACCTCGGCCAAAACTTCGGCGGCAGGCTTGATCGGCGCTTCCGGCGCTTCGATAGCCGGCGAGACCTTGGCGTTGGGAAAGGGGCGGACTTCGGCGGTGGTTGGCGTGTTCGAGGACATGATATCTCGCTACCGTAGCTACATAAGGAAAATGTGTTATACTGAACCGTTCGGTTCGATGCGAACGTTGACATAGCGCTAAAGCAGGCCCATATCAAGAGCAATCGAACCGCTCGGTTCGAATTATTTCGCGAGGTGTGACTTTAATGGCCGACACGTTACCCGACGTCGAAAATGATCCGTGCGATGTGCTGGATAGTGCGCGTCGCGGCCGCCCGGCGGCGGGCCAGGATCCGGTCAAGCGCAGCCAGATCATCGAAGGCGCGCGGCGCGTGTTCATCGACAAGGGCTTCGAAGCGGCGTCGATGAACGACATTACCCGCGAGGCCGGCGTCTCCAAGGGCACGATCTATGTCTACTTCGCCAACAAGGAAGAGCTGTTCGAGGCACTGATCGAGGAAGAGCGCGGCACCATCTTCAAGAACATGTACGACATGCTCGACCGCGCCGACGATCTGCGCCAGACGCTGGTGAAATTCGGCAAGGTGCTGTCGATGAAGATCACCTCGGCCAAGGTCATCCAGGCGCAACGCACCGTGATCGGCGCCTCCGACAGGATACCGGACATGGGCGCGCGGTTTTACGAACGTGGCCCCAAACGCGGCCACGACAAGGTGGTCAAGTTCCTCAATGCAGCCATCGAACGCGGCCTGCTCAAGATCGATGATGTCGATCTTGCCGCCTATCAATTCACCGAACTGTGCCTCGCCGGCCTGTTTCGCCAGTGCATCTTCGCCTACCGCACCAAGGCGCCGAGCCAGGATGAAATCGACCACATCGTGCGGTCGGGCGTCAGCCTGTTCCTGAAGTCCTACGGCACTGAAAAACTTGCCGAGGAAGAAAGCCACCAGATGATCGCGCTCGAGGCGAAGTCCAAGGCAAAGGCCTAGTTAGCCAAAGGTCTTTTTTCGCAACTCCGGACGGAAAACCGCTTCACACTTTTCCCGGAGTTGCTTTTAACCGCCATTGGCCGCCAGCACGATCGCCGCGCGCAGTTCGTCCAGACCCTCGCCCTTTTCCGACGACGTGGCGAGCACGAACGGAAACGCCGCCGGTCGCTTCTTGATCTTCAGTAATGTCTCTTCGATCAGCTGCGGCACGCCGGCGGCCTTGATCTTGTCGGTCTTGGTCAGCACGATCTGGTAGGACACCGCCGCCTTGTCGAGCAGCGACAGCACTTCGTCGTCCTTGGCTTTGATGCCATGGCGGGAATCGATCAGCACATAGACCCGCTTCAGCGTCACGCGGCCCTTGAGATAGTCGAAGACCAGCTTGGTCCAATCGTCCACCTTTTCCTTCGGCGCGCTGGCATAGCCGTAGCCCGGCATGTCGACCAGCGCCATTGGCGGCAAGTCGGTGCCTTCGCCGGAAAACCCGCCCGGCACGAAATAGTTGAGCTCCTGCGTGCGCCCCGGCGTGTTGGAGGTGCGCGCCAGCCCGTTATGGCCGACCAGCGCATTGATCAGCGACGACTTGCCGACATTGGAGCGGCCGGCAAAGGCGATCTCCGGCGGCCCCTCCGGCGGCAGGAACTTCATCGCCGGCACGCCGCGGATGAAGATCCACCCCTTGGTGAACAGGTCGGTTCCGATGACGGTGTTGCCCAGCGCGTTCAAATCGCTGCCTCCAGCCTGGAAATATCGGCGCCCCGAATGGCGTTGAGGTTGCGGCCGATCTTGTCCACCGGCCAGTTCCACCACGCCACGGAAAGCAGCCGCCTGACCGTCCTGTCGTCGAAACGCATCTTCACCACCTTTGCCGCATTGCCGGCGACGATCGCATAGGCCGGCACGTCATGCGTCACCACCGATTTCGCCGCCACGATGGCGCCATTGCCGACCGACACGCCGGGCATGATCACCGCATCCATGCCGATCCATACATCATTGCCGACCACCGTGTCGCCGCGCAGTTCCTGCGACCACGTCTTCGGGTCGAAGCCTTGCTCCCAGCCATGGCCGAAAATGTTGAACGGATAGGTGGAAAAGCCGGACATGGCATGGTTGGCGCCGTTCATGATGAAGCGCGCGCCCTCGGCGATGGCGCAGAACTTGCCGATGATCAGCTTGTCGCCGATGAAGGGATAATGATGCAGCACGCACCGCTCGGCGAATTTGTCCGGTCCGTCAGGATCGTCATAGTAGGTGAACTCGCCGATCTCGATATTCGGCGCGGTGACCAGGGGCTTGAGGAAGCCGACGCGGGTGTGCATCGGGATCGGGTGCTTGATGTCTGGGTTGGGTCCGTCCATGGCGAGATCCGTCGAGAGTGGCGCAAATTAAAGCCGCCATTCTAGATGGCGTGATCCGCCCTATAGCACCAATCGCCCGATGAGCGAGCCCTGCTGGGCTTCGATGTTCAGTTCGTGCCGCGGCAGATCACGATCAGGTCGACCGCAGCGCAGTCGCCTAAGGCGCCCTGAAACGAAAAACGGGGCCCTGCGAAGGACAAGCAGGACCCCGTGGTGGCGAAGACGGCTTCAAAAGAATGGCACCTCGCCGTGAGGTGGGGAAGGCAGACCGAGAAAGCCCGTCGCAGCCCGCCGTCATTCGCCGTTGCCTAAAACCGTTACTTCGGCAACAGCACCTTGTTGACGACGTGGATGACGCCGTTCGACTGGTTGACGTCGGCGACCGTTACCTTGGCGGCGCCGCCGGATTCGTCGACGATATAAAGCGCGCCTTTTTTTACCTCGGCGATCAGCGTGTCGCCGCTGACGGTCTTCATTTCATACTTGCCACCCATCGCCTTGGCCTTGGTCATCATATCCTTGGCGGAGATCTTGCCGGCCACGACATGGGCGGTCAGGATCTTGGCCAGCTTGTCCTTATTTTCGGGCTTCACCAGCGTGGCGACGGTGCCGGCCGGCAGTTTCTTGAAGGCGGAATCGGTCGGCGCAAACACCGTGAAGGGTCCCGCGCTTTCCAGCGTGTCGACCAGGCCGGCGGCCTTGACGGCGGCAACCAGCGTCTTGTGGATCGGCGAGTTGAGGGCGTTCTCGACGATGTTCTTCGAGGTCAGCATCGCAGCGCCGCCAACGGCGGGATTGGCGAGCGTATAGGCCGTCGTAGCTGCGAGGCCCGATAGAGCCAGGCCGGCGGAAAAGCAGAATGCCTTGAGGATGGACTTTGCCATTGGAGAACCCTTCTGGTGCGACAATTGTTGATTCGATTGTCGGGAAGAGTTACGCGGCGATTGCGGGAAAGTTTCGGTGCAGAGTAAAAAACGATAATGATAACAAATACTTAAAGGCGAATGCCCATTCCACGCGCCGCATCCCCGCGATGGACATGACGGGGTCACGGATCAAAAACAGCGGTCTTCGGATTAGAGCTGATCGGTGTTGATCGGCCTTGGCGGTACAAGCAGCAGCCACGCCGGTTGCACGCCGCAAGTTTCGCGCCTCACGGGAACGTGATGCGCGCCTCGTCCACAAAAACCCCGGACGAGCCGGGGCTTTGATTGCCGGAATAGCGCCTTCTATTCAGCCGGCGAGGGTTTCTTTCGGAACAATGCCGTCAGATTGTCCCATAATTCGATCTTGGCGCCCTGGCGCTTCATGATCACGCCTTGCTGCAGGATCGACAGCGTGTTGTTCCAGGCCCAGTAGATGACGAGGCCGGCCGGGAAGCTGCCCATCATGAAGGTGAAGATCACCGGCATCCAGGTAAAGATCTGCGCCTGCGTCGGATCCGGCGGCGTCGGGTTCATGCGCATCTGCAGGAACATGGTGATGCCCATGACCACCGCCCAGGCGCCCATATGGGGCAGGAAGGCCGGTGGCGCGAAGGGCAGCAGGCCGAACAGGTTGAAGACCGAGGTCGGATCGGGCGCCGCCAGATCCTGGACCCAGCCGAAGAACGGCGCGTGCCGCATCTCGATGGTGATGTAGAGCACCTTGTAGAGCGAGAAGAACACCGGGATCTGCAGCGCCACCGGCCAGCAGCCGGCGAGCGGATTGATCTTCTCGGTCTTGTACAGCTCCATCATCGCCTGTTGCTGCTTCATCTTGTCGTCCGCGTATTTCTCGCGGATCTCGAGCATCTTGGGCTGCACCTTCTTCATGTTCGCCATCGACGCATAGGATTTGTTGGCGAGCGGGAAGAAGAGGGTTTTGACGACCACCGTGGTGGCAAGGATGGCCAGGCCGAAATTGCCGAAGAATTTGTACAGCGTGTCGATCAGGTAGAACATCGGCTTGGTGATCCAGATGAACCATCCCCAATCGATCAGCCGGTCGAACAGCCTGATCTGGCGGTCCTGGGCGTAGGCGTTGATCTTGTTGACTTCCTTTGCGCCGGCGAAGATCTCGGTCTCGACCGTCGCCGACTGGCCGGCGGCAATGGTGATCGGGTCGGTGAGGAAGTCCGACTGGTAGCGCGGGCGGCCATTGTCGTAATAGGCATAGTGCGGCTGGAACGGCTGCTTCTCGGTCGGCACCAGGGTGACCGCCCAGTATTTGTCGGTGATGCCAAGCCAGCCATCGGTCGATTTGCTCGGCGTATAGAGCTTGTTCTTCTCGATGTCGGCGTATTTGTGCTCCTGCAGGCCTTCCGTGCCGGTGACGCCGATCAGGCCTTCATGCAGCACATAGGAACTGGCAATGGCTGGCTTGTCGAAACGAATGACGCGGCCGTAATTGGACAGCGTGACGGGGGCCGAGCCTGAATTCTGCACCGCATCGGAAACGGTGAACATGTAGTCGCCGTCGACGGAGATCGTGCGCTTGAAGGTCAGGCCCTTGTCGTTGGTGAAGGTCAGCGTCACCGGCGTCGCCGGCGTCAGCGTCGCAGTGCCGTCGACGCTCCAGACCGTTTCCGGGCCCGGCACCGTGCCGGTCGTGTCGCTGCCGACAAAGCCGATCTCGGCATAATAGCCGGTGGGCAGCGCCTGCGGATTGAGCAGCTGGATCTGCGGCGATGTCTTGTCGACCGTCTCGGTGTAGTGCTTGAGCTTTAGGTCGTCGAGGCGGGCGCCGGTGAGGTTGATCGAGCCCGACAGGCTCGGCGTGTCGATGTTGACGCGGGCCGTCTTGGCCACTTCCTGCGCGCGGCCTTCCGGCGTCGTGACATAGGTGCCGGGCGCGTTTGGAATGGCGCCGGGCGCTGCGGGCGCCGGCGTGCCGCCGGGGTTGGCGGCCTCGGCCGCCTTCTTCTGCTCCGCCGCCCGCTGCTCTTCGATGCGGGCCGCCTCGCGCTGCTGTTCGCTGCGCGGCAGCACATAGAAATATTGCCACAGCCCGAGGATCAGCACCGACAAGACGATGGTGATGTAGAAGTTCCGGTTGTTTTCCATCGAAAGCCCTTGGCCTATCGTGTTCCGCTGAGACGGCGGGAGAGTTCGGCCTTCAACTGGCCGAACGGAATGGTAAGCACGTCTTCACGCCCGACGATGACATAGTCATTGCCGGGCGCCATGTCACTTGCGGCATGGGTGCGCACGGCTTCTTTCAGCCGCCGCCTGACGCGGTTGCGCACAACCGCATTGCCGACCTTCTTGGTGACGGTGAAGCCGACGCGCGGCGGCAGGCCGTCTTTGCGGTCGAGAACTTCAACGAGAAAAAGCCGCCCGCGCCGCTTTTCACCGCGGCGGACGGCCAGGAATTCCGCACGTTTCAGAAGCCGCTTGGGGTTTGGTCCCACTGGCTTGCCGGTTGCGGGCAACGATCTCGTCTTCCGTTCAGGCGCTGAGCCGCTTGCGGCCGCGGTTGCGGCGAGCTGCGACGACGCCGCGACCACCCTTGGTGGCCATGCGAGCACGGAAACCGTGCCGGCGTTTGCGGACGAGTTTGGACGGTTGGTAGGTACGCTTCATTTGTTTTAATACCGCGGGGTGCGGCCCTTCTTGATTCTGTCACTGTGTAACAGGAGCTTTGCCGGGCCGGCATTGGCGCGATCGAAACCGCGCCGGGACGAATGGCCCGAGCGTGAGCGGCTTATAGAAAGAAGGGTTTTGGGAGTCAATCCAGCGCGAACGCCAGTTCGTCGCAGCGCGAACTGCCAGTTCGTCATGGCGCGACACCCCGTTCGTCGCAGCGCGAAAACCCAGTTCGAGGCGATCTTTATTGCTGGTACCATCGTCCAACGAAGGATGAAATTGGCAAAAAAGCCGCAATCACCTAATCTCAACCGATCAAGCGTTTGTGAAGACAGGCCTTAATGAGCGAAGTTGCATCAGCGGATGAAGGGAGCGGCCCGGCGACAGCCGATGCCAGCCCGGCGACCGTTCGCCCGGTTGCGAGCCGTTCGGTGCCCAATCGTTCAGTGCCCTTGGCGCGCGGCCTGTCGACCAAGCTGCTCTTGCTCACCATTGTCTTCGTGCTCCTGGCCGAAGTCCTCATTTTCCTGCCCTGGATCGCCAGCTACCGCCTGGCCTGGCTGAAGGAGCGGCTAAGCACCGCTGCCGCGGTGTCGATCGTGCTGGTGCAGGGCGAGCCCAATTCGCTCTCCCGCGCCGCCCAGAACGACGTGCTGATGGCAATCGGCGCCAAGGCGATCGCGGTGCGCGACGGCGGCGTATCGCGCCTGCTGGTGGTGGCCGAGATGCCGCCGCAGGTCGACGAGCATATCGACATCGCCAATGTCGGCATGATCAAGGGCATGACCGGGGCGCTGGATACGCTGTTCTTCGGCGGCAAGCGCATGCTGCGGGTGTTCGGCCCGGTCGGCGACAGCGACAAGGAATTCGAGCTGATCATGCCCGACTATTCCCTGCGCAACGCCATGCTGCGCTATTCGCGCAACGTCGCCTTCGTCTCGCTGCTGATCTCGCTGTTCACCGCAATGCTGGTCTATGCCGCGATCGACCTGATCATGATCGGCCCGATCCGCACCATGACGCGCTCGATGCTGTCCTTTTCCGAGGCGCCCGACGATCCAGGGCGCATCATCCACCCGGCCGCCCGTGCCGACGAGATCGGCGTTGCCGAGCGCGAACTGTCGCAGATGCAGGAACGGCTGCAAAAGATGCTGTCGGAGCAGAAGCATCTTGCCGATCTTGGCCTCGCCGTCTCCAAGATCAACCATGATATGCGCAACATCCTGGCCTCGGCGCAACTGATGTCGGACCGCCTGCGCCTGGTCAAGGACCCGACGGTGCAGGCCTTCGCGCCAAAGCTGTTGCGCGCGCTCGACCGCGCCGTCTCCTATTCCGAAGGCGTGCTCCACTATGGCCGCACGCAGGAGCCGGCGCCCTCACGCCGCCGCTTGCGGCTGCGCCAGCTGGTCGACGACGTCCACGGCCTGCTCGACATCGAGGACGGCATCGAATTCGTCAATGCCGTCGAGCTCGCCTTCGAGGTCGATGCCGATTCCGACCAGCTGTTTCGCGTGCTCACCAATCTCTGTCGCAACGCGGTCCAGGCGATGGCGGCCGACGCCGAGAGCGCGCTGGTGCGCCGGCTCGCCGTATCGGCCGAGCGCATAGGCAGCGTAAGCCGCATCATTGTCACCGACACCGGTCCCGGCCTGCCGGCGAAGGCTCGAGAAAACCTGTTCGCGGCGTTTCGCGGCTCGGCCCGCAGCGGCGGCACCGGCCTTGGCCTGGCCATCGCGCACGAACTGATCCGCGCCCATGGCGGCACGGTGGAGCTGGTCGAATCGATCGGCGGACGCACCACCTTCGCCGTCACCATCCCCGACCAGCCGGTCCGCCTCGACCAGGCCCGCAGCGGCCTGCGCCGCCCGGCCTGAGCTGTATTTGATATTCAGCCGAAGTCGGACTTAGCTGAATCTCAGCACACCTTGATCGGCACCGTCGAAAGCAGCTGCGAGAAAACTTTTGCCGGATTGGCTTGCTTTTCGGAAATTCAGTCGCTAGGGAACACGTCTTGTCGCGGCCGGTCGTCAGGATCGGTTAGCGGGGCTATGTAAAGCATGGCCTATTGCGCGCCCGTAGCTCAGCTGGATAGAGCACCAGACTACGAATCTGGGGGTCAGGAGTTCGAATCTCTTCGGGCGCGCCAAAGCAACCAACGAAATCAATACATTAAACGCCATAAAGCGACTACGCGCGGCTGACCCCAGATTCCGGATTTGTCAGGCACGACCCTGTCACACGCCAACGTCGAGTATTGGCAGCGGAGGATTCATCAGCAATGGAGCCATCGCGCCGTTGAACACCTCCGCGCCGTCACTGGCCATCAACGCCGCTGGGCGTAACGATGGACTGCTTGCCGACCGCATTGCCAGGCCGTCGACCGTGCGATGAAGTCCAATCCGCCGGACAGCTTCAAGCCGCGAAAGTTCGATCCTCGCTAATCAGGTATCGGACATGCGGCGGGCAGAGTCCCGGATAGTCCGACAGACGCCCATCTTGTTTCCTTAAATGCCGATGCCCACATATATCTGCCCCGTCCGGGGCCGAGGGAGTGGGCTATATTTCAGGGAAGGAGAACAACATGGGTGGCGCTAAGGCGGCGATGATGGAGCACGAAGAGAACGTAGCCATGGCTGCGTCTTATCTAGTGGAAATAGGAAGGCTGGAAAGCTGCGAAGGCCACGGAACAATCTACGGAGGAGCCGTTTGGGATTTGGAGGCCGATTTCTACAAGCAGGTGATGAGTGACCGGAACCGTGGCGACAACGGGCCGGTTCCATGGGCCGCCGCTATGAAAGCTCGCGAATACACTGATCTTCTTAAGGAGGCATACGAAAGCCATCCGGGGGAAGCATGTTTCTCCTGCGAGAAGAACATGGCCGACTAGTTGGCGTCCAAGAGCCTGAGGCACTGCTAGTCGGCGTCTCACGCTTACTTGTACGGAGCGAAACCATAGGTCGCTCAAGGGTTCCTTGGAGGCCCGCCGGTAAGCACTTCAAGCCGCTTCATAAGCATTCCTTCCAGCGCTGTGAGGTTCGTATAGTCGGGGCAGTTGTAAGCTGCGATGTCGAAGTGGATCGGTGTCCCGGCCTTTCGGTACATGATAACGCGCCGACCAAGCGCGTGAGCGTAACCGATCTCATAGTAAACGCTGGGTCTTTCGCCCGTGATGTCCGCAATCAGAAATTCAGCAGTTTTAATTTCATCTAGAATGCGCTGAGTGATGATTTCTTCATGCTCTATGTCATCGGCGCGAACTGCCTTAATACCAAATCGCCTAAAGCATTCCTTGATCTTATTACAAGCGTCTTCCAATTCCGGGTGTTCCTTGGAAATCCGCATTATTATGAACGCGGTATCTGGACGATAGCCCGCTGCTATCGCACCCGAACTAGTCAGCGGAATGTCCTTGCCTTCGGCTGGCCGTAGATCGGCAAGTTCCAATCGAGCAATCAGTGAATTGCACCACGAACTGAAGTGGCGCTTCGCCTCCGAAGGGTCGGCCATTCGCTCGCTTTCACGAGCTGCCTGAAGCCCTAGTACGGAGCCCTCATCATGCAGAACTTGAACATCCTCAAATTCAAAATCACGGAACCGCAGCGCGGAACGCATGCCTTTGAATGCGTGGCCCGCTTCGCGCTCATCCGCCTCGGTCAATAAAGGTGAGCGGCGAATGGTGGGCGCGGTTTGTTGCGCCAACCCGGCAAGGCGTGAAGCTATTAATTTGGCCTCGCTTTGCGCGTCTTCAGGCAACTTCACCCAATAATCAATGTGTTCATACGAATAACCGAAATCCTTGTCTTCTTTCCAACTGCCGTTGGACTTTAAATAACCACCAGCGCGGTCGAAAAATGACATTGCCTCAATGTGTATCTGATTGAGTTTTCCCAGTATCGAAATCTCGTCCATCTTGTTCCTGCGCCCCTCTCGCCTGTCGGTTAAGCTCACTACCACAAGCGCAACAATCGCGTTTTCAGCCCTTCCTATCCCGTGCCTCTATCGCAGCAAGCGCGTTTGGTGGAAGCGTGGCGTAGACCTCATCAACATGCTTCTGTTCGGAAATCGTTTTGTCCGCGATCAGGTTTAGAAGGCGGAAAAGGCTTTCCGCTGTTGCCCGATCATCACGATCGAAACTTCCCGGATGCACGGCGTTGTTTCCGATCACGCGCACGACGTCCAATGCCTTCTGAATGCGGCTATCCAGTCCCGCCTTCACGAGCGTGGCAATGTCGTCATTGATGTTCTTCCCCGGCTGGCCAAGCTCTTTGCATAGCTTTTGAATACACAGACGCACTAAAGCCGCCGCTCCACGCGGTGAAAGGTCTAGGATCGTGCTTGCTTCATTGTAGTCACGACGAATGTCTTCCGACAGGTCAGGATTTGGCAGAGGCGCGGGACCAGTGGATGGATGCGCAATGGTGTCACGGACCCAAACAGTGACTTCCTTGCACTCCATGCACTTAGATAGATGGATGTTGTGAACGGGAACCGCGCCATGCTCGGAACCGCCGGGGCTGATAACTACCCGGTCGGCAATGAGTCTGCTTACAAGAGTGTGGCTGCTTTCTGGCGTTTCCCCATCGGGAAACTCGGCCGCACCAACCCTGTACCAGTATTGCGTGGTGAGGACTTGGCAATGTGGGCAGTTGAAAGCGGTCGCTTTCCTTGACGGGGGGATGAACTTCATTTCGATTTTGCGCCCTTCTCTGGGCGGGCAAGTCGCTGCTCAAATTCCGCTATACGATCAGCGTTTGTAACTTCATGAGAGAGCCCAATGTGTAAGTACTTTCGCGTGGCGTGTGACCCGTTCTGATCGTGTTCGGCTTCCAACGCCCATTCCAGTCGCCGACCGATTTCCGCGTTCATGCTTCGCCGGTTCTCGGCCCCACGTGCTTGAACCTTAGCCTTCATGGTTTCGGGCAGGCGGATACGAAGGGGCGGCTCGGCTGTCGACATGGCTCAATATGGTCCACCGTGGACTCGACTGCAACCATGGACCATAGCGGCCCAATCTGGGGTCAAGAGTTCACATGCGGCTACAAAATTATGTACTCACGCGGCTACAAACGGGTGGGAGGCGGCTGCTCAGCGCCGGATGGGTGTGGCATCCGCTAAGTCTCGTGGTGTCCTTCGATATCGCGCAGGCCCTTGCCGATCCGAGTCACCTCGACAACGGTCAGGGCCTCCCCTCAACGTTCAACCCGGGATTGGCCGAGGAGAATTCGGCCTGCTGGCTCGATAATGCCGCAAAGCGGCCGCCGATGGCATTCGATCCCGCAACCCAAGCGGTTTGCAATCGTAAACGGCGACACCGTCACCCCTGATCGAGTTCGGCCAATCCGTACTCGGCAGTTAGGGCCCAATAGGCCTCGCCCCAGCCAGATACCGCTCATTGTCAAACGGCTCGGCGTGGGTGCTGTCCGGGCTCCACATGTGGCGGTGGGTCTCGGTAAGATTGCCGAGATAGACATGCAGGGCGCCTGAGCGGGCGTTGCCGGTGTTGGCGACCGCGTGCACAGTATCAGGGGTCATGTGCACCACCGCGGGCGCCGCGACGTCGTGGCGTTCCGGCGCATCGATCTCGCTGCCGTCGACGGGATAGATGAAGTTGGTCTCGCTGCCCTTGTAGATGCCGATCAGCGCATCCATCAGATGGTTGTGCGGCGGGTACTGCAGGCCGGGCGACAGCGTGATGTGGTAGATGGTCAAGTCAGGGCTGGCATGCAGCAGCACCTCATCGTCGTCTTCCTCATGCGCGAGCACGCCTGATGCATGGAAGCGGTCGGTGTGTTCGCGCAGCACCGCCTTGACCCGTTCGAAGGCATGAGCACCTTTGGCTGCGTTGACGATATCGGAGGTTACGGCGTAAAGAGGCGAGTTGGCGGCAAGAGGCATTTGTCGTCATCTCCATTGGGAAGCTCAACCAATACAACTGAGATGCTCAGGCTAGCGAATGCCGGCAGACCCGTCAACCGGATGGTCGAACGGGCAAGCAGACTACGCGGGCAGACCACGCGGGCAGACCAAACGGGCAGGCAGATATGGCTCTTCCGAAATCAGTGTCACCGTCCGCCGTCAAGGCGCCGTCGACCGCCGACATATTGCGCAGCGAGGAAGCTTATGAGCAGCTGAAGAGCGACATCGTCGCCTGCGTCCTGCAACCCGGCGAAAGCCTGACCGAAAAGCAGATCGGCGACCGCTACCAGATCAGGAAGGCGACGATCCGCTCGGCTTTGGCCCGCCTGACGCAGGAAGGGCTGATCAAGAGCGAGCCGCGCCGCGGTTATGTCATCGCACCGCTTAGCCTGCGCGACGTCAACGAGATCTTCGACCTCCGCAGCCTGATCGAACCGGAAGTGTTCCGGGTGGCCGCGGCAAACCTCACCGAACGCGGGCTCGACGACATCAGGCTGGCGGCGCAGAAGGTGCTGAAGCCGGAGACGCTGCGCAGCCATGTCGCCTTTCTGGCGGCCGACCGCGCCTTTCGCCTGGCCCTGGCTGAACTCTCCGGCAATCTGCGGCTGGTTCGCCTGCTCGACCAAACGCTCGACCAGTCGGAGCGTGTCCTCCATCTCGGCTTCAAATCGCGCGACTTCACGCAAGCGATCATCGGCCAGCAGAAGGAGTTGGTGCTTGCCTGCGAGCTGGCCGAAGTCTCGGCCATCGCAAAGCTTGCCCGCTCGCAGTGCCTGTCGCTCAAGAAGCAGGTGCTCGAGGCCTTGCTCGCCGGCTCCAAGCTGCAGGACGCCAATTTGCAAAGCTTCGCCTGAGGCGCGAAGTCCGCGCTCTCTGGCCGATGCTTACTCGTCGATGAAGCGGATGTCCGCATCGGCAAGGCAATAGGGCGCGTAGCGGAAATCGCGGATATGGCTGACCTTTCCATCCTGCCAGTCGACCAGCATGAAGCCGCGCACGGCGTCATCTCCCGTTTGCGGGTTGCGGATCAGGATGGCCGGCCTGCGGTCGACGAAGCCGAGCGACAGCGCCCAGTCCTGGACACGGTCGTAATTGCCGAAATAGTTGGAAACCTGCGCCTTGCCGCGCATGCGGGTGCGGTTGACGACTTCAAGCTGGATATCCTCGGCGATCAACGCGCGCACGGCGTCGAAGTCGCGCGCGTTGAACAGGTCGACATAGCGGCGCAGGCGCCGCTCGTCGTCGGCGTCGAGCTTTGGGGCAGGCGCCTGCTCGTCCTGTGACGCCAGCAGGCGCAGCTGCGACCGCCCGCGATGCAGCGCTGCCTTGGTCGCGGCCAGCGTCGCGCCGGACACTTCGCAGGTTTCGTGCAGGCTGAGGCCAAGCACGTCGACAAGGATCACGGCGCTGCGCTGCACTGTTGCCAGCTGCATGAAGCTTCGCAGGCTGGCGGCGGTGGCGAGCCTCGCATCGGCGCTTGCGGAGGGGTCTTCGATCGTCGTCATGTCGGTCTCGCTCATGCGCGCCTGCTCCCGCTGGCGCCGGCGCAGATGATCCTGCGCGGCATTGTGGGCTATGCGGAACAGCCATTGCTCCGGACGCCCAACGGTGGCGTCGCCGTCGATGGCCTGCAGTGCCTTGATCAGTGTCTCCTGGACGATGTCCTCGCCATCGATCACCGAGCCGGCCATGCGGGCGCAGTAGCGGTGCAGCTTCGGTCGCAAGGCGCCGAGCATCGCCTCCAGGGCAACGCGGTCGAGTTTTGCTGTGTTCATCCTGTCCGTTCCCAAAATGCCGGTCTTTGCATTCAAGCCGGCACGACCTCGCCGGCCAGCATACGATAATTGCCGACGATCTTTGCCGGCGATCTGGCAAGCGGCGTCGAGCGGCGCCCGGCATGATCGGCGCTGAAGGCCTTGAAGGCTGCGAGCCCCGTCAGGCCGTCGCCATCCTGGCTGACAAGATGGATGAACTCGCCATTCTCCAGTTCCAGGACGAGGTAGCGCACGGATTGCGGCTTCGTGTCGTCGAGTGCCTCGAACACCTGTGCAACCAGCATACGGTTCTCGGCGATGCTTTCGTCCTTCACGCCGTAGCGGATGAGATTGTAGCCCATTGTCGTCTCCTGTTTTTCAACTCTGCACAGAGAAGACGTTTCGCGGCCTCGAAAAGATTCGTCGCCCGGCGAATCTTTTCGATCGTCCGGATCGTCTTTCCCGTCGACGGCTGCGCGGCAGCCGTCCAGGAGCAGGAGAGACCCATCATGCACATCCAGTTTGCCGAATTGCCGGTGTTCGACCAGGACCGCGCCAAGGCCTTCTACACCGGACATCTTGCTTGCCAAGTGGCGGAGGACCAGCTGATGGGCGACAGCGGCTGGCGCTGGATCGAGCTGACATTTCCCGGCGCCGTCACCAATTTGCATTTCGTCAAACGCCCCGATGACACGCCGGGCACTGAGCCCGTGCTGGTGCTCGTTGATGGCGATGTCGAGGCAACGGTCGCGGGCCTGAAGGCGCGCGGCGTCGAAATCATCACCGAGCCGCAGGAAGCGCCTTGGCAGCCGGGCCGCACAGTCGCCGAATTCCGCGACAGCGAGGGCAACCGCATGGTTGTCGCCAGCAAATGATCGGACCCGGCGCAAAGCCGAACTTTGACATGAGAACAACAGGAGAGATGGACATGACCCCCCAAACGTCGACGCTGAAAGTACCGGGCGCCAGCCTCTATTATGAGATGCGCGGTTCCGGCCCCGTACTGTTGATAATCCCCGGCGGACCGCAGGACGCCGGCGTCTTCGCCGATGTCGCGGGCCACCTCGCCGACCGCTACACGGTGGTCGCCTATGATCCGCGCGGCAATTCGCGCAGCACCTTCGACGGAGAGCCGCAAGAGCAGGACCTCGATGTCCATGGCGACGATGCCGCGCGATTGATCGAGGCGCTTGGCGCCGGACCGGCCTATGTGTTCGGCACCAGCGGCGGCGCCCAGATCGGGCTCAACCTCGCCGCCCGCCATCCCGGCCGGGTTCGTGCACTGGTGGCGCATGAGCCGCCCAGCATGATGCTGCTCGACGACCCGTCGCCGTCACTGGCCGGCATGCGCGACCTGCACGACACCTATCGCAGCCAGGGTGTCGAGGCGGCGATGCAGAAATTCTTCAGCGAGAACAGCCTGTCGGAAGGGCCGGGTCAGGATGAAGCCGGGCCGCAGGACGGACCGCCTTCGTTCGAACCGTCGCCCGAGGAGGCCGAGACCTTTGCCAGGGTCAGCGGCAATTTCGAATACTGGCTGGCGCATGGCGTCATGCCGCTGTCGCTCTACCGTCCTGATATCGAGGCGCTGCGCGGCCGCCCGGTCGTGGTCGGCATCGGCGAAGAGTCCATCGGCCAGCCGATCGACGGCATGGGCAAGGCGCTGGCCGACGGGCTCGGCAGCAAGCGCGCCGCCTTCCCCGGCGACCACATGGGCTTTGCGCCCTATCCCGACCGCTTCGCCGAGACCTTGCACCTGACGCTCAGAGGCGCGTGAGATCGTCAGTTCAACAGGAAAGGAGCGTCCGCATGCACAATGCGGACGCCCTTCTCCCATGAAATTACCCGCTAAGATTGCTGTATCAGACGGCCTCCCAGCCTTCCTTGCCGCCGGCGCGGAAGATGGCGTCGATGACCTTCTGGTTGAGCACGGACTCCTCCAGCGTGAAGACACGCTCCTTGCCACCCTGTGCCGCCCTGGCAAACGTCTCGACCTCGCGCCGGTATTGCTGCGTGCCGGGAAAGCGGAACACCTGCGCCTCCGTATGGTTCTGGTTGTGCAATTCGATGCGGTGATGGTCGTAGAGCCCGGCATTGAACGGCGAGAACACCTCGATGAAACCCTTCTCGCCGTGGAACACCATCACCTGCCGCGCCGCCATCTGCGTCGACAGATAGAAGGACAGTTCGAAATCGCCGAAATCGGCGCGGATCGAGGAATAGATGTCGGTGCCGAATTTCTTGTCGCGCTCGATCGTCGCCTGCACGCGCAGTGGCTCCTTGCCGCTCGAAAACCGCGTCGACACCGTCGGATAGACGCCGATATCAGGCAGCGCGCCGCCGCCGAGATCGAGCTGGTTGCGCATGTTGGTGGGATCGACATTGTAATAGGAGAAGGCGCCCTGCACATGGCGCAGCCGGCCGATGGCGCCATCGGCGATGAGATCGCGCACCTTGATCCATTGCGGGTGGTAGATGACCATGAAGGCCTCGCAGACCAGCACCTTCTTCTGGTCGCGCAGCTTGATCAGCGGTGCGATATTCTTGGCGTCGAGCGCCAGCGGCTTTTCCACCAGCACATGCTTGCCCGCTTCGATGGCCTTGGCCGTCCACTCGACATGCTGCGAGGTCGGCAGCGGGATGTAGACGCCGTCGACGTCTTTCGAAGCGAGCAGCTCCTCATACGAACCAAAGGCATGCCTGGCGCCGAACCGCTCGCCCAGGGCCTCGGCCTTCGACAGGTCGCGGCTGGCGATCGCGGACAAAACGCCATTCTCGGCCTCGACGATTGCCGGCAACAATTGCTCGCGGCCGATCTTGGCCGTCGACAAAACACCCCATCGGAACATCAGGCTTCTCCTATCGATTTACAGGCGAGGAGGTTTGCCCGAAATTGCAGGAAAAGCCAATGCGGATCGCTGGTCCTGCTAGCCTCGCTTGCCCGTTAGCGTCATGTCGAAATTGACGATATTCGAATAGATCGGCGTGCCGACATCCATGCCGTACCGGGAGCGCAGCACCTTGCCGGTGACGTGGAATTTAATGACGCCGCCCTTCAGCCCGCCGAGCTCGGCAGTGAACTTTTCCGCAAACGTCTTGCCGCGCGCCGTCAGCCGGCCGCTGACCAGCGCCGTGGTGTCGCTGGTTCGGGTTACGCTGGTCGAGCGGAACTGGATTTCGGGGCTGTTGGCCACGTCGAACACCGCATCGGAGCGCAGGAAGGCGTCGATGCGGCCCTGGCCGGTGCCGACGCTTTCGGGATAGATGGTGAAGTTGACCGCGGAACGGCCGACATCGCTGTTGTCGATGCGGATGGAGCCCTTGA
This sequence comes from Mesorhizobium sp. M0478, assembly GCF_040321305.1. Classification (NCBI taxonomy): domain Bacteria; kingdom Pseudomonadati; phylum Pseudomonadota; class Alphaproteobacteria; order Hyphomicrobiales; family Phyllobacteriaceae; genus Mesorhizobium; species Mesorhizobium sp. M0478. Next base: position 258,669 of record NZ_JAMYRH010000008.1, read on the forward strand.
AGCGGCCAAAGGCGCCGTCGAGGCCGCCGCCACCGACCTTGCCGATGGAGAAGCGAATGCTGGAGCTGGCCGGGTTGACCGTGTAGCTGCCGGCGGCGTCGCCGAGGTCCACAGCGGCGGAGACAGGCATGGCAAGGCAAGCGGCAACAGCCGCCAATCCGAAGATGCGCGCATACATGGGTTTTGTCCTTACTGGGGCAGGCGAAGTGTTGCGCCCTCACTCCAATGAACGAATGCGCGGCGCGCGCTATTCCATGTCCTGATCTGACGAAGGCGTGATCATGCGCGTGAGCACGCTGTCGCGCAGCCAGAAATGATGCCGCAGCGCCGCCAGCGCATGCAGCGCAACCAAGGCAATGCCGGCATAGGCGAGATACCAGTGTGCTGCCGCCCAGAAGTTTTCCGCCGCATCGGACACGCCGAGCGGCAGGTTCGGCATCACGAAAAGGTTGAACGGCATGCTGGGGATCTCCAGCATCGACACCGAAACCAGTGCCCAGCCGGACAGCGGCACCGCGAGCTGGAAGCCATAAAGTGCCAGATGCGCCAGCGGCGCCGTCCGACGCTCCAGGCCTCCGACCGAGGCCGGCAAGGCCGGGGCCGCATTGCCGAGCCGCCAGGCAATGCGCAGGATGAGGAGGCCGAGCAGCAGGAAGCCGAAGGATTTGTGCAGCTGGATCAGCTCGAAGGCGGTGCGCTGGCTGGTCAACCGCACCATGATGAAGCCGAGCATGAACTGGCCGATGAACAGGATGCCGATCAGCCAGTGGAGGACGATCGCCGCCCAGCCGTAGCGGGTTGAGTTGTTGGTGATGAATGCCGGCATGGCTGGTGAACGAATGGCAGCTGGGCTTTCTTCCACCCTCCCCACAAGGGGGAGGTGGCTAAGCACCGACCTTGAAGAAATCCACAAACGCCCGCAGCGCCGGGCGCATCTGGCGGCGGCTGGGGTAGTAGACGAAGAAACCGTCGAAGGGCGGACACCAGTCTTCCAGCACGCGGATCAAGCGGCCGTCGGCGAGCGGCGCGCGCACATAATCGTCGAAGACGAAGGCGAGCCCTGCGCCGTCGACCGCTGCCTGGGCGATCAGATGGTCTTCGTCGAGGATCAGCGGCCCTTGCGCCGCGATCTCGATCTCTTCGCCATCCTTCTCGAATTCCCAGCGGTAAAGAATGCCGCTGGAAAAACGGAAGCGGATGCAGCGGTGGTCGGCAAGATCGCGCGGATGGCGGGGTCTTGGCATGGTCGCGAAATAGGATGGCGCGCCGACCGCGGCGCCGCGAAGGTCCGGTCCGATGCGCACCGCGATCATGTCGCGCTGCAGGCTCTCACCGAGCCGCACGCCGGCATCGAAGCCGCCTTCGACGACGTCGGTGAAGCGATCCTCGATGACGATTTCCAGCACGATGTCGGGATAGGCCGCGGCAAAGCCGCCGAGCCTGGGCGTCAATGCCAGGTGGGCCGCGGTGCGCGGCACGGTCAGCCGCAGGTTCCCGGCCGGCCGGTCGCGCGCCTCGATCGCCGTTTCCAGCGCCAGATCGATCTCGGACAGCGCCGGCCGCAGCCGTTCGAGCAGCTGCGCGCCCTCCTCCGTTGGTGCCACGCTGCGGGTGCTGCGCGCCAAAAGCCGCACGCCGAGCCGCGCCTCCAGGCTGGACACGGCATGGCTAACTGCCGAGGGCGCGATGGCCAGTTCGCGCGCCGCGCCGCGAAAACTACCGCATTGGGCGACTGTTGCCAGTACAGCGAGTTGAGAAAGATGCGCTCGGTTCATTGCTCTATTTTATAGAACAGCCCGTGCGAATGACAGCCAATTATCGAACGTAAAGCCAGGCGCTATCTCTGTTTCATCGCAACAAGGAGATGCGCCATGAAAACCCGCAAACTTGGTACTGAGCTCGAAGTCTTCCCCGTCGGCCTCGGCTGCATGGGCATGAGCTTCGCATATGGCGGTCAGGCAGAGGTTGACGCAATCGCCACGCTGCGCCGCGCTGTCGAGATCGGCGTGACGTTTTTCGACACCGCCGAAGTCTATGGTCCCTTTGAGAACGAGATCCTTCTCGGCAAGGCGTTGAAGCCGGTGCGCGACAGGGTGACGATCGCCACCAAATTCGGCTTCAAGATTTCCGAGGAAGGCTCAGGCCTCGAACGCATGGTCGGCGTCGACAGCCGCCCGGAGCACGTCAAGGCGGTGGCGGAAGCCTCGCTGAAGCGGCTCGATACCGATGTTATCGACCTCTACTACCAGCACCGCGTCGATCCCGACGTGCCGATAGAGGACACGGTCGGTGCCATGGCCGAGCTGGTGCGCGATGGCAAGGTGCGGGCGCTGGGCCTGTCGGAGGTCAGTGCCGCCACCATCCGCCGGGCGCACGCCGTGCATCCGATCGCTGCCGTGCAGAGTGAGTACTCGCTTTGGAGCCGCGACCCCGAAGACGAAGTGTTCGATGTCTGCCGCGAACTCGGCATCGGCTTCGTCCCCTACAGCCCGCTCGGTCGCGGCCTGCTCACCGGCACCATCGCCAAGCCCGAGGCCCTCAGCGACGACGATTGGCGCCGCACCTTGCCGCGTTTCCAGGCCGACGCCATGGCGGCAAACGCCAAGGTCGTTGCGACGCTGGAAAAGCTGGCGGTGGAAAAAGGCGTCACATCGGCGCAGCTGGCGCTGGCTTGGGTGCTGCACCAGGGCGACTTCATCGTGCCGATCCCCGGCGCAAGAAAGATACGCCATCTCGAGCAGAACACGGCGGCGGTCGGGATCGAGCTGAGCGCGGCCGAGGTGGCGGCGATTGGCGACGCGCTGTCGCCGGATAAGGTGGTTGGCAAGCGCTATACGGAGGAACTGTTGGCGCTGGTGAATGGGTGAACAAGCGGGGGAGCTTGGCGCCCTGAGAAGTCAGCGCGCGGCACCCCCCTCTGTCCTGCCGGACATCTCCCCCGCAAGGGGGGAGATCGGCTGTCGTCGCTGTTTTCGCCAATCACCAACGTTGCAGAAAGTGCGCCAACGATGAAGCTGCCAATCTCCCTCCTTGCGGGGGAGATGGCCGGCAGGCCAGAGGGGGGTGCCTCGCGCCGCCATTTCGTATCACCAAGGCACCACCGTAATCTCCGGCCAGCACGCCTTCGCCCTCGCCCCCTTCGCCTCATGCGTGCGCCTGTTATCCATCAGCCGGTTGGGCGTGATGCGAAACGCGAAGAGGTCATCCAGCCCGAACGGCGCCACGATCTCAAGCTGCTCGTCGGCATCGTATCGCACCCCGACCGCATGCGTCTTCGAGGCGAAATAGCTCACCGACTCGCTGGAGCTCGTATAGCGCGGGCAGGGCTGGCCGAATTTCTGCGGATACCACAGATGCACCCGTGCCTGGTTGCGCACCTCGGCCGGCAGAGCCAGCCCCTCGAAATGCTGCGCCGCCCGGCGGATGACCGCGTCCTCGGCCTCGTAGGACAGGTCGCTGTCATCGAAGTAGAAGAGATCGACATCCTTGATGCCGTAGCCCGGCGGCTTGCCGGTCAGATGGTTCCAGATGCTGTTGTAGAGCGCGCCGGACACCACCAGCCAGTCCGGCAACGCCAGCGTGCGGGCCCGCTCCAGCGCGTCGCTGACGAGCGCATCCGCCAACACCATTGCGAGAAACGCTTCGCGCTGGGCTTCGAACGGCAGACCGGAATAGCGCAGATGGTCCATCGCCCTTTGGAGAGCGATTCGCAACTGCCGGCAATCCTCAGAAGCAATTCCAGGAAAAAGTGTGTAGCGGTTTTCCTGGGAAAGCGCGCCGCGCTTTCCCTAAGACGCGCTTTCCCTAAGAATTGCGTGAAGGCGAAATATGTAGGGCGGGCGTTAGCCGCTCTACGTTCTCAGCATGCCGCCCGTTTGCTTGCCGACATTGTCGACGATGCGCTTGGCCAGCGCCTCGAAATCCTCGTCGGTGAGCGTCTTTTCAACCGGCTGGATAGACACTTCGATGGCAATCGACTTCTTGGCGGCCCCGAGAGATGCCCCCTCGAACACGTCGAACACCGAAACGCCGGTGACCAGCTTCTTGTCGGCAGCGAGCGCCGCGCGCACCAGCGTACCGGCCTCGACCGCCTTGTCGACGACGAAAGCAAAGTCGCGCTTCACCGCATGGAAGGCGGACAGCTCGAGCTTCGGCTTGGTTTTCGTCGGCTTGGCCTTCGGTTCCGGCACGGCGTCGATATAGACCTCGAAACCGCAGATCGGTCCGGAAACGTCCAACCCCTCCAGCGTCTTGGGGTGGAATTCGCCGAACGTGCCGAGCACGGTCTTCGGGCCGAGCTTGATCGTGCCGGAGCGGCCGGGATGGTACCAGGCCGGACCGCCTGGCTCGATCTGCAGCCTGTCGACCGGGGCGCCGCAGGCTTCCAGCGCTGCAATCGCGTCGGCCTTGGCGTCGAATACGCCGACCGGACCGGAATTGCCGGCCCAACTGCGGCCGGAGCCGTCGAGCTTGGCGGTGCCGCGGCGCACACCGGCCGCAACGCGCCGCTGCTGGTCGGGGCCGTCGCCCTCATAGGTACCGGAGACCTCGAACAGCGCGACATCGCCGATGCCCTTGTCGGCATTGCGCTGCGCGGCGACGATCAGGCCGGGCAACAGCGAGGGCCGCATATCGGACATGTCGGCTGCAATCGGATTGGCGAGCTTCAGCGCCGTCTGGCCGCCGCCGAACAGTTCGGCGTGTTTGGCCGGGATGAACGACCAGGTGAGAACCTCCAGCATGCCCCGCACGGCGAGCGAGCGCTTAGCAATGCGGGTGCGCACCTGCAGCGTCGTCAGGATCTTGGAATTGACCGCTTCATGAGCGCCGAGCGGCTGCGGCGCGATGTTGTCGACGCCGTGAATGCGCATGACTTCCTCGACCAGGTCGGCTTTGCCATCGACATCGGGCCGCCAGGACGGCACCGCCACATCGACGATGTCGTCCGAGCCCTGCGGCTCGAAGCCGAGGCGCGAAAGGATGTCGAGGCTTTCCGCCTTTGGCACTTCGGTGCCGGTCAGCCGCTTTACTTCCGAGATCGGGAAGGAAACGATCTTAGGCTTGTAGCCGGCATAGCCAACGACCTCGGTTTCCGTCGGCTCGCCGCCGCAGAACTCCAGCACAAGCTTTGTCGCCAGCTCGACGCCGGGCACCATGAATTCTGGGTCGACGCCACGCTCGAAACGGTAACGGGCATCGGTGATGATGCCGAGCGTACGGCCAGTGCGGGCCGTGGTGATCGGATCCCAAAGAGCGGATTCGATCAGCACGTCCGTGGTGTTCTCGTCGCAGCCGGAATGCTCGCCGCCCATGACACCGGCGATCGATTCGACGCCATTGTCGTCGGCGATCACGCACATCTGCGGCGTCAGCGTGTATTCGCGCCCGTCAAGCGCCAGCACCTTCTCGTCGTCGCGTGCGCGGCGCACGACGAGATTGCCGGCGACCTTCTTGGCATCGAACACATGCAGCGGCCGGCCACGGTCGAAGGTGACGTAGTTGGTGATGTCGACCAGCGCGCTGATCGGGCGCAAGCCGATGGCGATCAGCCTTTGCTGCAGCCATTTCGGCGACGGCCCGTTCTTCACGCCTTTCACCAGGCGCAGCGCGAAACCGGGGCAGAGCTCCGGCGCCTCGATGGTCACCTTGACCGGCGTTTCACCTTTGCCAGGGACCGCTTCGACCGGCGCGGTCTTGAGCCGGCCAAGCCCGCTTGCCGCCAGGTCCCGGGCGACGCCGTAAATGCTGGTCGCATCCGGCCGGTTCGGCGTCAGATTGATCTCGATCACCGGATCGTCGAGATGCGCGTAAGCCGCGAAGCTGGTGCCGACAGGCGCATCGGCCGGCAGGTCGATAATGCCATTGTGCTCATCCGACAGCTCCAGCTCGCGCTCGGAACACATCATGCCATGGCTCTCGACGCCGCGGATCTTGCCGACGGTCAGCGTCACGTCGATACCGGGCACATAGGCGCCGGGCGCGGCGAAGGCGCCGATCAGGCCGGCGCGGGCATTCGGCGCACCGCACACCACCTGGACAGGGGCTGCGCCATTGCCGGTGTCGACGGTCAGCACCCGCAGCCGGTCGGCGTCGGGATGCTGCACCGCCGTCAGCACCTTGGCGATGACGAACGGCTTCAGGCCGGCCTTGTCGTCGACATGCTCGACTTCGAGGCCGATCGAGGTCAGCCTCTCGACGATCTCGTCGAGCGTGGCGTCGGTGTCGAGATGATCCTTGAGCCAGGAAAGGGTGAGTTTCATCACTATGTTCCGTTTTGTCTGTACCCGCCCGGACCTTGTCCATCGGGTCTGGGCACGCTTGTCTTCAAATGGCGCGGCAAGTCGTCGGGCATATGCACGAAGGGCAGCTGCTCGCGCACATAGGCATGGTGCGTCGGCCGGAAATAAGCCGGCATGTCCATGGCGCCCAGCATGAAATAGATGTGGTCTTCCAGCCGCTCGTCGACATAGGCGATAGGCGAGCCGCAAATGCCGCAGAACGAGCGTGTAACCGGGCCGTTCTCGTACATCTTCAGTGCCTTGCCGGTGAAAGCCACCTGCTCGGTAAGGAAGCCGACAAAGGCCGACACCGGCGCGCCGCTGGCGCGCCGGCAATCGCCGCAATGGCAATAGCTGACATGGTGCGGTTCGACCGAGGCCTCGAACCGTACCGCGCCGCAGCGGCAGCCACCGGCGTGCGGCGCCGTCATGCGGAAAGACCTCCGAACAGCGTCGGCATGTCGAGCGGCCGGAAACCGTAATGCGACAGCCAGCGGACATCGGCGTCGAAGAAGGCGCGCAGGTCCGGCATGCCGTATTTCAGCATGGCGATGCGGTCGATTCCCATGCCCCAGGCAAAGCCCTGATATTCGTCGGGATCGAGCCCGCCGGCGCGCAGCACATTGGGGTGGACCATGCCGCAGCCGAGGATCTCCATCCAGTCGGAGCCTTCGCCGAAGCGCACTTCGCCGGGCCGCGAGCGGTCGCATTGGATGTCGACCTCGAGGCTTGGCTCGGTGAACGGGAAGAACGACGGCCGGAAGCGCATCTTGACCTGCGGCACCTCGAAGAAAGCCTTGCAGAATTCTTCCAGCACCCACTTCATGTTGGCGACATTGGCCGATTTGTCGATCACCAGCCCCTCGACCTGATGGAACATCGGCGAGTGGGTAGCGTCGGAATCCTGCCGGTAGGTCTTGCCGGGAATGACGATGCGGATCGGCGGCTTCTGCTTCTCCATGGTGCGGATCTGTACCGGCGAGGTGTGCGTGCGCAACAGCTTGCGCTCGCCCTTTTCGTCCGGCTGGAAAAAGAAGGTATCGTGCATCTCGCGCGCCGGATGCCCTTCGGGGAAATTCAGCGCGGTGAAATTGTAATAGTCGCTCTCGACATCGGGACCTTCTGCGATGGCAAAGCCGAGATCGCCGAAGATCGCCGCGATCTCGTCGATGACCTGGCTGATCGGATGGATGCGGCCGCGCTCGGCCGGCGATTGCCGCACCGGCAGCGTCACGTCGACCGTCTCGGCGGCAAGGCGCGCCGTGACCGCCACATCCTTCAGCTCGGCCTTGCGTGTCGTCAGCGCTTCGGTGACGCGGTTCTTCAGGCCGTTGATCGCGGGGCCCTTGACCTGGCGCTCCTCGGCGCTCATCGCGCCCAGTGTCTTCAGCAATTCCGAGATCGACCCCTTTTTGCCGAGAGCCGCGACGCGCACGGCTTCGATAGCAGCCTCATCGGCGGCCGACGCGACGTCGGCCATCAGGGAGTTTTCGAGAGTATCCAAGCCGGTAGCTATGTCGTTCACGGTCAAACTCGCTGTGTTGGGAGTCAACTTTGAGGTGAAAGTCACTTTCAAGTTGAAAGTTCAGCCATAAGAAAAACCCGCGCCAGCCGTGCCAGCGCGGGTTCCCCAATCAGAATTGCGAATGCTGGGAAGCGCTGGGCTCGGAGGCCGATCCCGAAAAGTTGCAGACTTTTCGGAAAGATCGCGCTCCTCGCTAAATTTCCCTGAGCATGATGTTGTCCAAAAAGTCAGCAACTTTTTGGCATCATGCTCTAGGCGACAGCGCTTTCAAAAGCATTCGGGGTGGTGTTCTTCAGATATTCGAGCGCGACCTTGGCCTTGGCCACGAGTGCGGCGAACGCCTGCGGTTCATGGATGGCCATGTCGGACAGGATCTTGCGATCGATCTCGATACCGGACTTGTTGAGGCCGTCGATGAAGCGGCCATAGGTCAGGCCATGCTCGTGCGTCGCGGCGTTGATGCGCTGGATCCACAGCGCGCGGAACGAGCGCTTGCGGTTCTTGCGGTCGCGATACGCATACTGCATCGACTTTTCGACCGCCTGCTTGGCGATGCGAATGGTGTTCTTGCGGCGGCCGTAGAAGCCTTTCGCGGCTTTCAGGACCTTCTTGTGCTTGGCGTGCGAGGTGACGCCTCTTTTTACGCGTGCCATGTCATGATCTCCTTAAACGCTGTTCCTGAAACCGAATGCTCAGAGGCCGTTCGGCAGAAAATTCTTGATGACCTTCTTGCCATCCGGTTCAGCCAGAACCATCGTGCCGCGGGCATTTCGAATGAACTTGTTGGAACGCTTGATCATGCCGTGACGCTTGCCGGCCGCAGCCGACAGGACTTTACCCGTACCTGTGATCTTGAACCGCTTCTTGGCGGCCGATTTGGTCTTCATCTTGGGCATTTTGCTACTCCGTATTGGTGGCGCACAATCGCGCTTCTTGTTCGCTTCGGGCGGACCAAAAGCCCGAAAAGCAAATGAAACCGCCACGGCATGCCCTGCCGGGCGGTTTTCTTGGAACGGCGGTCCTATACGTCAAAGCGGGCTGGCGCGCAACACCCGAGCGGCTGCGACGCTCTCTCCGCGATCAGGGCAGCCTAAACAGCACCGGCAGAATGCCCGATTGCTGGGCACCATCGATGGTCTCGAACACCGGCAACGCCACCAGAAACACCAGCCCGTCGAGCAAGGTGGTCAGCAAGAGGCGCGGCTTGAAGCTGCCGGTGTCGCCTTCCTGGTAGAGCGACAGCTGGGGGAAGAAACGCGGCACCCGCGCCAGATAGGCTGTGTAGGGCGCGCCGAGAACCTCCTTGAGATACCGTTCCTCGCGCAGGATGACGATGTGGAAGGCGCCGGCGCACAAAAGCGCAAACAGGACGATGCCGGAGAACGAGCCGATCTGCGCCCCGACGCCGGCGGCGGCAACGGTCGAGAACACGTAGAGAGGATTGCGGGTGATCGAATAGGGTCCGCCGGTGACCACTTCGGAGGATTTGCGCCCCCCGATATAGAGTGTCGACCACAAGCGGCCGACGACGCCAAGGAAGATCAGCAGCACGCCGACCATCTCGATCGTTTCATGCACCGGGGTATCGGGCGGGAAGGTCGACTGGCCGAACAGCAGTGCCGCAAACAGCACCACCACCAGCACCGCAAGCACCATCCGGCGCATGTGCTGGTAGCCGCCCAGCTCCTTGATGGGCGCAGGGTTGATTTCATTGGCCATGTCGGGAATCCGATCGTCGAGAAGCTTTGCCGGCGATCGCGGCGTCTGGACAGGAGAATCGGCGTCCCGCCGATCGCCGGGACGCCATGAGACAGGATTCAGGCGGATTTAGAGCGCAACGCCCGAACTGATCTAGCGCGGGGCCAGCACCATCATCATCTGGCGGCCTTCCAGCTTCGGCTCGGCTTCGACCTTGGCGATGGTAGCCGTCTCCTCGCGCACCTTGTTCAGGAGCTGCATGCCGAGTTCCATATGCGCCATCTCGCGGCCGCGGAAGCGCAGCGTCAGCTTGACCTTGTCACCTTCCTCGAAGAAGCGCCGCACGGCCTTCATCTTGGTTTCGTAGTCATGGCTGTCGATGTTCGGGCGCATCTTGATCTCCTTGATCTCGATGACCTTCTGGTTCTTGCGCGCCTCGGCCGCCTTCTTCTGGTTGGCGTATTTCAATTTGCCGAGATCGAGAATTTTGACGACAGGCGGCACCGCATTGGGCGAGATCTCGACCAGATCGAGCCCTGCCTCTTCGGCGAGCAGCAATGCGTCGTTGATGGAAATATCGCCGCGGTTCTGGCCATCGGCGTCGATCAGTTGGACCCGGGGAACCCGGATATCACGGTTGGAGCGCGGGCCATCTTTGGTGGGCGCCGCTGCTTTGAAAGGTCTGCGAATGGTCGTGGTCTCCTTGGCCGTTTCGTTCAGGGTTTCAATCTAGAAATGTTCAGGACGCGCCAATGTGGTGAGCGCGCGGGCGGAGTCAATAGCACAGCGCTGACAGAAAATCACCCTGATCGCAGGCCTGCACCAAACAAAGGATGTCGCGAGCACTTTCCGCCTCGCCTGTGCCTGTGTCAAAAGACCGGCGAGTAAAATCAGGCTCCCGCAATCAGGCCCCCAGAACCAGGATTGATCCACAGCCATGACCGCGACCACCCCAACCCTGCTGGATGTCGACGGCATTGATATCGCGGTTCGCCATTCCTCGGGCGCAACGCCCGGCATCGTCTGGCTCGGCGGCTATAAATCCGACATGCTGGGCACGAAGGCGCAGACGTTGTCGGATTGGGCGGCAAGGGAAGGCCGCGCGTATCTGCGCCACGATTATTCCGGCCATGGCGAATCCGGCGGCGCCTTTGCCGACGGCACCATTTCGAAATGGCTTGGCGAGAGCCTCGCCGTCTTCCGGCGTTTCACCGAGGGCAAGCAAATCCTGGTCGGCTCGTCGATGGGCGCCTGGATCGCGCTGCGCATGGTGCAGGAACTGCGCAAGGCGGGCGACAGCAATGTGGTTGGCCTGGTGCTGCTCGCGCCGGCGCCGGATTTCACCGCCGAGCTGGTCGAGCCGGCTCTGACGGAGGAACAGAGGCGCGACCTCCGGGAGAAAGGCTTTTTCGAAGAACCTTCGGACTATTCCGCCGAGCCTTACATCTACACAAGCGCGCTGATCGAGGACGGCAGGGCGAACCGGGTCATGACCGGGCCGATCGATACCCATTGCCCCGTCCACATCCTGCAGGGCCTGGCCGATGCCGATGTGCCGGCAAGCCATGCGCTGAAGCTGGTCTCGCTGCTGCCGGCCGACGACGTCACCTTGTCGCTCATTCCCGACGGCGACCACCGCCTGTCGCGGCCGCAGGATCTCGACATGCTGCTGAGGGCGGTGGGCGACATGGTTCAGCGGGCGGGGTAGGCGAGAATGCGCATTTCCATCCCGATATCCGCCTTTGTCGCGGCAATCGTCGGCTTCGGCGGCACGCTGGCCGTCGTCATTGCCGCCGCCAAGGCGGTTGGCGCCACGCAAGCCGAAACCGCGAGCTGGGTGACGGCAGTGTGCGTGGCGATGGCGATCGAATGCTTGTGGCTGTCCTGGCGCACGAAAATACCCATCATCACCGCCTGGTCGACACCGGGCCTGGCGCTGATGGCGGCATCGAGCGGGTTTACCATGGCCGATGCGGTCGGCGCCTTCATCGTCACCGGCCTAATGTTGATCGCCACCGGCCTGTTCAAGCCGCTGACCCAGCTGATATCAAGGATACCGGCGTCAGTCGCGTCCGGCATGCTGGCGGGCATCGTCGTCACCTTCGCGCTCAATGCCGTCAAGACCATTCCGGTCGACCCCTGGTTGATCCTGCCGCTGATCGCGGCCTTCTTCGTCATTCGCCTGTTCAACCCGGCGCTGTCGGTGCTGGCGGTGCTGATCGGCGGCGGCATCGCCGCCTTCCTGACAGGCCGCGTCGGCGGACTGCCGGCACCGGAACTGTCGACGCTGACGCTGATTGCTCCGCATTTCAGCGCCGCAGCTGTCATCGGCCTGGCGCTGCCGCTCTACCTCGTCACCATGGCGTCGCAGAACCTGTCGGGTCTCGCCGTCTTGCGCGCCGCCGGCTATCACCCCGAACCCGGCCCGCTGATCGGCGTCACCGGCCTGTTCTCGCTGCTGTCGGCGCCGTTTGGCGGCTCGACCACCAATCTGGCCGCGATCTCTGCGGCGATCTGCACCGGGCCGGACGTCCATCCCGACCCGGCCGAGCGCTGGAAGACCGGACCCTTCTATGCACTTGCCTATCTGATCTTCGCGGTTTTCGGCGCCTCGCTGGTGGCGATCTTCGCAGTGCTGCCGCAAAGCCTGATCGTGCTGGTGGCCGGCCTGGCGTTGATGGGGTCGCTGGCCAACGCGCTGGCGATCGCGCTCAAGGACGAGGACCAGCGCATGGCGGCTACTGTCACCTTCGTTGTCACCGCGTCGGGGCTGACTTTGTTCGGCGTTGGCGCCGCCTTCTGGGGCTTGGTCGCCGGCCTGGTCGTGCTTTTCCTCGAAGCGGTCAAAAAGCGATAATCAATTCAGGACCTTGTCCGGTTTTGGCGGACGTTGTCTTGAATCGCCGTTTTTCTCATCCCATTTCGAATCCACGCAGCCGCTCTTGGCTGTCTCCAACCGAAGGAATGGGAGAAAATGAACACATCCGCATTGATCCGCCCGGCCTGGACGCCGGCGACCATCGCGCTGATGGTGATCGGCTTCATGGTGTTCTGGCCGCTTGGCTTCGCCATGCTCGCCTACATCATCTGGGGCGACCGGCTCGACGGCTTCAAGCGCGACGTCAACCGGGCCACCGACGGCATCTTCGCCGGCTGCCGTCGCGGTTCCGACAAGGCCGCGCGCTGGGGCCACGGTTCGGCCCGCACCGGCAATGTCGCTTTCGACGACTGGCGCGAGAAGGAACTCGAACGCCTCGCCGAAGAGCGTCGCAAGCTCGATGAGATGCTGAGCGAGTTCGACGAGTACGCCCGCGAATTGCGCCGCGCCAAGGACCAGGACGAGTTCGACCGCTTCATGGCCAACCGCAACAAGTCGACAGCGCCTGCGAAGACAGGCTCGGCCGAAACGGCCAAGCCCGCGACGCCCAAGCGCAAGGGCCCGAACCTGCTTGACGACTGAGGCTGCGCGCATGACCCCGAAAATCGAAACCGATTTTCGGAAAGGTTCATGCGCCGAATTAGAGTGCTACAGCGTCCTTTGCGCGTCAGAGACGCGCGGCGCTCTAAGACAGGCCTTGGCATGATGGACGGCGTCGCGCGAGCGGCGCCGTTTCTTTTTTGTTCTGGTCGTTTTCCTCGAATCGCGTATCGTTCAGCCATGTCCTTCGGCTTTTTCCGCAACCTGACCAAACCAAAACCCTCGCCTGTCGAAGAGCGAGAGCACGTCGTTGCCGGCCGCACACTGCCGCTCAGGATCGTCGAGAGCGCCCGCGCACGGCGGCTGACGCTGCGCATCGATTCGGGCGGCCAGGGGCTGCGCATCACCGTGCCGCCGGGCCTGCGCCGCGGCGAGGTGGAGAAATTCCTTCACCGCCATCAGGGCTGGCTGGAGCAGCGTCTGGCCAAGGTACCGACACGGCCGCAAGTGCGCCCCGGCATCAAGATCCCGATACGCGGCGTCGCGCATCGCATCGTCCACGAACCGTCGAAACGCGGCACCGTCACCGTGTCGCGCGACGAGCGCGGTCCGCTGCTGATCGTCCATGGCGAGCGCATACATTTGCCGCGCCGCATCGCCGATTTCCTCAGGCGCGAGGCCAAGAAGGACATCGAGAAGCTGGTGGTCAAGCATACCGAGGCCATCGGCAAGCGCGCCAAGGCTATCCGCTTCAAGGACACGTCGAGCCGCTGGGGCTCCTGCACTTCCGACGGCAATTTGTCCTTCTCATGGCGCATCATGATGGCGCCGACGCCGGTGATAAACTACTTGGTCGCGCATGAGGTGGCGCATCTCAAGGAGATGAACCACGGCCCGAAATTCTGGAAACTGTGCGAGCAGCTCTGCCCCGACACCGACCGCTGCAAGGACTGGCTGAAGCGGAATGGTGGGGCATTGCAGGCGATTGTGTTCGATTAGCCTTCGCCGGCGGCGCGCTCAATCATCATTGGCCGCATTAAGCTCTTCAGGCCGCAGCCCTTCGTCGCCATGGCGCGGCCATGGCAGGAAATTCTGCTCGAACGCATCGCTGCCGAAATAATCCAGGACCCGGTGCGCTTCCGCCCCGTCGAAGGCGGCCTTTTGCATCAGATGGGCGATGACGTCGCGCGCTTGCGCGATCTTCTGCCTGAGTTCGGCTATGCTCTGGTCGGCCATTCGTCTGCTCCGCCTTGCTTCTCCCATCAATAGGTAGCGCCTTTGGCGTTGCCGGCAAACAGCATGCTTTTTCTCGACTCTTGGCCGGTTTCGTGCCAAGCCCCGCGCCATGGCGCTCGATATCAAGATCTGTGGATTGAAGACCGATGAGGCAATGGCCGCGGCCCTGGCCGGCGGCGCCAGCCATGTCGGCTTCATCTTCTTTGCTAAAAGCCCGCGCTATGTCGAGCCTGCGGCAGCCGGCCGCCTGCGCGAGGCGGCAATCGGCAAGGCCAGGGCGGTCGCCGTGACGGTCGATGCCGATGACGCGTTCCTGGATGAGATCGTCGCAAAGATGCGCCCCGACATGCTGCAGTTGCACGGCACGGAGACGCCCGAGCGGGTGGCCGAGGTGAAAGCTCGCTACGGCCTGCCTGTCATGAAGGTGTTCTCCGTCAGTGAGGTAGCCGATCTCGAGCGGCTAAAGCCGTTCATCGGCGTTGCCGATCGCTTCATGTTCGATGCCAAGCCACCAAAGGGCTCGCAACTTCCGGGCGGCAATGGCGTCGCCTTTGACTGGCGCATCCTGGCCGGCCTTGACGCCGGGCTCGATTACATGCTTTCCGGTGGGCTCAACGCCGCCAATATCGGCGACGCCCTGATATCAGCCAATCCGCCCGCGATAGACATTTCGTCGGGGGTGGAAAGCGGCCCGGGCGTCAAGGATCCGGCGCTGATCGAGCAGTTCTTCCGGGCCGTCAGGGCCGCGCGCGACGACCGCGCTGCCTGAGGCACTTCTTTCGAACCCGAGCATCTTCCGGAGAAGTGGGAACCGGTTTTCCGATAAGACATGCTCAGAACCAAGACCAGGAGATCGGCGATGAACAAGCCGGCGACACCCAATTCCTTCCGCACGGGACCCGACGAACAGGGCATGTTCGGCATCTTCGGGGGCCGCTTCGTGGCCGAGACGCTGATGCCGCTGATCCTCGACCTCGAACGGCACTGGAACGAGGTCAAGAACGATCCGGACTTCAAGGCCGAACTGACCGACCTGTCGACCCATTATGCCGGTCGGCCATCAAAGCTGTATTTCGCCGAAGGGCTCACAAAACACCTTCGTGAGGTTTCCTCGGCGAAGGGCCTCGGGGGCGGCGCCAAAGTCTACTTCAAGCGCGAGGATTTGAACCACACCGGTTCGCACAAGATCAACAACTGCCTCGGCCAGATCCTGCTGGCCAAGCGCATGGGCAAGAAGCGCATCATCGCCGAGACGGGCGCTGGTCAGCACGGCGTTGCCGCGGCCACGGTCGCGGCGCGCTTCGGCTTTCCCTGCGTCGTTTATATGGGCGCCACCGATGTCGCCCGCCAAAGCCCCAACGTCTTCCGCATGAAGCTGCTCGGCGCCGAAGTGCGGCCGGTGACCGCCGGTCACGGCACGCTGAAGGACGCCATGAACGAAGCGTTGCGCGACTGGGTCACCAATGTCGAGGACACTTATTACCTGATCGGCACTGCCGCCGGCCCGCATCCCTATCCGGAGCTGGTGCGCGACTTCCAGTCGGTGATCGGCATCGAGGCGCGCGCCCAGATCCTCGAACAGGAAGGCCGGCTACCCGACACCATCATCGCGGCTGTCGGCGGCGGCTCGAACGCCATCGGCCTGTTCCATCCGTTCCTGGATGACAAAGAAGTCCGCATCATCGGCATCGAAGCCGGCGGCCGCGGCCTTGACGGCATCGAGCATTGCGCCTCGATGAATGCCGGCGCGCCCGGCGTGCTGCACGGCAACCGCACCTATCTCTTGCAGAACGCCGACGGCCAGATCCTCGACGGCCATTCGATCTCAGCCGGCCTCGACTATCCCGGCGTCGGCCCCGAACATTCCTGGCTGCGCGATTCCGGCCGCGTCGAATATGTGCCGATCCTCGACGACGAGGCGCTGGAAGCCTTCAAGCTGACGACGCGCGTCGAAGGCATCATCCCGGCGCTGGAATCCGCCCACGCCATCGCGCATGCGGTGAAGATCGTGCCTGATATGGACAAGGACCAGATCGTCATCGTCAACCTGTCGGGACGCGGCGACAAGGATGTGCACACAGTGGCCTCGATGCTGGGCATGGAGATCTGATCATGGTGACCCGCATCGACCGCCGCATGGCAAAACTGAAAGCCGAGGGCCGCCCGGCGCTCGTCACCTATTTCATGAGCGGCGACCCCGACTATGACACCGCTTTGTCGATCATGAAGGCGCTGCCCAAGGCCGGCGCCGACATCATTGAAATGGGCATGCCGTTTTCCGATCCGATGGCCGATGGACCGGCGATCCAGGCCGCTGGCCTGCGGGCGCTGAAAGGTGGCCAGACCCTGGTCAAGACGCTGAAGACGGCGGCTGATTTCCGCGCCACCGACAATGAAACGCCGATCGTGCTGATGGGCTACTACAACCCGATCTACATCTACGGTGTCGATCGCTTCCTCAAGGACGCCATCGCCAGCGGCATTGACGGGCTGATCGTCGTCGACCTGCCACCGGAGATGGACGAAGAACTCTGCATTCCGGCGCTGAAGGCCGGCATCAACTTCATCCGCTTGGCAACGCCGACCACCGACGACAAGCGCCTGCCCAAGGTGCTGCAGAATACGTCGGGCTTCGTCTATTACGTGTCGATGACCGGCATCACCGGCTCGGCTTTGGCCGACACCGGCAAGGTTGCCGCCGCGGTCAAGCGCATCAAGGGCCACACCAATCTGCCGGTCTGCGTCGGCTTCGGCGTCAAGACCGCCGAGCAGGCGCGCATTATCGGCGCCAATGCCGATGGCGTCGTCGTCGGCACCGCGATCGTCAACGCGGTCGCCAATGTGTTGGGACCGAAGGGCGAGAAGACCGCCGACCCGGCCGAGGCCGTCGCCACCCTGGTCAGCGGACTGTCTCAGGGCGTGCGTTCGGCCCGCCTTGCTGCTGCCGAATAGTTTCCCTACTTAGGCCTTGTGCAAGTCGTTATCCCAAAACCGGTTCCCACTTTTGGGCGACATGCACGAGCCAACTCTTCGTCAGGACAGGAGCCGAAGCGATGAACTGGATCACCAATTACGTTCGCCCGAGGATCAATTCGATGCTCGGTCGGCGCACCGACATGCCCGAGAATCTCTGGATCAAGGATCCCGAGACCGGCGAGATGGTGTTTCACAAGGACCTGGAATCCAACCAGTTCGTCATCCCGTCATCGGGCCATCACATGAAGATTTCGGCCAAGGAACGGCTGAAATTCTTCCTCGACGACGGCAAATACGAGCAGCTTGAGAACCCCAAGGTCATGCAGGACCCGCTCAAGTTCCGCGACGAGAAGCGCTACACGGACCGGCTGAAGGACGCCAAGGCCAAGACCGGCCTGGAAGACGCCATCATCAACGCGCTGGGCACGGTCAAAGGCCTGCCGGTTGTGGTGACGGTGCAGGATTTCGCCTTCATGGGCGGCTCGCTCGGCATGGCCGCGGGTGACGCCATTGTGCACGGTTTCGAGGTCGCCTTGCAGCGCAAGCGGCCGCTGATCCTGTTTGCCGCCTCCGGTGGCGCGCGCATGCAGGAAGGCATTCTGTCCCTGATGCAGTTACCGCGCACCACGATCGGCGTCGACCGGCTGAAGGAAGCCGGCCTGCCATACATCGTCGTCTTGACCAACCCGACCACCGGCGGCGTTACCGCCTCCTACGCCATGCTGGGAGACGTCCACATTGCCGAGCCCGGCGCGCTGATCGGCTTTGCCGGCCCGCGCGTCATCGAGCAGACCATCCGGGAGAAACTGCCGGACGGTTTCCAGCGCTCCGAATATCTGATGGAGCACGGCATGGTCGATATGGTGGTGTCGCGGCTGGAACTGCGCGAGACGATTTCACGGCTGTTGAAAATCCTGCTCAAACTGCCGCAGGAGCAAAAGCCGCTGGAGCCGGAAATCCTGCCGCCGTCGGTCATCCCGACGGAAGCCCGCCCGCAAGCCTGACGCGACATTTCTGGCCGCAAACCGCGATTGCGTGCACCTGCGCGCATGCGTAGGATTCGCTCATGACAACGCTTGCCGCAGATCGTGAAATCGAAGCCCTGATGGCGCTGCATCCGAAAGGCTTCGACCTTTCGCTCGACCGCATCACAAG
Organism: Mesorhizobium sp. M0478; assembly: GCF_040321305.1. Taxonomy (NCBI): domain Bacteria; kingdom Pseudomonadati; phylum Pseudomonadota; class Alphaproteobacteria; order Hyphomicrobiales; family Phyllobacteriaceae; genus Mesorhizobium; species Mesorhizobium sp. M0478. Next base: position 276,955 of record NZ_JAMYRH010000008.1, read on the forward strand.
GCTGCTCGAACGCCTCGGCAATCCGCAGGAGCGGCTGCCGCCGGTCATCCATATCGCCGGCACCAACGGTAAGGGCTCGTGCGCGGCCTTTTCGCGCGCGCTGCTCGAAGCCGGCGGCCACCTTGTCCATGTCCACACTTCGCCGCATCTGGTGAACTGGGCCGAGCGCTACCGGCTGGCGGCCGAGGGCGGCGGCCGGCTGGTCGACGACGAGACCTTCGCCGAGGCCATCGCCCGCGTCGCCCGGGCCAATGCCGGCCAGAAGATCACCGTCTTCGAAATCCTAACCGCCGTCACCTTCATCCTGTTTTCCGAGCATCCGGCTGCCGCCGCCATCATCGAGGTCGGCCTTGGCGGCCGCTTCGACGCCACCAATGTCGTTGCCCGGCCGGCGGTGTCGGTGATCATGCCGGTGTCGATGGATCACGAAGCCTATCTCGGCGACCGGGTCGAACTGATCGCCGCCGAAAAGGCCGGCATCATGAAGCGCGGCTGCCCGGTGGTCATCGGCGCGCAGGAGAGCGAGACGGCGCTGCAAGTGCTGATCGAAACCGCCGAGCGGCTGGATTGCCCGACCTTCGTCTACGGCCAGGATTTTCTCGCCTTCGAGGAAAACGGCCGCATGGTCTATCAGGATGAGGACGGGCTGATGGACCTGCCGCCACCGCGCCTGCCCGGGCGCCACCAGTTCGCCAATGCGGCGGCAGCGATTGCCGCCGTCAAGGCCACCGGTTTCGAAATCAGTCATCGCGCCACTGAGAAGGCGATGGCGAGCGTCGCATGGCCGGGCCGCATGCAGAAACTGGTACAGGGCCGGCTGATGGAGCTGGCGCCCAAGGGCGCCGACATCTGGCTCGACGGCGGCCACAATCCGGGCGCCGGCATGGTCATTGCCGAGGCGCTGGCCGAGCAGGAGGAAAAGAACCCGCGGCCGCTGTTTCTGATCTCCGGCATGATCAACACCAAGGACCAGAGCGGCTACTTCCACGCCTTCAAGGGCCTGGCTCGGCACGTCTACACCGTGCCGGTGAGCATGAGCGATGCCGGCGTGCCGAATGACGAGCTGGCGGTGCGGGCGACCGAAGCCGGCCTCACGGCCGAACCGGTCAGTTCCGTCGCCAGTGCGCTGATGCTGCTGCGCGACACCTGGGACGGGCCGGCGCCACGCATCCTGATCGGGGGGTCGTTATATCTCGCCGGCGCGGTGCTGGCCGAAAACGGCACGCCGCCAACCTGAAGCCATTTCACTGCGAGGAGCCCATCATGATCAAGGTCAAGCAACTCGCCCATGTCTGCATCTTCGCGCATGATCTGGAGGCGACGCGAAGCTTCTACCGCGACGTGCTTGGCCTCGACACCCAGTTCAATTTCCTGCGCGACGACAAGGTCTTCGGCTTCTACCTCAATTGCGGCGGCCGCAGCCATGTCGAGGTGTTCCAGAAGGACGGCACTGCATACAGCGAGCAGAACCAGATCAACCATTTCTGCCTGGAAGTCGAAGATCTCGACGCGGCGATCGCCCATATCAAATCGAAGGGCATCGACGTCACCGCCAAGAAGCACGCCTGCGACGACACTTTTCAGGCCTGGATCCGCGACCCCAACGGCGTGAAGATCGAGCTGTTCGAATACACCGCAAAAAGCGCGCAATTTACCGGAGGCGACCGCATCGCCGACTGGTAGTATTTTGGCCCGGGGAATCTATCGGGCGGTTGCCCCTCGGGCAGAAGCCCCGATATGCTTGGCCAAGCATGGAGGCAAGCTCGAATGGTTGTGAAGTGTCTTGTTACCGTCGACAACGACCCGCCGGAGGAGCTGATATTTGAATATGCTCCGCGGGTCGGCGATCATGTGATGTTACCGGGAGCCATCGAGCCACCGCACCCAATTGTTCGAGTGGCCCACAGACCGACGCGCCCCAATGATGCATCCGGCCAGCCCAGTGTCGCGTATTTCGTAAGCCGAGAGACGTTTCTCTATCGTGTGTATACGGGCGCTATAGAGGGATATGGGCAGGTCCTGAAGCCCGCGACCGGACGGAAGCCCGGCAAGCCTAGGCAGGCCAAAAAAACCGTGGCTCAAACTAAATAGACATCGGCGGCCGCGGCACCAGTCTGAGGCCTATTTCAGCTCGATCTCGATGAAGGCGTATTCGCCGTCATTGGCGCTGATGACGTCGTGCTCGACGCCTTCCTTGCGGAAGTAGGGCGCGCCCTTCTTCATTTCAGCAAAACTCTCGCCGTCCTTGGTCACCAGCTTCACCTTGCCGTCCATCAGCGGCACCACGACGTAGTCATGGCGATGCCGGTGCCAGCCGGTGTTGTCGCCGGGCTGGAAGCGGTATTCGGTGACGATGACGCGCTCATTGTCGATGAAGACGGTGGCCTTGGCGGATCCGGTCATTCTGTTTCTCCCTGTCCTGCCTCAAGCAGATGACATGGAGTGCGCCGATGCGAGGGCCAGAGGCGGCCGGGCGATGACGCCAAAGAAAAAGCCCGGCGCGAGGGCCGGGCTTCGATCTCGGGAACTAATGCAGGTCGCCCAAAAGTGGTCCCGGTTTTGGGAGGACGACATGCATCAAAACAAAGCCAGATCAGGCGAGGCTGCCATTGATCCAGTGCGACAGCGCGGTCTTCGGCGCGGCGCCGACCTTCATGTCGGCGACTTCGCCGCCCTTGAAGATCATCAGCGTCGGGATCGAGCGCACGCCGAATTGGGCGGCAAGCTCGGGGTTCTCGTCGATGTTCAGCTTGGCGATCTTGATCTTGTCGCCGAGTTCGTTGGCGATCTCTTCCAGCGACGGACCGATCATCTTGCAGGGGCCGCACCATTCGGCCCAGAAATCCACGACGACGGGCTGCGAGGCGTTGAGCACATCGGCCTGGAAATTGCTCTTGTCGACCTTGACGGTGGCCATACGAAAATCCTTTCGAAATTTATCTCGCACCAAATGTGGTGGTTCAGCAGCCCTTCTTCAAGCAGAACTTGTGTCACGCTCCCGTGAGTCGGGCAAGGGCGTCATCCATCGCTTGCACCGGCAGTTCGATAAGCCTCGGTGCCTCGGTGAACAGCAGTGCTGCCGTCACCGCGCGGCCGGGGTAAAGCGGCTGGAGCAGCGCGCGGTAGAGCGCCAGCTGCAGGATATAGGCCGGCGGCACCTGGGCCAGGCCTGCGGGCGCCGGCCGGTTGGTCTTGTAGTCGACGATCGATACGCGCCCGGGCGTCACCGCCAGCCGGTCGATCTTGCCGGAGATCGAGCGCAGCCTGCCCTTGACCTCAAGGCTGCCCATCACAGCAACTTCGGCGCGGGACGACGGCGAAAACAGCCCGGCAAAACGCGAATCTCTGAGGATCGCCATCACCGAAGCCAGCGCCTTGTTGCGCTCGGCCTCCGGCCAGTCGGCGCCGGCTCGAATGAGATACTGCGCCGCCGCGCCTTGCCGTTCGTCTTCGGCAAAACCGGGCAGCATCTGCAGCAGCTTGTGCAGCGCCAGCCCGCGCATCACCGCAAAGCCCGGCTCCGCCTCGCTGTCCAGCACCGGCGAGCGGGTATCGACAACAGCTTCCTTGGCCTCGTCGATCAGCGCCGACGCGCCGGAAGGCGACAGCGGGCGCGGCAGCTCCTCATAAGGCGGCAAGGGCCGGAACAAGCCCACCGGCAGCGGCGGCACCTGTTGCGGCAGCCGCGACTCGTCGGCTGCCGCTTGCGCCACCGGCGGAAGCTTGGTCATGACGAAACGGTGCACCGGCTCGCTGCTGGCGGGGTGGCGGCGCTCCGTGCTTTCCGGCGCGGCAAGCAGCGCGCGGCTGACAATCGAATGCCAGGTGCCGGTGCTGGGCTGACGCTTGCCGTGATAGCCGCAGACGATCAGCCGGTCCTCGGCGCGCGTCATGCCGACATAGAGCAGCCGCCGGTATTCGTCGTCGGCAAGCTCCCGCGCCCTGGCCGAGGCCGCCTTGGAGAAGCCGTTGGCGACATCGGCGGCCGAGCGCCAGAGATAGCCCTTGCCGTCGAAATTGCGGCCCGAAGCGTCGAACGGCATGAGCCGCGGCAGATGCTGGTCGCTGAACGGCGCCGAACCGCCATCGACCAGGAAGACAACAGGCGCTTCCAGGCCCTTGGCGGCATGCACGGTCATGACGCGGACCTCGTCGCGCGTCTGGTCCATCTCGCGCTTGATCTCCGGGCCGGTGTTTTCCAGCGTCGCCAGGAAAGCCTCCAGCCCCGGCAAGCCGGTGCGTTCTTCGGCCAGACAGAAACTCAGGAACTCGTCGAGAATATCGCCGGCTTCCGGTCCAAGCCGGGCGATCATCTTCTTGCGCAGGCCGTCGCGCGCCAGCACCCCGGCGTAGAATTCGAACACCGGCCGGAACGCCGCCTCGTTGGCCCAGCCGTCGAGCCGGGCAACGACATCGGTCAGCGCGGTATTGTCGCCAGCATGCTGGCGTAATGAGGCGATCAGCGATGTTCCGGCTGGCCGTCCGGCGCCAAGCGTAAAAAGCGTCTCCTCCGACACGTCGAAAACCGGGCTGCGCAGCACGGCGGCGAGCGACAGGTCATCCTGCGGCTGGATGAGGAAATGGCCGAGTGCGATCAGGTCCTTGACCGCGATGTGGCCGGGCAGGCTCAGCCGGTCGGCGCCGGCGACGGGAATATCGCGGTCCTTCAGCGCGCGCGACAGCGCATGGACGAAGCGGTCGCGCTTGCGCACCAGCACAAGAATGTCGCCGGCCCTCAGCCTGCGTCCCTTGCCCTCGATGATCTCGCGGTCCTTGAGCCAGGTCTGGATGGTCGCAGCCACGTGCTCGGCCACCCGCACAGCCGGCGCGCTGGCATGATTGACCGGCAACGTCCAGTCGTCGGGCTCCTCGACGGCGTCAGCGCCGAGCGACGGCCAGACCTCGACATAGCCAGGCGCGTCGTTGCGGATCGCCTTGTGGTCGAGCGGATCGGGGTCGTGGCTGATGCCGCGCCGCACGCCCGGATCGGCAAAGACGCGGTCGACTGCGGCAAGCACGTCGTCGGTCGAACGGAACGACCAGGTCAGTTTCAGGTCGGCAAACGAAGCATTGGCTGCGTTCACGCGTCCGGAAAACAAGAGCCGGCTGTCGGCAAAGGAATCCGGTGCGGCACCCTGGAAGGAATAGATCGACTGCTTTTCGTCGCCGACGGCAAACACCGTGCGATTGGCCGTGCCGCGCTGGCCGTGGCCGGCAAAGAACTCCTCCGCCAGCCGCTTCACCACCTCCCATTGGTCGGGGCTGGTGTCCTGCGCCTCGTCGAGCAGGATGTGGTCGATGCCCTGGTCGAGCTTGTACTGCACCCAGGGGCCGGCATCGGGCCGCGCCAGAAGGTTGACGGTGCGGGTGATGAGGTCGTTGAAATCGAGAAAGCCGCGGCTGCGCTTCAGGCGCTCGTACCGCACGATCAGCCAGTCGGCTATGGTCAACGCCGCGACCGTGCCTTCCAGCATCCGGAACAGCGCCAGCCGGTCGGAGACGTCTGTTATCGACTTGACGGCCGCCAGATAGCGCTCGGGAAGGTCGGGCAGCCGGCCGAGCAGCGCCTTCTTGAACAACTTTGAGGGATCATAGGGGTCGCCATCGGCCTTGAGAAAGGCTTTGCCGAGCATCTGCAGCCGGCGGGTCGGGTCCGTCTCGGCAAAGGCCAAGCGGGCATAGGGCAAGAGATTGTTGAGCACGGTGCGGGCGTCGGTGGCCTCGGCGGCACTGGCGAACACTGCAAAGAAGTCCGGCAGGAAACCCGGCAGCGGCCATACCGATGCCGCTATGTCTTCGGCGCTCTGCCCGGGGCGAAAATGGAATTCGTCGAACAGGGCCTGAAAGCCGCCGCCGTCGCGCCGGACCGCACCGATGAAGCCGCGTAAGCCGTCGCGCTTGCGCACGATTTCGGCGAGCAGCGCATCGAGTCCGTGTTCGCCGCCGCGCTCCAGCACGGTGGCAAAGGCCTCGGCCAGTCCGGTGTCTCCGGCTGACGTGCCCGAAATCATGTCCCGGCGGGCGCCAGCAAACAGCGAGGCCTCCATCTGCGGATCGAGCATTTCGAAATGCGCCGGGATGTTGGCCTCCAGCGGAAACTGGTGCAGCACCGATTCGCAGAAGGCGTGGATGGTCTGGATCTTCAGCCCGCCCGGCGTTTCCAGCGCTTCGGCAAACAGCCGGCGCGCCCGCCGCATCGTGTCGCGGTCGGGTCGGCGGCCGTCCACCGCCTCAATCTTTGTGGCAAGCTCGGCATCGCCGAGCGCCGTCCATTCCGACAGGGTCGAGAACACGCGGTTCGACATGTTGGCGGCGGCCGCCCGCGTATAGGTCAGGCACAGGATCTTCGACGGATCGGTGCCGTTGAGCAACAGCCGGATGACGCGCTGGGCCAGCACATGCGTCTTGCCGGATCCGGCATTGGCCGACACCCAGGCCGAGTTCTTCGGGTCGGAAGCGCGCGTCTGGCTGGCGGCGGTTTCGCCGGGAATGGGATAGGCTTTCTTCATGCCTCCCCCGCCTCGTCATCGCTGTCGCCGCCGGCCGACCATTCGAGCACGCGCGCCAGGTGGTCGTAGTCGCCATCGCTCTCGCCTTCGCGAAACGGCAGCGCCCGCGACAGATAGCCGGTCGCCGGATCGGCATAGTGAATGAGCAGTTTTTCCAGCCGCGCCCAGGCCTCTTCGGCGAGGTCTTCTGCGGTCCGGGGCTGGCGGTTGTAGTCGAGGATGGATTCCTCGAACACTTCGCCATTCGGCTTCAGCCGCACGAATGCAAGCTGCGAGGGTTCGCGCGCGCCAAGCCCCTTGAAGGCGCCGCGCCGGAGCAGCGCCCCTTCGAGCGCCAGCTGTGGCGCCAGCAGCGTGTGCGCCTGCGCCTTGGACGGCGAGGAGCCGGTCTTGTAATCGAGAATGTCGGCCATGCCACCGGCCAAAAGGTCGACGCGGTCGGCATAGCCGGACAGCGTCACACCGGTACGGCCGACAGCCGTCTTTTCGGCGCGCTCCTCGGCATGCCGCCGGGCGACGGCAGGGGCGCGGCCGCGCTCCCATTCGATGATGTTGGCGGCGAGCTTTTCGAAGCGCGGCCACCACACCGCCTCGACATCGGCGGGTAGGGCAATGTCGGCGAAGCAGGTCCGGCCGGCAGCGATGAGGCGTTCCAGAGCTTCGGGCGCGCGGGGATCCGCCACCTCTGTCGAGAACAGATGCAGGATGTCATGAAACAGCGTGCCGCGCTCGGCCGCACCGGGATCGCGGATCACCGGCTCGAGCGGCAGAAGGCTCAGAATACGCTTGGCATAGACCGCATAGGGGTCGCGGCGCAGCGTCTCGATCTCGGTCACCGAGAAGTGGGTGGGCCGCATGCTCAGCGGCGGTTTCGGCTGCGGTCGCGGCGCGAAATGCTGCCGCTCGCCGGCATCGAGCGCGCGCGCCCAGGCAAGCAATTCGTCGCCGCGCCCGCGCAATGCGGCCGCCGGATCCTTGCCGATGAAGGTGAGGATGCGCTGCAGCCAGCGCGACGGCACCGCCGGTGCGTCGCCGGCTCGGGCGGAGCGCGTCAGCACCACCTTTTTCGCCCCCATCGCCATCTGGAAGTCGTGGGCGGCAAGGCCGATACGGCGCTCCGGCGGCTCGAGATCGATGCCGGTCTTCATCAACCGCGACATGAAGCGATCGCTTTCCGGCTTGCGTGGCCACACGCCCTCGTTCAGCCCGCCAATGACCAGCGTGTCGACATTCTGCAGCCGCGCTTCCAGCGCCCCCCAAATGGCGATGTTGCGGTCGGTGCCTTGCCCGGGCTTGACCGTTTCCGGTGCTACCAGCGCGTCCATCACATCAGGCCATTCGTCGGCCGGGAAGTCGAACGAGGCCGAGGCCGCGACCACACCGCGCAGCAGCTCGGCGAGTTTCTCGCCGGCGTCGCCGGCATAAAATTCAGCCAGGCTGCGCTCCGCCGTGCGGCCGAGATTTTCCAGCGCGGCGACGCTCGCTCTGGTCAACGCGACAAGATCGGCATTCTCTTCACCGCGAAAGGCGGTCAGCGGCGCCAGTGCCGTCACAAGCCGGCTCAGCATATCGCGGGCATCGTCGATGCCGCGCACGCTCAGGCGCGAAAACCAGAAGGGCTGGCGCTTGTCCCCGCTCAGCCCGGCGAGACGCTCCTCGAACAGTGCTGGCAAGGCGGCGATGTCGGGGCGTCCGGTGCCGCCGCGCAGCGCCACGAGTTCGATGAGCTCGGCGGCATGGCGCACGCCGGTGCGCTCAAGTCCGAGCCCGAGCAGCGGATGCTTGAGCAGCGACAAAAGGCCGACGGGATCGCCGGGCCGGAATACCGCTTGAAGTGTGAGCCGCAGCAGGCTGGCGGCAGGCGTGTTGGCGAGCGGCGTGCCGCCGGAATCGTCAGCGATCACACCGAAGCGCAACAGCTCGGCCGAGACGCGCCGCGCCAGCCCGCGGTCGCCGGTAACGAGCGCTGCCCTGTGCCCCGGCTGTTCCACGGCGGTTTTCAGCGCGATGGCGATCGCCGCCGCCTCGTCGCGTTCGCTGGCGGCTTCGACCAGCGTCACATCGGCGAAGGCCTCGGCGATATCCAGGGCGTTGAAGCGTATGCGGGTCTCGGCCCATAGTTCCGTGGTCTCGGCCGGCCGCAGCGCCTCGCCGACAAGGGCCGCGCGGAGCGCCAGTGCGGGCTCGGCGGAGACCACTTCCTCGACATCGCCACGCAGCACGCCAATCTTGCCGATCAGCTTGGCCATGCCGTATTGCGGGTGGCCAAGCAGTGCCGGCCGCGCACCGGGCGCCCCAATCGCGGCAAAAGACGGTTCGTCCAGCATCCCATCGAGCCCGGGCAGCACCACGGCGCCGTTGGGCAGGCTGGCGACCGTGGCAAGCAGTTCGGCCGTGGCGGGAATAGAGCCCGTCGAGCCGGCGGCGATCACCGGGCCTTTGGGCGGGTTGCGTTCCAGCCGCTTCGCCTCGCGCCGGATCAGCGCATTGCGGTGCGCGGCCGGGTTGGAGCGGTCGCGCTCCTCCAGCAATTTCGGCCAGGCCTCGGTGACGATACGGAGGAAATCGAGCGTCACAAGCCACCATCCGGCAAGATTGCCGGTGACCAGATCGGCAAGCCTGGTCCAGTCCGTGCCTTCGGTTTCGATCTCGTCCATCAGCCGGGCGAGGTCACGCGCCAGCCAGATCGCATCGGCGGCGGAGGCCGGCACGACGATCTCTTCGTTGAACATATCAAGGACATGCGCCGGCAAGGTGCGCTTCCAGGCCCGCACCAGCGGCGCCAGTAGCAGCAGGCGTTCGATGGCTGCGATCGGCAGCGCCATTTCAAGCTCGGTCGGCGTGCCGGCGTCGAAGGCGGCTTCGTCCTCGTCGAACTCTCCGAGCGGGCGGATGACCGGCAGGATCGCCGAACGGCGGCTCCCCCCCGGTCCCGAAAGCGCGTCGACAAAAGCGCCGCGCAGCGCACGGGCCGCGCGCCGTGTCGGCACATAGATGGTGACATCAGCCAGCGCCAGCGGATCGCCGTCGAACCGGAAGCCGGGCACCAGCCGTCCGGCCAGCAAGGCCTCGGCCAGAGTCGGCAGGAATGGCGCTCCGGGCGGGATCGAAAGAACGCGGCGCGCGCCGCTCATACCACCTTCGCGAGAGCTTCGGCGACCGCCGCTTCCGCCTGCGGAATGGCGTCGGGAGTGCCGACGGTGATCCAGCTTCCGCGCATCTGCATGCCGAACAGACGGCCAGAGGCGATTGCCTTGTCGAAATAGGTGTTGAGCGAATGCGCCCCGGCCGGCGCATCCATGAAGATGGCGGGATTGACGATTGCCGCTCCGGCATAGATCAACCCGGCCGGATCGCCTTTCGAGCGCCGCAGGCCGCCATCCGGCGCCATCAGGAAATCCGTGCCGACACCGTGTCCGGTGGCCGAGTCGAGATCGGTAAGCATCAGCAGAATATCCGTTTTCGCGTCGTCCCATGCAAGGGCAAGGCGCTCGAGGCTGGGCTGGCCGCTGTCGATCCAGAACGTATCGGCGTTGATGATGTAGAAGGGTTCGGAACCCAGCAGCGGCAATGCCTTGACGATGCCACCCGCCGAATTCAGCAGCGCGTCGCGCTCGTCGGAAATGACGATCTTTGGCGCCCGCCTGTGGGCGATATGGGCGACGATCTGGTCCGGCAGATAGTGCACGTTGACGATGGCTTTCTCGACGCCGGCCGCTTCGAGACTGTCCAGCCCCCAGTCGAGCAAGGTCCTGCCGGCGATCCGCACCAGCGGCTTCGGCATGGTGTCGGTGATCGGCCGCATGCGCTTGCCAAGACCCGCCGCCAGCACCATCGCTGTGGTCAAGGTCACGGGAGCCGTTCCTCCAGCAGGCCATGTGCCATGTAAAACTCCTTCAGCTGAGCCAGCGCCGGGTGCGCCAGCGCCCGCCTGAGATAATCGCGGATGCGCGGCAGGTGTCGGAGATAATAGGGCTTGCCGTCGCGCTTTTCGAGCCGCACGAAAATGCCGAGGATCTTCGAATTGCGCTGCGCCGCCATGATCGCATAGGCCGCGCGGAAGGCGTCCTCATCGAAGCCGCCGGCGGCGTGGCGCGCAGCGACATAGGCGTCCACGGTCCGCTGCTCGATATCGGGCGAAACGGTGACGCGGGCATCCATGGCCAGCGACGCAACGTCATAGGCCGCCGGACCCATCAGCGCGTCCTGGACGTCGACGATGCCGAGGCGGTCGTGGCCTTTGCGGTCACCGCGCCAGATGATGTTGGGCGAATGGAAGTCGCGCAGCATCAGCGTGTATTCCTGTGTGTCCAGCCGATCGAGAACCGCGTTCCATTCCCTGTGATAGCCGGCGCGTAAAGCCTCGCTTGCCGGGCTGCCGGTCACCATCGGCACATACCAATCGACCAAGAGATCGGCTTCGATCAGCATGGCGTCGCGATCGAAGGGCGGCACCTCGTGGAAGACGCCTGGGACGGCTTCCATGCGCTGCAGCCAGGTCTTGCCATGCATCATGGCCAGCAATTCGGCTGCTGCCGTGTAGCGCTCGGCCGCCGGCTCACCATTGCCGTCGAGAAAACCTTCCGAGCCCAGATGCTCCAGCAGCAGAAACCCTTGCTCGAGATCCTCGGCATGGATTTTTGGGACACTGACACCTTGCGCCAGCAGCGCCTTGTCGATGGCGACGAAGGCGGTGACCGACTGCGCGGTGTGGGCGATCACGGCATAGGGCTTGCCGTCGCGCACCGGCGGCCCCAGCACCAGCCGCGGCGAATTCATCAGCACGCGCGGCGCAAGGCCGGCGCGCGAGACGATCTCATAGGAGCGCGCCGAGGCGTCGCCGACGAAATGGCGCCGCGCGGCGTCGCCCCAACCGGCCGTTTTGAGGAAATCGCGCATCGCCAGCGATCGGGCCACGCGTTCGAAGGCAACGCCTTGGCCCGATAGTTTCGCCAGGCGGCCTTCGCCCTGATGGACGAGTTCGATCCAGATCGACGTCCTGGGCAGAGCGGCCTCCGCCCGTTCCGGCCACTCGACAAGGGCAGCGCCCTGCAGCAGCGCCTCGTCGAAACCCAGCTCGTCCATCTCGCCGGCCGAGGACAGGCGATAGAGATCGAAATGGTGCACGGGGATGCGCGTGTCGTAGCTTTGCACCAAGGTGAAGGTAGGGCTCGGCACATCGAGGCCGGCATCGTCGGCCAGCGCCCTGATCAGGGCCCGCGCCAGCGTCGACTTGCCGGCGCCGAGATCGCCCTTGAGCGCCAGCACGTCGCCCGGCCGCAGCGCCATGGCCAGGTCCTCGCCGAGCCTTGCGGTCGCAGCCTCGTCGGCGAGAAAACGCTCCAGCACAACAACGGTCATCGAGCGCGCTACTCGGCCGCGGCGCGGATGCCCGACGGTGCATCGGGGAAGGTGCAGATGACGGTGGTGCCCTTGTCCTTGCCGGTCTCGATGCGCACGCTGCCGCCGTGCAGCTCGACAAAGCTCTTGACGATCGACAGGCCTAAGCCCGCACCGCGCCGGCGCCCGCCATTGGTGCGCGGCTCGAAGCGGCGGAACACCGAATCGAGCAGGTCCGGCGGCATGCCGGGGCCGTTGTCATGGACGGAGAATTCCACACCTTGCTCCAAATGCCGGCAGGCAAGCGTGATAGTGCTCGCCTCCGGCGCGTAATTGGCGGCGTTGCTGAGCAGATTGTAGAGGATCTGGCGAACCCGGGTCTCGTCGCCGTGAAAACTCTTCGGCGCCGCAGCGGCGTCGATCCGGAGCTTGATCGAATGCTCTTGCAGCCGGTCGGCGACCAGTTCGGCCGCGGCCTCGATGGTGCGCTCGACGCTTACTTCCGAAATGTCGAGCTGCATGATGCCGGCGTCGACGGTGGCGAGGTCGAGTATGTCGTTGACGATGGTGAGCAGCACCGAGGATGACGAGCCGACATGCTCGACATATTCGCGCTGCTTTGGGCTGAGCGGCCCGGTCGCCGGCAGCGACAGAAGCTCGGTGAAGCCGATGATGTTGGTCAGCGGCGAGCGCAGCTCGTAGGAGACATGCTGCACGAACTCGTTCTTCAGCTGGTCGGATTTCTGCAGCGCTTCGTTCTTGTCCTTCAGCGCGCGCTCGACATTGACGCTGTCGGTGACGTCCACAAAGGTCATCATCACCTGGCCGTTGGGCAGCGGGATGACGGCGTAGCTGAGCACTGTGCCGTTCTTCAGTTCGGTCTGGCCATGGCGGTCGCGGCGCTCGTCGTCGAAACCGGTGATGGCGGCGACGAACCCGCCCCACGGGCTGTCGACGGCGCGCTGGTCGCTGAGATCGCGGATCGCCGAGACATGGACGTTGGGCTTGATCACATCCTGGCTCAGTCCCCACAGCGCGACAAAGGCCGGGTTCGACAGGCGCAGCCGCCCATCGGGACCGAACACGGCGACGCCTTCGGCCAGATTGTCGAGCGTTTCGCCCTGGACCCGCACCGCCGTCTGGTAGCGGCTTTCGAGGTCCATCTTCTCGGTCAGGTTCTCGAACACCCAGGTCACGCCGCCCTTCGGCTGCGGGTTGGCCACCACGCGGATGGTCTTGCCGTCGGGCAGATGCCACCAATGCTCTTGCGATTCCACCGCGCGGTAGGCGCCAAGCAGGCCTTCTTTCCAGCGCCGCCATTCCGGCTGCTCGGCGATCTTGCCTTCGCTGCGCAGCCGGTCGAGCAGCAGCGCATTGTCGGGCGCGCTGTGCAGGAAGCCCGGGTCCAGCCCCCACAGTTTCTGGAACGCCTGGTTGAAGAAGCGCAACTTCTCGTTGGCATCGAAGATCGCCACCGCCGTGTTGAGCTGGTCGAGCGTGTCGGCATGGCTGCGCACCGTGCGCTCATATTCGCCGCGAATGGTTTCGGTGGCGCTGGTGTCGCAGGCAAGACCGGCCGAGCCGTCGGCACCGGCGAAGTCGGTGACGGCGAACACCCGGCGGTCGCCCTCGATCACCGTCGACAGCGTCTGTTCGAAGATCGGGCGCGATTTGTGCTGCGCGGCGATCTGTTCGCGCGCTTGGGCGCCGAGGAATTCCTTGGCTTCGCGCACCGCGGTCTCGGCGTTCGGTGCCTCGACCGCTCCGGCATAGGCACGGTTGACCCATTTCAGCCGCCCGTCGGTGGCGCGCAGCCAGGCCGGCATCGGCAAGGCGTCGAGCAGGCCGATCATCGTCTCGTAGTCGGCGGCCAGCCGCTGGTTCTCGATCTTCAGCCTGGCCTGGCTTCGCTGCGTCTCCGACAGCGAGACGAAGCGCACCAGCACATGCGCGGCGCTCTTGCGGCCATGCACTTCAAGCGGCGCCCCGGCCTGCGATTCGATCACGAGATCAAAGGGTTTCGCTTTCTCGCGCAGACCAGCGACGGCATTTTCGAGCGCCGCCGCCGAGCGCGGCATCAGCCAGCGGCCGAAGGCGAGGAAGGCTGCACGGTCGTCCGGCGCACCGCTTTCCAGCGGCAGCGTGCCGATCAGCTCCGGCTTCTTGTTCTCCGACGCCCAGACGATGACGCGCTGGTCACGCAGATTGAGCAGCGCCTCGGAGCGCTGCAGCGCCGCATTGATGTCGGCAATGCGGGCTCTGAGTTCGACATTCTGCGCCGAGGTGCGGGCTCTTTCGCGGATCAGGAAGATGGCCGAGACCAGTGCCGCGCCCATGACGCCGACGAACATGGCGAGCTGGATGACTTCGACCGCGCTGACCGACAGTCCGGCCTTCTGCGCAATGGCCGGCTCGGCATGGGCGGCAAACGAGGTGAGCGGGCCGGCAAGAGCTGAGGTGGCAAGAAAGCCGGCGGTGCGGGCGCCAACGCGCCTCTTCAGGCCACCGCCTGTCGTGACGGAGCCATTGCTATCGGAATCGTCATGGCCGCCGGAAACGGCCGATCCCGCGCGAGGCGGGTTTTCCCCCGGCATGCCTTGGTCCTCTTCGCCGCCTGAATGCAAGACCGCCTAGATCAGGATCACGTTTGATGGAAACGCCCTTCTGACCTAACTCTTTTCTAAAGGGCATGATCTTTTCCGAAAACCGCTTCCCACTTTTCGCTGACGCGGTCCTTCGGTTCGAATCATGCTCTCGATGCGTACGCCGGCCTCGTCCCCGGCCCACGAATCAGCACAATAGCGCGTGCTGGAATCGGCGTGAAGAATCATCCGCGCAAAAAAGAAGCCGGGCGAAAAGTCAATCGCCCGGCTTCAATATCTAGTGGTAAACGCCGCTTTGGCTAATAGCGGTAGTGTTCCGGCTTGAACGGACCCTGCGGGGTCACGCCGATATAGGCGGCCTGTTCGCCGGAAAGTTCGGTCAAGCGGGCTCCAAGCTTGTCGAGATGCAGACGCGCCACCTTCTCGTCGAGGTGCTTGGGCAGCACATAGACCTGGTTCTGGTACTGGCCGGGCTTGGTGTAGAGCTCGATCTGCGCCAGCACCTGATTGGTGAACGAAGCCGACATCACGAAGCTCGGATGACCGGTCGCGTTGCCGAGGTTGAGCAGGCGCCCCTCGGACAGCAGGATCATCCGCTTGCCGTCCGGGAAGGTTATCATGTCGACCTGCGGCTTGACGTTGGTCCATTGCAGGTTGCGCAGCGACGCGACCTGGATCTCATTGTCGAAGTGGCCAATATTGCCGACGATCACCATGTCCTTCATCGAGCGCATGTGGTCGAGGGTGACCACATCCTTGTTGCCGGTGGTGGTGATGACGATGTCGGCGGTCGGTGCGGCATCTTCCAGCGTGACGACTTCAAAGCCGTCCATCGCCGCCTGCAGCGCGCAGATCGGATCGACTTCGGTGACCTTGACGCGGGCGCCGGCGCCCTTGAGCGAAGCCGACGAGCCCTTGCCGACGTCGCCATAGCCGCAGACGACCGCAACCTTGCCGGCCATCATGGTGTCGGTGCCGCGGCGGATGCCGTCGACCAGCGATTCCTTGCAGCCATATTTGTTGTCGAACTTCGACTTGGTGACCGAGTCGTTGACGTTGATCGCCGGGAAGGGCAGCAGGCCCTTCTTCTGCAGCTGGTAGAGTCGGTTGACACCCGTGGTCGTCTCTTCGGTGACGCCGCGGATGGCTTCCTTCTGCTTGGTGAAGAACCCGGGCGAAGCCTTCAGCCGCTTCTTGACCTGGGCGTAGAAGTATTCCTCTTCCTCGCTCTGCGGGTTGGACAGCACGTCCTCGCCGGCTTCGGCGCGGGCGCCGATCAGTATGTACATGGTGGCGTCGCCGCCATCGTCGAGGATCATGTTGGAGAGGCCCCCATCGGCCCACTGGAAGATCCTGTCGGTGTAGTCCCAATACTCCTCGAGCGACTCGCCCTTGACGGCGAACACCGGGATGCCGGCCTCGGCGATGGCTGCGGCCGCATGGTCCTGGGTCGAGAAGATGTTGCACGAGGCCCAACGGATATCGGCGCCAAGCGCCTTCAGCGTCTCGATCAGCACCGCGGTCTGGATGGTCATGTGCAGCGATCCGGTGATGCGCGCACCTTTCAACGGCTTCTTGTCGCCGAATTCCTCGCGGCAGGCCATCAGGCCCGGCATTTCGGTTTCGGCGATATCGAGTTCCTTGCGGCCCCAGCCGGCAAGCGAGATGTCGGCGACCACATAGTCCTTGCTACCTGTCATGGCAGTGCTCCGGTGTGATTTGTCTTCAGAATGCGCCTGCGCCACACGGCGCGTCGAAGGGCGCGGAATGCCGGCCTGACTAGCAGATCGCCGCCAAGACGACAATGGGATATAAAGAAATCTTTATGCGCGTATGTGTTTACGGGGATGCATGCCGCCCAAAAGTATCCCGCGGTTTGGGGCAACGGCGTTCAAAGCAAAAACTTCAGCACTCTTCGCCGAAGCGCGAGGCGACCAGCTGCTCCAGCGCGTCCATCGCCGCTGCGGCTTCAGCGCCGCTGGCGGTGACGCGGATCGAATAACCGGGGCTCGCCGCCAGCATCATCAGCCCCATGATCGAGGTGCCGCCGACCTTGAGACCATCCTTCTCGACATGGACGGTGGCGTCGAAGCCGCTGGCGACCTGGACGAACTTCGCCGAGGCGCGCGCATGCAGGCCGCGCTGGTTGACGATCGGGAACTCGCGCACGATCTCACCGGGCGACAGCGCGTTCATTTGCTGCTCAGCAGCTGACTTGCGACGTTGATGTATTTGCGCCCCGCGGCCTGCGCCTCGTCGAGCGCGGTCGCCATGTTGTCGCCCTTGCGGATCGATGACAGCTTGATCAGCATCGGCAGGTTCATGCCGGCGATGACCTCGGTGCGACCGGATTCCATCACCGAAATGGCGAGGTTGGAAGGCGTGCCGCCGAACATATCGGTCAGAACGATGACCCCGGTCCCGGTGTCGACGCGGCCGACGGCGTCGACGATATCGCGCCGACGCTGCTCCATATCGTCATCGGCGCCGATTGCCACGGTTTCGAAATTGTCTTGTGGCCCCACGACATGTTCCACGGCATGGCGGAACTCGGCGGCCAGTTGACCGTGCGTTACAAGCACGAGTCCGATCATTCTATGGTGGCTCCCGTCATCGCCGCTTCACAGGCGCTTTTTATGCTCGCCGGCCATCCCAGGCGGCGGGAGCGCTATCTTGTCGACGCGCGGCGCGTTGACAAGCCCAAAATTGCGTCAGCCATGGCCAATTTGACGCATTGCAGCAAAAAACCGGCGGCGGATCATACGAAAGGCGCAATCGCCAGCCGCGCCATTACCGCCGGCAAAGCCGCAGTGACGTTGCGCTGAACGAGGTCGATGCGCGGCACCACACAGCCGGCAATGGTCGCGGTCGACTCTTCCTGGAAACGCGCGATCGCGTCTGCGGAAACCATCCGGATTGCCAGGTCGATGACCCCCACAGGTTGGAACAAAAGCGGCTTCGGACCAAGCCCGGGCACCTCTGCGAGGCCGGCAATGCTGGCGGGCGCATGGCAGACCAGCCGCCCGAAACGCGCCGCGACAAACAGCTGGTCGTCGCCGATCAGCCGCGCAAACAGCCCGAGCCGGCTGAAATGGTCGATGAGCGCCAGCGCCAGCGTTGTCTTGCCCGAGCCGGACGGCCCGGTGATCAGGACGCCCCGCTCGCCAATCAGGACTGCGGTGGCATGGATGTTCTCGGGTTCCGCGGTGGGATCGGGCATGCGCAGCCGCGATCAGCCTTCGGCCGGCAGCGTAACGACGAAGCGCGCGCCCTTGATGTCGCCGGGCTTGGTGCCGGGGATGTTCTCGGCGGTCAGCGTGCCGCCATGGGCTTCGACGATCTGCCTGGATATCGACAGGCCAAGCCCCGAATTCTGGCCGAACGCCTCGCCCGCCGGGCGGTCGGTGTAGAAGCGCTCGAAGATGCGGTCGATGGCGTCGGCGCGGATTCCGGGGCCGTTGTCGTCGACGGTGACGATGTTGACCTTGCCCGAGCGTGCCAGGGAAATGGCGATATGGCCGTGGTCCTCCGGCACGAAGGAGCGGGCATTCTCGATCAGATTGGTGATGACCTGGCCGATCCTCAGATCATGGCCGGTGACGAAATAGCCTTTGACGCCTTGCGGCAGCTTGGCGGCCTTGAATTCGATCTCGACAGCCTTTTTGTTGCGCGTCGCTTCGCGCGACACGGCGACGAGATCGGTAATGAATTTCTTCAAATCGACCGTGGCGGCATCCTCACGCGCCAGTTCGGCGTCGAGGCGCGAGGCATCGGAAATGTCGGTGATCAGCCGGTCGAGACGCCGGACATCGTGCTGGATGATCTCCATCAGCCTGCCGCGTGAATTGTCGTTCTTGGCCAGCGGCAAGGTCTCCACCGCGCTGCGCAGCGAGGTCAGCGGGTTCTTCAGCTCGTGCGAGACATCGGCGGCGAAGCTTTCGATCGCCTCGATGCGGGCATAGAGCGCGTTGGTCATGTCGCGCACCGCGACCGACAAATTGCCGATCTCGTCCTGGCGGTCGGAAAAGTCGGGGATCTCCTCGCGGCTCTTGACGCCGCGCCGCACCCGCACTGCCGCCGCCGATAGCCGGCGCAGCGGATTGGCGATGGTGGATGCGAGCAGCATCGACAGGATGGCGGTGACCAGGGCGGCGATGCCGAACACGCGCAAAATAGCCTTGCGCTCGGCGGCGACGATCTTGTCGATGTCGCCGCCTTCCGTCGACAGCATCAGCACGCCGAGAACGGCGCGGAAGCGCTGGATCGGCACCGCCACGGAAACGATCTGCTCGCCCTGTTCGCTCACCCGCACGATCGTCGATGGACTGCCGGTCAGCGCCTTGACCACTTCCGGGAAGGCCGCACCGTTGCCGCCGGGCTGCTCGTGGTAGACGGGCAGGTCCTTGTTGCGGAAGAAGTCGAAGACGAATTTCTGCACGCGCTCCAGCATATCCGGCTGCTCGTCCTCGACCGGCGGCAGGTCGTAGCGCAGGATCTGGCCGCGCGAATAGAGATGGCGCGAATCGAGCAGCAGATTGGCGTCGCGGTCATAGATGCGGGCCCGGGTGCGCGTCGGCGAAATCAGCCGCCGCAGCACCGGCGCGACGCGCTCGGGATTGATCGGGAAATCCAGATTGTCGAGCTGGTCTGAGCCCGGCCCCAGGCTTTCACCGGCCTGCAGTTCGAGCAGTTTTTCCGGATCGATGCTGATCGAATCGGTCTCGACCGTTGCCGACGCGGCAATGGCGCCGGCGATGATCTCGCCCTGCGTCATCAGGCTTTCGACGCGGGCGTCGATCAGCCCGTCGCGGAAGGTGTTGAGATAGAGGATGCCGGTGACCAGCACGGCGAGGCCGGCCAGGTTGAGGAACAGGATGCGCCGGGTCAGGCTGGAAAAGATGTGGTGGCCGAGGAAGCGGCGCATCGGCACCGTCAACCTCGACAGGAATGCGGGCAGAATCCGCGACCGCCTGACAGCGCTCGTTCGTCTGCTCCGCTGTACATCCACTGCCATCGAATAGCAGCTCCCGCCTAGTCTTTGGTTTTATGCATGTCGTCGTCCCATAAACGCGACCACTTTTGGGCGACATGCATCAACTCAAGCTTCGCGGAACCGGTATCCGACTCCGTAAAGGGTTTCGATCATTTCGAAGTCGTCATCGACGGCCTTGAACTTCTTGCGCAGCCGCTTGATGTGGCTATCGATGGTGCGGTCGTCGACATAGACCTGCTCATCATAGGCCGAATCCATCAGCGCATCACGGCTTTTTACCACGCCGGGGCGCTGCGCCAGCGAGTGCAGGATGAGAAATTCGGTGACCGTCAGCGTCACCGGCTCGCCCTTCCAGGTGCAGGTATGGCGTTCCTGGTCCATGACGAGCTGGCCGCGTTCCAGCGAACGGGCCTGCTGGCTGGGCGCCTTTGCCGCAGCTTCGCGGGCGCTGGCGCGGCGCAGCACGGCGCGCACCCGCTCGACCAGCAGGCGCTGCGAGAACGGTTTGCGGATGAAATCGTCGGCGCCCATCTTGAGGCCGAAAAGCTCATCGATCTCATCGTCCTTCGAGGTCAGGAAGATCACCGGCAGGTCGGACTTCTGCCGCATCCGGCGCAACAGCTCCATGCCGTCCATGCGCGGCATCTTGATGTCGAGGATGGCGAGATTCGGCGGCCGCGCCGCCAGGCCTTCCAGCGCCGACGCACCATCCGTGTAGGTCTCGACGCGATACCCCTCGGACTCGAGGGCGATCGACACCGATGTCAGAATGTTGCGGTCGTCATCGACAAGCGCGATTGTTGCCATTTCAAGCGGCTCCCTCATGAGCTGTCCCTTCTTCGATAAGAGAAAGGGCTTTTGCAGGACAAATTAGGTACAAAATGTGGCACAGGCTCCGTCCGCTGTCACGGAAGGCTTGCCGGTGACCCATCCCGCACCTCTATGCAGATTGGAAGCCTGACCCTGGCCAATCCTTTGGGTAACCACTGTAATTTTTTGCATATATAAACGATTTAAACAACTTTCAATTTTTTTAAATCGATTAATGATTTGATATCATTTGGGTTTTCTGGTTCTGACCATCTTAGCCCACTTCGCGGGCCTGCCGGAAATACGACGGCAAAGTGCGGCGATTCCAGAAGAAGGTACCCTTGATGTCGGAAGTCGGCAAACGCAATTCCGCCTGCGCGATCGATCGCATCGGACTGAAAACTACCGGAACGGTGCGTTATAATTTCGGTGCCGCGGCGCTGTACGAGGACGCGATCCGCCGTGGCGAGGCAAGGCTGACCGCGCATGGCGCGCTGCTTGCCGAGACCGGCCAGCACACCGGCCGCTCGCCCAGGGACAAGTTTGTCGTCCGCGACAGTGCCACCGAGCCGCATATCTGGTGGGATAACAACAAGGCGATTTCGCCGGCTCAGTTCGAAACATTGCTTGCCGATTTCCTTGCCCATGCGGCCGACAGGGACCTTTATGTCCAGGACCTGATCGGCGGCGCCGATGCCGAGCTGAAGCTGCCGACGCGGATCATCACCGAATTCGCCTGGCACTCGCTGTTCATCCGCAATCTTTTGATCCGCCCGCAGGCCGCCGAGCTCGAGGATTTCGTGCCGGAGATGACGATCATCGACCTGCCGTCCTTCCGCGCCGATCCGGCCCGTCACGGCAGCCGCACCGATACGGTGATTGCGGTCGATCTCGCCCGCAAGATCGTGCTGATCGGCGGCACTTCCTATGCCGGCGAGATGAAGAAGTCGGTGTTCACCATGCTCAACTATTTGCTGCCGGAAAAGGGCGTCATGCCGATGCACTGCTCGGCCAATGAGGGCCCGGGCGGCGACGCAGCGATCTTCTTCGGGCTTTCCGGGACGGGCAAGACGACGCTGTCGGCCGATCCGTCACGTACGCTCATCGGCGACGACGAGCACGGCTGGGGACCGCACGGCATCTTCAACTTCGAAGGCGGCTGCTACGCCAAGACGATCCGGCTGTCGGCCGAGGCCGAGCCGGAGATTTTCGCCACCACGCAGCGTTTCGGCACGGTGCTGGAAAATGTCGTGCTCGACGCCGACCGCGTGCCGGACTTCAACGACGGCCGGCTCACCGAAAACACGCGCTGCGCCTATCCGCTGGATTTCATCCCCAATGCCTCGAAGAGCGGACGGGCCAGCCACCCGAAAAACATCATCATGCTGACCGCCGATGCCTTCGGCATCATGCCGCCGATCGCACGGCTGACCCCGGCGCAGGCGATGTATCACTTCCTCTCCGGCTACACCGCCAAGGTGGCCGGCACCGAGAAAGGCGTTACCGAGCCGGAAGCGACGTTCTCGACCTGCTTCGGCGCCCCGTTCATGCCGCGCCACCCCAAGGAATACGGCAATCTGCTGCGCGAGCTGATCGCCCGCCACGGCGCCGATTGCTGGCTGGTCAACACCGGCTGGACCGGCGGCGCCTACGGCACCGGCAAGCGTATGCCGATCAAGGCGACGCGCGCCTTGCTGGCCGCAGCGCTTGACGGTTCGTTGAAGGCGTCCGGTTTCCGCACCGACGCCAATTTCGGCTTCGAGGTGCCGGTTGCTGTGCCTGGCGTCGACGGCGCCATTCTCGACCCGCGTTCGACCTGGGCCGACAAGGCAGCCTATGACCGGCAGGCAGCGCGATTGGTCGGCATGTTCGCCGTCAACTTCGAGAAATTCGAGAGCCATGTCGATGCCGTCGTGCTCGGCGCAGCACCCCGCCTGCAGGAAGCTGCGGAATAGTCGAGACATCTTCACCGAAGCATCCTTGAAAGGCGCGGTCTCGATCGGGCCTTTTCTTTTTTGGTCCGCCGCGCCATGACTGCGGTATGCCTATCGACGACATCATCATATCAGACGAGGCCGTAATCCACCCGGGCGACCTGCACGAGGATTTCATCCGCTCGTCGGGTCCCGGCGGCCAGAACGTCAACAAGGTGGCGACCGCGGTCCAGTTGCGCTTCGACGCCGCCAATGCGGCTGGCCTGTCCGAACGCGTGCGCGCGCGCACGATCAAGCTCGCCGGCCAGCGCGCCACCAAGGACGGCGTCATCGTCATCGAGGCCGGCCGCTTCCGCACCCAGGAGCAGAACCGGGCCGATGCCCGGGCAAGGCTGACGGCGCTGGTCGCCAAGGCCGCGGAACCGCCGCCGCCGCCGCGCAAGAAGACCAGGCCGTCGAAAGGCTCGGTGGAGCGGCGGCTGCAAAGCAAGGCAGGGCGCGGCACGATCAAAAAGCTGCGCGGCCGGGTAGAGAACGACTAAGGACCGCGCCGACTGCGTGCATAAAGCGGCCTCCCCTTCGGAACCGCAGACGCAAGGTTTCACCATTGCCACAGCAAGGGAGACCGACAACGGTGGCTTTCGGGTCGCCGTTTCTGATTGGCGGTGGCATGGTTTCAGTATCAACCGGAGGCGAAGTCATGCTCGTTCTGCCCAAAGGCGTCCGCCATATGCCCGGCTATCTGTCCCGCGCGGCGCAGGAAGCGCTGGTGGAAGAGGTGAGGACAATTGTACAGCGGGCGCCGCTGTACGTGCCGGCGATGCCGCGGACCGGCAAGGAGATGAGCGTGCGCATGACCAATTGCGGCTCGCTCGGCTGGGTCACTGACAAGGAGCTGGGCTATCGCTACCAGCCAACGCACCCACTCACCGGAGAGCCATGGCCGCCGATCCCGGACGCGCTGCTGCAATTGTGGCGGGAGGTCGCCGCCTATCCGAATCCGCCGGAGGCCTGCCTGGTCAATTTCTATACGCAGGACGCCAAAATGGGTCTGCACCAGGATCGCGACGAAGCCGATTTCTCGGCCCCAGTGGTCTCGGTGTCACTTGGCGACGATTGCCTGTTCCGGGTCGGCCAAGTGACGGGCAGGGGGGCCACACGCGACGGCGGCACCAAATCGTTCCGCCTGAAAAGCGGCGACGTCGTCGTGCTCGGCGGCGAAGGCCGGCTCTGCTTACACGGCGTCGACCGCATCTATCCGTCGACCTCGGCGCTGCTGAAGAATGGCGGCCGCATCAATCTGACGCTGCGGCGGGTGACGGAGCCCGGCTAAAGTCGTCGCGAACAAGGACCCTCAACGTATCGTCCTCCGCGATCTGGCGATAGTGTTGCATGAAGCGGACGAAATCCTGCCGGCCGGAAAGCTCGGTCAGCCACAAGATGTCCTCCTTCTGCACAATGACCAGCGATGGCTGGTTGGTTTCGAGTTGGGCAAGCTTGTCATCGATGTAGCGATCGGTGATCCGCTTGTAGTGTTCGGCCCCCGCCTCGTTGCCGCTTTGCGCCTCGACCTTCGCGAAATAGGTAGCAAATCCCCCGAGCCAATCGCTGCAGTACGTCGAGATCCAGCTCCCGCCGACCATTCGCGTCAGCGGATGGCCCGCCGCAATGTCCGAACCTATGAGCGCGACCTTCGGATGGTCTACCGCGGCATTTATCGTCGCGACGAAATCGGCGCTGGGCTTCTGGCTGGGCCAGAAGGGGACAGCATTGGCCAAAATGGTGGCGGCAAGCAAAAGCATCCGCGCCAGCCCCATGCCCGATAGCGATTGCCTCGCTGGGTCAATCTGGATGGCTCTGAGCAGCAACGCCGCCGCTATCAGGCTGATCGCCGGGAATGCATGATAAGGCCAGCCCTTGGCCTGGTAGACGAGAGGCACGGTGGCGGCCAATGACGCCAGGACGAACACCACGATCATCGGCGACAGGGAGAGGCCTGGCCGAAGCGAGCGTAACATGTAGAGAGCGACGAGATAGGCTGGTGCATACTTGACCAACAGCGCTTGCACCACCCGCAGCCGCATATAGGTGTCGGTCAGCACCGGATAGATGGTGTTGAGGAACTCTGGATAAAAGTACAGCACGGCGACGAGATAGGCGACGCAGACCAAGCCGATTACCCAGTATTCGATGCGGAAGAGCGACCAGATCGACCGGCGCTGAAAGGCCACGTACAGCGCCGGAACCAGCACCATCAGCGCATAATAGGGTTTCACCAGCACCAGGACGCTGCCACAAAGGCCGGCCAATGCCGCTATCGACAAGCTCGGCGTGCGCCCTTCCGTCGGCGCGGCGCGCCAAGCCATCAACACCAGCAACGGCAGAAACAGGGCGATGCCCAGATGTTCCCGCTCGCTGAAAGCGTTGCCCGGAAGAATGATCAGCAGTGCCAGAAACAGCGGCAGCATCGAGAACAGCACATGGTTCTCGGCAAAGCCGGCCAATCTAGCGATCCGTGCGGCAATGCCGAGACCCAGCAGGCAGATCGTATAGGCATAGAGATGAATGACGACTTCCGGCGAAATGCCGAGAGCGTGCGCCAAGGCCACGGCCGGCATGAACATCCACGGCGTGAACGGCGGATTGACCTCGAAGAGATCCACATAGAGCCGTGAGCCGGCAAGCACCTTCTCGGACATGGTGATTGCCCAACTGGTGTCGGGTATGACGCCCCAGCGCATCTGCCAGGGCACGGCCGCCACCAGCACGAGCAGGCAGATGACCCTGGTCGGTGGCAGCGTTCGCGAGCTGCCCTGGGCCGAAGTCAGGGCGGATCTCTCGATGAGCGAAGTGCGGATCTCCGTACTCATCGGGCCGCCACGAAGACGAATTTGCGCAGGATAATGAAGTTCAGGACCGGAACCAGGATGGAAGCGATTGCCACTGGCACCAATGGCGGCAGTCCAGCTACGTCGGTAAGGATCATGGCCAGCCCGACCGAGAGCAGAAACCCGATCGCCGTGGCGCAGGCGAAGCGGACGATCTCGAAGCCAATCGAGCCGTCCGACATGAACGTCACGAAGCGATGCCCGCAATAGGAGAACACCGCGCCGGCGCCATAGCCAGCGACCGAGGCGATTGTCGCAGGCCTGCCAAAGCCATGCAGAGCCGAAAGGGCCAAGGTCAGCACGGCGTAGATCAGGGTTGATACGCCGCCGATTGTAGCAAACCGCAGGATTCGCGCCGGCTCCGAACGGCCCATGGCCCATGACCAGAACCGGTAGCCGGGCAAAGGATCGTTGACCGCCTGGCGCACAGTCAACCGAACCGGCGTTCGTGCGTCGCGGGCGGCGTCTTTTTCGACGCCTGGGAATTGCTGATGGCGGCGATCGCTTCCTCGAAGCCGGTCAGCCGGTCGACGACGTAAAGCGGCCGCCGTTTCACCTCGGCATGAATGCCGCCAACATAAAGGCCGATGACGCCGGTCATCAGCAGATTGATGCCCGACAAGAAGGAAATGATCACCACCGTCGATGTCCAGCCATGGACGACGCCGCTGACAAAAAGCCAGGAAAACACCGCGTAGAGCCCAAGCAGGGCGGCGAGGCCGGAAATGGCCAGACCCGCCCACAGCGCCAGCCGCAGCGGCTTGTCGGAAAAGCTGATGATACCGTGCACGGCCAGCCGCACCATCTTCCAGAACGGATATTTGGTTTCGCCTGCTGCCCGCGTCGGCCTCTCGAACGGCACGGCGGTCTGCTTGAAACCCATCCAGCCGAACATGCCGCGCACGAAGCGGTCACGCTCGGGCATGCGTTTGAAAGTCTCGAGCGCCTTGCGGCCGACGAGGCGGAAATCGCCGACATCGCGCGGAATGCTGACGGAGGTCATCTGCTCGAGCGCGCGATAGAACAGATTGGCGCTGACCCGCTTGAACCAGGTTTCGCCCTCGCGCCGGATGCGCCGCGCATAGACGATCTCGTAGCCTTCTTTCCACTTGGCGACGAGATCGAGCACCACCTCCGGCGGGTCCTGCAGGTCGGCATCCATGACGATGACGGCGTCCCCGGCGGCAGCATCCATGCCGGCCGTGATGGCGATCTGGTGGCCGAAATTGCGCGACAGCTCGATCAGCCGGAAGCGGTCGTCCTCGGCAACCATGCCGCGCAGGAAGATGAGGCTGGTGTCGCGGCTGCCATCGTCGATGAAAATCGCTTCGGCACGGCCGTCCAGCGCGTCCAGCAGCATGCGGATCCGCCGCACCAGCAGCGGTAGCACCGCTTCCTCGTTAAAGATCGGAATGACCAGGGAATAGACCGGGGCTTGGCGGCCCCCGGCATCGCTCGCATTGATCACCGCTTGCTCCCGACCCGCTGGAATTGCAGCAAAAACTAGCCGGGATTGCCTAAGGCGCCGTTAACCCAGTCGTCACAGTTTCCTGAGCGCCACTTCCTCGACCAGATGATTGGCGCCCTTGCGCAGGATGAGGTCGGCCCGCGCTCGTGTCGGCACGATGTTCTCGCGCAGGTTTTTCAGGTTGATGTTGGCCCACAAGCCTTCCGCAATGGCACGCGCGGCGTCTTCCGAAAGCTGCGAATAGCGGTGGAAGAAGGAGTCCGGATTGCGGAAGGCCGTCTCGCGCAGGCGCATGAAGCGGGCGATGTACCATTGGTGGATCAGCTTTTCGTCGGCGTCGATATAAATGGCGAAATCGAAGAAATCCGACAGGAACGGCACTATCTTGCCGTCCTTCGGCAATTTGCCGGGTTGCAGAACGTTGATGCCTTCGAAGATCAGAATGTCTGGCCGGTCGATGGTGACGAACTCGCCGGGAATGACGTCATAGGTCAAATGCGAATAGACGGGCGCGCGGACATTGCGCTGGGCCGACTTGATGCCCGACAGGAAACGCAGCAGCGCACCGACATCGTAGCTGTCGGGAAAGCCCTTGCGCTCCATCAGATTGTCGCGTCGCAACACCTTGTTGGGCAGCAGGAACCCGTCGGTAGTGATGAGATCGACCTTGGGGCTCGACGGCCAGCGCGCCAGAAGCTCCTTCAGCACGCGCGCCGTGGTCGATTTGCCGACCGCAACCGAACCGGCAATGCCGATGATGAACGGTGTCTTGACCACATCCAGCGCGTTGAAGAAGGCCTGGCGCTGGCGAAACAGCAACTGGCTGGCCTCGACATGCGCCGAAAGCAGCCGCGAGAGCGACAGATAGATGCGCTTGACTTCTTCCAGGTCGACCGGATCGTTCAGTGAGCGCAGACGGTTGATCTCGTCTTCGCCCAGCGTCATCGGCGTGTCGGCGCGGAAGTTCGACCATTGCTCGGCCGAGAAGAAACGATAGGGGGAATATTTCTCGGTCGGAGCGAGCTGGTCCATCGAGTTTCCTGCCCTCTAGAGCATGAGGCCGAAAAGTGTGAAGCGGTTTTCGGGCGACATCATGCTCCCTCTATCAATTTAGAGACGGATTCAGATTTAAGGCCTCGGCCCGAAATCATCCGGCTCTAGCGGTCAGCCTTTCGGCCGGGATGCCTTTTCAGTGACGCCCGAACGGCCGGTACGGCCCTCAAGCTCCTTCAGCACCTCGCCCAGCGAAACGCCGGCCATGCCAAGCACGACGAGCCAATGATATATGAGATCGGCACTTTCGGAAACGAGGGCATTTTTGTCGCCCTTGACGGCGGCAATGACGGTCTCGACTGCCTCTTCACCAAGCTTCTGCGCCGCCTTGTCGATGCCTTTGGCGAACAGTTTTGCCGTCCACGAGTCCGGGTCGCCGGAACGGGCGCGTTCGCCAATGATCGTTTCCAGATCGGACAGCGAAAATTCAGCCATGGCGCAGCCTACAGCCTTTGTGGAGTGGATTGAACCGGGTAGTCCAGCCGCATCGGTAGCCCGGCCTCGGCCATATGCGCCTTGGCTTCCGCAATCGTGTAAGTGCCGAAATGGAAGATCGAGGCCGCGAGCACGGCGCCGGCGTGGCCGTCGCGAATGCCCTCGACCAGATGGTCGAGCGTGCCGACGCCGCCCGACGCGATGACCGGCGCGCGCACCGCATCCGCTATCGCGCGGGTCAGCGCAATGTCGTAACCGGCCTTGGTGCCGTCGCGGTCCATCGAGGTCAGCAGGATCTCGCCAGCGCCGCGATCGACCATTTTTCGCGCAAACTCGACCGCATCGATGCCGGTCTTTTCACGGCCGCCATGGGTGAAGATCTCCCAGCGGTCGGCTTCATTGGGTGCCGACACCTTCTTGGCGTCGATGGCGACGACAATGCACTGGTTGCCGAACTTGTCGGCGGCTTCCGCGACGAAATCGGGGTTCTTCACCGCCGCAGTGTTGATCGACACCTTGTCGGCGCCGGCCAGCAACAGTTTGCGAATATCGGCCACCTGGCGCACGCCGCCGCCGACGGTCAGCGGCATGAAGCATTGTTCGGCGGTGCGGGCGACGACGTCGAAGATGGTTTCACGGTTGTCGGACGACGCGGTGATATCGAGAAAGCAAAGCTCGTCAGCGCCGGCCGCGTCATAGGCTTTGGCCGCCTCGACCGGATCACCGGCATCGATGAGGTCGACGAAATTGACGCCCTTGACGACGCGGCCGTTCTTGACGTCGAGGCAAGGGATGACTCGGGCCTTCAGCATCAGCCCTTCTCCATCGTCGCCAGCAACTCGCTGAGCAGTTCGCCGACCAGCGGCGGAACCTCGGCCTGCGCATCGAACGCCGGATCGTAGGCGGAAATGGTGATGCCGGAAATCGGCAGCAGGCCGGCCATGCCGCAGACAGCCTGGCGCAGCTGTTTCGGCTCCGGGCCGCCGGGCGTGGTGTAGCGGTTGGCCTGCAGCGCCCCGGGGTCGTGCACGTCGAGATCGAGATGCAGGTGCACCCGCTTCGCATCCGGCGCCTTCAGCCTGCCGCTCGCCGTGGCCCAGTCCGGGCATTCGGTGCGGATGACCGGCAACGTCTTCAACAGCTCTGTTTCGGCCGGATCGAGATCGCGCGCGTTGACCAGCACGCAGCGCGCCGGATCGATCGGCTTGAAGCCGGGGATGGCCGAGGCCATCGGCTTCCAGCACAGGCCGAGAACCGTGGCCAGCGCCATGCCGTCGAGAAAGCCGAAGATGGACGTCTCCGGCGTGTTGAGATCGCCATGCTGGTCGGCCCAGATGATCGCATCGGCATCCTCGCCGGCAACCGCACCGGCCGATGTCAGGCAATTGCCGGCCAGCACGATGGGAAACCGGCTGCGGTCTATGGCGATGCGGACCTCGCCGGAGACGGCGCCGCACACGGCAAAGCCGGTGGCGATCTCGCGCTGCTGTTCGTCGCCAACCCTGCCGATATCGGTGACGACGACGTCATGCCCGGAGAGCGTCAGCGCGTCGACCAGCCCGCCGGCGACGAGTGCATCCGGGCCTCGGCCCATGCCGCCGTGATAGTGGCCGCTGTCATAGGAGGCCAGGATGATGGAGATCTTCAAGATCGGGCCTCCATCGCCTTGCCCTGCAGCACCGCAAGCGCCTCGGCCGGATCGATGCGCCCGTCATAGAGCGCGCGGCCGGAGATGGCGCCTTCGAGTTTCTTTGCGTCGGGCATGGTCATGCGCACGATGTCGGCGATCGAGGCCAGCCCGCCCGAGGCGATGACCGGGATCGACACCGCGTCGGCGAGATCGATCGTGGCGTCCCAGTTGATGCCGGTCAGAACGCCGTCGCGGTCGATGTCGGTGTAGATGATGGCGGCAACGCCGGCGCCTTCGAATTTCTGCGCCAGTTCGATGACGCCGAGGCTGGAGGCCTCGGCCCAGCCTTCGACCGCCACCTTGCCGCCCTTGGCGTCGATGCCCACGGCGATCTTTCCAGGAAATTCCTTGCAGGCTTCCCGGACCAGGTCGGGATCGCGCACCGCCACCGTGCCGAGGATGACGCGGGCCAGCCCGCGGTCGAGCCAGTCCTCGATCTGCGCCAGCGTGCGGATGCCGCCGCCGAGCTGCACCGGGTTTTTCGTCGCCTTGAGGATGGCGCCGACCGCCGCGCTGTTGACGCTCTGGCCCTTGAAGGCGCCGTTGAGGTCGACGACATGCAGCCATTCAAACCCTTGCTCTTCGAAGGCCTTGGCCTGGGCCGCAGGGTCGTCATTGTAGATGGTCGCGGTCGCCATATCGCCGTGCTTCAGCCGCACGCACTTGCCGTCCTTGAGGTCGATGGCCGGAAACAGGATCACCGTTCAGACCCCTTCCACAATGGCGAAATGCGAGGTCGAATAAGCGCGCCGGAATTTCAGCGCTGCCTGGTATTCGGGGGAATGGAAGCAAGCCAGCGCGACCTCGTAGCTTTCGAACTCGACGATCACATGGCGATTGCCGGATGGCCCTTCCGGGCTTGACGACTGACCGCCTCGCGTCAGGAATTTCGCGCCGTATTTGTCGAACGCCGCTTTGTTGGCGGCGATGTATTTCGGATAGTTTTCCGGATCGGTCACATCGACCATCGCCATCCAGTAGCCCTTCTTGCTCATCTCAAGGCCTCCAGCGCAGGAAGTTGGTGATCAGTGCCAGGCCGAGCGCCTGGCTCTTTTCCGGATGGAATTGCGTGCCGGCAAGGTTACCGCGCGCGACCACCGCCGTTACCGGGCCGCCATAATCGGCGACGGACAGCACTTCGTCCGGCCTTGTCGCGTCGAGATGGTAGGAATGAACGAAATAGGCGTGCAGACCCTTAGGCCCGGTCGCAATACCCGAAAACAGCGGGTGCTTGCGCTCCAGATCGATGGTGTTCCAGCCGATTTGCGGGATCTTCAGTGCCGGATCGGCGGGCGTGATCTCCTTGACGTCGCCGGCAATCCAGCCGAAGCCCTTGGTCACGGTCTTTTCCAGGCCGCGCTCCGACATCAGCTGCATGCCGACGCAGATGCCGAGGAACGGCCGCGCCTTGGCGATCGCTACCTCTTCCACCGCTTCCCACATGCCGGCGACGCCGCGCAGGCCCGCCGCGCAATCGGCATAGGCGCCGACGCCGGGCAAAACGATGCGGTCGGCGCTGCGCACACGCTCGGCATCGGCGGTCAGCTCGATGGCAGCCGCAATGCCGGCTTCATGCGCGGCGCGCTCGAAGGCCTTGGTGGCCGAGCGCAGATTGCCCGACCCGTAATCGATGATCGCGACCCGCATCTCAGGCTTTTCCCGGCGTATGGCTCAGGCCCAGCGTCAGCCCGGTCTGCGCCGGCCGGGCCAGGCTGGCGTCCGGCACGATGCGCGGCAGCGGCGCCGGCTCATCGGCAAGCGCCTCGGCGTCCAGTGACTGGCGGATGTCGGCATCGTCAGGATTGTCGGCTTCGACGACGCCCCATTCATGCCAGCCGCCGCGGCGCAGCGCTGCGAGCCGCAACCCTTGGCCTTCCAGCCCGATATAGAGCGACACCAGTAAAGACAGTGCGGAGCCGGCCCAGTCCAGTCCCAGCCATTGGCCGAGCACCGAGATGAGCCCCATGGCGACGAAGGCGAGCGCGGCCTCGATCCAAAGCCGGTGCCAAGCGAGCCACAGCGGCGCCACCAGGAAAGCCAGCCAGGAAAAACCGTCGCGGACAAAAATGGTTGCGTCGGCCGCCTCGGTGCGGCCTGGCGGTTCCATCACGACATAGATGGCCATCAGCCTACCCTTTCAGAGATCCCTTGGTGGAGGGAACCGCTTCCGGCTGGCGCGGGTCGCGCTCCAGTGCGAAACGCAGCGCGCGCGCCACCGCCTTGAAGCAGGTCTCGGCAATATGGTGGTTGTTGGCGCCATAATGGTTGGTGACATGCAGCGTGATGCCGGCATTCTGCGCCAGCGCCTGGAAGAATTCTCGCACCAGTTCGGTGTCGAACGTGCCGATCTTGGGCGACGAGAAGGCGACATTCCAGACCAGGAACGGACGGCCCGACACGTCGATCGCGGCCCGCGTCAGCGTCTCGTCCATGGCAAGGTCGACAGAGGCGTAGCGCATGATGCCGCGCCGCTCGCCCAGCGCCTTGGCCAGCGCCTGGCCGATCGCAATGCCGGTGTCCTCGACCGTGTGGTGGTCGTCAATGTGCAGGTCGCCCTTGGCCTTCACCGTGATGTCGATCAGCGAGTGGCGCGACAGCTGGTCCAGCATGTGGTCGAAGAAGCCGACGCCGCTCGACATGTCGGATTTTCCGGTGCCGTCGACATGGACCGAGACGCTGATCTCGGTTTCCTTGGTCTTGCGGCTGACTTCGGCGGAACGGGACGCCATGACCTTGTCCTTGGCTGAGGGGTTCGAAACTCAAGACGGGGTTCCAAGCTGTCATTTGCTTGAAAACGAAAGCCTTCTAGCAGCATGATCCGGCGATTGCCAGTTGCGATGCGGACAGCCACCGGCCATGGCGTACGCCGTTTGCAATCACCCGCCCCATGCATACATATGGCCGATCGAAATCACTCGTACCGCGCGCCAATCGCCTTATCGGGATCGCGCGAATCGGAGCTAAAAATGTCCAATGAACTGAGTATGCACGCCACGACCATCGTGACGGTGCGCAAGGGCAACAAGGTGGTGATCGCCGGCGACGGCCAGGTCAGCCTTGGCCAGACCATCATGAAAGGCAACGCCAAAAAGGTGCGCCGCATCGGCAAGGGCGGCAATGTCATTGCCGGTTTCGCCGGCGCCACAGCGGACGCTTTCACCCTTCTGGAGCGGCTCGAAGCCAAGCTCGAACAATATCCCGACCAGTTGACACGCGCCTGCGTCGAGCTCGCCAAGGACTGGCGCACCGACCGTTATCTGCGCCGGCTGGAAGCGATGATGCTGGTGGCCGACAAGTCGGTTTCGCTGGCGCTCACCGGCACCGGCGACGTACTGGAGCCCGAATTCGGCGTCATGGCCATCGGTTCCGGCGGCAACTATGCGCTGGCCGCTGCCCGCGCGCTGATGGACAGCGACAAGGATGCCGAGGAGATCGCCCGCAAGGCGATGCAGATCGCCTCCGACATTTGCGTCTACACCAACAACAACTTTGTTGTCGAAACGCTCGATGCCGGCTAACCCGCCGGTGCTCTATGATTTTCGACCGGTTGCCGAAAAAGACCTGCCCATGATCGCCGGCTGGCTGGCCGAGCCGCATGTCGCCGAATTGTGGGACGATCCGGAGACGGAAATCGCCGAAATCCGGGAGCACATCGACTCTATTTCTGTAGAGCCGCTGATCGTCGAGCTCGACGGCAGGCCGATCGCCTATCTGCAGAGCTACGATCCGCATCTGGAACACGGCCATCCCTATGCCGACCAGCCGTTCGGCACGCTCGGCATCGACCTGTCGATCGGCGTGCCGGACCTGGTCGGCAAAGGTCATGGCTCGGCTATCGTCAGGCAATTCGTTGAGCAACTGTTCGAGGAAGGCGCGCCGCGCGTCATCATCGATCCGCATCCCGACAATGGCCGCGCCATCCGCGCCTATGAAAAGGCGGGCTTCAGGGCTATCGATCGCAGACACTCTAGATATGGGGACGTCGTGCTGATGTCTGTCGATGCCAAAGAGAGCGACGCGGAAGAAGGGGAATGAGTTGATGGCGACACCGGGCACTGCCAAAAATTACTCGGCCTATGAAGACAGCTGGCGCATGGGGCTTCTGCTCGTGCTCGCTCTGCTCATCTTCCAGGCCGGCGCGCTTTACGGCATGGGCCGCACGCCGATCTGCACCTGCGGTTACGTCAAACTCTGGCACGGTGTGGTGAACAGTTCGGAGAATTCCCAGCATATTTCCGACTGGTACACGTTCTCGCACATCATCCACGGCTTCCTGTTCTACGCCTTGGCCTGGTTCCTCTTCCCGCGCTCGCCAATCGGTCTGCGCCTGGCTTTCGCCGTTGTCATCGAGGGCGGCTGGGAACTCCTGGAAAACAGCCCGTTCATCATCGAGCGCTACCGCGCCGGCACCATTTCGCTGGATTACTATGGCGATAGCATCATCAATTCGGTGTCCGACACGCTGGCCATGGTGCTGGGGTTTGTGATGGCCAGAAAGCTACCTATATGGGTGGTCGTCGGCCTCGCCCTCATCTTCGAACTGGGTGTCGGCTACCTCATCCGGGACAATCTGACGCTCAACGTGATCATGCTGCTGCATCCGTTCGAGTCCATCAAGCAGTGGCAAAGTGGAATTCAGTGATATGACCACCTTCTCTCCCCGTGAAATCGTTTCGGAACTCGACCGCTTCATCATCGGCCAGAAGGACGCCAAGCGCGCCGTGGCCATTGCCTTGCGCAACCGCTGGCGCCGCCAGCAGCTGGAAGGCCAGATGCGCGAAGAGGTGATGCCGAAGAACATCCTGATGATCGGCCCGACCGGCGTCGGCAAGACCGAGATCTCGCGCCGCCTGGCGCGGCTCGCCGGTGCGCCTTTCGTCAAGGTCGAGGCCACCAAGTTCACCGAAGTCGGCTATGTCGGCCGCGATGTCGAGCAGATCATCCGCGACCTGGTCGAGATCGCCATCGGCCTGGTGCGCGAGAAGATGCGCGAGGACGTGAAGGCGCGCGCGCACCTCAATGCCGAGGAGCGCGTGCTGGAAGCCCTGGTCGGCAAGACGGCGAGCCCGGCGACCCGCGATTCCTTCCGCAAGAAGCTGCGCGACGGCGAGCTCGATGACAAGGAGATCGAGATCGAGGTTGCCGACACCGGCACCGGCGGCATGCCCGGCTTCGAGATCCCCGGCATGCCGGGCGCTAATATCGGCGTGCTCAACATCAACGACATGCTGTCGAAGGCGATGGGTGGCAAGAAGACCAAGGCGCGCAAGACGACGGTCAAGGAGTCCTACGCGCTGTTGGTCAACGACGAGTCCGACAAGCTGCTCGACCAGGACGAGGTGGTGCGCCGGGCGCTCGACGCGACCGAAAATGACGGCATCGTCTTCCTCGACGAGATCGACAAGATCGCCTCGCGCGAAGGCGGCATGGGCGCCGGCGTCTCGCGCGAAGGCGTGCAGCGCGACCTGCTGCCGCTGATCGAAGGCACGACGGTGGCGACCAAATACGGACCGTTGAAGACCGACCACATACTGTTCATCGCCTCGGGCGCCTTCCATGTCTCCAAGCCGTCCGACCTGTTGCCGGAATTGCAGGGCCGCCTGCCGATCCGTGTCGAGTTGCGGGCGCTGGAGAAGGACGATTTCATTCGCATCCTCACCGAGACCGAGGCCAGCCTCATCAAGCAGTATATCGCGCTGATGAAGACCGAAGGCGTCGACCTCACCTTCACCGACGATGCCATCGATTCGCTGGCCGGCATCGCTGTCGACCTCAACGCTAGCGTCGAAAACATCGGAGCGAGACGCCTGCAGACGGTGATGGAGCGCGTGCTGGACGAGATCTCCTACGACGCGCCCGACCGCAACGGCACCAGCGTCGCCATCGATGCCGCCTATGTGGAAAAGCATGTCGGCGACCTCTCGCGAAACACAGATTTGTCGCGATTCATCCTTTAAACGAGGGCGCCGGTTCATCCGGCGCCGGTATTAGAGCGCCGCGCGTCCTTTGGACACGCAAAGGTCGCTCTAGCAGTATTGAATCGATGCATCGGACTTTCCAAAAATCGGTTTCGATCTTTGGGCCGATGCTTAGGCAACAATCCGGCTAACAGGTTGATGTGTGGCCGGATGGTATCATCGGACCACCTTTCGTCTTGCCGGCTGCAGGGGCGCTCTCGACTCGACCGGGAGCACTCCCTAGTTTGCGCGGCAATTCTCTAGACGCAATTCCGGACGGAAAGCCGTTTCACACTTTCCTGGAATTGCTTGGGCGGCGGCGCATGAAAAAACTGATCCTTGTCATTCTCGGCTTGACGCTGGCGGCGACGCTGTTCGCGGCCGACGCGGCGACACTGGTGCCGGCGGGCAACCGCAATGCCGTGCAACCTGACATACCGGGCGCCTCCAGCCGCCGCACCCAGGCCACCAACACCACCTTCCAGGCCAAATACCGCAAGGTCTACGCCTTGCTTCAGAACGACGCCGAACTGCGCGCCAAGATCAGGAAGGCCGCCGCTGCCTACGGCATCAATCCTTTGCACATCGTCGGCGCCATCGTCGGCGAGCACACCTACAATGTCGACGCCTACGACCGGCTGCAGACCTACTACGTCAAGGCGATTTCCTACCTCTCCAGCAAGCTGTCCTTCGCCTATGACGGCGAGGACATCACCGATTTCGTGCAGCGGCCGGAATTCAAGAAGTGCACAATGTCGGACAGCTACGACCTGTGGGAATGCCGCGAGCAGGTGTGGAACCGCTCCTTCCGCGGCAAGACCGTCGGCGGCACAAGCTTTCCCAACGACCGCTTCGGCGCCACCTTCTTCCAGCCCTATTATGCCGGCCAGACCTTTGGCCTCGGCCAGCTCAACCCGCTGACCGCGCTGCAGATGAGCGATCTCGTGCATAAGGTTTCGGGGCTGCCCGAACTCGATGTCGGCGACCCCAATGGGGTCTACAAGACGATCATGGATCCGGATCTGACATTGCCCTACGTCGCAGCGACGATCAGAAAATCGGTCGACGCCTACAAAAACATTGCCGGCTTCGACATCTCAGGCAATCCGGGGCTGACCGCCACGCTCTACAATGTCGGCAATCCCGAGCAGCGCGCCTATGCGCTGAAGGTTGAAAACGACAGACGTCGCGCAGCGGGTGAGGCGGTCAAACTGCCCGAGGAGAATTATTACGGCTGGCTGGTCAACGACAAGCTGGACGAGCTGAAGGCGCTGTTTTAGCGGGCTTAGCTCAGCCGTCTACCTCCCCCTTTGTGGGGAGGTCGGACCGCAGGTCCGGGTGGGGGCCGGTGCCGCGGCCCCCCCCCCCCCCGCGGGCCCCGCCCCCCCCCCCCCCCCCCCCCGCGAAAGACAAGAACCCCCCCACCCCAAAGCAGACGAAACA